>CAIJPN010000183.1 GCA_903822545.1 uncultured Anaerolineae bacterium | reverse complement strand
TGTCAAACTGCCTTTTTGCAAGGAGTTCCCTCACCCCGGCCCTCTCCCAAAGGGAGAGGGGGGTAATTCCCTTCCCCCGCCGGGGGAAGGGCCAGGGATGAGGGCGATTGCGCCAAAGGTAGCAACTTGAGTTAATTATTATGTTTGTGGCGAATTTCCATTGGGAGGTTTGGCTATGTCCTCTTATAACGGGCGCAGGCTGCATACCGGGATAGGTCGCGCATGGAAGATGGCTGGATTTGTTTTGGCGGTTTTGCTGGCCATCACAATTCACTTTCATGGGAATGCGCTGGCTCAATCTGGGAGTACCTATCGCGTGGGGATATATAACTACGAACCGCTTGTTTTTATCGACCAGAACGGTTTTCCTGCCGGGTTGTATGTGGAAATGCTTAATTATGTGGCTGAAAAAGAGGGCTGGACGCTGGAATATGTGCCGTGTAATTTTTCAGAATGTATCACGGCGTTGCAAGTTGGGAAGTTGGATATTTTCCCGGGGGTGGGCTACACCGAAGAGCGCGACCAACTGATGGATTTTACAAGCGAGTACCTTTTTTTAGATTGGGGTGTGGCTTACCAGCGGGAGAACCAGTCTATTCAAACTGTGTTGGATTTGCAGGATAAGAAAATCGCGGTTTTGCAAGGCAGTTTGTATACCATCGGGTTGGAAAATTTGCTCGATCAGTTTGGGGTTAGCGCCAGGATTGTTCAAATGGCAGATTACCAGGATGTCTTGGTGGCCGTCAATGCTGGGGATGTGGATGCCGGGGTGGTTACGCAGGTTTACGGGTTGGTCTGGGAGCATCAGTACCCCAATATCAAATCCACCGATATATTTTTCTCGCCTGTGAAGATACATTTTGCCTTTCCCAATGGGAAAAATTCAGGCCTGCGACTGACGCTCAACCGGTATTTTGCCAGCTTAAAATCTGATCCGATATCTTTTTATCACCAATCCCTGAATAAATGGACAGGGCGTTACCAGCAGAAAGATTCCCGGCTGCCCACCTGGGTTACCGGGGTTTTTGTTGTTGCTGTTTTGCTGGTAATGGCTTTTGCGATTTTCAGCTTTTTACTGCGCCGCCAGGTACAACAAAAGACACGCGCCCTGCGTGAAAGCCAGGACAACCTGAAGGCGCTGATTGAGAATACCGATGATTCGATCTGGTCTGTTGACCGGCAGTATCGCCTGTTGGCGGGTAATTCGATTTTCCTTGAGAATGTCCGGGCGGCGGATGGGCGCAACATGCTTTTGGGTGATTATGTGCTGGCGAATTATCCCGATGATGTGCAAGCTGAATGGCGCAGATATTATGACCGCGCCTTGAATGGCGAATATTTTAGCGTGGATGTGCGCAGGACGCGTTTTACACACGAAGAGCGTTATGCCGAATATCGTATTGGCCCCATTCGTGATTCTGACGGAAGGGTGACAGGTGTCACAATTTTTGGGCGGGATGTGACCCACCGGAAACAGGCCGAAAACAAGATCCGCCAGAGCGAAGAACGTTACCAGTTAATTTTTGAGAATTCGGGCACGGCCAATGCAATTTTTGATCTGGAATGCCGCCTGATTTTGCAAAATAGCCTTTCGATGAAATTCCTGGGAACAAGCCCCGGCGAGGCATTAGGTAAATTGCCACATGAATTCCTGGGGGCAAAGATAGGTTTGGATGTGGAGGAAAGGCTGCGGCAGGTGATGCGTTCGGGCGAGGCCAAAAGCTTCGAAACGGGATTCGATCTCCCTGCAGGAAAAGGCTGGTTTCATTCCACCTATCAGCCGATCTTTAATGATCGGGCAGAAGTGCTGGGGGTCCAATTAATCTCCCAGGATATTACGGGACGCAGGAGGGCGGAAGAATCCCAAAGGCGCAGTGAGGAGCAATTCCGCAAGTATTTTGAACTGGGCATGGTAGGGATGGCTATCACATCTCCTGAGAAAGGTTGGATGCAGTTTAATGACCGGCTGTGTGAGATGCTTGGTTATGCGCGCGAAGAATTAAGCCAGATAACCTGGGCACAGTTGACGCACCCTGCTGATTTGGATGCGGATGTGCAACAGTTTAACCGGGTAATGGCAGGTGAGATCGATGGCTATCAATTGGATAAGCGCTTCATCCAAAAGGATGGCGGGGTGCTGTATACCAGCCTGTCAGTGAATGCGCTGCGCCGTGAAGATGGTTCGGTGGAGCATTTTTCGGCAGTTTTGATGGATATTACCGGGCGCAAGCAAATGGAAATGGCGCTGCGTGATAGTGAGATTAAGCTGCGCGCTATTTTTGAAAATTCACGCGATGCTATTGGTGTTTCCAGGCAGGGTAAGCATTACCTGGCCAACCCGGCTTATGTGAGTATGTTTGGCTATGAAAATGCAGATGAGTTGATTGGCACTCCCATTTTGAACCTGATTGCCCCTGAGAGCCGGGATACTGTGTTGGCGTATGTGCAGGCTCGCGCCCAAGGTGAGCCTGCGCCTGTTTCTTATGAGGCGACCGCCCAAAGGAGAGACGGCTCAAAATTTATTATGGAAACCCATGTGGCTTTGTTTGAACAGGGCGGTGAGCAGTTCACCCTGGTGATGCTGCGCGATATTACCGAGCGTAAACTGGCCGAGTTATCGCTGCAAGAAAGCCAGGAACGCTTTAGCTGGGCGATGGATGCTTCGCAAGATGGATTGTGGGATTGGGATGTGCAGACCGGGGCTGTTTATTACAGCCCGGCTTATTTCACCATGCTGGGTTACCCGCCAACCGGATTTCCAAAAACGGTGCAGTCGTGGATAGATTTGATCCACCCGGATGATCTTGAGCGAACCCTGCTGGCCAATACCCGCTGCATTGAGAATTTTACCGAACGCTTTGAAATTGAGTTCCGCTTTCGGGCGCAGGATGGCAGCTGGCGCTGGATTTTGGGGAAAGGCACAGCCGTCAAACGAGATGAAAATGGCCGGGCCTTGCGTATGGTTGGCACCCACACCGATATCACCGAGCGGAAGCAGGCTGCCGAAAAACTGGGGAAACTGTTCGAACGGTTTAACCTGGCCACCCATGCTGCCCACCTGGGTGTTTGGGATTGGGACATTGTTAACAATGTCCTGGAATGGGATGATCAGATGTACGCCATTTATGGCGTCAGCCGTGATCATTTTACGGGCGCTTACGAAGCCTGGCTGGCGGGGGTTCATCCCAGCGATCGCGCGCGCAGCGAGGAGACCTCTTTGCTGGCCCGGTTGGGCAAGCGCAATTATGATACCGAATTCAGGATTGTCTGGCCGAATGGCGAGATTCGTTTCATCAAAGCCTATGGTATGGTCATTTGGGATACCAACCAGCAAGCTGTACGCATGACTGGCGTTAATTATGACATCACCGACTTGAAACTGGCCGAGGCCTTGCTGCGCGATAACGAAATCCTTTTCAGGGGGATATTTGAATCTTCAGCAGTGGGGATTGCCCTGGTCAGCACCACGGGGTATTGGCTCAAAGTCAACCCTCGCGTGCTGGAAATTTTGGGCTACAGCGGAGCCGAACTGATGCGCACCACCTTCCAGGAATTGACTTATCCCGATGACCTGGAAAAAGACCTGGAGCATGTGCGCCTGATGTTGGCGAAGCAGATCCAATTTTACGAGATGGAAAAACGCTACATCCACAAAAACGGCAGCATTATTTGGGCGTTGCTCTCGGTCTCACTCATCTGGCGAGAAGATGGGGAGCCGCTCTATTTCATCTCCCAGATACAGGATATTACCAAACGTAAACAGGCTGAAGATCAGATCCGCTGGAATGCTGAACTGACTACTGCCCTGGCTGCACTTTACCTGCCCATCACCCGGCTTAACTCCACTATCAAAGATGTTGCCAGGGAGGTATTGACCCAGGCAACCCGATTGACTGACAGCAATCTGGGCTATGTTTCAGAAATCAGCCTCGAGACTGGTGAAAACATGGTACACGCCGTTCTTGATATACCAACAAGCCCTGAGCGCTTGAGCGGTAAGATGCCCCCGGCTGGCTCCCTGCGCGATGCCGGTGAGAACTATGCTGGCCCATGGGGAAATTCTATTAACACCCGGCAGGCATTTTATTCCAACAACCCGGCCTCTCACCCGGCGACCAGCGAGATGCCCAACCAGCACATTCAAATTGAGCGTTTCCTGTCAGTCCCGGTAATGCTGGGAGATGATGTGGTTGGGCAGATTTCACTGGCGAACGCTCCGCGCGAATATGTAGACCGCGACCTGGATGGCATCCGGCGGCTGGCCGAATTTTATGCCCTGGCAATCCAGCGCAAACGCATCGAGGCCGAAATCAACCACCTGTCTTCATTCCCCGAGCAGAATCCCCATCCTATCATCGAAACAGATCGAAATGGCAAAATAATCTATTTCAACCCGGCGTTTAAAAGGGCATCCGAAATGCTAGGGATTGACAGCTCGTTCAGTTTCATCCCTCCCAACCTGCAAGAAATCATTCACGAGTTGCATACCAACATCACCCATCGAAAATACGAGGAAATCAACATCAGCGAACGTTGGTATGGGGTCGATGCCAGCTGGGTGGATGAATTCAATACCCTGCGCCTGTACTATTCGGATGTCACCGAGCGGCGCAATGCCGAAGAGCAGGTGCATAGCGCGCTGCGCGAGCGCGAAATCTTGCTGCGCGAACTGTACCACCGCACCAAAAACAACATGCAAGTCATCTCCTCCATGCTCAACCTGGAAGTAGCCCAAACCGATAGCGAAGCCCTGCGCCACGTGCTGCTGGATATGGATGGCCGCATTCACTCCATGTCACTGGTTCACCAGAAACTTTACCAGTCTAAGAGTCTTTCCACACTCGATTTAAAGGATTATATTACTGACCTAGCTGCGCTTTTGCTTGAGAGCTACCAGATCATGCCAGGCAAGATCAATATCCTGTTTGAAATCGAACCCATTCCGGTGCTGATTGATACAGCCATCCCTTGTGGGCTGATTGTCAACGAGATTCTCTCAAACGCCTTCAAATATGCCTTCCCGGCTGAGCGTACTGGCGAAATCAAGATTCGGCTCAGCCGCCCCAGCGAGCATCAGATCACCCTGGAAATTGCCGATAACGGCGTGGGTGTCCATCCAGGTGAAGATATTCGCCACAAGAATACGCTGGGCGTGCAAACCATCATTGGCATTGCCACTCACCAACTTGGTGCCAGTGTAGAATTGGATACCAATCACGGGGTTGCCTGGAAAATCGAGTTTTCGGATGACAAGTATCGCCCCCGTGTATGAAAGCGAGAGATTTTTATGAGCGACGCCCTCAAAATTCTAATTGTGGAAGATGAATTCCTGTTTGCCTATGATATGAAAACCCAGCTCAGCCGCCTTGGGTATAGCCTGTGCGAACTGGTCGCCAGCGGCGAAAAAGCCATCGAAGTGGTAAAAAACGAAAATCCAGACCTGGTATTGATGGATATGAATCTCTCTGGCCAGATGAACGGCGTTGATACCGCCCGCGAAATCAATACCATCCGTCAAATTCCAATTATTTTTATGACCGGCCACGCCGACACCGATACGATGGAGCAAATCCGGCGATTGAAGCCGTTGAACATCGTCACCAAACCAATTACAGCCCGCACCATCCATAATCTGATCACCGCCTGGCAGCAGGCTGCATTTTGAATCACCGATGAACAAAAAGACCGGGTCTTTCCCCGATCTTTTTGTTTCACCCAACAGGTCTGGCACTGCCTGGGCAGGGCCAGACCTGTTTTTATGCGCTTATTTTTGTGGGATTGGCGTTACCCTGAACTTTTCCACATCCCGGGGCTTAATCGCTTCTTGCAAAATTGCCTTTAACTCCGCGATTTCAGCCTGGTACTGCGGCAGGTTGATTGCATTTTCCAGCTCGAAGGGATCTGTTGTAAGATCATAGAACTCCGAAACATCATCAACCGTTTCGATGTAAATACTATCCCCTGTGCGAATGGCCGACCAATGCCCGCGCGAAGGCCAGGCTTCGAGCAGCAGCGAGGTGCGCCAATCGCTTTTTCCATCGAACAACTTGAACATTGAAATCCCATCCACTTTCTCAGGGATGGGCAGCCCCGCCAACTGGTAAATTGTTGGTGCTATGTCGATATTCGCTACCAGCCGGTTTTCAACGTAAGGTGTGGGAATTAGCGGCGGGTAGCGCATGGCAAATGGCACACGGATCGATTCCTCGTAAGCGCTGCTCTTTCCATCCAGGCGATGTTCTCCCCAGTGCTTGCCATTATCCGAAAGATAAATGATCATTGTATTATCCAGCGTGCCCATCGCTTCCATCTTCTGGATGATGGCCGCAATGGAGCGATCCACCGGCTGCAGGGTTAAAATCTGGTTGCGGCGGTCTTTGTCGATAAGGGTTATTTTTTTCTCTGTGAGAAAATCCTTCCCGGTGATCGAAGCTGGTTTATCAGAAATATCTTCTTCGTTAAAACTGGGCGGGCGATGCGGTTCCAGGTCTTGAAACAGTTCCAGGTCTTCATTGGCTGGGGTGGTGGGCGCATGCGGCGCGTTGAACGATAAAACCATCAGGAACGGTTTGCGGCTCCAGGCGGCTTTATCCAAAAAATCCAACATGTAATCGCGGAAAAGATAGGTGATATAACCCTCACGCGGCCCCCAAACACCGTTCACATTCAGGTCTGGGCTGTAATAAACGCTGTCGCCGCGATAGAAAGAAACCCAGTAGTCGAATTCCGGGCGTTGGGCACCCTTCCACGAGTTCAAATATTTGCCAATCAGGCCAGTGTAATAGCCATTTTCGTGCAAGTCGTTCACCAGTGTGCGGAATTTGAGCGTTTTTTCATTCACCAGCACGCCATGATTATGGGCATACATCCCTGTCAAAATGCTGGAGCGGCTGGGGCAGCAAAACGGGGTGGTATCAAACCCCTGTGCAAATTCCACCCCCTGGTCAAAGATCAGCTTTTGGGTTTCAGGCATATATTCCATTGTGCCAATCCGCTGGTCATCGGTAATGATTAACAAGATATTTGGGCGCGTATCCCTGATCAAATTTGGGGCGACCATCCCACGAAACGGGTTTGTGCAGGCTGTGAGCAGCGCCAGCAGGCTCAAAACATAAAACAACTTATACAACTTTGACATTGGAGCATCCTTTTCCAGTGAGTATCTTGACAATGCCAACTTCCCATCTTTGGGCTATTCTGGAGCCTGCGTGTTCTGCTGGCAGGCACCCGAAACCAGGAGTTTCGGGCTTCAAAATAGAGCAGAATGAGTAACCTGACATCATCGAAGTACCCAGAAATTATATCCCCGCTGTATTGTCAGGACTGTAAAGAATCCGCGCAGAATCAAAAGCCTCCACCCGTCAGAGCATCCTGGGTGGAGGCTTTTACATCCCCAAAAGTTATCCTACCAGCGTCTGGCGCATCCAATCACCCACCAGCCAGTACTTGAAATCCTGGCCCTGGCTGGTCTGGATGGCTCCCCACACGCCGTAAATGGGCGCAATTGCCATGCCCGCCAGCAGGAAAGGTGTGACGGCACACGCGAACGGGATCAGCACCACGCCGACCACCACCGCGCTCAACATCCCCACCACCGCCCACATCGCACCAATCCCATACCACATCACAAGCTGGAAGATGAAGGATTGCATGGCGTGATAAGCCACATAACGTGAACGTGACGCAAACATCAGGTAAATTACCAGCGCCACCACCGGCCCCAGTACGCCCGTGAACAGGTTTACCAGCACGCTCAAGTGTGCCAGCATGGCCCAGGTGCGCTCTTCAGATTGGGAGAGCGGCAGCGGAGTGGGGGTTGTTGCAGTAGTTTCAGTTGTCATTTTAGCCTCGTTTTCTTGTACGCTTTTCAGCGGAATGTTCTGCAAAGATATACGAGACCCTGTTCAAAAAGGTTGCGGAGCACGCGACAGGTAACAGGCAACAAAAAAGCCCGCGCATCGCGCGGGCTCGTTTCGCCGGGCAAAAAAACTAGGCCCAACCTTGATTCTTGCAGAAACCAGTGATGACCGGGATTTCAACAGTCTTGCCCTGGTAAGCCTGGTAACCGCAATAAAGCGCGTAGAACCAGACCAAGATACCGATACAAAAACCAGATGTCAACACTGCAACAACCCCCAAAATCAACGCTTGAACAGTGTGAGCCTTGATAAAAGGCCGATTTTTCTTATCTTCCATCAACATCAGGATGATGGGTACCAGCGGGGAGAAAACATAAGCCAGCAAGCCCCACAGCTTATCGTCACTGGTGATTTCAGAATTGAAGTCAGACATAAAAAAGCCTCCTGTGAAATTGGTATGTCACCATTTTACTCTTATTTATATAAATTTCAACTACTTTTTATCATGCTACAATTACCGCATGAACACACGCATCGTCTTCATGGGATCACCCGATTTTGCCGTGCCCACCCTGCGCGCCCTGGCTGCGCATTACCCGGTTGTGGGCGTCGTTACCCAGCCAGACCGGCCCGCCGGGCGTGGCAACCAGCTTACCCCGCCGCCAGTCAAAATCGTAGCACAGGAATTGGGGATGGAAATCCTCCAGCCCGAAAAGCTGCGCACACCCGAGGCCTTTGCCCAACTCCAGGCCTGGAATCCCGGCCTGATCGTGGTGGCCGCCTTCGGGCAAATCCTGCGCCCCAACGTGCTCGAGCTGCCCCCATACGGCTGCATCAACGTTCACGCCTCGCTGCTGCCGCGCTGGAGGGGCGCCGCGCCCATCCAGGCCGCCATCCTGGCCGGGGATAAAGAAACCGGCATCACCATCATGAAAATGGATGCCGGGCTGGATACCGGCCCCATGCTTTCCCAAAAAGCAATCGACATCCTGCCATCCGATACCGGCGGCTCACTCTTCCAGAAACTCTCTGCCCTGGGTGGCGAACTGCTGCTCGAAACACTACCCCGCTACCTGGGCGGCGGCCTGCAACCCCAGCCCCAGCCTGTTGACGGCTCAACCTATGCGCCCATGCTCAAAAAAGAAGATGGCCTGCTCGATTTCACCCGCCCTGCCAGCGAACTGGAACGCCTCGTGCGGGCATTCTCGCCCTGGCCTGGCGCATATATGACCTGGAAAGATGCGCCGCTCAAAATCCACAAAGCGCATACCCAGGCCGGGAAGCGGGAACCCGCGACACACACAATCGTGGATGGCCTTCCAGCAATCGGGACAGCAGATGGCTTGCTGGTGCTGGATGAACTTCAACCGGCGGGTAAAAAACCGATGCCGGGCAAAGCCTTCCTGGCGGGCGTGCGCGATTGGGCCTGATACTTTCCAGCGAGCGTATTCCCAATGGCGAAACAAAAATTTTATGTGGTCTGGAAAGGCCGTAAAACCGGGATTTTCAACACCTGGGATGCCTGCGCAGCCCAGGTGTCGGGTTATGCCGGGGCAGAGTTCAAAGCATTCGAAAGCCGGGAAGCCGCCCAAGCGGCTTTTCGCAGCGAATATGCCGAATTCAAAGGCCAGCCATCCAGTGCTGGGAACTGGAAAACCGCCAAAACCAGGCCGGTTTCTCCAGCCCTGTGCGTCGATGCTGCCTGTGCAGGCGTCCCCGGCCCGGTGGAATGGCGCGGCGTGGAATTTGACAGCGGCAGGCCAATTTTCCGGCAGGGGCCTTTCCCCGATGGCACCAACAATATCGGCGAATTCCTGGCAATTGTCCATGCCCTGGCCTGGATGAAAGAAAAATCCCTGGGCTGGCCGGTATATTCAGATTCAGAAAATGCCATTTTGTGGGTCGGGTTAAAATCCTGCCGCACAAAAATGACTCGAACCGGGCAAAATACCGGGTTGTTCGAACTGGTTGCTCGCGCCGAAAAGTGGCTGGCTGAAAATGAGTACACCAACCCGGTCCTAAAGTGGGATACGGCTGCCTGGGGTGAGATCCCGGCAGATTTTGGCCGGAAATAGCGATTGCATCGTTTGTCCAGCAAAACCAAAGAAGAGCCAGTACAGGTTGGGGGTGTTTGTTCGGTATAATTCCCTGTTGGGATAAATGCCCTGGTGGAAGTTGTGTCACTTTGTCGCTTGGCGAAAGAAAATCATGTTAAAACAAATCCGGGCCTGGTTGGCTGCTCCGATTTTTGAAATGGATGAAACCAAAACGCGTCAGGCGCGTTTATTGAATGTTGTCTTGTTGATGTTAATGGCAACATCCGTTTTAAATGTGATCATCAGCCTGGTGATGCAAAACACCACCCCGTTGATGCTGGGGCTGATTGTGGGCTTTTGCATCCTGACCGTGGCCCTGCGCTTTCTGATGCTGCGTGGCCATGTGCTACTGGTCAGTGTTCTGGTGGTGACCGCCCTGACTGTTATTACGACCATTTCGCTCGGCCAGGGCGGCACGATCCGGCAGATTACTGTAACCTATTATTTCTTATCCAGCGTTCTGGTGGCGCTGCTGATCGGGCGGCGCACAGCCCTGGGATCTGCGATCCTGCATATCTTGCTGATTTTCATCCTGGCATGGGCTGAAACCAACCATCTTTTGCCTGAACCGTCTTACCAGGTCAATAATTTGTACTGGATCTCTTTTTCATTTGTCATCCTGCTGGTAGTGTTATTGATCGATATGACCCGGCACGAGGTGGATAACGCCATAAAACGCGAACAAAGTCTTAACGAAATCACGCGCGCCATCAGCAGCACGCTTGATCTTTCCACCGGGCTGGAGAAAATTGTCCGGCTGGCGGTGGAGCAGGTGGGTGCCGAAGCTGCCGTGCTGGGGCTGATCTCACCAGATGGGCGATTTATCGAACAGCGGGTGGTGTATAACATGCCCCAGGGTTTTGGGATGGATCAACCCATTCCGCGCGGGATGGGGGTGGGCTGGCAGGTGGTGGAGAGCGGTCAGGGCGTGATCCTGTCAGAATATCAGAATCATCCTGCGGCTTTGAAAAGCTGGGTAGATGCCGGCATCTCAGGTTTTATTGATGTGCCGCTGGTTGCCGGGGAAAATAACTTGGGTGTTTTGGGGCTGTTCAGTTTCCAGCCCGAGAAAATTTTCAGCCGCCGGGATTTCGAATTGGCCGGTTCAATTGGCAGGCAGGTGGGAATCACCATCCAAAATGCCCGTTTGCTGGAAATTGAACGACAACGCGCCAATCACCAGGAGGCCCTGAGTGCCACCCTGGCTGATCTTTCGCGCGAGTTGGATATGCCCCGCCTGTTACAGGTGGTGCTCGAACGCGCCGTGCGCCTCTCTGGCACCGACCTGGGTGAGCTTGCCATTTATGATGAAGCCTCACACGATCTGGTGGTTATGGCCTGTTACGGTCTGGAGAAGGATTTTTCGGGTACGCGCCTGAGGCTGGGCGAAGGTACCATGGGCAAAGCTGCCCAGACCCGGCAGCCTGTTTTGGTTAACGATTACCAGGATTGGGATGAGCGTTTGCCCCAGTACCAGCAGACCACGTTCCACGCCGCGCTTGCCATGCCGCTCTTCTTTGGCGATCACCTGATGGGCGTGCTGGCCCTGGGCTATGGGCATGTTAGCAGGCAGTTTACAACCACTGATGTGCAAATCCTGTCCCCGTATGCCACACAATCTGCCATTGCCATCCAAAATGCGCGCCTGTTTGATGCTGAACGCAAGCGCGCCAATCACCAGGAAGCCTTGCGTGCTACCCTGGCCGATCTTTCCAGCGAACTGGAAATGTCCAAATTGCTGCATGTGGTGCTCCAGCGCGCGGTGCGCCTTTCGGGCACAGATGCGGGTGAGTTGGGGATTTATGATGAAGCTGCCAAAACAGTGCAAGTTGCGGCCAGTTATGGGCTGGATCATGATTTTACCGGGCGACGGCATACCCTTGGCGAAGGGTTGATGGGCATGTCGGCGCTGACTCGCCAGGCTGTGGTGGTTCCCAATTACCCCGCATGGGAAAGCCGCTCGCGGGCTTATGCCCGTACAGCCATCCATGCTGCGCTGGCCATGCCACTTTTTTATGGGGAACACCTGTTGGGTGTGCTGGCGCTGGGCTATTTCGATCCGCAAAAACGGTTCAGCCCTGATGATGTCCAGTTGATCAACCCTTACGCAGTCCAGGCTGCCATTGCCATCCAGAATGCCCAGCTTTTTGGGGCTGCCCAGCGTCAGTTGAGCGAATTGCGTGTGCTGCACGCAGCCGCCATGGCTGGAACCCAGGCCATCAGCGAAGATACGCTGATCCGGCAGATTTTCAGCATTATTCGTGGCAGCCTGTCACCCGATGTGTTCGATATCCTGGTGTTGGATGAAACCACCAACAGCCTGCACTCACACCTGGCCAGCCGCCCCATTCCCACCCCGGCCAGCAGCCGCCCGATTAGCCTGTCTGAAGGGGTGGTGGGCAAGGTGGCGCGCACCGGCCAGCCCTGGCGTATCCCCGATGTCAGCAAAGTTCCCGAATACCTTGAGCTGACCAAGGGGATGCGTTCTGAACTGTGCATTCCCATCCAGATCGGTGAACGCTTGCTGGGCATTATCAACCTCGAATCGCGCAAACTCAACGCCTTCAGCGAAGCTGATGAACGCACCCTCTCAACGCTTTCGGGGCAGCTGGCAATTGCGCTGGATCGTCTGAGGGCGGAAGCGGAACTGCGCCGGTTAAACAGTGACCTCGAACGGCGTGTCCTCGAGCGGACATCCGCCCTGGAAGTGGCCAACCGTGAACTAGAATCTTTCGCCTACTCTGTATCACACGATCTGCGCGCGCCCTTGCGTGCCATCAATGGCTTTGGACACATGCTGAACGATGATTTTCAGGAATCCTTGGGCGAGGACGGGCGCGGATTGCTCAACAAAATGCTTCAATCTGCCGCCCGCATGGATGAGTTGATCGCTGACCTGCTGCAATTCTCGCGCCTTTCGCGCCAGCCGCTCAATTGCCAGCCGGTTTCGATCACAAAACTTGTCGAGCAGTTTATTACCGAAGCCCAGCATTCCACCCAGGGCCGCGATATCCGCTGGCAGGTGAGTGACCTGCCCGATTGCCAGGCCGACCCATCGTTGCTGCGCCAGGTGATGTTCAACCTGCTCGATAACGCTGTCAAATATTCCAGCGGGCGCAACCCTGCCATCATCGAGGTCGGCAGCAAGCAGCAGGACGGTGAAACCATCTATTTTGTGCGCGATAACGGGGCTGGTTTCAATATGAAGTATGCCAGCAAACTCTTCGGCGTCTTCCAGCGCCTGCACAGCGAAACCCAATTCGAGGGTACCGGCATCGGGCTGGCAACCGTGGCGCGCATCATTACCCGGCACGGAGGCCGTATCTGGGCTGAAGCTGAAGTGGATAAAGGCGCAATGTTCTTTTTCACCCTGCCAGGCTGATTCACGCCCGGCTCTGGTATAATCCGTGTCCCTTAACCAGAGATACTCTTCAAGTTAATGTCATTGCGAGCGCATCCTGCGAAGCAATCTCTCGCTATAACGGAGAAACCCTCCCGAATAGCATTCAGCGCTTAACCGTGATTTGTTTCGTGGCAAAAAATGTTCCTCGCAACGGCAGTCGGTTGTAGCAAAAGGCAAGCATTATGTTCATTGATCAGGCAGAAATTTTCGTAAAATCAGGCAAAGGCGGCGATGGCATGATGCACTTCCGCCGCGAGAAATACGTTCCGCGCGGCGGCCCGGATGGCGGCGATGGCGGCAAAGGCGGCGATCTCGTTCTGGAGGTCAAGCCCACACTCAATACCCTGGCGGCTTTCCGGCATGTCATCCGTTACGCCGCCGACGATGGCAGGTCTGGCGGCTCGAACAATAAATACGGTAAATCGGCAGATGATTGTATTGTCCCCGTTCCGCCTGGCACAGTGGTTTACGATGCCGTTACCGGTGACTTGCTCGGTGACCTGACCGAACCCGGCCAACGGCTGGTGGTATGCAAAGGTGGACGCGGTGGACGCGGCAACACACACTTCAAAAGTGCCCGTAACCAGGCGCCGCGCACAGCTGAAAAGGGTGAACCTGGTGAAGAAAAGCGCCTGCGTCTGGAACTCAAGCTCATCGCGGATATTGGCATCATCGGCGTGCCCAACGCTGGTAAAAGCACCCTGCTCTCGGTGCTGACCAATGCCAAACCGGAGATTGCGCCGTACCCGTTTACCACCCTGATTCCCAACCTGGGCGTTGCTGAGGTGGATGATGAAACCAGCGTGGTGCTGGCTGATATCCCGGGACTGATTGAAGGGGCGAGCAAGGGTGTGGGGCTGGGTCATGATTTCCTGCGGCATGTCCAGCGCACACGTGTGCTTATCCACCTGCTGGACGGGCTGGGCGAAGACCCGCTGGCCGATTTCAGCCAGATCAATTCGGAATTGGCGCTGTTTGACCCGAACCTGGCGAAAAAGCCCCAGATTGTGGCCGTCAACAAGCTGGATCAGGCTGAAGCGCAGGAACAATTGCCCAGGCTGAAGAAAGAACTTAAAAAGCGCGGAATCGAGCTGCTGAGTGTATCTGCCCTGGCGCGCACGAACATCCGCGAGCTGTTGTTTGCCGCTTTTAACCGCCTGGCCGAAACCCCATCGATAGATGATGCTGAAACCCCCATGCCGGTTTACAAGCCCAAAGATGACCCGAAGGAATTTACCGTCAGCCGCGAGGGCGCGGATGAGTGGCGCGTCTCTGGCCCAGCCATTGAACGCTCGGCCGCCATGACTTACTGGCAGCACCAGGGCTCGGTGCGCCGTTTCCAAAAGCTGATGGAAGCGTTGGGCGTGGAAACAGCCCTGCGCAAGGCCGGCATCAAGGATGGCGATACTGTTTACGTAGCCGATTTTGAGTTGGAGTGGCAGGAATAATGGGGTGAGTGCGCTGCATTCTTGGACAATAAAAAAACAGGCCAGCGGTTTTTGCCGCTGGCCTGTTTTTTTATTGTCCAAAACGTTCTTCTTTCCAAACGTCTGCCCGGTTGTGATATCCGGCCTGTTCCCAGAACCCTCGCCGGTCGGCGGGCATGAATTCCAGCCCGCGTAGCCATTTGGCGCCTTTCCAGAAATAGGGTGTCTCCAGCGTTTCCTGGCTGGATGGAATAGCGCCCACCACCCCGCGCAGTGGATATCCGTGGTCAGGGCTGAGCGGCTGGCCATCAAAGTGCGTGGCCAGCAGGAAATTTTCCTGTAGCACCACATCCAGTGGCAGGTTGGCGGTGAACCCATATTCAGCGTGCTGCATGACAAATTTGGCAGTCGGTTTCAGCTTGATGAAACCCTGGTCCACCAAATTACGCACCGAAACGCCTTCCCAGGTGGTATCAAATTTGCTCCAGCGTGTCACACAGTGAATGTCCATTAGCAGTTTGCGGCGGGGGAGTTGGTTAAACTCGTCCCAAGACCAACGTTTGGTCTCCTCCACTTCGCCCCAGACGCGGAAATCCCAGCTTGCCGGGTTGAAAGGCGGCACTGGCCCGTAATGTAAAACGGGAAATTTGACGGTGAGTGCCTGCCCGGGTGGCAGGCGGCCCTCGCTGCGGATGCGGGCTTCTTCTTTGCGGCGGTCGGGTTCCTGGAAGAGAAACATATCAGACTCCTTTTGTCTGATTATATCGAAGTTCATCCTGGGGCAAGTTAGATTTTCGTTAATCTTTTTATGAGGGTGAATAAGAACGTTTCTTCGCTACTTACAACTGAATTAATCTCCAGAATAATTAGCGCGAAAACGCAATTTGTAAACGTGGATATTATATAATCACATCAATCCGTATAACCATTCCTACAGTCAGTGGTTGATGTTGCTTTATCGGTATGCACAGGAATGTTGCGCGGATATAGTCTCTATTCCATGTTTGTTTTCTTGAGGGATGGGGCCGGGGAATCGATCCTTGCAAAGTGTCAGCATAGAGGAAGCCAGGATGGATGAGAAAATTAATTTGTTATTTGTGGAAGACAGCGAATTTGATGCGATTCTGACAGTACACGAGTTGCGACTCAGCGGGCTCCAGGTTGTTTTTAAGCGTGTTCAGGAACGGGCGGAACTGGAAGCAGCTTTAAAGCACAGTGAATGGGATGCCGTTCTTTCAGATTACAACCTGCCAAGTTTCAGCGCCGAAGAAGCGCTGGAACTTGTTCACCAGAGTGGCAAAGATTTGCCTTTTATTGTGGTTTCGGGGACGATCGGGGAAGAAACAGCCGTCAAAATGATGCGCGCAGGTGCGCATGATTACATGAGAAAAGATAACCTGAATCGATTGGGAGAGGTTATCCGGCGTGAAATGCGCGAGGCAAATCTTCGCCAGGAGCATCACCGCGCCGAAGCAGCATTAAAGGCCAGCGAGGAACAATTCCACTTGTTGTTTGAGCGTTCCACCGATGCCATTTTCCTGGTGGAAAAGGAAACCGGCCGCTACCTGGATGCCAATCATGCCGCCGAAAAACTTACCGGCAGGAGCCTGGCTGAAATAAAAACCCTGACCATTTTTGATATCTCACCAGTCGGCGCAAAAAAACGGCTGGAACAGGTAAACAGCGCCCCTGAAGTGGCCGGTCTGGGTGAAGTGACCTATTATCGCCCCGATGGAAGTTTTCGGATCGCCACATTGAGTACGATCCCGGTTAATGACCAGCTGGTTTTTGGGATCGCCCATGATGTCACCGAAAAAAAACAGGCCGAAGATGCGCTAAAACGCCACGCCCAAGAGCTGGAGGCCTTGTACCGCACCTCGCTCAAAATCAACGCCCAGACCGATCTTCTGGCCCTGCTGCAAACCCTGGTGGAAGAGGCTGCCAGCCTGCTGAATGCGTGCATGGGCGGCCTGTACCTGATGCAGCCAGATGGGCAATCGCTGAAGCTGGTGGTAGCCCACAACCTGCCCGGCAACTACCTGGGTGTCAGCCTGAAATTGGGCGAGGGCCTATCTGGCAAAGTGGCTGAGACGCGCCAGCCGCTCATGGTATCCGATTACAGCTCATGGAACAATCATGCGGCTGTTTATGCAGCCACACCTTTCAAACGGGTGCTGGGTGTACCGATGACGGTTAAAGACCGGGTGATTGGCGTTATTAACATATCAGACGATGTGCAGGTGGGGGAATATTCAACCGAAGAAGTACGCTTATTGAACCTGTTTGCGGATCAGGCCGCTATCGCAGTGGAAAACACCCGCCTGCTGGGCGCCTTGCAGCAGGAATTAGGCGAGCGAAAACAGGCCGAAGAGTCACTTCGCACCACCAAGCAATTTCTCGATCGCATCCTGGAAGCGGTGCCACTGGGTATCAGCATCTTTAACATCAAAACCCGCAAAATGGAATTTGCCAACGAGGTGGATACCAACTTCAGCGGGATGACGATTGACCAGTTTAACGAAGCTGATCAAGAAACGCTCTGGGAAATGGTTCACGCGGATGATCGTCAGCGCCGCCGGGAATTTATCCAGACCTTGATTTCATTACGCGATGGGGAAAGTCGCGGCATCGAATATCGGCGTAAAAACAAAAAAGAACAGTGGCGCTGGTACTACTACCGTTATTTTGTTTTTGAGCGTGATCTGAATGGTTCTATCAGCAAACTGTTGACGGTGGCAGATGATATTACCGAGCGCAAGCGCGCCGAAGAAGCCCTGCACGAAAACATGGTGGAGCTACAAGATGCACACCAGCGTTTGCAATTTCACGTTAACCGCATGTCGCTGGGGTTCATCGTCCTGAACCGTGACCGCATTATCACCGAGTGGAACCCGGCTGCCGAAACCATCTTTGGCTGGAAGAGCCAGGAAGCCATCGGTCAGCACGATTTCCTGATTGTGCCGCCTGAAGTCCGGCCCCATGTTGCCAGCATATGGGACAACATGACCAACGGCGAAGAGCGTTCAAGTTACTCGGTCGATGAAAACATCACCAAAGATGGGCACATCATCACTTGCGAGTGGCATAACTCCCCACTGCTCGACCCCGATGGGAATGTGATCGGTTTCCTGGCGATGTGTAACGACATCACAGAACGCAAGCGCTCCGAGCAGGCCATTGAACGCCAGCTAAAAGAGTTGACCCTGCTGCATACCCTGGCCCTGGCAGAAATCCGCATGAATACTTTGGATGACCTGGTCAGGTTTGTTACCAACCAGGTTGGTTCATCATTCCATCTCGACAGTTTTGGCGTACTGTTCTTGGATGAAAAAGGCGATGACCTGCACCTGCATCCTTCGTATCATGGCGATATGCAAAAAAATCCAGATACGATCCCGGTGAATTCGTCCATTTCTGGGCGGGTGATTACCACCGGGCTGCCATACCGTGTTGGGGATGTGACCAAAGATCCCTATCACCTGAAACTGGTCGATGGTATCCAGTCCGAATTGTGCGTACCCATCAAAATCGGGGAAAAGACCCTGGGCGTTATCAACGCTGAAAGCCGCCACCCCAGCTACTTCACCGAAGACGACGAGCGCTTGTTGACAACCATTGCCGGGCAAATGGCAAGCGCCATTGAGCGCATCCGCCTGTTTGAATACATACAGATATCACTGGAGAAACTGAACCAGGCCTACGAATCCACCATCGAAGGCTGGTCGCTGGCCATGGATTTGCGCGACAAAGATACCGAAAATCATACCAAACGTGTCACCGAACTGACCGTGCGCCTGGCCCAGGCCATCGGGTTCTCGCCAGATGAGATGATCCACATCCGGCGTGGGGCATTGCTGCATGATATTGGCAAAATTGGCGTGCCAGATTCCATCCTGCTCAAACCAGATACACTTACCCCAGAAGAATGGGTGCTCATGCGCAAGCATCCAGAATTTGCTTACGAGATGATTTCATCTATCGAATACCTGCGCCCAGCCCTCGATATTCCGTACTGCCACCATGAATATTGGGATGGCTCTGGTTACCCGCGTGGGCTAAAGGGGGATGAAATTCCCTTGCCAGCGCGGATATTTGCCATCGTGGATGTATGGGATGCCCTGACTGCCGACCGCTCATATCGCACCGCCTGGTCTCGCGAAAAAACCCTGGATTATCTCCAATCCTTATCTGGCAAACAATTTGACCCCCATGTGGTCAGGGAATTTTTGAAGCTGATGGGAAAATAAAAAAACGGCTGGTTAAAATTGAAACAGGTGGATGGCTATCCATCCACCTGTTGCGCCCCTCTTTAACCCCGTAACACAAATTATTATGTAAAAAATATAACGAAGAGTCAAGCAAAATATTCTATGGTAGACTCTTAAAAATTTAAGAGTCATGGATGAAAAATGAACCGCAAAGAATTTGGACAACTAATCGCCAGCCTGCGTAACGATCTGAATTGGACACAATCCCTACTGGCTGAGTACGCTGAAATCGATATCGCCACCCTGAGCAACATTGAACGTGGGGCCAAACGGCATCTTGATCCCGAAATCTTGGTGAACCTGGCAAATGCCTTGCAATTGACCAGCCTCGAGCGCCGTGAGTTTTTCTTGGGGGCCAGTGGCGTTCCGCAGGAAAAAATTGTTCGCCAGCCGGGGCCGAATACGCCTACCCAGGTTTTTAATCCAGAGCTGGTTTTGGGCAATTTGCTGGGGGTGATGGGGAAAATCCAGCTGCCGTTAACCCTGGGAGATCCTTTTGGCGAAACGATAGCGGTAAACCGGGCAATGCTGGAAGTCATCCAGGTTGACCCGGCCTCGCTCAAAACTTTGACCAGGGTTACCGGGGGGTTCAGCGTCTTGCACTTTGTCTATGGCATGCTGCAGGGCCAGCAAACTTTTGGCCAGGAATTTAACGAAGCGGCCATCAGCGCCATCCGTTCTTTTCGTGAGGGGAGTTTGCGTTATCGTTCCGATCCGCGCTATAGCGAGTTGATGAACGAATTCCGTAATGTGCAGAAATATCCCTTGTTTGATCGTTACTGGCGCAAAGCATCCACCCTGGATATGGATAAAGAAGCTATGCGGGAACTTCTCGAATTCCAGCACCCGTTTTTGGGCAAGTTACGCTTTTTCCTGTGTTCGGCAGTTACACTGACCCCTTACGGCGAACTCTACCTGACCCATTACATGCCCCATGACCGCCAGACCAATCAGAGTTTGATCGAGATTTTTGACAAAGGTGGTTCGGAAGTCGTTCAGTTGCTTTCCTGGCCGGATAAAAAGCCGCTGCCATAAGAAAACGGGCGACCTTGCGAGGTCGCCCGTTTTCTTATGAACTTACAACAACCGATCTCCCCCATCCACCGAATCCACCCGGTAGTGACACCCCCGGCTCTGACGGTTGTGCCGTGCCGCCTGTGCGATGATCAGCGCCACTTCAACTGCGTTGCGCAGGCCGATCAAGCCATCAGACAGTTTGACCGTGCGGTAAAAGGTTTCGATCTCGTTTTGCAGGTGGCGCAGTTCACGGATGGCGCGTGAGAGCCGGTCACCGGAGCGGATCAGCCCAACGTAGTGCCACATGATGTTCTGGATGGTCTGCATGTCGCCCTGGATCAGCGCCGGGTCAGAATCCTGTGTCAGGCCAGATTCGTCCCAGGCGGGAATATCGTTCGGTTGAGGTAGGGACGAGATATTATCTTGCCCTACGATATGTTCAGCAGCCCGGCAGCCAAATACCAGCCCCTCCAGCAGCGATGTGCTTGCCAGGCGGTTCGCGCCGTGCAGGCCGGTGCAAGCCACCTCCCCAACCGCGTACAGGTTGGAGATGCTGGTCTCGCCCCACTCGTTGACGGCGATCCCACCACAAGAGTAGTGCGCTGCCGGTACAACGGGAATCGGCTCACGGGTAATATCGATTCCCACGCGCAGGCACTCGGCGTGGATATTGGGGAAACGTTTTCGCAGCGCATCCGCATCCATGTGAGTTCCAATATCCAGCAAGACATACGAATACCCGTGTGCTTCCATTTCGGCGTGAATGGCGCGGGCGACCACATCGCGCGGGGCCAAATCCTTCCACTCGGGCGAATATTTGTGCATAAATGGCTCACCATCGGGGGTCAGCAGCATGCCGCCCTCGCCGCGCACCGCCTCGCTGATCAGGAAGCCCTCTGCGCCGGGCGCTGCCAGTGCCGTTGGGTGGAATTGCACATACTCAGCGTTGATAATCCGCGCCCCGGCTCGCGAAGCCATCGCCAGCCCATCGCCGCGCGCGCCCTGTGGGTTGGTGGTATTGCGATAGATGCGCCCCAACCCGCCGGTTGCCAGGATGGTCGATTTTGCCAGTGTGCGGTGGATGGCCTTGCCGTTACGGTCGAATACATATGCCCCGTAACAGGCCACCGGGCCATAAGTATCCAGCGGGTTACGCGAGTGGTGCGGGTAGGTGATCAGGTCAACGGCAGTGGCATTAGAGATGATTTCGATATTCGGCTGGCGGCGCAGGTTAGAGATCAGCGCCTCGGCGATGGCCTTGCCGGTGCCATCACCCACATGCAAGATGCGACGACGCGAATGGGCTGCTTCCTGCCCGTAAGCCAGTTCCCCGCGCGAGCCCTTGTCAAAGCCGACGCCTGCTTCCGTTATAAGAAGCCGCTCCAGCCTGGAAGGGCCTTCCGAAGCCAGAATTTCTGCCGCCAAAGGCAGTGATGCCCCCGCCCCGGCCTCCAAAATATCGTGAACGAGCAACTCCGCGCTGTCGTCTGGCCCGCGGTGGATGATCCCACCCTGGGCGTAGCGCGTATTCGACTCGCGTGGTTCCGGATCGCGAGTGATAAGAATAATGTGGCGGTTGCGATCTTTTGCCAGCGTCAGTGCTGCCGCCGCCCCGGCAATCCCGGAGCCGATGATGAGGGTGTCGGTTGTTTTCATGGGTTAGTTACGAGATGATGAGAGTATGAGCCGAAGAGATAATGGGAAAATATCTCCTCTCCCTTATCCAATCTTAATCATCCTGTCCACCGCCTGGAACGCCCTTACTCGAATCTCTTCCGGCACTTCGATCACCTGGCGGTTGTGGAGCAGGGAATCACGCACGTTTTCCATGGTGATCATGTTCATGTGCGGGCAGCGCACCATGCACAGGCGCAGCAGGTCTTTCTCGGGGTTGGCGGCGGCGATGTTATCGCCCATCGAGCATTCGGTCAGCACCAAAAAGTGCGGAGCGTTGCTCTGCTGGACGAATTTAATCATGGCATTGGTGCTGCCCGAGTAATCGGCTTCCGCCACCACTTCGGGCGGGCACTCGGGATGGGTTAGCACGGCCACATCCGGGAATTGCTTCCGCACCGCGCGGATATCTTCAACCGTGAATTTCTCATGCACCTCGCAGCGGCCATTCCAGCCAATGAGTTGAACATCGAGGAGATTCTCCTCATCTCCTTTTCTCATCTCTCCGCCAGATGATGCGATGATGGGAGAAGGAGAAATTGACGGAAAGATAATGTGTTTCCCCGTTTCCCGCGCCACATTGCCCGCCAGGTACTTGTCTGGCAGGAAAATAACCGTATCGCTCTTAAGCGATTCCACCACGGCGATGGCATTGCCCGATGTGCAGCAGATGTCACTTTCGGCTTTGACATCCGCGTAGGTGTTTACATAGGTTACCACCGGAACGCCGGGATACTTGCGTTTGAGCGCACGCACATCTTCAGCGGTGATAGATTCGGCCAGTGAACAGCCGGCTTTTTCGGCAGGCAGCAGCACGGTTTTGGATGGGTTCAGGATTTTGGCGGTCTCGGCCATGAACTTGACACCGCAAAAAACGATCACATCCTTGTCGGTCGTGGCGGCCTTGCGGCTCAGGTCGAGCGAATCGCCTTTAAAGTCGGGGATGGAGTAGAACAGCACCGGCTCCATGTAGTTGTGTCCGAGGATGACGGCGTTGCGCTCCTTTTTGAGCGCGTTGATTTCCACGGCAATTTCGGCTTTGTAATACAGTTCAAAATCCGGCACAAATTTGCCGAGATGGATTTTCATATCTTCGTACAGGGCTTGCGCTTCGGGATTCATACTGGCTCCTCAAAATATAAATCTTGGCTGTATACACACTTACATTATACGCGCACATAATTCCCCTGAACTTTGTCATGATTTACATATTTTCCTCGAAACAAGATACAATAATATCAACAGTGAATTTATGTGCAGGATAAATCCATAGATTTGCCTGGCACAGCACCAGCGGCTTCGCCCGGGTGTTTTGATAAAGCCGCAAGGTTGGCGAATAGATTGAAATTGAAAAACCATTGTTTTCTTCCGTTAGGAGAAGATTATGAAAAAAACGGCATCACCCCAAACTGTAAATGATATCCTCTCGACATCTGCCCACTTCGAGAAGGTTGCGGCAGATTTTTATGGGATGCTGGCAAAACGATTTGCCCACCTTCCAGAAGTATCAAATTATTGGAATGAATTGAGCGGCGATGAGCTGATGCACGAAAAACTCGTGCTCTCCGTGCAACACTCCCTGTCGAAAGAAAAACTGGAAGCGCTGCCCATAAAAGAGTTAACCACCAGCGTTACGAGCGTCCAAAAATTGCTGGATATCATCACCAAATATAACATCCAGACCTTGGATGACGCCTACGAACTGGCCCACCAGTTGGAATTCTCTGAAGTCAACGCTGTGCTGAAATTGATCATTACCAACCTGATGCCGCCTGAAAAATACGAAGAATTTGTCACCTCGCGCATCGACGAGCATGAAGGCAAACTCTTACAGTTCACCGATCTCTTTGGTGATAAAAGCTGGCGCAAAATGCAAAAGATCCAGCCCAATTAATCCCCTCAGATTGTTCAAACATTCGTACCTGTCAAAACAAAAAAACTGGCGAGCCTTATGCCAGTTTTTTTGTTTGATACAATCCGGTGCCACACACACCGGGCTTTTTAAAAACTAATCGGGGCAGGGGAGTTGCGCCCAACGGGTTGATCCACCCCACTTAACGAGAAAAAACCTGTAACTGCTCCGCTATCCCCTTTTGGGGAGGGGATCCTGGATAGCATCATCCAGTCCTTCTCCCCCCGGAGCAGGACAGGATGATGCAAAAAAACGCAATATTGCGCAGCCTGAACAGTCCTAAAAATCCAGCTTCGACCCGATCCCATCAAAAACGGTGTGATGCGCTGCACCGTTAAGAGAACCCTGGCACAGCCCAGGCTACTTTTCATCGGGCTGCAGCGGAAAGAGCTGGCCAATTTCAGGCGGCAGGGCCATTGGACGGCCTGTTTTGGCATCCACAAAGACCCAATCGGTCGCGCCTTTCACCAGCACCTGACCATCGCTTTTCCGCACAAACTCATAACGGCGCAGCGAGCGCACCCTGTGAACATCCACGATCCAGGTGCGAGCTTCAATCTCCTCCCCGGCAAACGCCGGGCGCAGATAATCAATATGGTGCGAACGCACCACCCAGGTTCCACCCACCGACATGGCAATCGGAATGCCACCCAGGGATTCATAATGGCGGGTTGCCACATCCTGCATCCACTGAACATAGCGAACATTGTTCACATGCCCGTTTTCATCAATAGCATCGGACGGAATGGTGAACTGGTAAACGTAAACGGGGTTAACAGTCATAATCCTATTTCCTGAAAGAGAATTCCCACATCGGGAGATTTGCTGGTTGTATTGTATTCCCTGACCAGCAAATTGCAAATGCCCGGCAGCGCCTCACAGTATAATGACCCCATGCCCAATACCCCCCCCATCCCCTCGCTTTTCCTTGAACGCATGTCGCACTATCTTGGTGATGAATTCCCGGCTTTTGTCGAAGGGATGAACCATCCACCCGTCAGCGGTTTGCGGGTTAACACGCTTAAGCTAACCCCCGAGCAGTTCCGCGCCATCTCCACCGTGAAGTTGGGCGAAAAAATCCCATGGTGTCCTGCCGCCTTTACGCTCCCCGCCCTGGAATCCGGGAATCCCACGCCCGGATCGCATCCCTACCATCAGGCCGGGCTTTACTACCTGCAAGACCCCTCCGCCATGTCTCCGGCAGAGATGCTGTTCTCGGTGCCATTGCGTGACCACGAACGTATTCTTGACCTGGCTGCTGCCCCCGGCGGCAAAACAACCCATCTCGCTGCGTTGATGCGCGGGCGTGGGTTGCTGGTCGCCAATGAGATCAAAGACAAACGTGTGGGGCATCTTATCCAAAATGTGGAGCGCTGGGGCGCGGAGAATGTGGTCATCACCAACGAAACCCCTGAGCGCCTGGCCGACCATTTCGGCCCATTCTTCGACCGGGTGCTGGTGGATGCGCCCTGCTCTGGTGAGGGCATGTTCCGCAAGGATATGGGTGCGCGCCTGGACTGGTCGGAGGAGATGGTGGCGGGCTGTGCGGTGCGGCAGGGCAACATCCTGCGCGTGGCAGCCCGGTTGGTGCGTCCTGGCGGTTACCTGCTGTATTCCACCTGCACTTTTGCGCCGGAGGAAGACGAAGGCGCAATCGCGCAACTGATGGATGAATTCCCGGAGTTTGAAGTGGTGAAGCTGCCGCAGTTGAATGGTTTCATGCCTGGCAGGCCAGGATGGCTGGCAGGCATGAAGGAAGATGAAAGAGGGTTGGATGGCGCGGTGCGGCTGTTCCCGCATCGCGTGCGCGGTGAGGGGCATTTTGCCTGTTTGTTGAGGAAGGCCGGGGCGTGGGAGAATCTTCCAGTTGGGAGAGTGGACAGGTTTTTGGCCCCCAATAAGGCGCAAATCGGTTTTTGGCGGGATTTTGTTTCAGCGGTGCTCCATGTCAATTTGGCGGAAGCACGCCTCAGGGCGATGGGTGAGCGCCTGTATTATGTCCCAGATGAAATGGCCGATTTCGGGCGGCTGAGGGTGCCCTCGCCTGGAATCTGGCTCGGTTCCTTAAAAAAGGATCGTTTTGAACCGGCGCACCCTCTGGCGTTGTTCTTGAAACCGGGGCAGGCCAAAAATTGCGTCGATTTCGCGGCGGGCAGCCGCGAAACTGCGGCCTATTTGCGCGGCGAAACGCTGGAAAGTGAAGGCCAGCCGGGTTGGGCGCTGGTGACGGTGGATGGCTGGCCGCTGGGCTGGGGCAAGCGTGTGCAGGGGGTGGTGAAAAATCACTTCCCGCGCGGGTGGATGGTGTAAAACAAATCTATTGATTTGTTTTACAGATTGCGAAAGCTGATGTTTGCGGCGGGGGTTTCGATGGCGCAGGCTGCCAGGCAGCCCGGCCAGGGTGTGAATCGCCGCAGCAGCCAGCGGCGGGCGGCGGTTTCATCTCCGGCGAGGGAAATGTAGTGCGGGTTTTCCCCGGTTTCGACTTCGACCTGTTTCAAATCCCCGGCCAGCCCGGCCCCGACAGCTTTTAAGTAGGCTTCTTTGCCCGTCCACAGTCTGAAGAAGGTCTCGGTTTTTTGCGGGGCGGGCAGGGCGCGCAGCAGGCGCGATTCGCGTTCTGAGAAGAACATGGCGGCCAACTGGTCTTCATCAGGCATGGGGCGGACGTATTCCAGGTCGATCCCGGCGCGGCAGCCGGGGGTGAAGATGTAAACTACCCTGTCTTGTGAGTTTGCCAGGTTGAAGTTGAGGGGCGTTGTGTGGGAGGGGGCCAGCAGCGGCTTTCCGTAGGTGTTATAGGTGAAGTTCACAGCTGCCGGGGAAGTGCCCAGGTAGGCGGCCAGCAGCAGGCGCAGGAAGCCCCTGCCGACGCTGTAACGCTCGCGCAGGTGTTCAAAGAAGAAGCGCGCGGCGCGTTGTTGCTCATCGGCGGCCAGCAGGGCTGAGAGTGCAGCGCGGATTTCTTCCGGTTGGGTGAGTGATGCCTGCCAGATATGCACATTCTCGCCAGAAAGCGAAAAGCTCTCTGGCGAGAATGGGATGAGGATGCGGTCTAGCGGGTCTGTCATAACTTCAGCCAGCTGTGTTTTTGGGGCGATATTGCAGGGCTTCGGCTACGTGCGCCACGAGTATCTGGTCGCTTCCAGCTAAATCTGCGATGGTGCGCGAGAGTTTGAGTGTGCGGTGGTAGGCGCGCGCCGAAAGGTTGAGCTGGCTCATGGCGGCGCGCACGAGGCGGTCGCCAGATTCATCCAGTTTGCAGAACTGGCGCACTTCGGCCACGCGCATATCGGCGTTGCAGACGATGTTGGGGTTGTTGAGCGGTTTGAAGCGTTCCTGCTGGCGTAAGCGGGCGGCCTGCACGCGCTCGCGGATGGCGGATGATGGCTCGCCCAGCCGGCTGCTGGAGAGTTTTTCGTAATCGACGCGCGGTACTTCGATGTGGATGTCGATGCGGTCGAGCATGGGGCCGGAGATGCGCTTTTGGTATTTGGTCACGGCGGAGGGGGCGCAGGTGCAGGGCTTTTGGCTGTCGCCATACCAGCCGCACATACAGGGATTCATGGCAGCAATTAGCTGGAAATTGGCGGAGAAGGTGAGTGAGCCGTGTGCGCGGCTGATGGTGACGAGCTTGTCTTCCATCGGCTGGCGCATGACTTCGATGGCGCGGCTGCTGAATTCGGGGAATTCATCGAGGAACAGGACTCCGCGATGGGCGAGGGAAATCTCTCCGGGGTGGGGGATGTTCCCGCCGCCGACCAGCCCGGCGTGGCTGATGGTGTGATGCGGCGCCCGGAATGGTCTCTGGCGGATGAGGGGAGTTCCGGCTGGCAGTTGGTCGGCCACCGAGTAGATTTTTGTCACTTCGAGCGATTCTTCGATGGACATTTCGGGCAAAATTCCGGGCAGGGCGCGGGCGAGCAGGGTTTTCCCGCTGCCAGGGCTGCCGCTCATGAGTACGTTGTGACTTCCGCTGGCGGCTACTTCCAGGGCGCGTTTGACGTGTTCCTGGCCTTTGACCTCGGCGAAATCGGTGGGGATGAACAGGGGCGCGGGGGGTTCGCTTGACGGGTGGAATGGTTCGATTAAATGGCGGCCAGACAGGTGGGCGTAAAGATCGGCCAGCGTTTTAACGGGGATCACTTCCAGGTCGGGGATTAAGGCTGCTTCGGCGGCATCCACATCCGGGACGAACATCTGCTTGAAGCCGTTGGCACGGGCTGCGGCGGCCATTGGCAGGATTCCGCGCGCGTGGCGGACGAGGCCATCCAGTGAGAGTTCGCCCACTACCATGGTTTCTTGCACGCTTTCCTGCGACAGGTGCCCGCCCAGGATGATGACGCCCAGCGCGATGGGCAGGTCGTAGGCCGGGCCTTCTTTACGCACGGAGGCCGGGGCCAGGTTGACGACGATGCGGTGGCGCGGGTAGTGCAGCCCGGCGTTTTTGATGGCGGTTTGGACGCGTTCGCGGCTTTCCTGTACGGCTGCGTCAGGCAGGCCGACGAGGGTCATGCCCGGAAGCCCGTTTGTATAATCAACTTCGACCTCGACGATGACACCGTCGAGGCCGACCACTGCACAAGAGTAGATGCGTGCGAGCATAGATTTCCCCTGTTTTCCCGGTTATGATGATGGTTCGTGCCGGTTGATGTTGAGGTCCAGTTTTAGGAAGGTTTCTACGACTGCGGGGTCGAAGAGGATGCCGCTGTTTTCGCGCAGGTAGTTGCTGGTCCATTCGGGTGTCATGGCGGCGCGGTAGGGCCGGTCGAAGATGAGGGCATCCCAAACATCGATGATGGCGAAAATGCGCGCGGCGAGCGGGATTTCTTCGCCTTTGAAACCGCGCGGGTAGCCAGAGCCGTCCCAGCGTTCGTGGTGGTAGTGGGGAATATCCAGTGCCGGGCGCAGGAAGGGGATGTTGACCAGCATTTCATAGGCCAGGGTGGGGTGCTGGCGAATGATTTCCCATTCTTCTTCATCCAGTTTGCCAGGCTTGTTGAGAATGCTATCTGGCACGCCCATTTTTCCGATGTCGTGGAGTAGTGCGCCGCGCCGGTAATGGATGAGTTGGTTGCGAGGTACACCCATGGCAAAGGCAAGCTGGACTGTGAGTTCGGTGACGCGCTGGCAGTGGCCTTCGGTTTCGCGGTCGCGCAGTTCGAGGGCTTTGGCCCAGCCTTCGAGGGTCAGGTCGTAGGCCATGGTCAATTCAAAGTTGGAGCGTTGCAGGCCCTGGAAGAGCATCTGGTTATCAAGGGCCAGGGCGGTTTGTCCAGCGAAGGCTTCAGCCCAGTTCCACCATTCAGCATCTGGGTCGAGGCGGCTGCGATGGAAAACTTCCAGCACACCGATGACGCTACCTTTAGCAATCAGCGGCAGGGCCACATAGGTTTGGAATCCTTCGGACGCCAGTTCTTTGCAGCTTGGGTGGGTCTTTAGGTGGTTCTGGAAATCCTGGATGAAGATGGTTTGGCGCTCCATAACAGCCTGGGCGCTGATATCGCCTTTGAGCGGGAAGCTGGCGTGTTCGTGGTAGGCATGCACACCCAGCCGCGCCACTATTTGCAGGGTGATGGTCTCTGGTTCGAAGCGCAGTAGCTCAGCGCCATCTATGCCAAGCTGACGGACGATCTGCTTGAGAACAATATCGCCTACCAGTGAAATTTCCTGCCCGCCCAGGATGGCCTGGTCGATTTCGCGCAGGGCGCTCTGCTGCTCAAAGGCGCGCCGCACATTTTGTTCTGCCTTGACACGTTCGGTGACATCGTTGAACATGACGGCGAACTGTCCCTGGGTGGGGCTGTAGGCAATGCCCTCGTAATATTTGCCGAATTCGTGCAAATATTGGCTGAAAGGGACCGGTTCGCCGGTGAGGGCCACCCTGCCGAAGGTTTTGATCCAGTAGTCTTCTGTGCCGGGTAATTTTTCTTTAACGGTATAACCAATCAGGTTGCCAGCTTTCAGGTCGGTCACTTTTTCAAACGCGGGATTCACTTCCAGATAGCGATAATCCACTGGTTCACCGTGTTCATCACAAATAACTTCGTGCACGGCAAAAGCAGTGAGCATGGTATCGAACAACAGGCGCAATTTGGCTTCAGATTGGCGCAGGTTGTCTTCGGCGCGTTTGCGCAAGGTGAGATCGACAAATGAAATTTGCACCCGGCCCCAGTCTTGTTCGTGCCCTGGCATCACGGTCATCTTCATGATGCTGTAAATTTTTTCGTGATTCATGTTGAACGATTCGATTTCACACTGGTAGGTTGGTTGCCCATCTGCCAGGGCCACAACTTCGTCAATAAATGTCGGCAGGGTGCTTTCAGAGAAATATTGCTCAATCTCAAAGTCTGAGGGTACGTAGTTGCCCATTTCAAACAGGGTGATGCCGGTTTTGTTAATATCCACCACTTTAACCAGCCCGGCGCAGTGTCGGGCATCCTCTGGGTGTTCGGCAAAATAAGTGCGGAGGTCGGTGATGCCCTGGCGCCGGAGTTGGTCAACCTCGCGTTTGACTTCCGAGAAATCTTCTTCCCATAATGAGACGGGTGAGTTATCGAACAGGCTGCGGTAGCGCGCCTCGCTGATGCGCAGCTCTTCCTGGGCTTGCTGGCGGCCAATTTCTGCCGAGACGCGCACCGCGAAAATCTGCATGACCGAACGCACAAAAGCCGGGTCGGGGATGACCTTGCGGAATACTGCCACCATCAACCCCAGTGGGATACCATTCATGTCGAACAGGGGCACACCGGTATAGCCTTCGAAGCCTTTCAAATCAGGGTCATGAGGAAACAGGCCTGAAACCCCTTGCGCAAAAGAGCAGGTGGATTTGCCGATCACTGCCAGGCTGGGTGTGCCTTCGAGCTGGTATTCAAAATTGTCAATAATCTGCCCATCGAGGCAGACCGACAACGTTTGAACGCTGTTCTCATCTTCCAGCACCCGGCCAATGAAAGTGCGGTCGCTGCCCAGTGTTTCAGAAATTTCCAGCACCATCGAATCGAAGAAATTCTCACCAAACTTGGTTGCCAGGCCACTCTCGATATCATCGATGGCTTTTTGCAGCCTTTTTTGCTCGGTAATATCACGTGCAACAGCAAAGAATATGCCCAGGTCATCCCCCAGCACGCTGGCATTCCACGAAAGCCACTTATAAACGCCCGATTTAGTCAGGTAGCGATTCTCAAAGCCGGTCAGAACCTTCTCCATCCTGAGGGTTGCTTCGGCAACACGGGTTATCTCCTGGTCGTCTGGATGCACAAACTCGATGTGCGGTTTGCTCATCAACTCTGCCCGACTCCAGCCCAGTACATGCTCCCAGGCCGGGTTGAGCTGCTTAAAACAGCCATCTGGCCCGGTCACTGATTGCAAATCGATGGAGTTGTTGAAAAGCAGGTTGCGTTCTTCCTCAGCGCGTTTACGGTCAGTAATATCGATATTGATACCCAAAAAACCGCTGACCTGCCCGCCAATATAAATGGGTGCCAGCACATTTTCCATCGTCCTGCGTTTGCCACGGATCAGGTAACTCGCTTCGCCCCGCACCACTTCGCCATCTAATGCGCGCTCGTTGTTTTCCTGCCAGGTGTGCAGTGTTTCGGGTGGCAGATTCATATCTTCGGGCCGCCGGCCAATCTGCAAGCCCCAATTCTGGTACGAAACCCGATTTTGGAGCACATATTTCCCATTCTCATCGCATACCCAAAAGTCGAACGGGATATTCTCCAAAACCGTCTGCAACCGTGCTTCACTTTCATGCAGCTGCGCATCAGCCTTCTCGCGCTCAGTCACATCGCGGAAGATGCCGCAAATCAACTTGCGGCCATTCATTTCCACTTCACTGCCCAAGATTTCTACATGCTTAATCTCGCCGTTGCGGGTTAACAACCGGTCCGATAAAAGCTTCCCTCTTTTTTTGGATGTATGCTGTCTAAACGTCCGGCTGTACCCATCATCCAGCGCATCAGGCGGATGCAACATCCGCTGGTGTTTCCCCACCATCTGACTCTTCTTCCAGCCAACCAGGCGCTCAAAAGTGCGATTGCAATCTACAATCAGGCCCGTTTCAGCATCCGCCAGGGCAATCCCATCCAGGGAATTCTCAAACAAAAATCGATAGCTGTCCATGCTGCTATCGTTCGTTTTCTGAGCATCAGGCACTTTTCGAGGCACAAGAATCTCCGCAGAATATCATCTCAATACAGTCAAAAAACAACTTAAGTTTACGCGATAACAGCAGAAAATCAATCAGGATTTTAACCTTGCTCCCATCGGGAATATACCGCCTGGGAAACCAACCGTCCCCGGCTTTTTTCACGGGTCACCAGCTCACCCGCATCAGTTTTCCCGTTAAATGGACTCATCAACTCATCCAGGGCCTGGCCTACATGCAGGGCCGAGGCCTTGACCGCATACACAGTCAGCGCCACAAACAGCGGGGATGCGCTCAAAACGCCCTTACAGGCCGCCAAAAGTTCCGGCAGCGACTTATAAACCTCCCAGATTTCACCTTTTGGCCCGCGCCCAAACTTGGGCGGGTCGAGGATAATGCCATCATAGTTTGCGCCGCGCCGGCCTTCGCGTTCCACAAACTTAAGCGCATCATCCACAATCCAGCGGATGGGTTTCTCCTCCAGCTTCGAGAGCGCCTGGTTCTCGCGTGCCCACTCCACCGACTTTTTGGAGGCATCCACATGCGTTACCGCCGCCCCAGCCGCCGCCGCGGCTAAAGATGCCAGCCCCGTATACCCGAACAGGTTCAACACCTTCAGCGGGCGTCCTGCCCTGGCAATCAACCCGGCCATCCAGTCCCAGTGCGCCGCCACCTCGGGGAAAACCCCCAAATGCCGCCCAGGCGTTGTCATCGTCCAAAAGCGGATGTTGCCTTTTGTAATGGGCGATGGGCCGGGGGTGAGGGCATACTCCATGATCCACCTGGCATCCACTTTCTTTTTCAAATCCCAGTGCCCGCCGCTCTCCTCATTCGTCGGCTGGAAAACCGCATGGGCTTCGCGCCAGGCCGATTCGGGCAGCCCACGCTGCCACATGGCCTGCACTTCCGGGCGCACAAAACGGTACGGGCCAAAACGTTCCAGCTTCAAGCCATCGCCAGAATCCAAAAGTTCATAATCTTTCCAGTGCAACGCTTCCAACAGGGTGATATTCATCAGGAATCCAATCGAAATAAGCAAAAGATGGGGGAAAACCCCCGAAAAACCTTGCAAACTCATTTCCAGGGGAGCAAAAGCTCATCCCCACTTGAAATCCACCCAAAAAGGTTGTAAAATATGGGAGCAAGTGGGAGAAAGTGGGACGAAGTGGAGCGCCGGGCGTTAGTCCGGCGTTCCGCGCATTAAAGGAGAAGTTAGAACGTATGTTCTTAGGGCAGTACCAGCACTCACTCGATGATAAAGGGCGACTGACAATCCCGTCAGCGTTCCGTGATGCGTTGGGTGAAGGCGCCTTCATCTCCAGGGGGTTCGACCGCAACATCATGGTCATGACCGCTGCCTACTTCCAGCAAGTCTATGAACGTCTCACTGCCATGAGCATCACTGAACAAAATGCGCGCCAACTGCGCCGCCTGTTGCTGGCAAGCGCCTTCCAGGTGGATGTGGACAAGGCCGGGCGTGTGCTGCTCCCGCAAAACCTGCGACAGTATCTTAACCTGGAAAACGATGCTGTGCTGGTGGGTCAGGGCGAATACTTTGAAATCTGGACGCCAACTGAGTGGGCCACCCAAATGGCCGCCATCGATGACGCCGAAGCCAATGCCCAACGTTTCTCTGCGCTCAACCTGGGCGGGTAAACACCGCCATGCCTGCCCCACACCTGCCAGTACTTTATAAAGAAATTATACACGTTTTGCAGCCCAAACCCGGCGGCCTTTACATCGATGGCACGCTTGGCGCAGGTGGGCATTCGGTGGGCATCCTGGAAGAAAGCGCCCCGGACGGGCAGCTGCTGGGGCTTGATCTCGACCCGCAGGCCATCGCAATCGCCAGCCAGCGGCTCACTCCCTTTGGCGGGCGCGCCCATATTGTGCGAAATTCGTACCTTGAAATGAAAACCGAAGCCCAAAAACTTGGCTGGCTCTCTGTAGATGGCATCTTGCTGGATTTTGGCGTTTCATCCATGCAGCTTGATAACGCCGAACGCGGCTTCTCGTTTTTACTGGATGGCCCGCTGGATATGCGTTTCGGCCCCCGCGCCGCTCACTCCGCCGCAGACATCCTCAACACCTGGGCAGAAGCAGACCTGGCCGATATTTTCTTCCGTTATGGAGAAGAACGTCTCAGCCGCAGGATTGCCCGGGCCATCATCGCCAACCGGCCGCTCAGCACTACCCGGCAGCTGGCAGACCTGATCTTACACACCATTGGCAAAAAAGAGCGCATCCACCCGGCCACCCGCACCTTCCAGGCCCTGCGCATCGCCGTCAACGAAGAGTTGAGCGCCGTGGAAAGCGTCTTGCCGCTGGCTTGTGGATTGCTAAAAACGGGTGGGCGGCTGGCAGTCATCAGCTTTCACTCGCTGGAAGACCGCCTTGTCAAAGAATATTTCCGGCGCGAAAGCACAGACTGCCTGTGCCCGCCGCGCCAGCCCATTTGCACATGCGGGCACAAGGCCAGCCTGAAAGAGCTGAACCGCAAGCCGATCGAAGCCACCGAAGCCGAAACTGAAGAAAATTCCCGCGCTCGCAGTGCCAAATTGCGGGTTGTAGAAAAACTACTGTAGCAAAATGGAATTCAAGGCATTATTTTCCAAAGTCTGGAGACTTTGGAGACCAGCATCCAAAAGAAGTTCACTATGAACATCCTGAAGAAAATCTTCAACCGCCCTGCCAGAACCCCTCGCCAGCCTGCCGCTCACACGCAGCAGGATACGCACACGCCGCATGCTTACCAGTCGATTGCCAGCATGGCCGGGACATTGCGGGCGGTGCGCGAGAACAAATTGCGCTTGCAGGGGCAGTGGATTACGGTTTTCCTGGCCGGAGTGGTTTTTGTTTCGATGCTGGCCGGGCTTTACCTGGATGTGACTGCCCGCGCGGCCATTGCCGGGCGCGAAGTGCAAAGCCTTGAGTTGCAGATCACAGCCAATGAGCGCATCAATGCTGATTTGCAGACGCAAATTGCCAGCCTGCTTTCAAACCAGGTAATGGAACAACGCGCCAGGGCGATGGGTTTCGAGGAGTTAAAAATTGGGGAGGTGCAGTATCTGGTTATCCCCGGTTATTTCCCAGAGACGGGCATCCGCTTTATCAGCCCGCAGCCCGAAGGCGACCTGATCGCTGCTTCGCCAGAGTTCAAGCAATCTTTATTTGAGTGGGTCGGTGAGCAAATGAGAGCTGCCGCCACGCCTTTAACGGATGTTCAGCCATGAAAAAGCAATTCCAGGCCCGTTTATTTATCCTTTCGGCGATTTTCAGCCTGATGGGTATGGCTATCGTCGTCCAGATGCTGCGCATCCAGTTCAGTCCGCAGGCTACTGCATTTATTAAGCAGGGCGACCGTTATGCGGGGGAGTTTCGCACGCTTTTCCCAGAGCGCGGCCAGATTTATGACCGTCATGGTTACTTGCTGGCCGGGAATAAAACCGTTTATGAAGTTGGTGTGAACCTGAGCAGTGTTAAGAACCCGCACACGGTTGCGCTGACTTTGAGTGTGGTGCTGGGGCTGGATTACAACAAAATCTATGACACTATCACGAACCCGCCGGAAGGGTTGCTATATGTGGTGCTGGCGAATTATGTTTCTTCTGATAATGTGAAGGAATTGCGCGATTTGCGCGAACAACTCTCTGATAAGTACCAGCAAAAGGGTGATGCCAGCCTGGATGGGCTGGATTTTAAGGCCTTGCTCCAGCGCAGTTACCCTGAAAATTCGCTGGCTTCTAACGTGATTGGGTTTGTGACGATGGAAGACAAGGGTTATTTTGGTGTGGAAGAGAAGTATAACGATCTGCTGGCGGGTGTGCCGGTGACGGTTTGGGTTCCTGAAGATCCAAATCGTGCCGAGGAATTGCCGCAAATCCCCAAAGGCGCAGATTTGATCTTGACTATTGACCGCGAGGCGCAGGCGGCGGTTGAGGAAATCCTGTATAAGGCTATCGAAGATACTGGTTCTGAAGCTGGCACTGTGATCGTGATGAATCCGCGTAATGGCGAGATTATTGCGATGGTTTCCACGCCGCAGATGAACCTGAACGAGTTCTGGAAGTACGGTGAAACGTATAAGTATGCCAGCGAATTCAACCGCTCCACGAATATGCAGTACGAACCTGGCTCGGTTTTCAAAGTCTTGACGATGGCGGCGGCTATCGACGCCGGGACGGTTGCCCCTGGCACCAGCTACCTGGATGTCGGCTATTTTGAAATCGGCGGCGGGTATATTTATAACTGGGATAAAGGTGCCTGGGGTGTGCAAGATATGGTTGGCTGTATGCAACATTCGTTGAATGTGTGCATGGCGCGGCTTGCCAGTATTATGGGCCAGGATCGCTTCTATACTTACATGAAACGCTTCGGTATCGGTCACCCCACTGGCATTGACCTGGCCGGAGAAGCGGCTGGCCGCTTGAAGGTTCCAGGTGATGTTGATTGGTACGATATCGACCTGGGCACCAATTCTTTTGGCCAGGGCGTAGCCGTTACCCCCATTCAGATGATGGCGGCTGCTTCTGCGCTGGCAAATGATGGCAAGATGGTGTATCCGCATATCCTGTATGGCATGGTCAGCAACGGGCACCAGTACAACACCCCCACCCAGGTTATCGGGACGCCCATTTCGCCACAGTCGGCACGCACCGTCAGCGAGATGCTGGCAGTCGCCCTGGAGCAGGGCGAATCAGTGGCGAGTGTGGATGGCTACCGTATCGCCGGGAAAACCGGCACCGCTCAAATCCCCGGCCCGGATGGTGAGTATGATCCCAAATTGACCAATGCCTCGTTTATTGGCTGGGGTCCGGTGGATGATCCGCAGTTTATGGTTTACGTTTGGCTGGAAAAGCCAAACACGTCTGAGTGGGCTTCCTACGTCGCCGCCCCGGCTTTCCACGATATTGTGGAAAAACTGGTGGTGCTGCTAGATATTCCCCCAGACAATATGCGCCGATTGATCGCAGGACAGTAAATGCTAAGTCTCGCAGACGTTATTGAAGCCTTGACTCAGTCCCGCCCCGAGATGCCGAACATCGTCATCACCGAGGCGGCGATTGATTCGCGACAGGTTATTCCTGGTGGGATGTTCATCGCCATCAAAGGCGAGCGTTCGGATGGCCACAGCTTTGTCACGCAGGCCTTCCAGCGCGGCGCAGTGGTGGCGCTGATCGACCACGAGATTGAAGAGCCTTTCGCGTTGTTGGATCTGCGCCAGGGTCTGCCCGAAACTAACTTCCAGCGCATCCACCAGCCGGTGTGCCTGCTGGTGAAAAACACCATTACCGCCTTGCAAGAGATTGCAACCTTTTGGAGAAAACAGCTAAAAGACCTGCGGGTGATCGGCATCACTGGCAGCGTGGGAAAATCCACCACCAAGGAAGCCATTGCCCAGGTGCTCAGCCAGCGCTATCGTACCCTGAAAAGCGCCGCGAACCTTAACAACGAAATCGGCCTGCCGCTGAACGTGCTCAAGCTGACCCCCGGTCACCAGTATGCTGTTTTGGAGATGGGATTCTACGTCCCCGGTGAGATCACCCAGCTCTGCGAGATCGCCCTGCCGCAGGTGGGTGTGCTGAACAACATCGGCACGGTTCATGCTGAACGCGCCGGGTCACAGGAAGTTATTGCCCAGGGCAAAGGCGAACTGGTGGAAGCTCTGCCCCCTGCCCCCACCGGCATCGCCATCCTGAATTATGATGACCCCTTCATCCGCCCAATGAATGCTCGCACCAAAGCCCGCATCTTTTACTACGGATTGGATTCCAATGCCGATTTGTGGGCCGACGATGTCGATGGCATGGGGCTGGATGGTATTCGCTTCCGCCTGCACTATGGACGTGAATCCCTGCACATCCACATCCCGATGATTGGCCGCCACTCGGTGGAAACTGCCCTGCGGGCTGCTGCCGTTGGACTGGCTGAGGGCCTGACCTGGGATGAGATCGTGGCCGGATTACAGGAGAGCCAGGCGCAATTGCGGCTGGTCGCCGTCCGCACTGAAAGCGGCGCGTTGTTGCTGGATGATACCTACAACGCTTCGCCGGAATCCACACTGGCTGCGCTCAACCTGCTGAGTGAACTCAAAGGCCGCCGCATCGCCGTGCTGGGTGACATGTTGGAGCTTGGCCCCTATGAACGCCAGGGGCACAACCTGGTGGGCGTGCGCGCCGCCGAAGTGGCTGATATCCTGTTGACGTTAGGCGAACGCGCTCACATGATCGCCGAATCAGCGCGAGGTTCCGGCATGAAGAAATCATCCATCCATGAATATGAAAAAACTGAAGCGGTGGTTAACTGGCTGCGCCAAAACCTGACTGAAAACGATGCTGTCCTGATCAAAGGCTCGCACGGTCTGCGCATGGATCGTATTGTGGCGGCGCTGGAGGTGACCCGGTGAAAGATGCCACCTTCTCTGTTGCCTTGGCGGCGCTTAGTTTTATGTTGACCGTCATTTGGGGTGGGCCGATGCTGCGGGTTTTGCGTCACTTCAAAATCGGCAAAATCATCCGCGTAGAAGAACCTGGCAAGCACCTGGTTAAGATGGGCACGCCAACCATGGGCGGCATCATGATCATCCTGCCCGCCGTGCTGTTGACTGGGCTGCTGAATGCTGCCGCGCTGATCGGGTTGAAACTGGCCGGGCAGTCGGTTTTAATCCCGCTGCTGTGCATGATCGGGTTCGGCATCCTGGGCGGCATTGACGACTGGGAAGGTATACGTGGCAAACGCAAAGGCGATGGGCTGCGCATCCGCACCAAATTCCTGGCCCAGTGGCTGCTGGCGGGCGGTACCGGTTGGGCGCTGAAATACCTGCTGCACGCGCCCGGCCTTTACATCCCCGGCGTGGAACTGGAAATTGACCTGGGCTGGATGTATATCCCGGTGGCGGCTTTCATCATCGTCTCGATGACCAACGCCATCAACTTCACCGATGGCCTGGATGGCCTGGCCGGGATGATCTCGGCCACCATCTTCGCCGCTTATGGCGCAATCGCCCTGATCCAGGGACAGAATTTCCTGGCGCAGTTCTCGTTCACCCTGGTGGGCACGCTCTTTGGGTTTTTGTGGTTCAATGCCCACCCGGCGCAACTCTTTATGGGTGATTGCGGCTCCTTGTCTTTAGGAGCAACCATCGCCGTGGTGGCGCTGATGACCGGTCAGTGGGCGATCTTGCCGTTGATAGCGGTCATCCCTGTCAGCGAGGCCATGTCCAGCACCATCCAGATTTTGTACTTTAAAGCCACCAAGGGTCGCCGCTTCTTCAAAATGGCACCCATCCACCTGCATTTTGAGCTGCTTGGCTGGAGCGAAACCCAGATCGTGCAGCGTTTCTGGCTGATCGGCCTGCTGGCCGCCCTGATCGGCGTTGGGCTGGCGCTGGCTTAGTTTGGAGTGTAAGGCGCCGGAAGCGGAGCTTCTAGACTCCCAAAAAACGAGAGAATATGACCACAAACTGGAACGGAAAACGCATCATCGTCATCGGCGCAGCCCGGCAGGGGCTGGCGCTGGCGCGCTACCTGGCCCGTCACGGTGCGCGGGTGATGCTCAACGATAAACGCGCGCCTGACCAGATGCAGAACGAAATCAGCATGATGGCCAGCACCGGTGTGGAATGGTGGCTGGGCGGCCACCCGCTCTCGATTTTGGAGCCGCGCCCCGACCTGCTGTGTGTCTCAGGGGGTGTGCCGCTTAATAACCCGCTGGTGGAAGCCGCACTCCAGAGCAACATCCCGCTCTCCAACGACACCCAGGTTTTTATGGAAGCGGTTCCTTGCAAAACCCTGGGCATCACCGGTTCTGCCGGAAAAACCACCACTACCACGCTGATTGGGCGCATCGCCAACGCCGGGAAAAGCGAAAAATACACCCGCATTTGGATCGGTGGCAACATCGGCGACCCGCTGATCAACTATGTGGATGAGATGCAGCCCACCGATCTGGCGATTTTGGAGATTTCCAGCTTCCAATCTGAGCTGATGACCACCTCCCCGAACGTGGCTGCCATCCTGAACATCACACCCAACCACCTCGACCGCCACGGCACCATGGAAGCCTACAGCGCCGCCAAAGCGCGCGTGTTGGATTTCCAATCGGAGAGCGATTGCGCCATCCTGGGTCGCGACGACCCTGGCGCCTGGAGCCTGGCCGTTGGACGCCGTGCCAAACTGCTCTCCTTTGGCTTCAGCCCCCTGCCCGATGGGCAAAACGGCGGCTACGAACAGGATGGCCAGTTCTTCATTCGTGCTGAAGGCAAAGTCATCGCCCTGCCGGTGGCCGATGCCATCGACCTGCGCGGCGAACACAACCGCCTGAACGTGCTGGCGGCCTGCACCATCGCCCACGCAGCGGGGTTCAGCCCAGAAGCCATGCTGGCAGGCATCCAGGATTTTAAGGGTGTGCCGCATCGCATCGAATTCGTGCGGACGTGGCGTGGCGCACACTGGTACAACGACTCGATTGCCACCGCCCCCGAACGAACGATGGCTGCCGTCAAATCCTTCAGTGGGCCGCTGATCCTGATGCTGGGCGGGCGCGATAAAAACCTGCCCTGGGAAGACCTGGCAAAACTGGTGCGTCAGCGTGTTGATCACGTGATCTTGTTCGGTGACGCCGCCGAAAAAATCCAGGCAGCGCTGGGGCAGAGAATCCCCGGCTCGAAGCCGTACAGTGTCACACGCGTGGCAAAATGTGAGGAAGCGGTCAAAGCCGCCTCGCGGCTGGCCCAGCCCGGTTTCGTGGTGCTCTTTTCCCCCGGCGGCACCAGCTACGATGAGTTCAAAGATTTTGAAGAACGCGGAGAAAGGTTCAAACAATGGGTACTCGATTTTTCCGAGACACTGCGGTAGGCGTTGGAATCCCGGCTGCGGCCCGCAAATCCAGCGGTTCAGCCGACCTGGCCCTGTTGCTGGCGATGGTCGGCATTCTGGTTTTCGGCCTGATCATGGTTTTTTCTGCATCCTGGGATTTCTCCCTGGCTGTCTACCAAAACCCCACCCAGATGTTTAACCGCCAGGTGCTGTGGGTTGTCATTGGCAGCATCCTGGCCTACATCGTCTCACGCATTGACTACCATCTCTGGCGCAAACTGGTTGTCCCGGCCATGATCGGCACCATCATCCTGCTCGGCCTGGTGCTCTTCCTGAATGATCCACGCCTGGGAGCCGTCCGCACCATCCTGAACGGCTCGATCCAGCCATCGGAACTGGCGAAAGTCGTTACCGTCATCTACCTGGCTGTTTGGATGCACTCCAAACGCGAGCAATTGCACGACATCCAGTGGGGACTCATCCCCCTGGCAGCGATCCTCGGTATTATCGGCGGCCTCATCTACCTCCAGCCCGACCTTTCAGCCACCGCCACCGTCTTCGTTTTGGGCGGCCTGCTGTTCTTCCTGGCGGGCGGTGACCTGAAACAGATCGCCTTCCTGCTCATTGTGGCAATCATCTTCGGCGCAATGATTGTGCAGGTCAGCCCCACCGGGCGCGAACGCATTGGCACATATCTCGAAGGCATCCGCGACCCGTTGCAGGCCTCCTATCACGTGCGCCGCTCACTCGAAGCCATCGTCAAAGGCGGCTGGTTTGGCGTGGGAATTGGACGCTCGAACACCAAACTGATCGGCCTGCCTGTGCCCCCTACCGATAGCATCTTCGCCGTCATCGCCGAAGAATTGGGGCTGATTGGCGCCGCCGCCACCGTGGCAATGTTTGGCTTCATCATCTGGCGCGGCCTGCGCATCGCCAATAAAGCTCCCGACCTGCTCGGCAGCTTGCTGGCGGCCGGTCTCACTTACTGGATCGCCACCGAGGCTGTCATTAACATGCTCGTGATGGTCGGCCTGATGCCATTTGCCGGAAACGCACTGCCCTTCATCAGCGCGGGCGGCTCCAGCATGGTAACATCCCTGTTTGCCATGGGAATTTTGTTCAACATCTCGCGGCAAGGCGCTGCGGGCGAAAGTATCGAAGAAGAATGGAGAAGCTTTGGCGCGATATTTGATCTGCGCCGGGGGAACGGGCGGCGGCGTTTATCCCGCGTTGGCCGTAACCCAGGCACTGAACGATAAAAACGCTGAACTGCTGTGGGTTGGCGGTGAAGGTGGAATGGAGGCCGCGCTCGTTGAGCGGGCCAATATCCCGTTTAAGGCCATCCCTGCCGCCGGTCTGCACGGCGTGGGCTTACAGCGCCTGCCTGGCAATATCATGGCGATGATGCGCGGGATTTCTGCTGCCCGCCAGATTGTAGATGGATTCAAGCCCCAGGCGGTCTTCTACACTGGCGGATACGTGGCCGGGCCGGTTGCCGTTGCCGCGCGTGGATTGCCCTCCCTCGTCTATGTCCCCGATATTGAACCGGGGCTGGCGCTCAAATTCCTGGGGCTGTTTGCCACCCGCATCGCTGTCACCAGCCCAGACTCTCGCCCGTTTTTTGGCAAAAATGCCCCGATAGTCGTCACCGGCTACCCCGTCCGCGCCGACCTGGCCGAGTGGACGAAGGAAAAAGCCCGGGCTGCGTTTGCACTGACAGGTGAAATGCCTGTGCTGCTCGTTTTTGGAGGCAGCAAAGGCGCGCGCTCCATCAATCGCGCCACGCTGGACGCGCTGGATGCGCTGCTCGAGCGGGTTGAAATCATCCACATTAGCGGTGAGTTGGATTGGCCAACCGTGGAGAAGGCTCAAAAAGCCCTCCGTGCCCCCAAAGCCGCCCGCTACCACGCGTACCCTTACCTGCACGCAGAAATGGGCGCAGCGTTGGCTGCTGCCGATTTAGTGGTAGCACGCGCCGGGGCGTCCACCCTCGGTGAGTTCCCACTCTTTGGGCTGCCGGCCATTCTCGTCCCGTATCCGCACGCCTGGCGCTATCAAAAAGTCAACGCTGAAATGCTGGCCCAGGCCGGCGCGGCGATTATGATGGAAGATGAACGGCTGCAAGCCGGTCTTTATCTTACCGTTGAAAAACTGCTGGAAACACCCGAAAAACTGGAAGCCATGCGCCAGGCTATGCTGGCGCTGCGCATCCCCGACGCCGCCGCGCGGGTGGCCCGGCAGCTTCAGGAACTTGCTGGAGTAAACTATGGTTAGTCTCACCTTCATGTTCTGGTTGTTTATCATCTTGTTCGGCATCATAGGCGGGATGCGCGGCTGGGCCAAGGAGCTGTTGGTGCTGTTCAGCGTTATCCTGACGATGGCGCTCAACACCCTGCTGGCCAAGTACGTGCCCATCATCAGTACGCTGGATGCCACCAGCTCGGCGCGCTTCTGGATCCGATCCATCATCTTGATTGTGCTGGTCTTCTTTGGTTACCAGACGGTGGCGCTGCCTCGTTTTGCATCCAAAGCCGCTCGCGAGAAGCTGCAAGACATCCTGCTGGGCTTCATCCTGGGCTCGGTCAATGGTTACCTGGTGATTGGATCGATCTGGTTCTACCTGCACGAGGCCAGCTACCCGTTTGCGTACATCCAGCCGCCCGTCAAAGGCACGGAGTTGGGAGATGCCGCCCTGGCGCTAATCCCGTTCCTGGGGCCGCACCTGTTAGGTGAGCCAGGGATTTACTTCGCGGTCATCCTGGCGTTTGTGTTTGTGATGGTTGTGTTTATCTAAATATGACAAAAGTTCATTTCATCGGCATTGGTGGCACCGGCCTTTCGGCCATTGCGCGCGTCCTGTTAGAGAGCGGTTTCCAGGTGACGGGTTCTGACCGCGCGCTTTCGCTGCTGGCGGCTGAGATCCAGAAGGCGGGCGCAACCGTCCATATCGGTCATGCAGCCGAAAACGTGGCCGGGGCCGACTGGGTGGTGCGCTCTTCCGCTGTGCCAGATGACAACCCCGAAGTGCGGGCCGCCCTGGCGGCCGGCATCCCGGTCTACAAACGGGCTGACTTCATCGGGCAGATGATGGAAGGCAAAACCGGCATCGCCATCGCTGGGACGCACGGCAAAACCACCACCACCGCCATGATCACCTGGCTGCTGCATGCGCTCGGCCAGGACCCTACCTTTATCGTTGGCGGCGTGCTCAGCAACCTGCACGTCAACGCCCACGCAGGCAAAGGTAATGCTTTTGTCATCGAAGCCGATGAATATGACCGCATGTTCCTGGGATTGAAACCCAAATTTGGTGTGGTTACTAACATTGAGCATGACCACCCCGACTGCTACCCCACCCCGGCAGAATTCCGCGCGGCCTTCATCGATTTTTCACACCTGATCCCCGCAAATGGCGCGCTGGTGGCCTGCGGCGATGATATGGGTGCCATCGAGTTGATGGAAGAAGCGCGCCTGAACCACATCCGCACCATTGGCTATCGCATCACAGATGATGGGCGCTCCGGTCAGGAAGAAGAAACCCTGGCTTACAACGTGGCGCGCAACACCCTGGGCGGGTTCAGCTTCAATACCGCAGTTTATCTTGATGATGTGCACCACCACCTTTCGGGCATCCAGCTCCAGGTGCCGGGGCTGCACAACGTCCGCAATGCGCTGGCGGCGCTGACAGTGATCGGGCTGATGGGCCTTAATCTCAAAGACGCGGCTCACGCTTTGGGCGATTTCACTGGCACTGGGCGGCGCTTTGAATTGTGCGGCCAGGCCGATGGTGTCACGATTATCGATGATTACGCTCATCACCCCACCGAAATCCGTGCAACGCTGGCCGCGGCGCGCGCACGCTACCCGCACAGCCGCATCTGGGCCGCCTGGCAGCCGCACACTTACTCGCGCGCGCAAACCCTGTTTGACGAGTTCGTCCTGTCCTTCCCTGATGCCGATGAAGTCATCGTCAGCGAAATTTATGCGGCGCGTGAGCCCAAACAGGATTTTTCAGGCGCAGGAATCGTCAAAGCCATGTCGCATCGTTCCGCGCATTTCATCCCTACGCTGGATGGAATCCGCGATCACCTGCTGCAAAACCTCCGCCCCGGTGATGTTTTGCTGGTGCTCTCTGCCGGGGACGCCGACCGCGTCAGCGCCGAAGTGCTGGCCGGGCTGAAAGAAAGAGAAGGTCATCATGGAAAATAACAATACTACCGAACGCACCCCGCTGGGGTTGCCACCCCTGCGAATGGTTCTCGGCGAAGTGCCCAACCCCGAACCCAATCACCCCATCCGCCGCTTTGGCACTGACAAACCCGAAGAAGCCAAAATGGCGCTGGAGAAGTTGATCGGGAAGGTGAAGAGCCAGTAAGAACTGGCCCTCATCCCCGGCCCTTCCCCCGATGGGGAAGGGAGCGAAGTCCCCTCTCCCTTCGGGAGAGGGCGGAGGGTGAGGGAAATGCGGAAGCTCTGCTTCCGCACTCCAAAAAGATACCGATGACCGCCTTCGAGCTTTTCCGCGAGCAATTTGGTACACAGGTGCAGGAGAATGTCATCCTTGCGCCGTATACCTCCGCGCGGATTGGCGGCCCGGCAGATGTGCTGGTGACGGTGCGCGATGCGGCAGCGTTGGAAAAGGCCGTTTTGTTGTGCAAATCGCTCGGGTTGGGTTTTGCGCTGATCGGGGGAGGTTCCAACCTGCTGGTCAGCGACAAAGGCATTCGGGGTGTGGTGATCTTGAATAAAGCCCGGGCGGTGGAATTCCGCGAGGGGCCGGAACCGGTTCTCTGGGCTGAATCCGGCACCATTTTCTCCAACCTGGCGCATCGCGCTGCTGCGAAGGGTTTTTCTGGCCTGGAGTGGGCTGCAACCATCCCCGGCACGGTGGGTGGGGCAGTCTACGGGAACGCCGGGGCTTTTGGCGGCGATGTGGCCCATGACCTGCTGCGCGCCGAACTGCTGTCGGAGCGTGGGCGCGAGTGGTGGCCTACCGAAAAAATGGATTATGGCTACCGTTCCAGTGCGCTCAAGCGTGGCAAGGAAAATGCAATCATCCTGGCGGCTGAATTTAAGTTAAAAAATGGTGAGCCGTCTGAGATACAAGCTACAATTGAACAGTTTAGCGCCCGCCGCAAAGCAACCCAACCACCCGGGGCCAGCATGGGCTCGATGTTTAAAAACCCGCCCGGGGATTATGCCGGGAGACTGATCGAAGCTGCCGGGCTGAAGGGCAAGCGCATCGGCAGCGCGGAAATCAGCACGATTCATGGAAATTTTTTCATCAATAATGGTGAAACTCGCGCCGAAGATGTCAAGGCGCTGATTGAACTGGCAAAGACGACGGTCAAAGAACATTCTGGCGTTGACCTGGAACTTGAAGTTGAATTGATCGGTGAATGGTGATGACCCCTGCGCAACCCCAACCCCTGACGGTGGCCGTGCTGTTTGGCGGACGCTCTGGCGAACATGAAGTCTCGCTAATGTCTGCACGCTCGGTGCTGGCCGTGCTTGATCGCGCGCGCTTTACCGTCATTGAAGTCGGTATTACCCATCAGGGTGCGTGGTTGGGCGGCGAAAATGTGCTGGCAGCCTTTGAAAGTGACCGGCTGGATGGTCTTTTTCCGGTTACGCTGCACCCCGATCCTTCCAAACCCGGCCTGTACGCCATTCGCGCTGGCGGCGCAACCGAAACGTTGGAAAAACTGGCCGATGTGGATGTCTACTTCCCGGTGCTGCACGGCACTTATGGTGAAGATGGCACGCTCCAGGGCCTGTTTGAGATGGCTGATGTGGCTTATGTAGGCGCAAACGTGGTCGGCTCCTCGGTTGGCATGGATAAGGGCATCTTTAAAGATGTGATGCGCGCTCACAACTTGCCCACAGTCGAGTCGATCCTGGTGTTGCGCTCCGAAATCCAGCGCGATCTGGAAAATGTGGTGCAACGCGCCGAAACGGTGGGTGCGTACCCGCTGTTTGTCAAACCTGCCAACCTGGGCTCTTCAGTGGGTGTGACCAAATGCCGGGGTCGCTCCGACCTGGCCGAAGGGTTGATGGAAGCCAGCCAGTATGACCGGCGCGTGCTGATCGAACGCGGGGTGCATCATCCGCGTGAGATCGAAATCTCGGTGCTCGGCAACGATGACCCGGCAGCATCCGTGCCCGGCGAAATCGTCCCTGGTGCTGATTTTTATAGCTACGATGCCAAATATATTCTGGATAATTCCAAACTGATCATCCCGGCCGCGCTGGATGCAGCCCAGGCCGCCAAAATTAAAGAAATCGCCATTCGCGCCTTCAAAGCTGTCGATTGTTGTGGCATGGCGCGGGTGGATTTCTTGCTCGACCCCAAAACCGGTGAAATCTTCCTAAACGAGATCAATACCATCCCCGGTTTTACCAAAATCAGCATGTACCCCAAGCTGTGGGAAGCCTCCGGCCTGCCTTATGCTTCCCTCGTCAACCGCCTGATAGAACTGGCACTCGAACGCAAAGCCGAACGAGACGCAACCGTGCGTCAGTATCGGAGGAACGCATGAGCCAAGACCGACAAACCCAATCGCGCGCCGAAACCCTGCGCAAACGCCGTGAGGAAGAACACAAGCGGCGAGAAACGCTGACGCAAAAGTTGACTCGCCAACCTGCGGCAGCCACCACGCGCGCCAAAAAATCTGCGCCCCGCAGCAGCCCCACCGTTACCCCGGGCCGCCTGCGCCGCCGATACGATGCCGCCATGAGTCAGCCATCCCCCTACTATGGACGTGCCAGTTCACGTGGCAGCTTCCAGGCCCCCGATATTGCCATTTCCATCCCTAAAGTGGAATTTGGCCCGCGTTGGATCTCCTTCTTGATCTTGATCGTATGCGCCGCAGCCCTGGTCAACATGTGGACGATGGATCCGTTCATCGTGCGCAGCGCCGAAATCCATGGCAACGTTCGCATCGGCACCCCCGAGATTGTGGCGGCCCTGGGTGTGATTAACCACCCGGCGGCTCTCCTCAATCCTGACCAAATCGTATACAATTTACAGTATTCCTTCCCGGATATTTCGGCCGTGCAAATTGAGACATTCCTGCCCGCCGGTCTGATCGTTACCATCGTTGAACGCCAGCCCATTGTGGCCTGGAACCAGGACGGCAAAACCGTGTGGTTGGACGCCCAGGGCTTTGCTTTCCCGCCACGGGGTGAAATCGACACGCTTGTTACCATCACTGCTGCCGGGTCGCCCCCCGCGCTTGGCGACGGCACCGATGTCAGCCAGACGGTTGGCGCGCGCCCGTTCCTTTCCAGTGAGCTGGCAACAGCCATCACTGGTCTTTCGGCTGTCCTGCCCGATGGCGCCAGCCTGGTCTACGACCCCAAATATGGCATGGGTTGGGAAGACCCTGGCGGCTGGCGGGCCTTTTTTGGCAGCGCCCCTGGCGATATGAACACAAAACTGCTGGTGTATAAAAACCTGGTCAATTACCTGTCAGAGAATAACATCCAGCCCCAACTTATCAGCGTAGAATTCCCAAATGCTCCGTTCTACCGCGTGGAGCAATAGGTTATTATGGACGATATCGTTGTTGGCATAGACATCGGCACGACAAAAGTTTGCACGCTTGTGGCACGCGTGGAAGAAAATATGGATCTGCGCATCATGGGCGTGGGCATTGAACCTTCTGAAGGCATCCGCAAGGGTGTTATCGTTGACCTGGGCGCAGCCGCCGGGGCCATTTCGCGTTCGGTGCAGAAAGCCGAGCAGACTTCAGGGCTGAAGATTGATTCGGCGCTGGTCAGCCTGGCTGGCGCGCATGTTTCGTCGATCAATAGCCGGGGCGTAATTGGTGTGGCGGGCGATACTGTGGATGAGATCGACATCGAGCGTGCGATGGAAGCCGCTCGCACGGTTGCCATTCCCAGCAGCCGCGAGATCATCCATGTCATCCAGCGCGGATTTTCGCTGGATGGCGAAGATGGCATCCACCAACCCATCGGGATGCACGGTTTCCGACTGGAAGTGGAAGCGCATGTCATTACCGCCGCTTCGGCTACCGTGGAAAACCTGCGAAAAGCAGTCGCCACAGCTGGTGTGAATGCAGCCCAATTTGTGCTCAATCCGCTGGCTTCTGCCGAAGTGGTGCTCTCTGATACCGAGCGCAATATGGGTGCGATTGTCTGCGATATCGGCGGCGGCACAACCGACCTGGCGATTTACGTCAACGGCGATGTGTGGCACACGATGGTGCTGGCGGTCGGCGGCAATCATATCACCCAGGATATTGCCCACGGGCTGCGCCTGCCGCTGCCAGTGGCCGAAGAAATCAAAAAACAGCACGGCAATGCCATCAAAGCCGATATTGGATTGGATGAAACCTTTGCCGTTCAACCGTTTGGAGAAGACCAGCCGGTGCGCCTGAGCCGCCGCGACCTGTGTCACATCATCGAAGCGCGGGTGGAAGAAATTTTTGACCTGACGCTGCAAGAGATTAAACGCTCTGGGTACGATGGCCTGCTCCCAGCCGGGATGATCCTGACGGGTGGCAGCAGCCAGTTAACCGGTATGAAGCAGCTCGCTAGCCGGGTGCTGGGGATGCCGGTCCGCACTGCGCAGCCCGAAAAGCTGATTGGGCTGGCAGATAAACTCCACTCCCCGGCATATTCCACCAGTGTGGGGCTGTTGCATTGGGCCGCCGCGCTCCAGGCCCTGCCTTACGGCAGCGCCGGGAAAGGCCGTAAACAAAAAGGAGAAAGCCAGAATTGGGATACGATCAAGAACATACTCCGCCGTTTGCTGCCGTAAAGTGCTTGGGAACGCAACTGCACCCCAAGGCAATCACCCATTTATCATCGTGTAAAAGCCGGGAAGGCTGATAGAATTAGCCACCCAGCAGAACTTTTTACAAGTAAAAAAACTGGAAACCCGAAGCTCTGTTTTGGGTTTCCCGCAAGTAGAACTTGCGGACACCAGAATTTACATCTTAGGAAACCTGTTGCGCAGGCCATAGCCGGGCGCACAAGACGATTAAGAAGGCATTGTTCAGGAGAAGGAAAATGGAAACTAAAATGAACGCTGAATCTTTTGCCCGCATCAAAGTCGTCGGAGTCGGCGGCGGCGGCACAAATGCTGTCAACCGCATGATCGAAGAAGGCATTCAGGGCGTCGATTTCGTGGCCGTTAATACGGACGCACAGGCCCTGGCACTGGCAAAAGCCCCCATCAAAGTGCGCATCGGCGAAAAGCTGACGCGCGGCCTGGGTGCTGGCGGCAACCCCGAAGTCGGGCGCAAATCTGCCGAAGAAACCGCCGAGGAACTCTACAACGTACTCAAAGGCTCAGACATGGTCTTCGTGACCGCTGGCCTGGGCGGTGGCACGGGCACCGGCGCGGCCCCGATTGTGGCGCAAATCGCCAAAGAAGTCGGCTCGCTGACTATCGGTGTTGTCACCCGCCCCTTCACTTTTGAAGGCGCGCGCCGTATGCAGGCCGCCGAAACCGGCATGGACAACCTGAAAGAACATGCCGACACCCTGATCGTTATCCCCAACGACCGCCTGCTCCAGATCGTAGATAAAAAGGCCAGCCTGAACGACGCCTTCCGCATGGCCGATGACGTGCTGCGCCAGGGCATCCAGGGCATCTCCGAACTTATCACCGTGCCCGGCCTGATCAACCTCGACTTCGCCGATGTCAAAGCCATCATGTCTGAAGGCGGAGCGGCGCTCATGGCGGTTGGCAAAGCCAACGGCGAAGATCGCGCCCGCGTGGCCGCTGAAATGGCCATCTCCAGCCAACTGCTCGACATCACCATCGATGGCGCGCGTGGCGTACTCTTCAACGTCACCGGCGGCCCGAACATGACCCTGTTCGAAGTCAACCAGGCTGCTGCCATCATCCGTGAGACGGCGCACCCCGATGTCAACATGATCTTCGGCGCTGTCATCGACCCGAACATGGGCGACGAAATCCGCATTACGGTGATCGCGACTGGCTTTGAGCGCGCCTCCATGCCGACACGCCGCATCGAAAATTCTCGCCCTGTAGCTGGCAACCCGCGCTCCGAACCGATGCGCCCCGTGGCATCCATCCCGGTTGAACGCCCGGCCGAAACGGTCAGCGTCAGCGCCCCCATCACACCCCCGCCCGCGCATATCCCGGCCACACCCTCGCCCGACATGAAACCCCAGACATCCTACCAGGAAGATCTCGACATCCCGACCTTCCTGCGCAATCGCCGGTAAATTTTATTGTAGGGGCGGGGCAACCCCGCCCCTACTCTTTTTATGCCCGAAGAAAAGCCCACCCTTAACCCCGACGACATCCTGATCGCCGAGTTTGAATACATCGCCGCAACAGCCACCCAGGCCAATGAAGACCGCTCCAAAGTGGCTTCGTTTTACCTGGTATCTTTTGGGTCGTTCATCGCGGCACTGCTCACCACCCAATTGGGCGATTCCCAATATCCTGTTGCCTTGATCCAGGGGAGTTTTACCGGGCTTTTCATCGTCCTGGCGCTGCTTGGTCTGTTAACCATCATCCAGTTGGCGCGGCTGCGCATGGCCTGGCTGGAAAGCGTCCGGGCGCTGAACCAGATCAAAGAGTATTACTGTTCGCGTATGGAAGTGATCAAACTCTCACGCGCTTTCCGATTCACCGATAAGGCCATGCCCAAGGCCTTTAAAGTCAACTCGGTGGCCTTCATCATGATCGTGGAAGTGGCTGTCCTGGCGGGGTTTGCCGCCGGGGCCGCGGTTTTATTTGGTTTGCAAATTATTGGCCAACAAAGCTGGCTCTGGCCGATTGTGGTTGGTGTCAGTTTTGCTGCTTTACAACTGGTTCTTTACCGGCTGCTGCTAAAGTAACCTGCTCGGGCAAGTCCCAGTCCTTAAAAAATCCCGGCGTACTCTGTGCGCCTGTGGTGTAAATGCCTTTTTGCAGTAGACTTATCATATCAATGGGGGATGAATTTCGTTTGCAGGGCCATCCAAAAAGGCGTATGCTCTTACAAAATCCCCTTACCAGGAGTCTCCCATGTCTATCATCCAGGAAAAATCTGCCCAGGCTGTCGAAATTCTCAAAGAACAGGAAACCGATCTGTGGTTGACGTTTGTCCGCGAAACATCCGGGGTGCGCGACCCGGCCCTCGACTTTATCATCGGCCCCAACGACCTGACCTGGGAATCGGCGCTGATGTTCACCCGCAGCGGGCAGCGTATTGCCATTGTGGGACGATTCGAGGCCGAAGCCATTCAACGCCTGGGGATTTTCGATGATGTTGTGCTTTATGACACAGCCCTGAGCGGTGTGCTGCGCGAGATGCTGCAAAAGCTTGCGCCCCGGCAGATCGCTGTCAACTACAGCGCCAACAACGTCCACGCTGATGGGCTGACTCATGCCATGTATCTCAAGCTGCAAACCTACCTGAATGGCACGCCTTTCCGCGACCGGCTCACCAGCGCGGAACCGATCATCAATGCCCTGCGTGGAAGGAAAACGGCTTCCGAGATCCAGCGCATCCGTGAGGCGGTGCGTATTACCGAGGAAATCTACCAGAAAACGTTTGAACACATCCGCGTGGGAATGACGGAAAAACAGGTTGGGGCCAGGATGCACCACCTGATGGTGGAGCACGGCGTCGGCTTTGCCTGGCCGGAGGAGTCAAATCCGGCGGTCAACTCAGGCCCGGATTCACCGGTCGGCCATAGCGGCCCAACGGACATCCAAATCCAGCCGGGACATTTGCTGCACTTCGATTTTGGCGTGAAATACGAGGATTATTGTTCTGATATCCAGCGTATGGCCTATATTTTGCGCCCTGGTGAAACGGATGCGCCCGCCGAAGTTAAACACGGCTTCGAAACGGTGCGCGCGGCCATCGAGAATTGCCGTGCGGTGCTTAAACCGGGCATCCCCGGCAAAGCTGCTGATGCTGCTGCCCGGGATACGGTTACGGCGGGCGGGTATCCTGAATATATGTATGGCACCGGTCACCAGCTTGGGCGTGTGGCGCACGATGGCGGCGCGTTGCTAGGCCCGTTATGGGAAAAATACGGCGACCAGCCCAACCAGTTGGTTGAAATGGGCAACGTTTATACCATTGAACCGGGGCTGGCGGTGCCGGGTTATGGGTATGTGGGATTGGAGGAAGATGTGTTTGTGACTGAAAACGGCGCGGAATACCTGGGCGGCCCGCAGCGCGAGCTGGTTTTGCTGCGATAATATGCGTACTGGGCGGCCTTCGGTCTCTGGTTTGTTCCTGATGGCCCTGTTTTTGTTCGCGCTGGGGGTGGATGCAATTTTGAAGGGTCAAATCGTGGGCCATTCGCGGAATAAGCAGGTCTTTGTTTTCTTAACGGATGGCCCGCTGGCGATCCTGGTTGGCTGGGTGCTTGTGGCGATTGGAGTTGGTATGGTTTTGCGTATGGTCTGGATTTTGCTGAAGAAAAAATAGCCTTTGATGTCATTCCTAATCATCCTGGCTTGTCAGTGGCGCAGGTTATGGGGGGGCTGTTATCGCAAAAAAATACCGCCCTTTGTTAAGGGGCGGTACCGGGTCTGTTAGGTATGCTTTTTTTGCTATGGCTGGCAGTTGATGTGTTTCCTCGATCAGCAGGGCAGCTTGCAAGCTTAATGGCCGTGCGGATCGAGCAAATCGTTAATGCCATCACCGAGTAGATTCCAGCCAATGCCAAAGAAAACCAATGCCAGGGTGGCGGGGAGGAAAGTCCACCAGAAGTGAAGGATGTTGCCGCCGGGGCCGATGATCCAGTTGCGGCCCATGACCAGCATTTGGCCCCACACTGAGCCGCCCGCCAGCCCCACGAATGTGAACGTGGCCTGTAATATTACCATGCTGCCTACATCGCGCGCGGCCAGAACCACCGATGGCGAAATCGAGTTGGGGATGATGTGGCGCAGGATGATATGCATGGGGCTGGCTCCCAGGGCGCGCCCGGCCTGGATAAATTCTGCTTGTTTGATGGTGGCTACCATGCTGTTGGTCAGGCGGGCATATGGCATCCACGAAAACAAGATCAGCGTCAGGGTCAGGGGGTTGATCCATTCGAGCAAACGTAGTAAGGGGGAAATTTCCCCGGTGGGTTCGAAGGCGATAATCCCGTTGTAAATTGCTCCTCCGGCCGCCTCGAAGCTGAGCTGCCAGAGCTGGCGGAGCAACACCACCCCGGCAATTACCGGGAAGGTCAGGAAGGCGTCGGAGATGCGCATGAGCAGGCCGTTGAGCCAGCCCCCGGCATACCCGGCGACTGCGCCATAGAAAATACCAAAAATCGCCGCAGAGAGGGCTACTTCCAGGCCAAAAAGCAGGGCATCGCGTGAACCCCATATCAGGGCATGGAAAACGCTGATGCGCCCCGGCAGTGTTCCCAGCGGTGGAGCCTGCTCAGGGTTTTTTGGTGACAGGTCACTGGCGCGGAAGCCTTTGACTTGCTGGAACGGGCCGGGATTGATTGGGTCATTGGGCGAAATCTGCGGGGCGGCGAATGCCACTACTATAAAAAACAGCACCAGCGTTAGCCCGAACCAGTTTTGCCAGTGAATGAAGAAGCGCCGAAGGGTTCTCATATGTCCAGTACCTCGCTGCGGACGCGCGGGTCAATGGCGGCCTGGGCTAGGTCGAGCAGGAACATCATCAATAGGACGATGAGCACGCTGTAAATGGCAAATCCCATCGCGGCGGGGGCGTCGGGGATGCCGCCCTTCATTGCTCCGGCGATTACGATGGAAATGCCATTGTAGTTGTAAATCATCTCGACCAGGAAGACGCCTGTCAGCAGGGATGCTGCCGAGAGCGTCAGGCTGGTGATGGAAGGGGCCAGCACGTTGCGGAAGGCGTGTTTCCACATGACTTTGGATTCTTTCACGCCGCGAGCTCGGGCGGCCAGGATGTAATCTTTGCCATGCTCAGAAATCATCATGGCACGGGTGATGCGCCCCAGTGTGGCCCAGTGGTATAGGCTGAGGGTGACAACTGGCATGATCAGGTGACGCAGCGCATCCAGGGTGACATCGAAGCGGCGATTAAGCAGGCCATCGAGCGTGTAGAAGCCGGTATAAAATTGGAAGTTTTGGGCGGGAAGTTGGTATGATAAGGCCGTGGAAAGACGCTCTGGGGCAAACCAGCCCAGGGAAATGTAGAAAATTGAAATCAGGACAAGCGCCAGGATGAAGGCCGGCAGGGATGTCGCTGCAAAGGCGATTAAGCGAAAGGCATTGTCGAATCGTCCGCGTTGATGCCAGCCAGAGAATACACCGCTTAATAACCCGAGTGGGATGAAAAGTATCAGCGAGAAAAAGGCCAGTTCAGCGGTGGCAGGCGTGCGTTGCAGCATGGCTGGGAGCACGTCATCAGCCAGGGATGGGCTGTAGCCCCAATCGCCTTGTGCCAATGATTCGAGCCAGTATCCGTATTGGACAAAGTAGGGAGCATCCAGGTGATGTTCCCGGATGATAACGGGGATGATATTTTTCGAGAAACGCCCGTTCCCTTTGGAGAGGTAGAGCGTGGCGCGCCCCTCGGGCGGGGTGAGCATGACCCCGGCATAGAGCAGCATGGTAATAATGAGCAGGGAAAATGGAATGATGAGCAGGCGTCGGATGACAAATTGAATAAATGGTGGCATAGGATGCGCGTTTTTATTCTTCCTGGCGACGGAAGGCTCGCAGGATGAGATTGGTTTCGCGGGTGTTGTTGGCAATGTCGATGAAAGCCATCATCATTTGCCCGATGGCCGCCACGAGCATACCTTTGAAGAACAGGATTACCCCAACAAGTGCGGCGGCCACCCCGGCGTTGACCATGCGCAGGTTCGAGCCTTCGAGCATGGCGTTGGCGGCGGCAGTGACGGCGTCATTTTGAACCAGGCCGTAGATGGCGACCCCGATGCCGCCGAACATGAATAGGACGCCGAAAATCATCAGCGTTATTGCGGCGAGACGGACAAAAAAGTACATGGGGCCTCCGGGATGAGAAAAGTTTCTATCATTTTACCGCATTGATGGGTCAGATGCGCTCAACCGGGTGGCGCAGCACGGTTTTGAGCTTTTCCGGGTCGCCGCGGCGTGGGTCGCCCAGGTAGATTTCGTGATGTTTGCCCCCCAGGCCGATGCGGTCGCGCAGGCCGTTTTCAGCCATGAAGGTGTGCAGGCGATCTACGCTGGCAGGTTCGGTGGCATAGGGGCCGATGTGCATCAACTGGGCCGACAGCCCCTCGTGGAAGGTTCCGAACCGCAGCTTTTCCAGCCCCGGCTGGGGCTTTTTCTTGCGGATTTGCGCCAGCGCATCCTGGAAGTTGCCCTCGCTGATAAAATCGGGCTGCATGATCATCAGCGTCCACAGCCAGTTGCCGGGGTTGCGAATGTTGAACTCACCACTTTCGATCCACCACAGGCCTTCCAAGGCCATCACGCCAAAGTCGATGGGCTCAGTTTTGCGCTGTTTAACCATAAATTTGAGAGTGTAGGCCAGGCTGTAGAGCGCCTGGGTGGCTTCCTGGAAGGATGGCGAACTGCCCGGAGACTGTCCCGGCTCGATGGCGCCATCTGCCATGATAAATTGCATGGCGGGCACATCTACCAGCGAAACTTGTTTGGTGGATGGTTGGTAGAGATGAGAGAGTTGTTTGCGCAGGTCGAGTTTTTCCATAAAAAACCTCCGAGTTAATTTTACAGCGAATTATTTTGATTTCATAATGAAGCTGCAAAACCGCCCAGCCCAATTTGACAAATCACATCTCCCTTGCTATACTGCTTTTATTACTAACGAACTTATCTGCCATTAGGCAGTTTTGTATTGGTGTATCAGAAGCACAATCGATTTTGGTCGCCGGCCCCGTTAGCGGGGCGTTTTTGTGTTTTACCACCTGACTTTAACCGCAAAAGCGGATAATTTTGTATCTCAAACATTTACCATAAAGAAACAAGGAAATTTTACATGACCAATAAATTAAAAATCATCCCCCTGGGGGGGCTGGGCGAGGTAGGCAAGAATATGATGGCCTACGAATATGACGACCAAATCCTGGTCGTCGATGCTGGTTTAATGTTCCCCGAAAACGACATGATCGGTGTCGATTACATCATCCCCGATTTTGAGTATCTCTATGACAAAAGCCACAAAGTTGTTGGCATCATCATCACACACGGGCATGAAGATCACATTGGAGCCATCCAGCATTTGCTTGCACAGGTTCCTGCACCTATTTTTGCCACACGCCTGACCACCGGCTTGATCGAAGTCAAACTGGCGCGCCATGGCATGGCCAGCAAAGCCGATTTACGCCCGGTCAAAGCCGGTGAAAGCGTTCAAATTGGCCCATTCAAGGTGGAATTTTTCCACGTCTGCCACTCCATCCCCGACGCGGTCGGGTTGGGGATTACCACAGGGGCCGGGCTGGTCGTCCACACTGGCGATTTCAAATTCGACCATACCCCGGTTGATAACTGGCCTACCGATTACGCCAAACTGGCCGAACTCTCCTCGCGCGGTGTCGATCTGCTGCTCTCAGACTCAACCAATGCCGAACGCCAGGGCTGGACTCCCTCCGAAAAAGTTATCGGCCCGGCGCTGGATGCCGTCTTCAAAGAAGCAGAAGGCCGCGTCATCGTAGCATCCTTTGCGTCACTCATCTCGCGCATGCAGCAGGTGGCCGATATGGCCGTCAAACATCGCCGCAAGCTGGCCTTTGTCGGCACCAGCATGGTGGATAATGCCAAAATGGCACGCAAACTTGGCTACCTGATCGTGCCCGACGAAACCCTCGTCCCGGTGGATGCGGCGCTCAACCTGCCTGCCTCCCAGGTGGTTCTCATGTGTACCGGCTCACAGGGCGAACCGTCCTCCATTATTGGCAGGCTTTCCACCGGAAGCAACCGCCAGTTTGACATCCAGGCCGGTGACACCATCATCCTGTCGTCGCATCCCATCCCCGGTAACGAAGAATCTGTCAGTAAGACCATCAATCGCCTGTTTCGGCGCGGCGCAAATGTCATCCACGATGGTATTGCGCCGGTGCATGTCTCCGGGCATGCCAGCCAGGAAGAGCAAAAACTGATGCTCAACCTGGTGCGTCCTAAACATTTCATGCCCATGCACGGTGAACTGCGCCAGCTTTTGCGCCACGCCCAAATGGCCCATCAGATGGGCCTGCCCAAAGAGAACATCATCGTGGTGGAAAACGGCCAGGTGGTGGAACTGGAAGATGGCAGACTCACCATCGGCGAGCGGATTCCGGGTGAATATGTCTTTGTCGAGGGCGAAAGCATTGGGGATGTCGACCCGGATGTGATGAAGGAACGTGAGCAGCTGGCCCGCTCGGGCATTTTCCTGGTTAACTTGAGCATCGACAAATACTCCAACCGCCTGCTGGACGACCCGGAAATCATCACCCGCGGCTTTGTCTCGGCAGAAGATGCCGAAAAGCTGCTCCCGGCGGTTAAACAGCGCGTGGTGGATGTCATCCATGGCGGCGGGCTGACACTGGAGAAGGATATTGTCAGCGTGGTGAAAACTTTCTTGTTCAATGAAACCCGCCGCAAGCCAATGGTGTTTGTGACGATGACGAAGGTGTAAAAACGCCCTCACCCCCAACCCCTCTCCCGGGGGGAGAGGGGAAAGACGCCCTCACCCCCAACCCCTCTCCCGGGGGGAGAGGGGAAAAACGCCCTCACCCCCAACCCCTCTCCCAGGGGGAGAGGGGAGAACGCTCCCTTCCCCCGAGGAGGGAAGGGCCGGGGATGAGGGAATAACTCAAAGGTGCATCAATGAATGGAAAAACTTACAAACCTGAGCTCTTGCCGCGCCGGGGTGAGATCAATGCCTGGATTTTGGCAATCCTCGCCAGCGTGGGGCTGGCGGCGTTGCAACTGCGCGGCATGACACCCACCTGGACATGGTTTTTCATCGCGTTCCTGTATTTTTCGGCGCTGAGCATTTCGCTGGGGAACTGGATGGATCGCCACACCCGTTTAACGGTATCGGCTGACGGGTTGGGATTTGAAAACGGGTTGCGCCGTGTTAATTTAACGTGGGCACAGGTCAGGGCGGTGCGGGTGGCTCCGGCCAGGTGGGGGCAAAAAGTGCAGGTGTTGGCCGAATCTGCCCACTTCGAGTTCAATACGCTTGGAGAAGTCCAATATCGCGGCGAAGTGCGCGGGCGGACGGGTTTTGCCGAGGGTCAGGCCATCCTGGATGAAATCCTGCGTGCCGCCGGGCTGCTGGCGATGACGAAGGAAGATTTTCTCACCACCTATTCGCGCTCGTGATATAATCGCGCCATGATTTCCCGCCTGTACGCTTATTATCCTGAAATTCCCTAGCCAAACCTGTGGAGATTTATGCGCGCCTGCTCCACAGCAGGCGCGTTTTTTTGTAGCCCACGATGGGTAACCCTTTTTGTGGAGGACACCATGAACGTCAACGAGCAAGTTGAAATTTTGATGCAGGGCACCGAATATGGCGATGAAAGCCTGGCCCAGACGATGGAAACGGAGCTGCGCCAGCGCCTGACCGAGTGCGAGAAGGCTGGCCGCAAGCTGAAAATTTACTGCGGTTACGACCCGCGCACGGCTGACCTGCATATTGGACATACCGTGACGATGCGCAAGCTGCGCCAGTTCCAGGATTTGGGCCACGAGGTGGTTTTCTTGATCGGCACATATACGTCGCTGATTGGCGACCCGTCTGACAAGGACAAGCTGCGCCCGATCTTGACACAGGAACAGGTGCTGGAAAATGCGCGGTCGTACGCCGAGCAGGCTTTCCGCGTGCTCGACCGCGAGAAGACGATTGTGCGCTATAACCATGAGTGGCTGGCGCAGTTGAATTTTGCCGACCTGATCAAGCTGGCTTCGAATTTCACCATCCAGCAGTTCCTGACGCGCGAGGCCTTCCGCAAACGCTGGGACAGCGGCGACGCGATTTACCTGCACGAATATTTTTATGCCATTATGCAGGGCTACGACGCCTTTGCGCTGGAAACCGATGTGCAGGTGGGCGGCACCGACCAGATGTTCAACATCGTCACTGCTGCGCGCAAGGTGATGACCTCGCTAAACGCCAAACCGAACATTGGTGTGATCATGTCGATCTTGCCGGGCACCGATGGCGTGGTGAAGATGAGCAAATCGCTCGGCAACCACATCCCACTGAATTCGACGCCGGAAGATATGTACGGCAAGGTCATGTCGATTCCCGATGCGGCCATGATGCAGTATGCCAAACTGGTGACGCGCTGGCTGCCCGCTGACGTAATCGCCTTTGAGAACGGACTGAAATCTGAAACGCTGCATCCGCGCGACGCCAAGATGAAGCTGGCGCACGAGGTTACATCCACGTATTACAGCGCGGCCCAGGCCGATGCCGCCCAGGAGGCGTTTGTGCGCCAGTTCCAGCAGGGACAAATCCCGACTGAGATGCCGGAGTTTGACATCCAGCCGGGGCAGACAGTGCTGGATGTGATGGTTGCTGCCAGCCTGGTGGCCAGCAAAAGCGAGGGCCGCCGCATGATCGACCAGAAGGGTGTCAAGCTGGATGGCGAGACGCTGGAAAAGGCCGATGCGGCCTTCCCGCATGCGGGCGTGTTGCAGGTTGGCAAGCGGCGCTTTGCGCGGATCAATTTGAAGTAGCGTTGTTCGGTTTCATCGCTGAGCACGCACAGAACGTTTGAAATTTTATGCAAAAGGAGACGGCCGCCATCTTTTCGATGATAGATGTCTCCTTTTGTGGGGTTTGCAAGCTCTGTTTGCAGATGTTCAAAAGCAGAGCTTCTGAACGCCAGATCAGTATTGTTCCGGGTAAATATTAAGCGCGCACCAGTAGCGATAGATCATCGTTACAGCCTGTGAGAACTGATCGAAATCGATGGCTTTCAGGATATAGGAATTTGCCCCAATTTCATAGGCGTGCTGGATGTCGCGTAACTCGTTGGATGATGTCAGAACAACCACAGGCAGCACACGAAAACGCTCGTGTTTTTTGAGCGCAGCCAGCACTTCCAGACCATCGACTTTTGGCAATTTCAAATCGAGCAAGACAACCAGCGGGACGGGCATTCCTTCTTCCCACTTTTTGATAAAGCCCAGGGCTTCTTCGCCATCTTTCGCCATTTCAATATTGATACCGGGGTCACTTTTCCGCAGGATGCGTTTAATCATATCTGCATCTGCCGAATTATCCTCGACCATCAAAACTGTAGTCGCAGTTTCAGAGAATCCCATAGTCCACTACCTTTCCCACTCGATTATAGCATGTCTGGCATATCCTAAAAACAGGTTAATCTGGAAACACATAGGCATATATCTATCTCTGTAGCAGTTTTTTTTTTCTTTGTAAATGCTATAATATTTCCATCGATAAACATTATAGCCCCCATACATCACTTATAAATCGATACTGCCAAGGAAAAAGCACTACCGGGGGAACTGCTGTTCTGCTTCCCAAAAAATAAACGGCTATGAACCTCACCCTTTACCACTGGCCACTATTTCTTTCCGCCATTATCTTAATGAACGTGGCCTTCTTTTTGCGCCGCTACCATGATGAACGGGCCATACGCTTATTCAGCAGCCTGATCTGGCTGGGCGTTGTGCTGATTGCCCTGCAAGCCGCAGAGCTTGCCGCGGCTTCGCGTGACCTGAAAATCCTTTTCCTCAACCTGCGCATTCCTATCCTGGCACTCATCTCTTCGGTCGTATTGATTTTCTCTCTGGAATATACTGGCAAAAGCATGTGGATCACGCCCCGGCTGCTGGCACTCCTGGGATTTGGATTCATCATATTCACCGCCCTGGCGCTGACCAGCAAAAACCACAGCCTCTACCGCACCGAGTATTCGGTCTCACCCACCGGCCTGCTAACCTGGGAGCGACAGCCAGCTTTTTGGCTGAATATTTTTTACACCTACGCCATCTACCTGATCGCATTCGCAGTTTTACTCACATCCTTCGGTGTCCGCAAAATCTACTTCTGGGATACCATACTGGTCGTTTGCGGGTTGGCAGTACCGCTATTGGCAGACCTTGTCTTTAATCTGGGAATATGGCCGATCCAGGGGTTTAATCCCATGCCATCCAGCCTATCCATCACTGGCCTGCTCTACTTGTGGGCACTGGTGCGTATGCGCCTGTTCGCCATTGTTCCAATTGCCCGCAATACCATCATAGACAGCATCGACGATCTGGTATTTGCCCTGGATACCCACGGTCATATTGTCGATTTCAACCAGGCAGCTCAGAACGCTTGCCTGTCACTGCCACAATCCTTTGGAAAATCCCCAGAAACCCTGCCATCTCCCTGGGCGATCATTTTCCGCAGCCACGAAAAAAGCGTTCATCACCAGGATGAAGTTCAGGTGGAGAGTGACACCTACGCCCTGACAATTTCCCCCATTGTCAACCGGCGCAAACACATTGTCGGGAAACTATTTATCTTCCACAACATCACAGAGCAAAAACTGAACGAAGCCAAAAACCGCCAGCTCTCGCGGGCAGTGGAACAAAGCCCCGTATCCATCATCATCACCGATCTGGTCGGGAAGATTGAATACGTTAATCCGCGATTTGAACAGATTACCGGCTACAAACAACAAGAAGTGCTGGGCAAAAATCCGCGCATCCTGAAAACCGACCATAACAATGCAGGAATCTACAAACAGCTTTGGGAATCGCTACGCACCGGGCACGAGTGGCACGGCGAATTTGTCAACCGCAAAAAAAATGGCGATATCTATTATGAATCGGCCACCATCGCCCCAATCGTAGATGCCAAGGGCACCATTACCCACTACATCTCATCCAGTCAGGATATCACCAGCCAGAAACATGTGGAGGATGCCCTCATCCGCCGCGAGCGCGAGATGGCAACCCTCTACGAGATGTCGTTGGAGATGAACTCATTCACCGACCTGCCAACGCTTCTGCGCGCCACCGTGCGCCGGGCTTGCGAACTGCTGAAAATGTGGGGTGGGCTGTTGTTCATGTACCGCCCCGATGAAGACCTGCTCGACCTGGTGATTGGCTACCAAATCCCCTATCAATGGATTGGCATCCAGGTTCGCGCCAACGAGGGTATGGCGGGCCGGATTTTGCTTACCAAAAAACCGCTAGTTGTTCAAGATTATCTTTCTTGGGAACATCGTCTGACATTGCTCAAAGATAACCCGGCTCGTCGCACGCTGGGCGTGCCACTAAAAGTCCGTGGAGAAGTTATCGGCGTCATCATCCTCATGGATCAGGTTGTGGGTGACTTCGACCCGAACGAAATCCGCCTGGCTACATTGTTTGCCGACCAGGCTGCCATTGCCGTTGAAAATGCCCGCCTCGTCAACGACTTACGCCAGGCCAACGATCAACTCAATACCCAGTTGGGGCAGATCCGTGGGTTGCAGGCCATCTTGCGCGAACAGGCCATTCGTGACCCGCTCACCAACCTGCACAACCGACGGTTCCTGAACGAGATGCTGCCGCACGAAATCGCCCGCGCCCAACGCGAAGAGTACGAAGTTGGCTTTGTAATGATCGACATCGACCACTTTAAACAGGTCAACGACACATACGGCCACGATGCGGGCGATATCATTTTGCAAAACCTTTCTAACCTGCTGATCGAACTGGCGCGCGCCAGCGATATCGTCTGCCGCTATGGCGGCGAGGAGTTCCTGGCAGTTTTATCAAACACGAATGTGGCCGAAGCTTACCAGATCGCCGAACGCTGGCGCATAGCTTTTGAGAACATCATCACTCCCTTTGATGGGCATTCCATCCGCGCCAGCATCTCGTGCGGGGTGGCGCTCTTCCCACAGGATGGCGAAACCGGCAGAGAAGCCATTACCAGCGCCGACAAAGCCCTTTATCACGCCAAAAACAGCGGGCGCAACCGCGTTTCAGTCTGGGTTCCGCAGCAGACTTGAGCCGGTGGCTGCATACCCTAAAAAGATGGCTTTCCCACTCCTGAATAACTTTCACATGGTGTTAGAACGCTGTGTTCTCGGCGCCTCTGTTTTTGTTCTTTAGACAAGTTTCACAGGTAAAACGCAGCAATTCCAAATTTGAAACCAGGGACTTAACGCAAAGTCGCAAAGACGCCAAGTTTTTTGGCTTATCCGCGCAAACCGGTAAAAGACCGATTAGCGCAACGGTCAGGCCAAATTTTCTAAAAAACCTTTGCGATTCTGCGCCCTGGCGTTAGGATTTTGGCCCTTATGCCTGCAACTCAATTTTGAATTTGGAATTACTGGGTAAAACGCTAGCGCCAAAGAATTCGCTGATAAGCTATTGCTATCACCCCCTTTTGGAGAAACCATGATCCACAACCCCACCATCGATTTAATGCTCCAGCGCAAATCTGTGCGCAAGTATACCGACCAAAAGCCCAGCGATGAAGTCATCGAAACCATAGTCCGCGCCGGGCAGCAGGCCCCGTTTGCCTCGCAGCTTTACAGCATCCTGCTCACCCGCAAGAAAAAAGCCCCCTTCGGTGCGCCGCTGTGGTTCATCATCTGTATCGATCTCTACAAACTGGAACGGTTCATGCAGATTCGCGGCTGGGAAGTCGTCACCAATGACATTGTCATGCTGCTTTTTGGCCTGCAAGATGCCGCCTATGCCGCCGAAAACATGGTCGTCGCCGCCGAAAGCCTGGGCCTGGGCTCCTGCTATCTCGGCATCATGTCCAAACGCGCCACGCAGATTATCAAACAGTACAAACTGCCCAAGCGCGTCTTCCCGCTGGTCGAACTGGTGATGGGCTACCCCGCTGAAACCTTCCCGCCGCGCCCGCGCTACCCCATGCCCTTCACCCTGCATGAAGAGCGCTACCCCATCCTGAGTGATGACGAAGTCCGCGCCGCCATGCAGGTTATGGACGATGGCTACATGGCCCAGGGCTACTACTCCAGGCAAAAAATCAAAATCCCCATCGAGAGCGGTCGCCCCGACACCTTCACTCACGACAACTACTCCTGGACTGAACACATCTCGCGCAAATGGGGCCAGTGGTTCCCATCCCCCAACGACATGCTCGAAGTGCTCAAAAGCCAGGGCTTTGATCTGCAACCCAAAGAATGAACCACGCCGAAATCATCCAAAAAACCGCCGAATACGTCAAAGCCGAATTCGCGCGCGATTCATCTGGCCACGATTGGTGGCACATCTACCGCGTGTGGAAAAACGCCCTGGCGCTCTGCCAGCATGAAAATGCAGATGTCTACACTGTGGAATTGGCCGCGCTGCTGCACGATCTCGATGACTGGAAGCTTATTCCCCCTCCCCCAGCGGGAGATGGGCCTGGGATGATAGCTGATGGAACGCCAGTCCGCGCCTTAGCCTGGCTCCGTCAAATGGAAGTTTCCCCGGCTGTAACAGAACACGTTTGCCAGATCATCACCCACCTGTCATTCAAAGGCGCGGCTGTCGAAAACAAAATATCCACGCTCGAAGGCATGATCGTACAAGACGCCGACCGTCTGGATGCCATCGGCGCGATAGGCATTGCCCGCGCCTTTGCCTATGGTGGACATGCTGGCCGCCCCCTCTACGACCCCGCCGAGCCGCCGCAGATGCACCAGAGCTTTGAACAATACAAAGCCAGCCGCAGCGCCACCATCAACCATTTTTATGAAAAACTGCTGCTGTTAAAAGACCGCATGAATACCCCCGCCGCCAAACGTATTGCCGCTGAGCGTCACGCTTTCATGCAAGAATTTATCCAGCGTTTCATGATCGAATGGGAAAGCAAAGATGCGCCAGCGAGTAAACCTGACTAAAAATGCTTGGATAACACAGCGAGCACGGGATTTTCCCCGTGCTCCCTGCATCTCTGGGCTAAAAATCCCTGCCTACCAGGGTTTGGGGATAACCCCCCACTTCATGAAAATCTCTACCCACATCCACGAAATCAAAACTGAGGGGATGGCGCGGCCCCAGGCCAGAGCCCACTTTTCGGTTTTCCACAGATAGATCAGCAGGAAGGGCGTTGCAAACAGGCTGGCGATCAAAATGGCAGTGGTCAACCAGGAGTGAACGCCAAAACGTGGGTCATAATAAGCCGTCAGTTCGGCCATGTGCCCCAGCCAGACCGTCCAGAAGAAGGCCAGTGCAGTGCCAGGCGCGTACCAGTGGTCGCCAGTCGGCTTTTTGTACAGGCCGAGGGCTTTGTGGATGAGCAGGTGAAAGTCACAGCGCGAGCCGGGCCGTAAAGCCAGGAAAATCGTCAACATCAGTACCACGCCCCAGATGGCGGGCTGGGTATAAAGTTCCCCGGCCTGGCCCGCTTCGCCAAAGGCAGCCCAGCAAAACAGCCCGGCCAGCCCCCCCAGCGCGGCATCCTGAGACGGGTGGCGTTTGCGTGCAAACAGGATCAGCCCAATCGCCACAACAATGAAAATCCAGTAGAAAACTGCTTGCAGGTTAGCGCGATTGATGGCGCTCATCCAGGCATGCGAAAACCCAAAATTGAACAACACAATCAGGTAAGCCCAAATACCGGCTGGGATGCGTTTCATAAAATTTTCTCCAAAAAGGGATATGGTTCTATCTTAGCGATTTGGGTTGAGTGAATAAACTGCCATTTGTCATTATAAGGGAGGAAAGTTATCACCAGTCTTTTCATAACACCTTCTCTGCGAGGAGTGAGCCATAAGTATCCACAGAGAATTTTACTTAAGGTGGCTTATTACAGCGGTGCAAAACGGTTCACACATTGGAAGGCACTTTTGCAGTGGAACACGTAGTAAAAGAATGCCTTACATCGGGCCGAGCAGCTTATCAGGCGAAATTGCAATCAGCCGAATGGCTGCAAATTGCGCCGGTCTTCTGCACCTATGGCTATGATCATCATGGAAGTTCTCATAGAGCCAGTGTTGAATGTCTTTTGAATTCATGCTAAACTCCTACCTGTATGAAATTGTCTGGGGCGCAGATTTGTGGGTTAGGAGTTGCAACTACCGATTCGGGCTCAGGCGTTTTAACGTCGTTCAATATTAGAGTATCCGCCGGATAGCCAGGAACCCGCCCACACCGCAGGCACGGGGTAACACAACGGGCTTGAGCTTCTGGTGAGAGAATCTCATCCCATAACGGCATTCGGCCAACCCTGACGTTCCTCCCAAAGGACATCGGGATGGTGCGCCTCAAAGAAGCCCCCGGCGATGGTATCACCCCAGGTGATATGCCTTTGCTGCGCTCCAGACAAGAACCTTCGAATAACACCAGAGCGTTGGAGCGTCTCCCAATGATATTCAGCACTGAAATAGTATCCAAACTTGAATCCCTGCAAACAAGGTTGCTCGATTATGCTGCGCCCATCCTGAGATTTTTGGATTCTTTCGTTGCCCGTACCATCATCTTCCTGGGTGCGATCATTTACATAGTCAACAAATCGGTGTTGGATATTCATGACTCTTGGCATACTTTCAGCGGATTTTTGTTTATCACGCTAACGTTTATTCTGCTTCTGCGCCCACGCAATGCCTGGGGCTTCTTCGCTACACTGACGGTGATTTCGTTACTGAATCTTTCGCCGTTATACTGGCGTTTGCAGGGTTATGACACAGATGGATTTTCGCTTCTAGGTATCCTACCCAGTTCAGACGCAGAGGGTTATTTTACCGGGGCTGTTAAAATACTGTATGGAGAGCACATTTCTCCCTTCGCTGCCAGGCGTCCTTTATTTTCAACATTCTTATCTACACTATTGTTCATAACCAGTCAGGATCTGGTTTTTTCGCTAGTTATCCTGTCCATCGTTGTCGTGGTTGCCCTGCTGATACTGGCTCTAGAAGTGCGGGAACATTTGGGTGTTTTACCTTCAGCCATAGTGACTGTAATCATGGTCTATTGCTATACAGGAAAATTCGCGGGTAAATTCCTCACTGAACAACTGGGCATTCCGCTTGGAATTCTGGCATTGGCGTTACTGCTGCGCGGCCTACGTTTACAAAGTTTCAGATATATTGGGGTTGGAATCTTCACTTTGACCCTGGCGCTAAACGCTAGAGCCGGAGCTTTATTCGTGCTGCCGCTGCTCATTCTCTGGGGAGCTTGGTTCCCGAAGAATCAGAAATTTTCACCTCGCAACTTTATTATTCTTTGTGGCGTGGTTGGCTTGGGCTTCTTCCTTAACTTCGCCATCTTCAAATTGTTGGCAAGCCCAGGAAGTATTCCATTTGGGAATTTTGGCGCTACACTCTATGGCATGGCTACCGGTTATAAGGGTTGGCGGGCTTTTTATATCGAATATCCAAAAGTATCTGAGGCAGAGGCATTTAAGATTTCCGCTCAAATCATACTTAAATCCCCAATTCTCTTTTTAACTGCTATCTTGAAAGCCTACGTAGAATTTTTAAAACCCAGTTATTTCTTCTCTTTTCTATACATGCCCACTGCTCAAACAACACCAGTCACCTATATATTAGGGCCAATGACTCTGATCGGGCTATGGCGTCTCTTCCAGAATAGACAATTTTTGTTTGCCCGCATGATATTGTTTGTATTCCTTGGGATTGTTTTATCTGTGCCATTTGCTCCCCCAGCTGACGATACCATACGAGTCATGACGGCCACCACGTGTTTTTTAGCCCTGTTAGCGGCCTGTGCATTTATAAATAGCAAATCATTCCAAATCATGGATGGGAATGCACCATTAAAAACAGTTACCCCATTGTTATCTTATTTTACATCAGCCATTTTATTTCTGACGCTAGCAGGTTGGCTCTTAGTTAGAGGAACTTGGTTTATTCCTGAGAAGGTATTGAATTGCGACCCGGGAGAGTCCCCAATAACAATGGTCATAACCCCAAATTCATATGTCAACGTGTTAAAGAATTCGCAAGCGACCTCCTCATACAGCCCAAATATACGACGGACAGAATTGCTTATGAATCTTTCCAATTTTCCGAACAACGCCATCTGGGGCGCATTGCGCAAAGTTGGCGCGGAGAATACCATCATGCTGGGCTTAAATTTTGCCAATCAAAATCGCGATTCAGGGTTTATTTGGATGATTGCTCCCACGAGCCTTGTGCAAGAACCTTACCATCCAACCTATTTCTGTGGCAAACATATGGAATGGGTAAAGCCTGATAATTTTTATATTGAGAGCAAGATGGAAAACACATTTAGCCGGCCATAATAACCCAAGTTAGATGCTTATGGCAGGGAGAACAAAAAAAGATCGTCAAAACATGCGGTTTGCACAGCCAGGCCAGGCGCCTGGAAAAGGTTCTGCATTGACATACTTGACCCCAGCCAAAAGCAAAATGAGAACCTTTTCTCGCAGGGCGCGCAGCGCAGAGCGGCTGTGCAGACCATTGGGAGTTGATCTGTGAAAAGGCCTGAACCCGCACCTGCCCATTTTTCCAGATCGAAACCATTCTTTTCGGCGATGCCATCCCGCCCAAATAGCAGTATCCTTTGTAAAACAAAGGAGAACCTATGACTACTTCAATTTTAGATTTATCGAACGCCCTGGCCAACGCGGCTGAAAAAACCGCCCAATCTACCCTGCTGGTGGATGCCCGCAACCGGATGCCCGCCAGCGGCCTGGCCTTTACCCCCGACCTTGTCCTCACCGCCAACCATGTCGTGGAGCGTGAGGACGACCTGCGGGTTGTCCTGCCCGATGGCACTGCCCTGGCTGCCAGCCTGGCCGGGCGCGACCCCGCCTCCGACCTGGCGCTGCTGAAACTGGAAAAAGCCGCCGCCGCCCCCGCCCAAGCGGCACCCCAGGCCCGGGTCGGGCAACTGGCCCTGGCGCTTGGGCGCCCCTCCCCGGGCGGAATCGAGGCCAGCCTGGGCATCATTAGCGCCATCAGCGGGCCGGCGCGCACACCCTTCGGCTTGCTGGAGCGCTACTATCGCGTGGACGCCATCCCCTACCCTGGCTTTTCGGGCGGGCCACTGGTGGATGCCGAAGGCAAAGTCTTGGGCATGAACACATCCGGCTTTGGGCCAGGAATGTTTGTCAGCATCCCCGCCGCAATCGCCTGGAAAAGCGCCGAGCAACTTGCCCTGCATGGCAGCATCCAGCGTGGCTATCTTGGCATCCGCAGCCAGGAAGTTGAAATCCCGACAGCCGGGCAGCAGGCTCTCCAACGTGAGCAGGCCAGCGGACTGCTGATCGTGGGCGTTGAAGCAGAAACCCCTGCCGCGAAATCCGAACTGCTGGTGGGTGACATATTAGTGGGCATTGCTGGCATCCCTGTAACTGACCACGATATCCTGTTCGCCGTCCTGACTGGCGAGGTGGTCGGCAAATCCACTCCGGTGGAAGTGTTGCGCGGCGGACAACCAAAACAAGTGAATGTCACCATCGAAGCCCGCCCGGCAGAACACCATGATGAACATCACCACCATCATCATGGTCACGGCCCGCGGCGGCATCGCTAAACGAGGCAAAACGTGATCCGAGTAGCAATCTTTGCGAGCGGAATGGCCCTGCGGATTGGTTTGCGCCAGATGATGGGCAGCCTGCCCGAGGTGGAAGTTGTGGCGGAAGCCTCCCGCCCCGAAAACTTGCCCCCGGTGGATATCTGGGTGCTGGCCTCGGCAGATTTGCTGCCCCGTGACTCGAACCATCCTGCCCTGTTGCTGCTCTCTGACCAACCGGCAGATGCCTCGCGGCTGGCAAATTACCATCTGTGGGGCATCCTGCCGCTCGAAGCGGGCCCGGGCGAATTGGAAGCCGCTCTCCGCGCCCTGGGCGAAGGCCTGTGCGTTGGCGCGCCTGCACTCCTGGGTAGACTGCTGCGCCCAAAGGTGGATTCTGCTGATTTAACGCCCCAACCGCTGACAGGGCGGGAGTTGGAAATCCTCCAGCTTGCCGCCGAAGGCCTATCCAATAAACAAATAGCACTGTCGTTGGGTATCAGCGAACATACCGTGAAGTTCCATCTTTCGTCCATCTATACCAAGCTGGGAGTCACCAGCCGCACCGAAGCCATCCGGCTCGGGGCCAGGAGCGGGCTGGTGGCGTTGTAGGGCCATCGCCGTAATTCTGTGGGAATCTATAACGGACTGCCCATTTAGGCAGTCCGTTATAGATGAGCGCACTAAGGATTACAATGTGTTATTCTTTTTGGGTTAGTACGGGTTGGAATTGGAAGAATCACCACCCGAAAGGCCTAACGCAGAAGCCAGGCGATCCAACCAGTTCATGCCAGTTTGGGATTCACCCTGGATACCAGCCTCGGCACCCTGCACGCTTGCGCCAGAAACGTATGCGCCAGAAACGCTGGCACCTTGAACATTAGCTCCGGCAACTTGCGCGCCCTGGACATTGGCTCCGGCAACTTGCGCGCCCTGAACGTTTGCTCCATAAGCATCAACGCCAGAAACGCTGGCGCCCTGGATGTTAGCTCCGGCAACTTGCGCGCCCTGGACATTGGCTCCGGCAACCTGCACACCCTGA
>CAIJPN010000182.1 GCA_903822545.1 uncultured Anaerolineae bacterium | reverse complement strand
GGGTAATTCCCTTCCCCCGCCGGGGGAAGGGCCAGGGATGAGGGCGATTGCGCCAAAGGTAGCAACTTGAGTTAACTATTCAACCTGGCACAAAATTGCCCTGATTTCCCTCACCCCAACCCCTCTCCCGGCGGGAGAGGGGCTTCTGAACACCAATTTTCCAAGTCCATCCCCCGCCGGGAGATGGACTCCTGAACACCAATTTTCCAAGTCCATCCCCCGCTGGGAGATGGACTCCTGAACGCCAATTTTCCAAGTCCCCTCCCCGCCGGGAGAGGGGCTTCTGAACGCCAATTTTCCAAGTCCCCTCCCCCCCGCTGGGAGATGGACTCCTGAACGCCAATTTTCCAAGTCCCCTCCCCCCCCCGGGGGAGGGCGGAGGGTGAGGGCTGAATAGTTACCACTTTTTACTATTGACCTCACCCCTCGAAAAATGTACTATTGGGGTACATATACACCCAAGCCCAACGCGCCAGGAGCACCTATGAACGCCCTCAAACCCGGCCAGCAGCTAGGCCCATACCAAATTATCCAGCAAATCGGCAAAGGCGGCATGGCCACCGTCTACAAAGCCTACCACCCCAGCATGGATCGCTACGTTGCGCTCAAAGTCGTCTCCGACCAGCTCATCGAAAACACCGACATGCTCAAACGCTTCCAGCAGGAAGCCCGCCTGATCGCCAAACTCGAACACCCGCACATCCTGCCGGTGCACGATTATGGCGAAACCGATGGCGTACCCTACATGGTTATGCGCTTCCTGGAAGCTGGCACGCTCAAAGACCGTCTCACCGCCGGGCCGCTCAGCCTGCCCGAAATCGACCGCATCTTCAGCCAGCTGGCCGACGCCCTGCACTACGCCCACGAAAACGGCGTCATCCACCGCGACATCAAACCATCCAATGCCATGCTCGATAAGCGCGGCGATATTTTCCTGACCGATTTCGGCATCGCCAAACTGCTCGAAAGCTCGGCGCACATGACCGCCACCGGCGCAATCACCGGCACCCCAGCCTACATGAGCCCCGAACAGGCCCAGGGCCAAAAAGCCGACCAGCGCTCCGATGTCTACTCGCTCGGCATCGTGCTCTACGAAATGCTGGTCGGACGCGTACCATTCGAGGCCGAAACCCCGCTGGCCGTCATCTTCAAGCAAATCCAGGAACCGCCGCCGCCACTCTCAGTTGTGCGCCCCGACCTGCCGGTGGAAATCGAGCCTGTCCTGCTGCGCGCACTCTCCAAATCACGCGAATACCGCTATGCCAGCATGGAAGAATTCCTGGCCGCCTGGAAACTTGTCTATGAAAGCCTGGGGAAAGGGATTCCCGCCCCGGCGCCGAATCCTGCCATCGATCTGGATTCCACCTTCCGGCCTCGAGCGTCCGCCCCGGCGCTTCCTGCCGCGCCAGAAACCCTTATCGCCCCACCAGTCACACCCATCCCGGCAGCCCCCGCCGCTCAAGCAACTGCCATCTCTTCCAAAGCTGCCCCCGCCCCGCAACCAGAACCCGCCCAAAAGGCATCCCCGGCTACCGGGCGCAGAATCCCCTGGAAAATGGTTTCGATCGGGCTGGTGGTGGCGCTCTTCGGCTGTGCCGCGCTGACCGCATTTTTCATCATCCGCCCGCGCCTGACGGCTCGCCCCAACAACCAGCGCTCCACCGAAACAAACCTCCCGGCCACCCCCACCCGCGAGATTTTGATCGCTGAAGTGACTCCCACCGGCATGGTGGCGCTGGCAGCCCCGCCAGCTGAGTCAAAATGGCAATCGTGGATGGGTGGCAACAGCTACTACGGGTTGGCGCTGCTCAATGGTCAGGTGTACGGCTCGGGGGCAGGCGGGGTGGCTGTTTGGGATGTGGAAAACGGCACATCCACCAAAATTTCATCCAAAGATGGCCTGCCCGATTCCTGGGCGCCCACCATCTACACCGACCCGCAAGACCAGACGATCTGGGTAGGCACCAGTTCCGGGCTGGCGCATCTCGAAAACGGCGTGGTGACTGCCACCTATACATCCAACAATGGCCTGGACAGTGATTACGTTTCGGCAATTGTGCGGCGTGGCGATATGCTGGTGGTTGGCACCACCTACTGCGGGGTGAGCGGCTGCGGCTTGCAAGAATTTAACGGGAAAACCTGGCAGCCGGTGGCCAATTTCCCATCCATGGAAGAGCCGGACGAGGAGCATATTAACTACAGCATCCACGCCCTGCTGGTGGATGGCGATAGCCGGCTTTGGGCGGCAACTTCCGGCGGCCTGGCGCTGCTGGATTCGGATGGCGATTGGAATGTGTTCAAACCATCCAGTGGCCTGCCCGATATTCGCGCGCTCTCACTGGCGATGGACGCCAACGGCGATGTATGGGTCGGAACAGGTGTAGGCGGTGTGGCAAAATTCAACCCGGATTCGTGGGCTTTTGAGCAGGTGCTCAACCTGAACGATCAAAGCGTGTACGATGTGCACGGACTGGCCTTCGATGCCGATGGCAACCTGTGGGCGGCTGGCTATGGCCTGGCGCGCTATAACCCCGAAACCGAAAAGCTGGATACTTTCAACGCCGATAACGGCACGATGCCTGGCTCAAATGCTTACTCACTGGCGGTGGATGACAATACTGTTTTCATCGGCACCGAAGGCTACGGTTTGATGCGCTATAACGGTGAATTTAGCATCTGGACGGAGCCAAACGTACTTAGTTATGCATCATTTAAGCACATCCAGCCCGGCCCAGATGGTTCCATTTACGCCGTGGAGCTTTACATGAACGGCACCGATGTATTCAACCCAACGACCGGCACATGGCAATGGTACAACGGCCCGGATGGCGGTGTGCCAATGGCGCTGGATGTGGAGGGTACGCTCTGGCTGGGTGGCTACAATGGCCTGTGGGAAATCTTGAATGGCGATACAACCCATTTTGATACCCGCCTGGGGCTGCCATCCAAAGACATTTACCAGGTGCAGGTGGCCGAAGATGGCACCATTTACACCATCAACGGCGAGGGGCTGACCATTCTCAAAGACGGCAAGGTACAAAAATCCTTTGCCCCCGGCGACAGCGGCTTTTGCGAAACACCGCTCAGCCTGATCTACCTCGCGCCCGACCAGAATCTTTATGCCGCTGCCAATGATGGCCGCATGGTTGGCAAATACTCACCCGACACACAATCCTGGACATGGCTCGACCTGCCGCAACTCCTGGAAGTTTCTCCCCAGCCCATCACCAGCGTTACCCAGGCACCCCGGGGCCTTGTGGTTGGCACACTGGGCAACGGCCTATACCGCTTCCGCGATGGCAAGTGGGAAAACATCCAGTCCACCGACCCCGATGTGCAACTGCCCAACGATTACATCAACTGCCTTGAAACCGCCCCCGATGGCGCACTATGGTTCTGTGCAGGCGATGCAGGCGTGGTACGCTACGATGGCGTCAATTGGAACTTCTACACCCAGGAGGATGGCCTGGCCGACAACATCGTCAACGACATCTACTTTGCCCCCGATGGCAGCACCTGGTTCGCCACCAACAGCGGCATCACACGCCTGGAACCATGAGCCGGTGAAAGCAAAAAGCGTTTTTTATCGCGGAAAACACGGAGTGCGCTGAGTTTTTTCGAGCATCCCAGCGCTCCCAGCACTCGCGGCGGTAGGAATTCTCATATCTATTCACGTAAGCTGCGCTTTTGGCAAAAAAAGTGGGCGCGAGATTTTCTCCTCGCACCCACTTTCCATTCATTCACATCACAACCACTTATGAAACGCGGCGGCCGCCCTTCAACTCACCCTGAAGCTTCGCCAGGCCTTCTTTATCGCCCCTGGCAGCAAACTGGGCCTGCTCGATCCAGCCAGCCGGTTCCATATACTTATAACCAGCCGCGCTCAACGCTTCCTTCAACTTAACCGGATCAGCCACAGCCAGTTGCGCAAAAGTTGTAATGCCCAGCCCATGCAACACCGTTTCCACCTTCGGGCCAACGCCTTCCAGCGTGGTCAGCTTATCAGGCCCAGCATGGGCCTCCGCCGCAGGGGCATGTCCATGATCATCATGGCCGTGCTCATCGTGTCCACCATGAGCCACAGGCGCTTCTTCCTTCTTCAGCCATCCCTTGCTAGCCACCAGCCAGCCCAAGAAAACCATCAAGAAGAAAACCGCCAGCGCCACCCACACCAGCCAACCCATACTGTTGGCGGTTTCGCCGCCTTCTTCTAACAAACGAATAGCAAACATAGTGTCCTCCAAAATGAATTTGAATTTTTGATTGCTGAATTTGTGGATAATAACATAAATTGACATTTTCCAAACGACAAACTTGCCATTTCATCCCAAAACCTGTACACTACCCGCATGGAAGAATCCGCCCCGACACCTGTATCCCGCGCGCTGCACGCGCTCAACATCCCCCACACTGAATATCGCCACCCAGGCCCGGTCAATTCCCTCGAACAAGCCGCCGCCGAACGCGGACAAAGCCCCCAGCAAGTTGTCCGCAGCATCCTTTTCCGGGTAGGCGAAGGCAAATTCGTCATGGTGCTCGTCGCAGGGCCAGCCCAAATTTCCTGGCCGGCCCTGCGCGCCCACCTCGGCCAATCACGCCTGACCATGGCCAGCGAAGAAGAAGTCCTGGCTGTCACCGGATACCGTATCGGGGCTGTCTCACCCTTTGGCTTGCCCGCCCCGCTGCGCATCCTGGTCGATCAAACCGTCCTGACCCAACCAGAGATTTCGCTCGGATCCGGCCAACGCGGCACCGCCATCCTGCTCACCACCGTCAACCTGCTGCGCGGGCTTGGCGCAATAGAAACCGGGAAATTCACTTAATCATCGCCCTGCACATAATCAAAACTAACATCAAACACCCTTGCCGAGTGAGTCAGCGCCCCACTGGAGATGAAATCCACACCCGTCTCCGCAATTCCGCGCACCGTTTCAAGCGTCACATTGCCCGACGCTTCCAGCCAGGGCTTATGATCCGCGCGCCCCAAATCATTTCGCATTTTCACCGCATCGCGCATCATCTCCAGGGTCATATTGTCTAACAAGATGCGCTCCACATGCAGCGCCAGGGCTTCTTCCACGTCGGCCAGGCTGCGGGCCTCCACTTCGATTTCCAGCCCGGCATTGGCAGCGCGGGCACGTTTCACCGCTTCACCCAGCGACCCGGCAAAATCGATGTGATTATCCTTAATCAGGATCATGTCATATAACCCGATACGATGATTTTTCCCGCCACCGCGCACCACAGCCAGCTTATCGGCCATGCGCAAACCGGGAGCAGTTTTGCGCGTGTCGAGGATAATCGCCTGCGTTCCAGCAATCGCATCCACAAACTGGCGGGTCAGCGTGGCAATCCCAGAAATGCGTCCCAAGAAGTTCAGCGCGGTTCGTTCAACGGTCAACAAGCTGCGGGCAGATCCGCCCAGGCTGGCAACGATTTGACGGTTCTCCACACGCGCCCCCTCCCCGGTCAGGGCGCGAAAATCCACTGCCGGGTCGAACATTGCGTAAGCGGCAGCGGCCACATCCAGCCCGGCAATGATCCCGGCCTGCTTGGCGATGATCTGCCCTTTCATTTTAGCGTTCGTCGGGATAATGCTGTTCGAGGTGGCATCGCCAGTGCCAATGTCTTCATTCAGGGCATGTTTGATGGAAAATAAAATGTCAGGATGCAGGGTCATAGACGAGTCTCCTTATGAAAATTTGTCCCAGCGTACCATTTCCCCACTTGCCTGGGGAGATGGGCAAGGGTGAAGGAAAAGTTCTTATTAAACAGGCTTATTTTACCGAAGTTGTATCTACTCACCCGGCAGCTTTTTGCCCACTGCGCCAGGGGCTGAAAACATCCTGCCAGGAGCAGCCTCAAATAAATCCGGCTTTCAGGCCTTCCAGCAGCCGATTAACCCTTTGGCTGCGATGGCTTTAACCCGCGGGACGCTGATTTTATCGCAGCTGGCCTGCGAAAAATGTTTGCCATAACAATTTTATTCGTATCACAGGATATTTACCCAAGTTGCTACCTTTGGAGAATTTGCCATCGCCCCCAGCCCTTCCCCCGGCTCAAGATTTTTATAAAAAACCTGGTGGTTTTTCGGTATGTGATTTTTGTCACATCATAGATACCCAGATTGTGCAAAAATGAACAAACTAATTTTTAAAGAGGAGAATGGGATGCTTGACACAATCGCTTTACTGCTCACAGGCGCAACCGCCGCTTATCTGCTCTGGCGTTTTTGGGGACGCTACAGCAAAGAAAAAGCCCTTTATGATATTTATTATATGATGGGCTTTGCCGTGCTTCTGGTTTCTGGCCTTTTGCTGATTTTCCTGGGGCTGGGAATTTTGAAATCTCCCTATGTCTTGACGGTAGCCACCCTGATTCCGCTGGGAATTTCAATGGGGCTGATGGAGCAATACCTGCGAAAGTATAAAAAACTCTTCAAATGGTTTGCCCTGCTAGGATTCCTGGCAATTGCGGTCTCGGCCATTGGCGGCATGGCACTGGTCAAGAAAATCTCCGTGCCACTCTTCCACGGTATAGCCGGGCTGGTGATTTTTTTGCTGCCCTTCTTCGTTTCAGGGAAAAAAGCTGCCAAGGGTTTCTGGTGGGTCGGGGTTGGGGGCGTGTTGATTGGCCTGGGAGGAATTGCGCTGGCCTTCCTCTCCGCTGGTTCGCAACTGCTTTTCTTCAGCGCTGAGTTTGTGATGCTGATTTTGACTCCGCTCTTGCTACTAATGACAATTGCATTTACCTTTGGGTTTGTAAAAGATATAAAGAAATAATCCCGCCCATCCCAACTCCCCCAAACGAAGTAGAACTTCATTTGGGGGAGTTGGCTGAAGACTGGTGAAGCTCAGGAGCCTCCATGCAATTCATCCAAACCCGTTTCAAATATTTATTCAAAACCACCAAAGGCCTGATCCTGGTGGCCATCGCCATGATCGGGCTGGAAACAGCCCTGTTCGGGATGCTCTCCGGCCCAATGGCCGAACTCGGCGTCCGCGATTGGGTCATCAAAAACCTGGGGATGCAAATCGTCCAGGCTGAGCGCGAGGGGCGCATCATCATCCTGTATCACTCCATCGCCATGGCGGTAGTCGCCATTGAAACCTACATGATCACCAGCCTGGTGCGGATGAAGCCGTTTTACATCACCGCTGTGCGCGTGCTGATCACAGTCGGCTACCTGATGGCAATGATCTTTGGCATGGGTTTCGCCTACTGGGGCCACAACTGGGCGCTGCACGGACTGTATATCACTGGCCTGAGCCTGATTTTCTTCGCGGGGGTGCTGCTCACCATTGCGTTGTGGCCCTGGGATAAGGAATATCACCAGACCAACCCGGAATACGCTTCGGTTAAAGGGCTGGATATGGAGCGAGTGGCCTTTTTTGCCACCGCCCTGACCACTTTGATCTCGGTACTCTTTGGCGCGGTGCCCGGCTCTTACTTTGGCAATGGCTTTGAGACTTTCCTGGCCGAAAACATCATCCGCATCCCCGAAAAAACCACCATGGAATTTGCAGTGATCGGGCACCTGCACATCATGCTGGCGCTGATCTGTATCATGATCACGCTGATTATTGGCCGCTGGCTCGATTTCAAGGGAATAATGCACAAAATCGCCATGCCGCTGATGATTTTGGGCGCGATTGTGCTCTCGCTCGGCGTCTGGGGCGTGGTCACCCCGCTGGAACCGGTGGCGCACATGATCATCTACGTTGGCGCGACACCCTCCATGCTGGCGGCCCTGCTGCTGCTCATCTGGAGCTGGGCCAAACTCATCCGCCAGGGCACGGCGCACCTGCAAAAGCCCACCTTCCTGCAAAAACTCTCCGCGCTGACCGATGACCCGCTGCGCTTTGGCCCCACCTGGCAGATGCTCTTCATGAACTTCACCGTCAGCGGCATCGGCATCTTCATGGCCATCAAGCTGGATGAAATCTTCCGCGTCTGGCCGGCCCGTGAAGAGCGCATTGAACTGACCGGTCACTGGCATGTGCTTTCGGCCATTGTCGCCACCATTATCCTGCTCTACTATGGAGATATGATCGGGCTGAAAGGCACATTGCGCAAACTGTATGGCTGGAGCATCATCATCTTGTCTGATATCGCCTTCGCTGCTGTGACCATCTTCGAGATGAAGCGTTTGTTCGTGACCGAGGCCGAGCAGCAGCCGCTGGTGAATACAGTGATGCTTTTGATGGATTTCGGGCTGGGAATGTTGTTGGTAGTGCTGGCGGCTATCATGGTCTGGCGCTTAACCGATCTGTTCAAGGGGCGCGGCCGCTGGACGGAAGAGATCGACCAGGAACTGGCCCAGGAGGTGAAGTGATGAAAGCAAAAATCTTTCTCGCGGCCCTCGCAGTGAGCATGTTTCTTTTGGCTGGATGCGCTCCCGTTGATCTGAACGCTCCGATTCCCAGCTTTGAGACCGGGGTCGACCCGTCAACCTGGGCCAAAATCCCGGCAGGGGAGTTCCTGGAAGGGCAGGAAGCTGAACCAGTGGTGATTGACTACGATTACGAGATGATGCTCACGGATGTGACTGTCAGCCAGTATACAGAGTATTTAACGGCGGCCCTCAGCCAGGGCGATGTCAAAATCGGTGAATTTAACGGGAAAAAAGCCATCGTTGGGTTTTATCCCGGAGACAAATTCCACGGCGTTAAGCACGAGGAAAGAATTGATCCCGGTGACTGGGTTTTTATCCCGCTGGATGACCCGGCCTCGCGTTTTACGTTTGATGGAACGAAGTTCGCGCCACTGCCCGGCTACGAAAACCACCCGATGACCAATGTCTCGTGGTTTGGTTCGCGGGCTTACTGCCTGGCCCAAAACGGACGCCTGCCCAGCGAGCTGGAATGGGAGAAGGCGGCGCGTGGCCCTTCGACAGGCCCAGGGGCTGACCGGCCTTTCCCATGGGGCGAGGAGATGGCATTGAATGCGGCCAATTTCTACGCCAGCCGCGACCCGTTTGAAGAGATGTCCACCTTTGGCTCGCGGACTTCGCCGGTGGGCTTTTACAACGGCAAAACGTATGGCGACTACGTTACCGTGAACAACGCCAGCCCCTACGGCCTGTATGATATGGCCGGGAATGTCTGGCAATGGACGAGCGATGTGTACGAAGGGATGCACTATCGTTTCATGCGCGGCGGTTCGAAGGATACTTATGATATGGATTTGCGCGCCTGGGTGCGCAACAACGCCACGCCGACCTATTTCAGCCCGGGAGTTGGGTTTCGGTGTGTGAGATAATAGGTTTGTAGGGGCGCAGCCCCCACAAGACACCATTTTAGGAGTACCCATGAACACCCTCACCGCCAAATTTCGCACCTATTGGCCGCTCATCAAAGCCACGCAAACCGGGCTGCTGCTTTCCACCGGGATTGCCGGTTACATGAGCGCCCACACCGCCCCTGATATGCTCGTCCTGCTCGGGATGGCCGCCAGCCTGTTCCTTTCTATCAGCGGCAGCACCGTTTTGAATATGTGGTGGGATCGCGATATTGATATGAAGATGCGCCGCACCCAAAAACGCCCAACTTCGAGCGGCGCGGTCAGCCCGGAAGAAACCCTGTGGCTGGGGCTGGTGCTTTCGCTATTAGGTGTTGGCTGGGCTATAGCCATCGATGCGCTCTACGGGCTGGTGGTTTTTGCCGGTCTGTTCTTCGATGTAGTGGTTTACAGCATGTGGCTAAAGCGCCGCACCTGTTGGGGCATCCTATGGGGTGGCATTTCGGGCGCCATGCCCATCCTGGCGGGGCGCGTGCTGGCGGTCGGGCAAATTGAAATCATCGGCCTGTTGCTGGCAGCCGCTGTGCTGTTCTGGATTCCCACTCACACCCTGACCTTCAGCATCAAATTCTTCGACGATTACAAAGCGGCGGGCGTCCCGACTTTCCCATCCACCTACGGCCTCGATGTTACCCGCGCCGTGATTGCGCTCTCGTCCATCATTGCGGCCGCCAGCATCGGCACAGCGGGCGTGATGATCGGTGTCCAGGCGGGCATCCTGCGGCTGATGGTGGTGCTCTCCAGCGGATTGCTGCTGCTCTCCTTCGCTACCGTATTCCGCCCTTCAGAACGGGTCAACTTCAGCCTGTTCAAATACGCATCGCTGTATATGCTGGCTTCGATGATTTTGCTCTCAATATGAAAATGACCTCGCTCGACCGTGTCTTGCTGCTCGCCACCGGGCTGCTTGCCGCCTGGCAGGTTACCATCGGCATCGATGGACTGGGAGCCGTACCAATCACCGCATACACCATCGCCTTCGGTGTGCTGCTCGTAGCGGGATTATTGATGATTATCCTGGGCTTTGATGTGCTCGAAAGCCCAATCGTGGTCATTGTCTCAACCATTATCCCGCTTTCGCTCGCCCTGGGGCTGGTCTGGCAACATCTCGAAGGCTGGCGCGCCCCGTATCTTGGGTTTGTGCTCTTTGGCCTGGCTGCCGTTATCGTTACGCGCACCTTCCCGATACCGGGCAAACTCCCCACCATCGTAATTGCCATTGTCCATGGTGTGGCCGGAATAACGATTTTCCTGCTCCCAACCATCCTGTCTGCACAGGGCATCACCCGCCCCGGCTTTGCCCTGATCGGCCTGGGCGGCGCGTTAATCGGGCTGGGCGGGCTGCTGCTGTCTTTCCTGAAGGCTGGCAAACCCATCGTTCCGCGCGAAACCATTTTCAAAATCCTCCCGGCCCTGCTGCTGTTGATGACAACTGCGTTTGTGGCGGGATTTTTTTTCAAATAACGTTATTCGGTTCTCCGGTTATACCGTTGTTAAAACCGAAAAACTGGGCAACCGAACAGCATTCACGGAGATACTATGACCCCCAATTCCGTTTTTTCCAAAATCTTGCGCTGGTCGGGGATTGTCCTGATGGCGCTGACAGCTGGATTCACCATCCTGGGCGGCGCGGGGACATCCTGCGTGGCGCTCGACGCGGCCAGCTTTGGTGCCGCAATGGCTCCACTGGCAAACTACCAGCCGCTGTACATCTTCTACGTCCTGGCAACGACTGCCATCGGCGTGGCAGGAGTGCGGGCTACGGTATTACTCATCAAGGCCTCGCCCACCAGTTACCGGGACGCGTTGATTGTGCTGGTTGCGGGAATCATCATCGGGGTGATCCACATCATCACCTCGCGCGCCATTCGCGGCAAATCACAGCCAGTGGATATGGTGGTGTACACCACGGTTTTCACGCTGGTCGTTTTCCTGCTCTTCCGCATCCCAGGCATCTGGGAAGGGATTGGCTACAATAAAAACGCATCCAACGGCAAAACCGTCGGCGGCGCGGCAGCCATGCTGCTCGGCGCAATGATGCTGGCAATTCCATATATCGCCGGGCCAAGCCACACCTGGGGCGGCACCAACTATGCAAATGCTTTCCACGCTTCTCTGACTCCGCTGGGGTGGATTTTCGTGGCTGGCGGGTTGTTGGCGCTGGTAATTTCCCAGCCTGGGCAAATCTTCCTCGCGCAGCGAGCCAGCCGCAGGGCGGAATAAGTCAGCATGCCCACAGAAAAAGAAGTTTACGAGCACCACGCCGGGATGTATGACCGCCTGATCCGGCGCGAGGATGCCAGTGGCAACCTGCTCAAAGCCATCGAGTCCATCCTCCCACCCGATGGACTCGATATTATCGATCTGGGCACTGGCACGGGGAGATTGGCACGCCTGCTGGCTCCCCGTGCCCGCAGCCTGCGCGCATTCGACGCTTCGGGGCAAATGCTCAAAGTCGCATCCGAGTCGCTGCGCGAGCTGGGGTTGAAAAACTGGCAGGCGCAGGTGGCCGATCATCGCCAGCTGCCCGGCGCCGATGCCAGCGCCGATTTGCTGGTTTCGGGCTGGAGTTTTAGCTACCTGTCGGTATGGGGTGACCGCGCCCAGCTTGAAAGTGGCTGGCAGGAAATCCGGCGCGTACTACGCCCTGGCGGGATGGTGATTCTGGTCGAATCGTTGGGGACGGGTCAGCCGGTTCCCATCCGCCTGGAGCATCTCAGCGATTATTATGCCTGGCTGGATGAAAAAGGCTTCGCCAGCACGCAAATTTCCACCGATTACCAGTTTGAATCGGTGTATGAAGCCCGTGAACTGGTCAGGTTCTTTTTTGGCGAAGAGATGGCAGGTGATATCGGCAATCTATACACCACCAGCCTGCCCGAATTCACTGGCCTGTGGTGGCGCAAAAACGAGTAGCGCTACTACCCCCTACCAGCGGATGCGTGACGCGAACTGCGGGGTGGTCAACGGCCCGTTGATGTAATCTACCAGGTCTTTCCAGAAGACTCCCACCACGCCCTTGTCGGTCATGTGGTCAAGTCCGTGCACAACCAGGTATTCGATGGAGGGCGGGATGCGTACCTGGACCTTTGAGAGCACATCTTTGCCTTTGAAAGCGGTCACCAGTTCATAAAGGGCACGCTCGGTGGAACAACAGTTCCCGTGCATGCACTCACATTCCACTTTGATGTGTAAAACCATATAAGTTTGGGTTTGTGGGTTAAGCTCCAGCGAAGCATCCACAACCGAATAACGAGCTTCAACCATAGCGCGCAAGGCGTCGACTTGGACATTGTCGTTCAAGATGGTAACAACCTCGTTCATCACCGGCACAGCGGTGGCTGTTGGTGGCACAGTTGGAGCAATCAGGGTCACTTTGTTGGGAGCAGCTATGTTATTTGGCGTTGTTGTTGCGGTAGCTTGGGCACTACAGGCAACCAATACCATGACCAAAAACACAAACAAAATCCTAAAAACAAGCTTCATACGGCCTCCCATTACAAATTTGGGGTCTACCGTTTTTGGTGTGAAAATCTGTAGGGGCAACCCTTCAAAGCATAAACAGGCGCATTTTTGCAGGGAATTCAAACACAAAGCCACGATTTTTCGCACGGGGCGGGTCGCCCCTACCCGTTCCCCAGTATGAACGGGAGAGCCCAAATTTGTTAAGTTCATGCGTTACAATCATTATATAGTCGCCACGTACACGAAATCAATCGACAAAAGGATAGTTTCTTATGAAATCACCCCTCATTTTTCTCATTCTGGGCGATATTTTAACCCTGGCAGCCATCACCGTCATCGGATTTGCCACCCACGGTGAAACCGGGCTGGCATTTTTCCCGCGCATGCTGACCACCTTCATCCCGTTAGCAGTTGCCTGGTTCATCACCGCCCCCTGGTTTGGCCTGTTCAACACAGAAAAACCGCCCCGGATTTGGCTGCCCATTTTCGCAATGATGCTGGCCGCCCCACTCACCACCATCCTGCGTGCAGCCTTGCTGAATAGCGCCGCCCTGCCACTGTTTACACTCATTCTGGGGTCAACTTCAGCCCTGGGTATGTTCATCTGGCGGCTGGCGGCCATTTTTATCTTTCGAAAGCTGGCAAAATAGCATACAATAATTGCATGGACGAACCTGCCCTCATTCGCAATGCCCAAAACGGCGACCTGGACGCCTTCAACCGCCTCGTGCTGGCCTACCAGGACATCATCTATAACACCACCCTGCGCATCCTCAACGACCCCGACCAGGCCGCCGATGCTGCCCAGGAAGCCTTCATCTCCGCCTTCCGCAGCATCAACAGCTACCGGGGCGGTTCCTTCAAGGCCTGGCTGATGCGCACCGCCACCAATGCCTGCTACGACGAACTGCGCCGCCAAAAACGCCGCCCCACCGTCCCGCTCGAACCCATGTCTGATGATGAAGAAGAAATCGAAGCCCCACGCTGGCTGGCCGATACATCCATGAGCCCCGCCGAAAAAGCCGAAGCGGACGAACTGGAACACGCCATCCAGCACTGTCTCAACGCCCTGCCAACCGACTTCCGGGCCGTTGTTGTCCTGGCCGACATTCAGGGCCTCGACTATACCGAAATCGCTGCCGCCATCCGCACCCCGCTGGGTACCATCAAAAGCCGCCTAGCGCGCGCACGCCTGCGCCTGCGCGAATGTCTCCAGGGCTTTTGGGAACTTTTACCAGCTTCATTTCGTCTGGAAAGTGAGAGTCCAACCCTATGACAACCACATTCCACGACGCCGAACTGCTTTCTGCCTATTTGGATGGAAAACTCAGCCCCGCTGAAATTTCCCGCATCGAATCGCGTCTCAAAACCGACCCAGAACTGCGTCTCGTTATAGAAGACCTGCGCCAGGCCCGGGCCATTCTCCGCCAACTCCCGCAAAGACGCGCCCCGCGCAACTTCACACTCACCCCCAAAATGGCCGGGATCAAACCCCCGCTGCCGCGCATCTTCCCCATTTTCCAATTTGCATCAGCCATCAGCGCCATCCTGCTGATCTTCACTTTCGCCTTCAACCTATCCGCGCCTATCGCAGCCACCATGCAAGCCGCAGCGCCCATGTATACCGCGGGAAAAGGAGGCGGCAGCGATATCGGCCCAGCCGCCGCCCCATCTGACCTGATGGGCGCTGGCGCAGCTGCCCCCACCCTGGAGTCCCAACGGAACATCGCCGCCCCCACCGCCGCAGCCGAAAGCGCCCCAGCCACCACCGAAATGTCCATCACCGCCGATGCCCTTCCCACCGAATTGCCCGCCCCCCAACCCGCCCCGCAGATCATCCACCTGCCGGTTTCGCCGCAGGTGCAATATCTCCTGCTCGGGCTGGCAGCCCTTCTGGGCGCAGCAGCCTTCCTCGTGCGGGCGCAAACCGAACGGAACTGGTTCAAATCCCACGCTGTCCAACCCACCGGGCTGGATAAAAACCAGATGCTGCTCCTGCTGGCCGGGATCATGCTAGCACTCGGGCTGGCAGCAGGCGTCTACTGGCTCGCAAACACCACCTTCTATGCGCCCGCCCCCCTCCAACCGCTGACCTTCCCCGGTGGAGACAAGGGCGGCCCGGCAGCTTCTGGCGACAAAAACACTTCCAACGCTGGCATTTTCACCCTCAGCCCTGATATGGGCTACAACTACAGCTATGCCGATAACGCCGGATATATCATCGCCATCGACTTCCCCGCCGGGACTTTTGAAACCGCCACCGAGGTGGCCTTTTATGCCCCTCCGCCAGACCAGCCAGCCAGCATCAGCCTGCCAGATGGCTATCTTTTTGCCGGGCGCATCTTCCAGGTGACCCCCCTGCCCCAGCTTTTGCCGGTGCTGACACCCTACACCATCACCATCTACTACAGCGATGCCGATGTTGCCAGCATCGCAGATGAATCCAGCCTGCTCCTGCTGGTAGATGGGCAAGACGCTGCCGGTACCTGCCCAACAGTCTCAATATACGAGCGCTTCCCTGAACCAAATATGTTGCGAGTGAATGTGTGCGCCACAGGCAGCTTCACGCTGGCAGCGCCTGCAAAATAGCCTTCAAATAAGAACGAATCAAAAAGTGGGGCAAACCTCGCGGTGCGCCCCACTTTTTTTGTCAGATGCTACCCTGACAGGCACGCTAACAGCACGGCGTAGACAAAATCGCTGGCCGGGGTTGGAATGCCACGTTCACGGCCTTTGCGCCGCACCACACCCACCAGCGCATCCAGTTCAAAGCGCCGCCCGGCCTCCACATCCAGTTGCATAGATGGTTTGATACGCGCATCAACATTATCCACAAAAGCCAGGGTTTTCTCTACCACGTCAGCATCCAGGCTGACGGAGTGGGCGCGTGCCACAGACTCGATTTCACGCATCAGAACATTCATCAGCGCGCGGGTTTCGGGCACAGCCCGAAAGTCACCAATCGGCCTGCGCGTCAGCGCGCCGAGACCACTGACAGCCGAGATGAAGACAAATTTCGTCCACAAAACTTTCAGGATGTTCTCTGACACTTCAAAAGTGATGCCCATCCCATCAAAAGCCTCCGCCACTGCGCGGACTCGCGCCGATAGCGGGCCGGCCAGTTCCCCGATCACAATCCGCCGGAACTGCGAAACCTGCCTGAGCACGCCAGGTGCTTCGATGGCAGCTGAAATCCAGGTTGCACCGCCAAGCAGGTGCTCCATGCCTATTACTGCGCCGATCTGTTCTGCCGAATCGATGCCGTTTTGCAGGCTCAAAACCATCGTCTGCGGCCCGACGATGGGCAATATCAACTGCGCGGCAGATTGGGTGTCGTAGGCTTTGGTGCAGAACAAGACCAGGTCAGCCGGGCCAATTTCGGCAGGATCAGAAACAGCTTTCGCCGGGGAAATGACAAAGTCACCATGAATGCTTTTAACCTGCAACCCGTTCGCCTGGATGGCTTGCAGGTGCGCACCGCGCGCAATGAAAGTGACATCCAATCCCTTTTTGGCGAGCAGGCCACCATAATACGCGCCCACCCCACCGGTTCCCATAATTGCGATTTTCATAATCTCTCCGAAAAAACGGCTAAACCAACTCGATTTTGCTGTCCCAGACATCGCCATCGGGCCAGTTGGACTCTACCCAACGGGAGACAGCTTCCAGGGCGGATTGTAAAACCCCGGGGTCTGTACCCAGCATCGCACAGCCGATGACAGATTCAGACCAGGAATCCTGTAAATCCATCTCCGCCACCGAGACGTTGAATTCACGGTGCAGGCGGTTGAGCAGCGGCTTGATGTGCCCGCGCTTCTCTTTGAGCGAGGCGCAGCCTGGCAGACGCAGGTGAATGGTAAGGGTGGCAAGCATAATTCCTCGCGGCATGTTAAAATCAAAGTATGGATACTGAAACCCGCTACAACCTCGCACTCGATTACCTTTACAGCTATGTCGATTATAGCTTGAAAAAAGCCGACCAACTCGCCGCGGCCAACTTCAACCTCGACCGTATGCGCGCGCTGATGGCTAAACTGGGCGACCCGCAAAACAGCTACCCGGTCATCCACGTGGCCGGGACGAAGGGCAAAGGCTCCACCTCGGCCCTGTGCGCCGCCGCGCTGATGGCCTCGGGCCGCAAAACCGGCCTGTATACCTCGCCGCACCTGCAAGATTACGCCGAACGCATCCAACTGGACGGCCAGCCCATCCCGCACGATATACTGGCCGACCTGGTGGATGAGATGAAGCCCGCTGTCGAAAGCATCCCGGCGCTAACCACCTTTGAGATCACCACCGCTCTGGGTTTTCTCTATTTTGCCCGCGCCCATGCCGATGCCGCCGTCATTGAAGTTGGGCTGGGCGGGCGGTTGGATGCCACCAACATCGTCACCCCGCGCGTCTCGATCATCACCTCGCTTTCGTATGACCACATGGCCGTGCTGGGCGAGACACTGGCAAAAATCGCTGGTGAAAAGGCCGGGATCATCAAACCTGGTATCCCGGTGGTTTCGTCACCGCAAAAGCCCGAGGCGCTCGAAGTGCTGGTAAATGTGGCAGCCGGACGCAACAGCCCGCTGACCCTGGTGGGCCTGGATGCGCTCTACCAGGCCGGCCAGCGCTCGCTCGAGGGGCAGGAATTCGAGGCCTGGAACCCCGGCCTGCCGCACCAGACCTTCAAAACACCGCTGCTGGGCGATCACCAGGTTCAAAATGCTGTCACCGCCTGGGCAGCGCTCAAAGCCAGTGGGCTGGATTTGGATGATTCACACATCCGGGCAGGATTCGCCAGCGTGAAGTGGCCCTGCCGCTTTGAGATTGCCAGCCGCGAAAACCCGACCCTGATCTTTGACTCTGCCCATAATGAAGATTCTTTCGAGAAGTTGACCAACACAATCCAGACTTATTTCCCTGGCCGGAGTGTGATCCTGATCCTGGGAATTTCAGAAGACAAACATCTTTTCGAGATGCTGAGTGCAATGGAGGGTATAATCAGCCGCCTCATCATTACCCGCGCCAATCATCCGAGGGCGCTGGAGATGGAAAAAATCGTCGAAACGGCGAAAAAGGTGACAGGGCGGTATGAAACGGCTGCCCCCGTCGAAACGGCATTAGACCGGGCGCTGGAAGTTGCCCGCGAAACGGGCGATATTATCCTGTCGGCGGGCAGCATGTTCGTCACAGCAGAAGTGAAAACGGCCTGGCAGAAGAGAAATAGCACGAAATGACATTTCGCGCTACTGGGAGCGATTATGAAAAAAGAAAAAGATTTTGAAGAATTCGATGATTTTGATGATGAAGATGAGTGGGATGAGGAAGAACTGAGTTTTGATTCGGCGCTCTACCAGCGTACTGATGAGCTGTATCGCATCCCGAACCACACGCCCGATGACAAGGGCATGATCGAGGCGCTGGTACTGCCAATGCGCGATGTGATTGTGTTCCCAAAAATGGTTTCACCAATTTTTGTGGATAACGACGCAGTGATTTCAACGCTGCAAAGTGCCCATGATCGCAACCAGACTGTCATTGCGCTGACGCAAAAAGACCCGGACGAGGAAAACCCCAAGGCCACGGACTTCATGGCTTATGGTGTGGAAATGGCGGTCGGGCGGCTGATCTCGATGCCCGATGGCGCCAATTCGGCGCTGGTACAGGGCCGGCGGCGCGTGGAAATTGTCGAATTTACACGTTTTACGCCGGTCATCAAAGTGAAGGCGCGCGTTATTGACGAGCCAACCGATGCCAACAAGGAAACCCAGGCGCTGATGCGCTCGGTGTTGGGGCAGTTTGAGCGCGTGGTGCAGTTAAACCGTTCGATGCCCGAAGAAGCCCAGCTTTTTGCGCTGAACATTGCCGAGCCAGGCTGGCTGGCTGACATGATCGCCACCACGCTGGCGGTAGCCTTCGAAGAGCGCCAAAAACTGCTGCTCAACCCAAGCCCCAAATCGCGGCTGGAACGCATCAACACGCTGCTGGCGGAGGAACTGGATGTGCTTGAGCTGGAAGAAAACATCCACAACAAGGTGCAAAGCGAGGTGGATAAAAGCCAGCGAGAGTTTTACCTGCGCGAGCAGATGAAAGCCATCCAGAGTGAGTTGGGCGAAGGCGACATCTGGACGCGCGATGTGAATGATCTGCGCGAAAAGCTGGAGCAGGCCTCGCTACCCGATGCAGCCCGCGCTGTAGCAATGAAGGAAGTGGAACGCCTGAACCAGATGCCGCCGATGGCCCCGGAAGTGGCCATCATCCGCACTTACCTGGACTGGATCCTCGACCTGCCCTGGAATAACTCGACAGAAGATAACCTGGATGTGCGCAACGCTGGCACAATCCTTGATCGCGATCACTATGGGCTGCAAAAAGCCAAAGACCGCATCCTGGAATATATCGCAGTGCGCTCGCTCAAGCCCAAGAAAGAGCGCCAGCCAATCTTGTGCTTTGTGGGGCCACCCGGCGTAGGCAAAACTTCGCTGGGGCGCTCAATTGCCGAGGCGCTGGGGCGCAAATTCGTGCGCGTATCGCTGGGCGGTGTGCGTGACGAGGCCGAAATTCGCGGCCACCGCCGCACCTATATCGGCGCACTGCCCGGGCGCATCATCCAGACAATGAAACGGGCCGGCAGCGCCAACCCGCTCTTTATGCTGGATGAGATCGACAAGCTGGGAAATGATTTTCGCGGCGACCCATCTTCGGCGCTGCTGGAAGTGCTCGACCCGGAACAAAACTTCGCCTTCAGCGATCACTACCTGGAGTTGGATTTTGACCTGTCGAAGGTTATGTTTGTGACCACCGCCAACTACCTGGGGCCGATCCCGCCTGCGCTGCTCGACCGCATGGAAATCATCGAGTTCCCAGGCTATATCGAAGAAGAGAAAATGGCGATCGCCGACCGCTACCTGATCCCACGCCAGATGGAAGAAAACGGTATGGATGACAGCGGCTTGCGCTTTTCAGATAGTTCGATGCAGCGCATCATCCGCGAGTACACCTATGAAGCCGGGGTGCGCAACCTGGAGCGCGAAATTGGGCGCGTCATCCGCAAGGCGGCGCGGCTTAAGGCTGAGGGACGCGAATATCCTAGCATTGTGACCCCCAACATGGTGGAAAAATTCCTGGGGCCGCCGCAATACTTCCAGACCGAAGCCGAACGCCAGGATGAAGTCGGCGTAGCCACCGGCCTGGCCTGGACCGAAAATGGCGGCGAGATCATGTCGATCGAAGTGGCGCTGATGGAAGGCAAAGGCTCGATGCAAATTACCGGCCAGGTTGGCGATGTGATGCAAGAAAGCGCCCAGGCGGCCTTGACCTATCTCAAATCGCGCGCACCGCTGTTTGGCATCGAACCGGAAGTTTTCGAGCGACTCGACATCCACATGCACCTGCCGGAGGGCGCCATCCCCAAAGATGGGCCGAGCGCAGGCATCACGCTTTGCACGGCGCTGATTTCAGCCTTCACCGGGCGGCGCATCTTCCGCGAGGTGGCTATGACCGGCGAAATCACCCTGCGCGGGCGCATCTTGATGATCGGCGGCGTGCGCGAGAAGGTGCTGGCGGCCCATCGTGCCGGGCTGAAAGTGGTCATGCTGCCCGAGCGCAACCTGAAAGACCTGGTAGATGTACCCAAACGAGTGCGCACCGACCTGAAAATTATCCCGGTAACGCACATGGATCAGGTGCTGGAAATTGCCCTGGAAGCGGAACCAAGTGTGGAACCGGTGCGCCCCCGCAAGCGTCCTGAAGAGTACCAGCCGCAGGATGTTGAAGCGGGAGGTGACGAATAATCCGCAATGCGTAATGTGTGACGAAGCATTCGAGTACAATTAAGTTACACATTACGCATTTTTTTATGGAATCTAACGAGTCGGTTGTCAGAAAATCCAAAGTCTGGGTACTTTGGAATCCATTTGTCGGTCAGGAGTCACCATGGCAATAACTCTCAAAGATAAAGTGGTGCTCATTACAGGCGCATCCTCGGGGTTTGGCGAGGATGCCGCGCGGCTGTTCGCCAAAGAAGGCGCTTCGGTTGTGCTGGCAGCCCGGCGCGTTGACCGGATGCAGGCCGAGGTGGAACGCATCCAGAGAGACGGCGGTGAGGCCATGGCAACCCCGGTGGATGTTGCCAATCGCGCCGATGTCATCAACATGGTTAAAAGCGTTGTTGAGATCTATGGCAGAATCGATATTCTCTTCAACAACGCCGGTTTTGGGCGGCTGGATTGGCTGGACAAGCTCCAGCCAGGGCGCGACATTGACACCCAGATTGCCGTCAACCTGACCGGACTGATCGAAGTCACCCGCAACGTGTTGCCATATATGGAAAGACAGCGCAACGGGCACATCATCAACATGTCGTCGGTGGCGGGCTGGCTGGCTGCACCGATGTATTCGGTTTATGCTGCCACCAAATTTGGCGTGCGCGGCTTCAGCGATTCGCTGCGGCGCGAAGTGGCCCCTTACGGAATCCACGTCAGCGGGATTTACCCTGGCCCGGCCCATACCGAATTCGGCCAGCATACCGGCAAAAGCGAGTTGGTGAATTTCAAAGTCCCGGGCTGGATGTATATGACATCCGAATATGTTGCCCAACGGGTGATCGACGTGGCCAAACATCCGCGCCGCAGGCTGGTCATCCCCTGGTGGTTCGGGCCAGCCATTTGGGCTGATGAGAATATGCCCTGGTTGGTGGATTGGGTCATCGCACAGTTTTTTACCCGAAAATATCGCAAATAACGTGGCCTGCCGGGGGTGCGCCGCACCGTTTTTAACGGGATGAGGCTCAAGCTGGCGATTTCCCCGCTTACGAGACGCATCACCCGTCTGGTGCGATGCACTTCCCAAAAATTCCCCTGCCGTGCCCCAACGATATCCAATTCGTTGGGGCACGGCGGTATAATCTACGGAAACTGTTCTGCAAGCTCTTCGCCGTGCCTCTACATAGGAGTCTAAATGTCCAACATCCGTTTTGATAAACTCGCCGGTTACATGGAAAAAAACAACCTGGATGCGGTTGCCATCAACCCCGGCCAGACCCTCACCTACCTGACCGGCCTGCACTTCCACCTGATGGAACGGCCCACAGTGGTGCTTTATACCCCCGGCAAAGACCCGGTCATCGTCCTGCCCGAACTGGAAGCTGCCAAAACGGCCAACCTGCCCTACGCTATGAGCGTTTTCACCTATGCTGAAAATCCGGCGGAATGGCACACGGCCTTTGAAAAAGCCGTTGGCACGCTCAACATCAACGGAAAAACCATCGGCGTGGAACCGCGCGCCCTGCGAATTTTGGAATATCGCTTCATCGAGCAGGCCGCGCCACAATCCAGCTTCCCCGATGCATCCCTGACACTGGCCGAACTGCGTTTGCGCAAAGATGCCGACGAGATCGCCAAAATGCGCAAAGCAGTCAAAATCGCCCAGGATGGGTTGGAAGCGGCGCTCAAGCTCTTCAAAGTCGGCATGACTGAGATGGAATTCTCCAACGAACTGGTCATCCAACTGCTCCGCAACGGTTCCCAGCCCGAAATGCCCTTCAGCCCAATCGTTTCCGGCGGCCCGAACACCGCCAACCCGCACGCCTCGCCCACCGACCGCAAAGTCCAGCATGGTGACCTGTTCCTGGTCGATTGGGGCGCAGCTTACGAAGGCTACATCTCCGACCTGACGCGCACCTTCGCGGTTGGCGATGTGGATGCCAAATTCCTGAACATCCACAAAATTGTGCAAGAAGCCAACGCCGCCGGGCGCGCCGCCGGGAAACCGGGCGTCCCCTGCGCCAATGTGGATATCGCCGCTCGCGATGTAATCACCATGGCTGGCTATGGCCCATTATTCCGCCACCGCACCGGACACGGCATCGGCATGGAAGGTCATGAAGAACCGTACATGCGCGGCGACAACATGCAAATCCTTGAACCTGGCATGTGCTACACCGTCGAGCCCGGCATTTACATGCTCGGCGAAGGCGGCGTGCGCATTGAAGACAACATGGTCATCACCGAAACCGGCGTAGAGTCGATGAGCGATATGCCACGGGAAGTAAGAGTGATCGGGTAAAGCCATCCACAAAGACCGCAGGCCGCTATTTTGGGTCTGCGGTCTTCTTTTCAGGAAAGTCAATTTGGAAATCATCCCCACCTACCTCGACCTGCTCGACCAACAGCGCGAAACCGCTTTCGCCGCACTTAACGGCCTGACAGATGCCCAAATCTGGCAGCGCCCGGCCCCCAACGAGTGGAGCATCGGCGAAATCATCGATCATAACTACCTGCTGATCGCCAGCAGCTACCCAATTGTCACATTTGCCTGGAATTTCCTTGGCTGGTACGGCAGGCTGCGCAAAAACCGTCCCTACCCCACCGAAATCGATGATGTCTACCGCCGCGCCACGTTTCCCATGTGGGTCGGCTTTCTATGGACTCCGCGCTACAGCCCGCGCAAACCCGTCCCACTCGAAACACTCAAAGCCGAAAACCGCGCCCTGCACGCCAGGGTGCGCGCCTTCTACACCGGGAAAGATGAAGCCATCCTCGGCAACATCTACCTGTACGACCCGGCCTTTGGCTGGTGCAACCTCATCACCATGCTGCGCATCGGCATCTACCACGACCAGTTGCACTTCGATGATGTTTTCAAATTGGCAGTAACGGATAAGCCATAATTACCCATTAATCATCGATATGCCATCGGGTGGCACCATGAATAAACAATTTTCCCTTTTCATAATCCTGCTCATGGCCGCCTGCGGCCCGGTGACATCTATTCCCAGCCCAACATCAACCGCAATTGCGCCATCAATAACATTGACCCAGGCACTTTCGCCCAGCGAAACCCGTCTTCCCGCATCTGCAACGCCAAAAGCAACCCAGCCACCCACGCCAACCTTTCTCCCCACAGAAGTAAAAGCAGGATTGTTTATCAAATCACTAGAAATCCAGGGCGAAAACTTATCAGCTTATGGCTTTTTATTCATCCAGGGAGAAGATTACTCGCCATTCCCTATCACTGATCCACTTTGTCACTCTAATCAGTACAACTATATTCGCATCAATGGCGACTATGTTGATACCCACGAAACAGAGCCTCAGCCATCTAATAATGGATATGTGAGTGTGAGAAAAAATAACGAGGAAATTTACAGAATCGATACCGGCACATGGGGTGGGTACGCGAACGAGCGTCTGGTTGGATTGCAGGAGTTTCAAGGGCGTTGGATTTTGGAAGTCATGCACTATGAAGGCTCAGATTTTAATTACACGGGGGTAATTATCGATAACGGCACATCACTTCGAGAAAAATTTGGCTACGAAGATACCTTTGGGTTCCAAATCTTAAGAAAAAAGCCCATCTTTTTCTTCAAAAAAGACGGTTTATACAATCTCTGGTACGATGGGACTGAAATTTTGACAGGCTACAGCGAGATTTACCACTACGGCTACGGCGATGCCTGGGTTCTAAACCCTGGCTGTTATGAAACCTTGCTTGATTTTTTTGGAAAACGAAACGGCAAGTGGTATTATGTTCAAATTCGGTGACAGGAAACCATAATCCTTCACTTTCCACTTTCGACCAATTCCCATGAACCCCTCCCCCTTCCTCCTCGAACGCTACTTCGCCCGCTACGAATTCAACGCCCGCTACCTGCTGTGCAGTTCCGACTGCGAATCGCTCGCCATCGCTGACCTGCTGGCCCTCGAACCTGGCGCGGATGATGCCTTCAAACGCCACTGGCTCGGCTACACCGAATCACTCGGCGCGCCATCGCTCCGCCGCGAAATCGCCAAAATCTACGAAACCATCGCCCCCGAGCATGTTCTCGTTCACGCGGGCGCGCAGGAGGCCATCACGCTCTACATGCAGGCCGTTCTCCAGCCCGGCGACCACGTCATCGTCCACTGGCCGGGATACCAGTCGCTTTATGAAATTGCCAGGAGCCTCGGGGCGGATGTCTCTTATTGGGAAGCCCGCCCGGAAAACGCCTGGGCGCTCAATTTCGATGAACTCAAGCGGATAATCCGGCCGGATACACGCCTGATCGTGATCAACACCCCGCACAACCCCACCGGCTGGTTAATGTCCCGCGCGGAACAGACCGCCCTGTCGCTTTTCTGCCGGGAGCGAGGCATATTGCTCTTCTCTGACGAAGTCTACCGCGAACTGGAGCATGATCCGTCAGACCGCCTGCCCGCTGCCTGTGACCTTGACCCGAACTTCACCTCGCTGGGAGTCATGTCCAAAACCTACGGGCTGGCCGGGCTGCGCATCGGCTGGATCGCCACCCGTGACGAAGATATCTACCGCAAAATGGCCGCGCTGAAAGATTACACCACCATCTGCAACAGCGCCCCCAGCGAATTCCTGGCCGAACTGGCCCTGCGCCACCGCCAGCAATTGGCTACCCGCAGCCTGACGATTATTCAGCACAACCTGGCCCTGCTCGATGACTTCTTCACCCGCCGCGCCAACCTGTTCGCATGGGTGCGCCCCAATGCTGGCCCCATCGCCTTCCCGAAACTGCTCCAGGGTGAGATCGATGCCTTTTGTGACCGACTGGTGAATCAGAGTGGGGTACTGCTCCTGCCAGGCAGCATGTACGGGCATCCCGGAAACAACTTCCGGCTTGGGTTCGCCCGCCAGAACATGCCCGCAGCGCTGGAAACATTCGATCAATTCCTGAATAGCAGCGCGGTTTAGCAAATCACACTACTTTCGAGGGTCAAATGAGTATCATCGCCCAAATCACTGATCTGCATATTGATAACGCCATTGCGGAATTGAAACTGATCGATTCGCGCGCGCATGTGCTGGCAGTGCTGGATGCGCTCCAGGCGCAGAATATCACGCAGCTCATCGTTTCGGGCGACATTGCCGAAACGCGCAGTGGGACGGAATGGTTTTTGGAGCAAATCCGCCAGCGCGGGTTTGATGCGCAGATTATGCTGGGGAATCATGACCAGCCCGAGGTTTTTGTGGAAAAAGGCGTGTTTGGCGGCCCGCAGGCCTATTATGCGCGCAGCATCGCGGGCACCCCGGTGCTGTTCCTGGATTCGGGCAGTTACAGCGTGGACGCGGCGCAACTGGCCTGGCTGGCCGGGCAAATTGCCCAGATCAGGCAGGATTTCCTGCTGTTTATCCATCACCCGGTGCTGGATTGCGGTGAGACGTTGATGGATAAAAATTATCCGCTGAAAAACCGCGCCGAGGTGCTGGAGATACTTGCCAGCACGCCGCACAAAATCAGCTTGTTTTGCGGGCATTACCACACCGAGGCGCTGATCATCCAGGGCAATGTGACCCAGTATGTAACGCCATCCACGTTTTACCAGCTTAAAAAATATGCCGGGCAACTGGAAACCGAAAGTGATGCCATCGGTTACCGGATTTTGTCGATTGAAAACGGGAAAATTGAAACAGAAGTGAAGTATTTGAGCCAGCATACGAGCGGCCCGCAACCTTTTTCCCACGAGGCGCGCATGGCGCGCGCAAACGAAATCGCCGCGAAATTCAGGGCAAAGTTTGATGTGCTGGCAATTGGGTTGTATGGCTCACTGGCGCGCGGCACAGATGGCCCGTATAGTGATATTGAGATGTTTTGCGTGGTGCGCGGTAAGGAAGTCGATACTTCTTACGAGTGGTCGGAAGGGGGCTGGAAGGCCGAAGTTAACGTGCAGAGCGCGGACGTGCTGCTGGAGTGGGCCGCCGGGTTGGATGAGTTCTGGCCGCTGACGCATGGTTCGTGCATTAATGTGCTGCCGCTCTATGACCCGCAGCATTTTTTCGAGCGGCTAAAAAAGCCCGTGTACGCGCACCCCGCTGAAGCGTTTGACGAACTGGTTAGCGGGGTGATTGTCGGGGAGTTGTACGAATTCCTGGGGAAAATCCGCAATGCGCGGGCGTTGGCAAAAACCGAGAACCTGGCGGCGCTGGCGGTGGAGATGGCGCAGTATGGCGCGTATCTCATCGGGCTGGCCAACCGCAAGTTGTATACATCGTCAGCAACCATGTTTGCCGAAAGTATGGTGTTAACGGATAAACCATCGGGTTATGTGAAACTCTGTGAAATGGTAGCCAGCGGCGGGTTGGATGACCCGGCTGGGATTGCCCGGGCGGCAGATGAATTTTGGGAGGGGATCGAGGCCTGGGCGAGCGAAAAATCCATTCCCATTCACCAAAAATTGGATGACTTGCTCGGCAATGTATAAAAAACGGGCCGGTGGGGTACTTCCACTGGCCCGCCCTGGTTATTTTCGGGCATCGACATACACTTTGACGGCTTCGCGCATGAACTCGGCCAGCCCGGGGTGCATGGCGTCGTAGTTGGCTTTGAAGCGCGGATCATTGTTGTACATTTCGGCCAGGCCGAGCAGTTGGTCGAGGTTGGGCGTCCAGAAATAGTCCATGTGCTTGCGCCAACGCTCGATGATGGCCTGCACTTCGGGCGATTTCGCGCCCTTCGGCATGGCGGCGATCAGATCAACATAAACCTGGTTGCCTTCGGCCAGGATGGCCTGCTGTTTTTCTTTGCCGTAAGCCTTCCACTTGCGGTTCGATTCGCGCACGGTGGCGGCATCGTACTTCTGTTCGGCCTCGGCGGCCATTTTTTCCTGTTCTTCATCGCTAAAAGCCGCGAAAAGTTGTTTCTTGCTCATTGTTTTTTGTCCTTTCATGTGCAAAATGGTATCGTCCACCGTTTCGATCAGGCGCAGCAGGCGCTCGAGGCGCTTTTCCAGTTCCAGCTTGTGGCCCGCCAGCGCCGCCAGGGCATCGAAATCACGGCGTCCCATGATTTTTTTGATGTCATCCAGCGGCAGGTCCAGCTCGCGGTAGAACAAAATCTGCTGGAGACGCAGCAGGGCCTCCTCCGCATAGTAGCGATAGCCATTTTCGCCAACCTGGGATGGCTTGAGCAGCCCAATCTGGTCATAGTGGTGCAGGGTGCGCGGGGTGACGCCCGCCATGTCTGAAAGTTGTTTTACGGTGAACATGGCCTTAATATAAACCCTGACGTAACGTTAATGTCAAGGGGCAAACCAGAGTCAGGTTATAATTTGTGATCACTCAAGTTCGCCTGGAATTACAATCTTTTCCCTCATCCCTGCCCTTCTCCCGGGGGGAGAAGGGTTCTCACGGGTGAGGGCGGAACAGTTGGATAATTTTTATATGACCACATTTGACCGTTATACTCAACTCAAGCAGGAACTCAGTTTTCACCTGTATCGTTATCATGTGCTGGATGACCCCATCATCAGCGATGCGGAGTATGACAAGCTGTGGAATGAGTTCAAGGCCCTCGAAGCCGAACATCCCGAATGGATCAGCCCCGATTCTCCCAGCCAGCGCGCCGGGACGGTGGTTTCGGAGAAGTTCGAGAAGGTCAGGCATCCGCGGCCCATTCTCAGCCTGGCAAATGCCTTCGGCGCGGAGGATGCCCGGGCCTGGTACGAGCGCATCCGCAAGCTGGATGACCGGGTGGAGCGGGCCAAATTCACAGTGGAGCCGAAAATCGACGGGTTGAGCGTTGTTCTCCATTACCGGGACGGAGTCTTCGTCCAGGGCGCGACGCGCGGCGACGGGGAGATTGGCGAAGATATAACGGCGAACCTGCGCACGGTGAGGACGATTCCGCTGAGAATTCCAGTGGATGGTGAAAAGTGGAAAGCGGAAAACGAACAGCCAGCCGGACAGCTATCCCTTTTTGACGCTTCCACCAATTCCCAATCACCACTCCCCAATACCCTTGTGATTCGCGGTGAAATCTTCATCGCCAACCGCGATTTTGACGCGCTGAACCAAAAGCTGGCCGACGCTGGCGAGAAAACCTACCTGAACCCGCGCAACACGGCGGCTGGGTCGCTGCGCCAGCTTGACCCGGCCATCACCGCCACCCGCCCGCTGACCATCCTCGTCTACCAGGTAGTTTATTTCGAAAACCCCCTCTCCCCTCGGGAGAGGGCAGGCGTGAGGGATTTTTCTCCCCCCACATCCCAGTGGGAACTCCTGAACTGGCTCAAAGACCTCGGCTTCCCCGTCACCGATGTGGCCCGGCGCTTCGACACGCTCGAAGAAGCCATCAGCTACACCGAAACCTGGGACAAAGGCCGCGACAACCTGCCTTACGAAGCCGACGGCATGGTCATCAAGCTCGATGACCTGACCCTGGCCGCCGAACTCGGTTTTGTGGGCAAAGACCCGCGCGGCGCCATCGCCTTCAAATTCCCGGCCCGCGAAGTGACCACCCAACTGCTCAACATCGACGTGGAAGTGGGCCGCACCGGCGTCCTGACGCCCCGCGCCGCGCTGGAACCGGTCGAAATCAACGGTGTCATCGTCAAAAACGCCACCCTGCACAACTTCGACTACATCGCCGAGAAAGACATCCGCATCGGCGACCGGGTGCTGGTCAAACGCGCTGGCGAAGTTATCCCCTACGTCATCGGCCCGGTGGTGGATGTGCGCAACGGCGCAGAGCAAAGCTACCTCCCGCCGCAAACCTGCCCCGCCTGCGGGCAGCCGGTGGAGCACTTCGAGGGCGAAGTGGCCTGGTACTGCGTCAACGCCGCCTGCCCGGCCCAGCTTGTCCGCAACGTGGAGCATTTCGTCTCGAAGGGCGCGATGGACATCAACGGGCTGGGCATCAAGATAGTGGAGCAGCTCATCGCGGAGGGACTTGTCCGCGATGTGGCGGATCTGTACACGCTGGAAAAACCCCAACTGCTCGCCCTGGAAGGTTTTGCCGATAAAAAAGCCGATAACCTGCTGGCAGCGATTGCTACAACCAAAGCGCAGCCGTTAAACCGCCTGATCGCCGCCCTGGGCATCCACGGCGTGGGGGAAGTGGCAGCTGGCGACCTGGCAAAGCATTTTGGCAATTTGGATTCGCTGGCTCAAGCCAGCGCTACAGACCTGCAGGCCATCGAAGGCTTTGGCCCCAACACCGCCGAATCGATTGTGGACTGGTTCAGCCGCGAGGCCAACCGCAGGCTGTTGGAAAAGCTCAAAGCGGCGGGAGTATGGCCGCAGGGCAGTAATCAGTTATCAGTTATCAGTAATCAGGCTTTGGCAGGATTGACTTTTGTGGTTACGGGCACACTGCCAACGTTGAGCCGCGAAGGCGTCAAAGAATTCATCGAGCAGCATGGTGGCAAGGTGACCGATTCGGTCAGCAAAAAGACCAGCTACCTGGTGCTGGGAGAAAATCCTGGCTCGAAGCACGATAAGGCCCTGGCGCTTGGCATCCCGATTCTGGATGAAGCCGGATTAAAAAGCCTTGCGAAGGCTTGAAACCTTCGCAAGGCTCTGGTTCTACTTCAAATACTTATCCATCCAATCCCCAATGTGCTTGAGGCGCGCGATGCGGCGGTCGGTGCGGCCCACGCGCGAGAGGCCGTGCGGAGAATCGGGGAATCGCACGAATTCGGTATCGATACCCTGGCGTTTGAGCGCCACAAAAACCTGCTCACCTTGTTCGATGGGGCAGCGGTGATCCTGCTCAGAGTGCAGCACTTTCATCGGCGTTTTGCAGTTGCCGATGTAAGCAATCGGCGAGCGTTCCCAGTATTTGCTCAAATCCTGGAACGGCATCCCGGCCTGGAGCGGCTGTTCCCAGATCCAGTTCAGGTCGGTGGAACCCCAAAAGCTGACGAAATTGCTGACGCAGCGCTGTGTCACCGCCGCCTTGAAGCGGTTGGTGTGTCCCACGATCCAGACCGTCATATAGCCGCCATACGAGCCGCCGGTTACGCCCATGCGCTTTTTGTCGATGTAAGGCTTCTTTTCCATCAGGTCGGCAAAGGCCATCAGGTCGGCGTAATCGGTGGTGCCCCACTGGCCCCAAATGGATTTGGTGTGGGCTTCGCCGTAGCCCGTCCCGCCGCGCGGGTTGCAGAAGTAAACCACGTAACCCTTCGCCGCCAGGTAGTAGAACTCGTGCATGAAAAACTTGCCATATTGCGTTTGCGGGCCGCCATGGATTTCCATGATCGAGGGGTATTTCTTCTTCGGGTCGAAATCGGGCGGGAACATGATCCAGCCTTGCAGGTCGTTGCCGTCCGGGCCTTTGAACCACACTTCTTCCACTTTGGATAAAGTCACAGCTTCGAAAATGCTCCGGTTAACGTGAGTCAGGTGACGGGTGGATTTGCTCCCAATCTCAGAGAGATGAACCTGCCCCGGATCGTGCATCTGTCCGAAGAAGTAGGCCACCTTCGCCTGGGCCTTATCCAGCGAAAACGCCCCGACAGCGCCTCCCTCGCCGACGATGTTGGCCACTTCCCCGCTGGCGACATCCACCCGCTTGAGCAGTGACGAGCCATGCCAGGCCGCCTGGAAGTAGATGGATTTGCCGTCGGTGGCCCACACCGGCGCGGATGTGTCGATGGCGTTCAGGTCGGCGATGCAGTCTGCGCCAACGCTGATGTCTTTGCCAGCCAGCAGGTTGCGGGCGGCGCCGCCTTCCAGCGGGACGACCCACAGGCCGGTGTTGCGCCACCATTCGCCCGCGCCATCTACGCCGAGGTAGGCGATCCACTTGCCATCGGGAGAAAAGACGGGGCGATGCTTGGGGCCGAGCGGCGCGTCGATTTTGCGGGCATCGCCGCCCGAGGCGGGCATCACGAACAGGTCATCGGTATCAGGCGACAGGTCGGGGTCTTTGGCATGGTTGGAGATGAAAGCCAGCAGCGTGCCATCCGGCGAGATGGCGGGGGCGCTTTCATCGAAAACAGCATGGTCGGTGAGTTGTTTGGCCTTGCCGGTGCGCACATCCACCACCCAGATGTGGGTGCGCTCTTTGGGCAGGTAACCGTAGCCATCCAGTTTGTAGAAGATACGCTCGTAATGGCGCGCCACTACGCCCAGTTTTTTCTTCTGCTCGTCTTTTTGGCGTTCCAACTCTTCGGCGTCGAGTTTGCGCACCGAGCAATACAGTTTTTTACCATCCGGTGACCAATCGAAGGAGTTGATCTCGCCATCGATGTTGGAAAGTTTGTAGGCTTCTCCGCCGGTAAAGGGGATGATGTAGATTTGGGCAGGCTTTTCGGCCTCGCCGCGATTGGACAGGAAGGCGATGGATTTTCCGTCCGGCGACCATTTCGGTGCTCCGTCAGCGTGGTCGCCGCGCGTGAACTGGATCGGCTCGCCGCCGCTGGTGGGTACAACCCACAGGTTGGCGTACTTTTTCTCGGTTTTTTTGTCCACCCGTTGCAGGCGGTAGACGACGTGTTTGCCATCGGGGGAAATCTGGGGGCTGGAGAGTACCTGGAAGTGGTACAAATCTTCGGGGCTGATAAATCGGGGGGGGGCAGTCTTGGTCATGTGGTTTTCCTTTTGAGTGAAGGTTTGCGTGGGTTGATTGTAGTATAAAAAAAACCCTTGCGAAGGCAAAAAACTTCGCAAGGGGTACAAGTCTCATCTATCGCTTACTTCTTCTTGAAAATGCGCACCAGGGTTTTGACAGCATCTGCGCCACCGGCGACAACGGCGATGATGAGCGCCCAGCGGCCAATTTGCTCGAAGATGGTGCCCAGCAGGGCAACAGTTTCAGGAGTCATGGGGCTGTTGACCAGGGCAGAGGCGTTGAAAGCGATGATGGATGGCCCGGTCAGCAGGCTGGCGGCGATGCCAACACCCAGGAGTTGGATAACGAGCGAGAACCAGCGCGAGGCAGTCGTCCAGCGGCCCTGGCGCAGCAGCAGCAGTTGCAGGCCAATTTGCAAGATCCAGGCCAGGTTGATGAACGGCAGCATCCGGAAGAAGGCATCTGAAAAGGCCGGGATAAAGACCCAGATGTTGTCAGTGTAGAAACTGAAGCCGAGCAGGTTGGGGTAAAAGTTGAAGATGACCAGACCGGCAACGGTGAAGGCGATGGTGAAGATCGGTTCCCAGGCTTTGATATCGTCCGGCTCCGGTTCTTTCATCAGGTCAGACGGATTCCACTCGTTTTTCTCATCTTCAAATTCTGATTCGGGCAGGACACGCTGCAAAATGGCAAAGACGATGACGATGTTGCCAAAGGCGCTCATCAGCCCGCCGAAATATTCCAGCAGGGATTTGCCAATTTGTGAGATGAAAGCGGCAGTGGTGGCGGGCCCGCTCCCAAAGCGGATGGCGAACCCGAAAACGGCCACACCCGTCAGCACGGAAACGACAATCTTCAGCACCATCATAAAAAACGGGTAGAGACGCGGCCCAATGAGATATTGCGCGGGCTGGTAGGTGGCAGCCACTTTATCGGGTGCGCCATATTCCTTGAGCAGGTCGGCGGCCAGGGCTTCATCAGCAGGTTGGCCAGCCTGGGCGGCGCGGTCTTCGAGCATATCTTCGAGCGTGGAGCGCAGTTCGTTTTCGATGTCTGCGCGGGTTTTGGCGGGCAGGCGTTTGCCAACTTCCGAGACATAACGGTCGATGAGTTTCATAGGATTTTTCCTTTCTGTGTTTTGGTGGGGGCGGGATGATCCAGCCTTACACGGTTACGCGAGCATTTTTTCCATCATAGACACAATGCGCGCCCATTCTTCTTTCAGCCGGGGCAGCAGTTCGCGCCCATCGGGGCTGATGACGTAGTAGCGGCGCGGGCGGGATTCTTCGATCTTCCAGACCGAAGCGAGCAACCCCTGGCCTTCGAGCCGCCGCAGCAGCGGGTAGAGCGTGCCCTGATCGAGTTCCAGGCCTTTGTCTGAGAGCAGTTTGAGCAGGGAATAGCCATATTGCTCTTCATCCAACTGGCTGAGGACCCCCAGCACGATCACGCCGCGCCGCAATTCCAGGATTGTGTTTTCATAGAGAGTATTGTCCATAGCTTCACCTTTAGTCATATTATACAGTGTATTACACAGTATGTCAATACCAACAGTAATATTAATTCTACACAACTGTGTGATAAATCGAAGTCCGCACGATAAAACATGAATGATGGAGAACGATTACACCGCGCAACCACGCCATAGCGCAGTTGCAGGAAATTTTACAGTTTTGGATGGCCCCGGCCTCCAGCCATCACTTCTGACGGAATCGAAAAACGATGGTAACATTTCCCCGCCAGCCAAATTAGCCTGGAAAGGATTTTTCCCCAGATGAATCGGATCAGTCGTTATTGCGATGGCCTGATGGAAGCCGCCTGGCTTGCCATCACTTTCATCACCCCGGTGTTCTTCAACATTGATTCCTCGGTAACGTTCGAAGCGCCCAAAATCATGCTGCTGCGTGCGATTGTGCTGGTAGCGCTGGCCGCCTGGGGCATCAAACTCATCAGCGAGGGCGGCATCCGCTTTGAGCGCATCCCACGCCCGGACAAACCCTGGCAATTTTTCCGCATCCCGCTCATGCTCCCGGCTGCGCTGATGGTGCTGGCGTACATCCTCTCCACCATCTTCTCCATCTCGCCAACGATAAGTCTCATCGGCTCTCTCTACCGTTCACGCAGCGCATACACCCTGATCTCGTACATCCTGCTCTTTGCAATCATAGCCGCCAACCTGCGCCGCCGCGAACAACTGGAGCGCCTGCTCGGCCTGCTGGCTGCCGCCACTTTCTTTGTGGATATCTACGCCATCTACCAAAAATTCGGCCTGGATGCGCACATCCTCCAGATCTGGAACTTTGACGTGGAAACCCGCGTAGCATCCACCATCGGCCACCCCATCTTCACCGGGGCATACCTGACAATGACCTTCTTCATCCTGGCCGGGCGCGCCATCCTGGCAGTGTATACCTACCGAACCGCCCGCGCACCACAATCCGCCGACCTGCTGCGCGCCACTATCTACGCCATCATTTCCATCCTAAACCTGGTGGCGATCTGGTACACCGGCAGCCGCGGCCCACTGCTGGGGCTTTTCGCTGGGCTGGCGGTTTTCGCCTTTTTACTGCTGCTCTACTGGCGCTTACGCCGGGTACTCTATGCCGTTTTCATCCTGGGGCTGGTATCCGCAGCCTTCCTGGTAATACTCAACATCCCTGGCGGCCCGCTCGACAGCCTGCGAAAATCGCCCACATTTGGCCTGCTGGCGCGCGTCTTTGAACTGCAAGGCGGTACCGGCCGGATGCGCGTCTTGATGTGGACCGGCATGTCACGCGTAATGTCGCCCCATGCCCCCCTCAACATCCCCGCCGAAACCCCCGACACCCCGCTCCCCGACCGCTGGAACGCCATCCGCCCACTGGTGGGCTACGGCCCCGAAACCATCCAGAGCATCTATGGCGCTTACTACGACCCCGAAATGTACATCACCGAAGGCCACACCGTCACCTTTGATCGCTCGCACAACGAATTTTGGGACGCCATGGGCTTCTTCGGGCTGCTGGGCACAGTGGCCGAATATGGCCTGTTCCTGGCGGTTTTCTACTACGCCCTGCGCTGGCTAGATTTGCTCGATTCACCCTTCGAGCGCAACCTCTACTGGGGCCTAGCCCTATCCCTGGGATTCATCACCACCCTGGCACTGATAGCACTCTCACAAGCGGCCTACCTCGGGCTGGGCGTGCCGATGGCATTGCTGGCCGGGCCGCTGGGCATACTCGTATACCGCACCTTCCGCCCCATCGAAAGCACGCGCCGCCCCGAAGCCTGGCGCGCCCTGGCGCTGATCGGATTCCTGGCAGCCATCATCTCCCACTACGTAGAAACCCTCTCGGGCATTTCGGTCGTCGCCACAGCCTCACTGACCTGGGTACTTATCGGGCTAATTTTCATCACCGGCCAGTTCCCGCTCCCAGCCGAGGAATCTCACGCCGCCGAAACCCCGGCCAAAAACGCGGGGCGCAGCCGTCCAGCGGCCAAAACAGCCAAAAATAGCGGCAGCCAGCTCCAGGGCGATTTCCAGCGCACCAGTGTTCAGATCGGCGCGTTGGTCATGGCAATGGTCACACTGGGCGCGGTACACATCGCCGTCCCGCAGGCATCCACATCCGCCTTCACCACGCTGAATTATTCGCTCACCTCGCTCTCCGGCGCAGATGGCCCAACATCCTTCAGTATGCTGCTGCTTTTTATGGGAACACTGCTGGTCGCCGGGATTTTCATCCAACTAGAAGCGGATTCCATTTCCGGGCGCAAACCTGGCTGGGGCGATCTTTTTTCCGCCCTGGGGCTGGCCCTCGTTATCTCAATCATTTTCTGGCTGGTGCGCGCCGCCCAACTGACACCCGTCAAAGTGGCCCAGACCAGCGGCAACATCACCGAATTTTCTGATGGCATCGTCAACCTGCTGAATGGTTACTGCCTGATGCTGCTGCTGGTTTGCCTGGTTTGGGCCATCGCACTGGCCCCCACCGAAACCCGTCGCAACGCCAAACCTGCCCGCAGTGACCTGCCTGCTGTTACCGGCTACATCCTGCTGCCGCTGCTGGCAGTTTTCATGGCAGTTTCCAGCAACCTGGTGCCGATGCAGGCCGATATTTACTACAGCCTGGCAAAAAACATCATCGACAAATCACAGACCGATACCATCAGCGCCATGTACGAAAAATCGCTGGTATTGGCCCCCACCCAGTTTGAGTATTACGCCACCACCGGTGGGCACTACTTTCGCGCCACTCAGAACCTGACCGATGCCGCCAAAAAGGATAATTTCATCCAACTGGCGCTGGCCCGCTTCAAGCGCGCCTACCAGCTCAACCCGTTAATTGTAGATAACATCATCTCAATGGCGCGAATCTACCGCCTGTGGGGCGAATCCACGGCGGATGAGGCTGCCAGGGCCGGATATTTCGCCACCGCCGAAAGTTTCTACAAATACTCCCTGGGCATTTCCAACCACCGCATCGATTACCTGCTCGACTGGGCTGATTTTTCGATCACACAGGGCGATCATCCCGCCGCGCTGGAAAAAATCGAGCGCGCCCTAAAAGTTGACCCCAAATATAACCTGAGCTACGCCTACGCTGGTAAAACCTACCTGGCCCAGGCTGCCAAAGAACAAGAGACAACCACCCGCGCCGCACTTTTCGCCAAAGCCGCCGAAGCCTACCAGAAAGAGATTGAGGCCGAAGGCCCGCAAGATGTTGCCTCGGTGCTGGCCTGGATCAACCTGGGGAACGCCTACCAGGGCCAGGGGAAATATGAAGACGCCCTCAACGCCTATTCCCAGGCCACTACCCTGGGCAGCGGTGCGTATTACCAGTGGCGCGTTTTCGCAGAAATGGCAAAACTATCCAGCCTGCTCAACGACCCGGCAGGGATACGCGCCTACTTGCAAAAAGCCATCGAAGCTGCCCCCGCAGCCGAAAAACCCGCCCTGCAAGAGCGCCTAAATTCGCTAGGCCCTTAACCCGGGCCGGAGCCCGAAATCTCAAGGTTGAATAAACCAACCCATCAACAGTGGTATGATTGCCATCCGCGCTACTCGTAGCGCGGATTTTTTTGTCAGGAAGGTGCTTAAATGCCAAGAAGAAGTTTAAAACAACTGTATATCGATGAATTTACCGGCTATACCGCCGCCAAATTCCAACAAGACCTGCTGGCCGGGCTGACAGTAGCCGCCGTCGCCCTGCCATTGGCGCTGGCTTTTGGGGTGGCTTCCGGTGCAAGCGCCGCCGCCGGGATGGTAACCGCCATTGTCGCCGGGCTTATTATCGGCGCGCTTTCGGGCGCTCCCTACCAGATCAGCGGCCCAACCGGGGCCATGAGCGCCGTGCTGATCGTGCTGGTGCAAAAATATGGGCTGCAAGGCATCTGGATTGCCGGTTTAATCTCCGGCGTGCTGCTACTCATCATCGGCTTACTGCGGCTGGGACGTTTTATCGCTTTCATCCCCTCACCAGTCATCACCGGCTTTACATCCGGCATTGCATTAATCATTTTCATCGGTCAGATCGATAATTTTCTCGGGGTAAAAACTGAAGGTGCAGAATCGTCCCTGCTCAAGCTGGCAGGATACTTCAAAGGCGGCTACATCCCAGATTGGCACGCCATGTCCATCGCAGGCGTGGTCATCCTGAGCATGCTTCTGTGGCCCGCCAAATGGAACCTGCGCTTCCCATCTTCATTACTTGGGATCATTCTTGCCACACTGGCAAGCGTGCTGCTTGGCTGGCAGGTTAAAGAGATCGGGCAAATCCCCCAAACACTGCTGCTGGCCGACCGCATCGACCTGACCAGCATCCCATGGGCACGTTTGCAAGAATTTATCGCCCCGGCGCTAACCATTACAGCCCTGGGCGCGGTGGAAAGCCTGCTGTGCGGCGCGGTCGGCTCAAACATGACCGGCGTGCGCCTGCAAGCCAACCAGGAACTCATCGCGCAGGGCGTGGGGAATATGCTGATTCCGTTCTTTGGCGGGGTTCCGGCCACCGCAGCAATTGCCCGCTCGAGCGTGGGCATCAAATCGGGCGGGCAAACCCGTCTCGTCAGCATCATCCACGCGATCGGGCTGCTGCTCTCGATGTTCCTGCTGGCCCCCATTATGGCACGCATCCCGCTGGCAGCCCTGGCGGGTGTGCTGATGGTAACCGCGGTACGCATGAACGAGTGGCATGCCATTCGCTTCATTTTTGGGAAACGCTTCAAAACTGCCATCGCGGCTTTTCTGATCACCATGCTGGCAACCGTGGCGCTCGACCTGACGCAAGCCATCCTGATCGGCACATTCCTGACCGGCGCAATCTTCCTGAACCAGCTTTCCAGCCTGGATATTGACATCCAGGAAGTGGATGCTGAGAAGTTGCGTCAAAAAGGCATCGAAACTGCCGGGAGATGCCGCCATGTGCGCGTGGCCTTTCTTACCGGACCAATCTTCTTTGCAGCTACCGGGCAGTTCAACGAGGCTTTCCGCAATTTGGGCGATACGCACGCCCTGATCCTTTCGATGCGTGGGGTTTCGTTCATTGACACATCCGGGCTGGAAGTCATCCACCAGCTCTACGATCGCCTGCACAAGCAGGGCGGCACACTGATGTTCGCCGGGGTGCACGATAACGCTTATCGGATGCTGGAACGCGGCAGCCTGGTGGAAAAAATCGGCACAGAAAATTTCTTCTGGTCATCTGACCAGGCCATTGTTGAAGCCGAAAAACGCGGCTGCAAGTTCTGCGAAGCTGGGCTTTCATAAAATCGAAGTGCGATGCATCCCCCTGAGAAATTGAAAACATGGAGCACGCAGAGATAAAAAGTACAAAATCAGCAAAGAACCAGCTTTTTTGTAGTAGGCATGCAAATGGTCAACAACATTACCCCTTTGCAGTAGACTCACCGCCAGAAAACCCTGCGCTAGTGGGAAACCGGCATTTACAGAAAACCCGGCGTCGACTAAACTAGCCCAAAGATTTCATCTGCGAGGAGTTTTTGCATGGATTTCGACACCGAAGATACCATTACACGGCGTATGGCCGTACTGGCCAGCCGCCTCCAGGCCGCCAGGGAACATGATTTTTATTTCTACAACCAGCCTGTGGAAGAACTGCTGGATGGGTCAAAAGTGCGTGTCAATGGACGCATCATGGGAATGTATGCTTCTTACAGCTACCTCGGCCTGATCGGCCACCCGCGCATCAATGCCGCTGCCAAAGCCGCTATCGACACCTATGGCACCGGCACCCACGGTGTCCGCTCACTGGCCGGGTCATTGACCATTCACCAGGAACTTGAACAAACCATCGCCGATTTCAAACACGCCGAAGCAGCTGTCACCTACACATCCGGCTACGTCACCAACCTGACCGTCATCTCCACCCTGATGGGGCGCGGCGACTACGTTCTCTCTGACAAGCTAAATCACGCCTCCATCGTCGATGGCTGCATGATGTCAGGAGCCGAATTCCGGCGTTTCAAGCACAACGACATGGAAGACCTCGAGCGTCGCCTGCAACAGGTTCCGGCTGGCGTAACCAAACTGGTCATCGCCGACGCAGTTTTTAGCATGGATGGGGATGTGATCGACCTGCCGCGCATGGTGGCACTCTGTCAAAAATACGGCGCCTACCTGATGATGGATGAAGCCCATTCGGTTGGCGTGCTCGGGAAAACCGGGCGCGGCATCGAAGAGCATTTTGATATGTGGGGCAGTGTGGATATCAAAATGGGTACACTCTCCAAAACCATCCCATCTGTGGGCGGATACGTGGCCGGGAAAAAAGAACTAATCGAATACCTGCGACACGGCTCCCGCTCATACATCTTTTCCGCGGCCCTACCACCTGCCCAGGCCGCCGCAGCCAACGAAGCCTTCAAAGTGATCCTCGATGAACCCTGGCGCATCGAAAAACTGCGCCAGAACGCTGACCAATTCATCCATGGCCTGAAAAACATGGGCTTCGATACCATGCTGACCACCACAGCCATCGTCCCGGTGCTTTGCGGCAGCGACGAGCGCGCCTTTGCCCTAACACAAGCCTGCCAACGAAACGATGTGTTCGTCCTGCCGGTGGTTTCCCCTGCTGTGCCAGAGGGCTTATCCCGGCTGCGCGCCACAGTACTGGCCTCACACGAACCTGAAGAAATCCAACGCGCCATGGAAATCATTGGCAAAGCCGGGAAAGACCTCGGCATCATTTAGTACAAAATTGCGCCCTACTCCCTCCTCCCTGCCTCCCCCATCGGGAGAAGGGTTCAAAGCCCATCCCCTGATGGGGAGGCAGAGATATCCATGTCCACCAGCGAACAAAACCCCCTCCCCGAAGCTGACAGCGCCACAGCCCTACCCTGGCAACTGCTCACCGGGCTGGAACTTTTCAACGCCCGCGAATTTTTTGAATCCCACGAAGCCCTGGAAGATGCCTGGCGCGCCGAACCCGGCCCCATCCGCGAACTCTACCAGGGAATTTTACAGGCCGCCGTCTCCTACCTGCACATCACTCACCAGAACTACCCCGGCGCAACCATCATGGCCCAGCGCAGCCAGAAAAAACTGGCAAAATTCCCCGATACCTGCCTGGGAATCGACATAGCCGCCCTGCGCCGCGACCTCGAAACCGCCATCGCCGAAATCGAACGCCTCGGCCCGCAACGAATGGCCGAATTCGATGTTTCACTCTTCAAACCAGTCATCCGAAAGTGATTCTCATCAAGGAGAGCCGCATGTACACAGAAGCCAGCCGCCTGACCAGCTTTTCAAAACCCCGCGCCGAAATCCAAACACCCAAAGAACAGCCCCGCCCAACCCGGCGCAGCTACACCTGTGACATCTGCGGTGCAATCATGGAAGAACGCAACTGCAAAGTCATCTGCAAAAACTGCGGCAACCGCTTCGACTGCTCCGACCTGACCATCCACCTCGACTGACCCCCCAACACAAACCCGCCGGAATACTTGTAAACGAAGCGCCCTACCCGCGCCCTTCGTTTACCTTCCGTGTTGCCCGCCGCCCAAAAGAACGCATCACATCCAGCACCTTCGGCATCACCTGCGTATACAGCCTATACCACAACGCATTCGGCACAAAATCCCACGCACCCAGCGTCCGCACCACCTGCCCGCCCAACCCCTCCTTAAAGCGGAACACACCCCACATACCATCACGCTCATCGAAAACATCCGGCGCACCCCACAGATCATACTGGCTGCAACCATGCGCCCTGGCCCAGCGCATCGCCTCCCATTGCAGCAGATAATTCGGCATCAACTCGCGGTGCGCCTCGCGGCTCATCCCGTACACATAATAAGCCCGCCCCGCAAACGCAAACAAAAACACCGCCGCAACAGGTTCACCATCCACTTCGGCGATCAACGGTTCAGCAATAGGGTTTTCCTGTTTTCCAGTTCTTCGGTTTCCCTGTTCTTCCAACTCGAAAAAACGATCAACCAGAACACTCGAAAACATTTTCCACACTGTCCGATAGTATTCCTCATCCCGGATCACAAACCCATCGCGCAGCGACGTTTCCACATACATCCGGTACAACATCGGCCAATCACCTTCATTGCCTACCCGCACCGTCACGCCTTTTTTCGCAGCCAACCGCACGTTATAACGCGTCTTCTGCTTCATACGCGCCAGCATATCATCTTCGGATGTCCCGACATCAAGCATCACCGTATTCTTGAACTGAATCTGCTCATCAGAATACCGCCACCCCCGGCTGGACAAACCCGACCGAACGGCCTCGCCGCCTGGCTCCGTTATATCAGCATCCCCCCCCGGGACGCCGCGCCCCAGCACCACATCCGGGTCCAGTTTCAAGAAAATCGCCCCCTGCCGACGGGCAAACCGCTGCAAATCGTCCAGCACCCGCTCGCGCAGCGGAACATCTTCCCACTCCAACAGCGGCCCCTTGGGGCAATATAAAATACACAAACGGGCAGCCAACCCGCGTGAGACGACGGATTTCTTGAGCACAAGCGCCGCCGCTTTCACAGGAAAGATGAAAGAAGAAAGATTCTTCCCACTTTCTTCTTTCATCTTTCCCTGGTCATCCCAGGTCAGGTAAATTGGCTCCCACCCATACTTCGCCTTCACCTGCCCCCATTCCCAGGTCTGGAGGAAGTGCGGATTGGGCAACTTGCTAATTACTTCATTCCAAAAACTACTTTCCACGCGCTACTCCCGATTTCCCATTCGCCACAAATACAGACGATACAACAGCGGCATATAAACGCGATCCAGCGCCTGCGCCGCGCGTTTAACCTCGCCGCCAAACCCGCGCTTGAAGCGATACACACCCCACAGCCCATCGTGGCGGCTCTCGAACTGCGCTTCAAGGGTGGCTTCATCTTCATCCGGCACGCCCCACAGATCGTACTCGCTGCAACCGCGCTCACGCGCCCACTGCATCGCCCGCCACTGAAGCAGGTAAGTGGGCATGCGGTTGCGCTCCTCGTCGGTGGATGCGCCATAAAGATAATAGGCGCGTTTGCCAAGCGCAAACACCATCAGCGCCGCCAAAGGCCTGGAATCGAACTCCGCCACCAGGATGTCGGCCACACCCAACGGGTGAAAAAGCTGATAGGCTTTGCGATAATACTCCAGCGAGTGAACACCGAACCCATCCCGCCCGCCGGTGACTTCCATCAAGCGGTGAAATCCATCCAAATCATCCCAACTTCGGATGGTAACGCCCTTTTTCTCGGCCAGGCGCACGTTGTAACGGCATTTTTGCTTCATGCGGTTCAAAACATCAGTTTCAGAACCTTCAAGAGAAATGATAATGGTGCGAGGGGGCTGGATGTTGTGCGGCGAAGTAGAAAGTGGAAGGTGGAAAGTGGAAAGTTCGAGTGGTTGAGTATCCCAACAATCTGGCTCGATTTTCAAGAAAACCGCACGTTTTTTTCGACAAACAGCATCCACTTCCTGCCAAAACTGGCGAGCAACCTGTTCGTCCTTTTCGCTTTCGCCTTCCCCTTTTCCACTTATCACTGGTTTTGGCGCATACGCCACCGTAAACCCGAGCGGCAGTTTGCGAAACAAAAGCTGAACTCCCCAATCACCATTCACCAACCGCGCCACGTCCCAGCCAAAGGCAGATTTCAACTCCCCCCACTCCGCGGTTTGCAAGATGTGGGGATTTTCGGCTTTTGCTATAAATTCTTTCCACTGCTCAAAGGAAACCTGGGGCATTTCAGCTATTAGACTTTAGAGATTAGATTTTTGGTGAGCTAATCTCTAATATCTATTCTCCTAAACAACATCCATCAAATCGGTCTTGGTGCCCAGGATGTGTGCTCCCGGCACGATTTCATCCAGGTATTTCGAGATTCCATCGCCGTTATTTTCACGCGCCAGCGCAGAAAGACGCTCAACCGCCGCAACCAGCCCGGAAGTGTCATCGCGGCTGTCGCCGATGCGGAAAATGTCGGGGTGGGCGGTCTTTTCCAGCGGTGTACCCGGCTCCCAGAGCACCTCGCTCAGCTTTTCGCCGGGGCGAATGCCAGTAAAGGTGATTTCCACGTCGCGGCCCGGCTCCAGCCCCGAAAGGCGGATCAAATCCTCGGCCAGGTCTAAAATCCGCACCTGTTTGCCCATATTCAGCACAAACAGATCGCCGCCGCGCCCAAACGCCGAGGCCTGCAACACCAGGTAAACCGCCTCGGGGATGGTCATAAAAAAACGCTCCATATCGGGGTGAGTGATCGTCACCGGGCCGCCCGCGGCAATCTGGTGCTTGAACTTGGGGATGATGCTGCCGCGGCTGCCCAGCACATTGCCAAAACGGACAACTGTGAACAACTTCCCGGTGCGCCGCGCGGCATCGAGCACGATCATCTCGGCGATGCGCTTGGTCGCGCCGTAAACGTTGGAGGGGGCAACGGCTTTATCGGTGGAAATCAGCACGAAACGCTCCACCCGCTGCCGGTCTGCTGTTTCGACCAGGTTTTTCGTGCCGAGCACATTGTTGGTGATCGCCTCCACCGGGTTAGCTTCCATCAGCGGGACGTGTTTGTGCGCGGCAGTGTGGAAAACCACCTGCGGGTGATGTTCGCCAAAAACGGCATCCAACCTGCCAGCGTCACGGATGTCGGCGATAACGGGAACCAGCTCCAGGGCGGGATAATCTGCATTGAGTTCGAGCAAAGCCTCGAAAATGGAATTTTCCCCATGCCCGAGCAAAACCAGTTTAGCGGGATTCCACCGGGCGATTTGGCGGCTCAACTCCCGGCCAATCGACCCGCCCGCCCCGGTGACGAGTACCGTTTTCCTGGCAATCGTCGCCCCGATGGCTTCGTCGTAGAGGCGGATGGGTTCGCGGCGCAGCAGGTCGGTGATATCCACTTCGCGCAGGCGGCTGACGCTGACTTTGCCGCCCAACAGCTCAAAAATCCCCGGCATGGTGCGGAACGGGACGCCTTTCAGGCGGCAGACATCCGCCACGAGACGGACAACGCGCCCCGGCGCGGATGGGATGGCGATGATGACTTCGTCTGCCGGGTGAGTGTCGAGAGCAATCGAAAGGTCGGGCAGTTTGCCGATGACCGGCACGCCCAGCAGGGAATGGTGCTGTTTGGCCGGGTCGTCATCCAAAAAACCGATGACTTCCATATTCATCTGGCGGTTTTTCTGCAATTCCTTGATCACCAGCGCCCCGGCATCGCCCGCACCGACAACCAGGATCTTTTTGCCCTGGCCTTTTGCGCGCGGCAGGGAGGTTTCAGCCATGGCGCGCAGCGCAAAACGCGTTCCGCCAACGAAAACCAGCGAGAGCAGCCAGTCGATGGCCAGGGCTGAGCGCGAAAAACCAGGGGTGATGATTTGCATCCAGGCCAGGGCTACGTTGACTGCCGAAACAATCACCGAGGCAGATGTCACTGCCAGGGCGATGAGTTTGAGTTCGTTGATGCTGGCGTAAACCCACAGCCGCCGGTATAGCCCAAAAACGAAATAAACAACCGGCTTGATGACCAACGCCGTCACCAACAGCCACAGCCCGGCTTGCAGGTAAAAGCGGAAAAAGTCCTCGGTCAGTTCCAGGCGCAAAACGTAACTGCCCAAAGCCGAGATGGCAATGAGCAGGATATCTGCGAGCAGGACGAAACGGTTGCGAAGTCTCATAATGGAGTTCAAAGTCTCCCGACTTTGGAAAGCCCGAAATCAGGAGATTTCGGACTCAAGATCAGCCTTTCATCCAATCTACCACCGCCTTCAAACCATCTGCCAGGCTGGTTTGGGTCTTAAAGCCGAGCATTTCGGCGGCTTTTTGGGGGTTGCCCACCGAGCGGTAGATATCTCCGGCACGGGCAGGGGCGAATTGGGGAGTGGGGGCATTGGGGAATAAATCCATCAGGGTTTCGACCAGGTCGATGACGCGGATTTCGTCACCGGTGCAGACGTTGAAAATCTGCCCCGGCGCGTCAGGATGCTCACTGGCGGCCAGGTTGGCGCGGACGATATCACCGACGTAAACCAGGTCGCGGGTCTGGCCGCCGTCGCCGTAGATGGTGACGGGCTTGCCATCCAGCAGGCGGCGGGTGAAGATCGGCACAGCGGCAGCGTACATGCTGTCGGGTCGCTGGCGCGGGCCGTAGACGTTGAAATAGCGCAGGGCCACCACATCCAGCCCGAAAGAGCGGGTGTACATTTCAGCGTAGAGTTCATCCACGCGTTTGGAAACCGCATACGGGGAGAAGGGTCTTAACGGGTTCAGCTCGTCGCAGCGAACATCCGAATCTCCGTAAACGGCGGCAGACGAGGCCAGGACGAGCCGTTTCACCCCGGCTTTGCGCGCTGATTCGAGCACGATCTCGGTGCCGCGCTGGTTGATCTCGAAACAGGGCAGTGGGTCTTCCATCGACTGGGGCACGGAAACGAAGGCGGCTTCATGGAAGATGATGTCGATGTCTTTGACGGCTGCGGCTGTCTCGGTGGGGTTGCGGATATCGCCTTCAAGGATTTCCAGGTGGGGCGAATTGGCAATTCGCGCTACGTTTTCGCGCTTGCCGGAGGAGAAGTTATCCAAAATGCGCACAAAATCGCCCTGCTCGAGCAGGGCGCAGACGATGTGCGAGCCAATGAACCCGGCGCCGCCGGTGACGAGGTATTTTTTCATTTATCTTCCTTTGCGGCTGATAACGGTGCTGATCGTGCGCAAGATGATGATGATGTCCATCAGGATGGAGCGGTGTTTGATGTAGTAGAGGTCGTATTCGAGTTTGACGCCGGTATCTTCAACGGTGGAGGCGTAACCATAGTTGATCTGCGCCCAACCAGAGATGCCCGGTTTGACCAGCAGGCGGGCGCGATAGAATGGGATTTCCTTCTGGAAGGTGGCGACCCAGCTTTCGCGCTCGGCGCGCGGGCCGACGATGCTCATCTCGCCGCTGACAACGTTGAAGAACTGCGGCAGTTCATCGAGGCGGGTAATGCGCAGGAAGTTGCCCACGCGGGTGATGCGCGGGTCGTTCTCGCCGGCCATTTTGGCCTGGCCATCTTTTTCAGCATCCTGCTTCATGGTGCGAAATTTGATCATCATGTAAGGTTTGCCACCCTGGCCCAGGCGTTCCTGCGAGTAGAAGATCGGCCAGCCGCTATCGATAAGGGTGGCCAGGCCGATGAATGGCAGCAGCGCGATGCAGATGACCGACCCGACCAGTCCGCCGACAATATCCAGGGCACGTTTGCCCAGCTCGTAAAAACCGCCAGAGCGGGCTTCATCCACAAACGAGCGAATGACCCAGTCCGATTCCAGGTGGTGGATCGGCACACGGCCCAAAAGTTCCTCGTACAAGATCGGCATCCGGGTAATCTCAACCCCGCGCTCCTGCGCATCCAGCAGGGTCTGGAAAGTCTCGCCGCGCATTTCGCCGGTAATTGAAATGATCAGATCGGTAACATTAAGCTGGTCAATAATGGACAAAAGCTGGTCACTGCCAGCGATGACGCGAAAACCTTCCACCATTGTGCGGATTTTCTTCTCGTCATCATCGATGAATCCAAGTAACTTGAAAGGCGGCGGGTTGAGCTGGTTGTAAATCTGCGCCATGGTTTTGCCGTTTTCCCCGGCGCCCACGATCAAGAAACGTCGTGAAACGCTGGAATCGGTATAAAAACGGATGTAAATCCAGCGCCACAAAAGGGTCAGCAGATAAGCTGCCGCCAAAAACCCAGCCACACCGCGCCGGTTGAGTTCGCCGGGGCTGGACGTGAAATAAATCAGCGCATAAACGATGATACCTACCATCACCGCCAGCGAAACCGAACGCACCGTCCGCCGCCAGTTAGCGGCGCGATGCAGTTCGTAGATGTCAATCAGCATCGCCAGCCACAGCGCCGGGATGCCATAAAACCACCAGGGTACACGCAGGCGGAAAAATTCGAAAGAAAATTTCACCCAGGGATCGCCCAACGACCAGATATAAATCCCCACAAAAACCGCTGCAGCCGCCACCAGAAAATCGCCAATGAAAAGGATCGAGCGCTGCTCGCCGGGGCGTAAACGGATGATTGGTCTGGTGACAGGATCATTTGCCATGTGGATTACTTCCTCGCTCCAACTAGCATACTCCACAAAAAGCCGCCAGCCCATGCAAAATTCATCACAAAAATGACCAGCAGCAGCCCACCCCCCAGCGAAAACTGGCCTGTCTGCTGTGGTACGAGCGCGCCAAGCGTCAATTGCATAAAATAGGATTGCCTCGCACAGACAGCTTTCGCCACGCAATGGGCATCATTATCGATAACATCCAGCAGGGAATGTGGGTTGGTTTGCGCAAAAATCGCATCCATCAAAAAACGGATGCGTTTTTGTTCGTTGTAACAGGGCTCCATGACGGATACGATTGAAGGCATGCGGCCGATTTTTCACTCAATCCTGGCTTTTCTCCCAACAAAAGGAGCTCGGCAGGGCGAGAGCGATGTTTAAAATTGGATTTAGCTTTTTAGCGGCAGCCAGAGAATAAACTGGCTGCCCTGTCCTGCGGTGCAATGAGCACTAATTTTACCATTATGCGCACAGATAAGTTCCCGCGCCCTGGAATGCCGGGCGCTCTGATTTGACACAGGCTATTTTAGCGCAGTGCGGTAGCTTCGATCTCAACCAGGCCACCCTTGGGCAATCCTGCCACCGCCACAGTCGAGCGCGCTGGAGGGTTGGATGAGAAAAATTCGCCGTAGATGGCGTTCATCTTGGGGAAGTCGGCCATATCTTTCAGGAACACGGTGGTTTTGACGACTTTTTCCAGTCCCGAACCGGCGGATTCGAGCACGTTCTTCAGGTTGGTCAGCGACTGGCGGGTTTGCGACTCGACATCAGCCGCGACCAGGTCACCAGTGGCAGGATCCAGCCCAAGCTGGCCGGAACAGAAGACAAAACCATCCGTCTGGATGGCAACGGAATAGGGGCCTATCGCTTTGGGGGCTTTTTCGGTTGTAACAATGTTGCGTACGCTCATGGGGGTTTCTCCTTCAGTTGGAATTGCCAGGCAGCCTGTTGCAGCCCGGCTGGTATGATTTTACATCAATCCATCTGGTATCAGGCCCCAGGCTCCCTGAGAATTTCTGTGATGAACCAGCATATCTGGCAGGCACACCTTCCAGGGAGAGAAGGGTTCCAATTTGATGGTTTCCAGAATCCCATGCCACTTTTGAAGGTGGGCGGAACAGTCTGTTCACCGGCAAATCAGGAGCGGGCAGGTGGCTTTGCGCAGCATCAGGTTGACAACGCTGCCGATAATGAGTTCCTGCCAGGCAGAGCCGCCATAGCTGCCCATTAAAACCAGGTTGATCTCCCGCTGCTGGATAATATCGAGCAGGGTATCAGCAGGGCCATCGATGGTCAAGAAATCGGCGGGGATTTCATGCAGGGTAAGATATTCGCGGGCATAATCCTGGGCATTGGCAGGTGTGTCGCTGGCGGCAGTGGCAACTGTCAGTTTGGTTTTCCACTGCTCGGCCAGGTAGGCAGCCACAAAAAGCGCTTCACGCGCGCGAACACTGCCATCAAAAGCCACCAGGGCATTATCCATCGGGCTGGCCGTGTCTGGAACAGTAAGAATGGGCCGGGCGGACTTCCAGATGATGGTGCGCAAGCCAGATGCCAGGCTGGCAAGCCCTTCTGGGGGCGGGTGGGCCACATTCAGCACAGCCAGGTCAGCCAGCAGGGCGCGGGCACAAACCTGGCTGGCAATGTCGCCCTGTTCGATGGCAAGTTTTCCACTTAATCCGGCAGCCTGGCAGCGCTGGTTGAAGGTTTCCTGCACTTTGAGCGCCTGCGGGCTTTCGATTTCGCCACGTGAAGCCACAATATGCAGGCCGTGCAATTCTGCCTTTTCACGATGAGCAATGATAATGGCCTGTTCGAGCGCCTGCCAGCTCTCAGGTGAACCGTTGACGGAAACCAGGATTTCACGGAATAAACGATCCGTGTAACGGTCAAGGATGCGGGTGGCACGCCAATGTCCAGGTTCGGCGGCCTCGCTTTCCACCTGCGGGTGTTCGCGCGCAGCCAGGGCGGTGATGACATTATCGGGGCGGATATTCCAGCCCAGTTCAGCCTCCAGCGCAGCGCGATGTTCCGAGACCCACAGGTACATATCTGTTTCGGTGCGACCTGGAAACCAGCGCAACAGCCCCCGTTCGCGGATCGATTCCACCATCGGCGCATAAACGTTGTGGTACCAGTGGCTCAGCGCCTCAGGATAAGGGATTTCGCGTTGGAAATCGATGCCCATGTAATACTGGTGAACGGCGATATGCTCGCGCAGCTTGTTATACTGCCCAGGGACGGTCACGCTCAGGTCAATGCCGGGGCGCAGGGCGAGGATGTTAGTTTCTTCCAGGAAACCGGCATATTCGGCTTTGATGATCAGGTCATCGGGCTGGATGTCAGGGGTAAGGGATACGCTGGTTTTGATCTCAATCACATGCGCTTCGATGTGCTCAAAGCCTTCCTGGCGGGCCACCGAAACGCGATGGTTGCCATCCAGCACAAAATAAACTTCACCGACTTTATAGACTTCAATCGGCGGCCAGCCAGGGCCGGAGGGATTGTCGATGACGGCTTTGACGCGCGCCCAGCGCTCTTGATTCGTGGTTCCGCGCGGCAGGAAGGTGCGGGTGAAATCAGTATAGCGGCCGACGCTGCCAACAATGGCTTTGAGTGGAATCTCATACACACCGCGCTCACTGCGCGCGTTAAGTTTGAGCTTGGAGGCAACTTCATCAAAAGAAAGCAGTTCGTTTGATTTGCCAGTCAGCCGCGCCAACACCTCCTGCATGGAGGCTTTACGGCGGGCGTCATGGAAATCAGACAGGGCATTTTTATAGATTGGTTCGGGGAAATTCATAAGTCAACTCACTTTGGAAGCGAGTTATATCACAACTTTCAAAGGCTTTTATCCCCCAGGCAACAAATGAATCCCACAATCGACCAGAAACAAAACTCAAGAACTGGCAGACTGGCGCACCAGCATGCGCACATCCGCGCTGGTGGCACACTCCAGCGCGCGCTGGGCCAGCGCCTGGGCGGCATCCACTGTCCACTCGCGCAGGACAGCTTTGATGCGCGGGATGCCCGCCGGGTTCAGGCTGAGTTCATCCACGCCCAGGCCGACCAGCACCGGGGCGGCTTCGGCATCGCCGCCCAGTTCGCCACAAATCCCGGCCCATTTCCCGGCCTGGTGGGCGGCATCTGCAACCGTTTTGATCAATTTCAAGACCGCCGGGTGCAACCCGTCTGCCAGGTGAGAGAGCGCCGGGTTGCCGCGTTCGGCGGCCAATGTGTACTGCGTCAGGTCGTTGGTGCCGATAGAGAAAAAGTCCACTTCGCGGGCCAACACCGGGCTGAGCAGCGCCGCCGAGGGGATTTCCACCATAATGCCCAATTCTACCGGCCAGGCGTGGGCTATTTTTTCGATTTCCAACTCGGCGTGGGCTTTTTCCACCCACTGGCGCGCCTGGCGGATTTCGTTCACATCCGCCACCATTGGGAACATGATACGGCAAGGCAGGCCATCGGCAGCGCGCAAGATGGCGCGCAACTGCGGCATGAACAGCTCTGGCCGCGCCAGCGACAGGCGCAGCGCACGCACCCCCAGGAACGGGTTGGGCTCCACCGGCAGATGGATATACGGCAGTTCTTTGTCGCCGCCCACATCCAGCGTGCGGGTGGTCACGGGGCAGGCTGCGCCCATCGTCTCAAAAATCTGGCGCAGCAAGGCATACTGCTCCTCCTCACCTGGGGCAGTATCGCGCGTCAGGAACAGGAACTCGGTGCGCAGCAGGCCACAGCCTTCCGCGCCATTTTCGAGCGCAGCGCGGGCATCGGCCAGGCCGCCCAGGTTGGCAAAAACTTCCACGCGGCGGCCATCTTTGGTTACGGCCAGGGCGTGGCTGGCCTGTTGCAGCTTTTCGCGGCCCACCAGCCATTCGGCGCGGCGCTTTTCCAGGGTTGAGACCAGTTCGGGGGCCGGGTTCAGCCAAACTTCGCCAGAAAAACCATCCAGCCCGGTCAAAATGCCATCGGGATGCTGTTCCAGCAGGGCACCCACCCCCGCCACCGCCGGGATGCCCAGCGCGCGCGAAAGGATGGCGCTGTGCGAGGTCGGCCCGCCGCCCGTCGTGATGATGCCGAGCACCATTTTCATATCCAACTGCGAAGTTTCGGTGGGGGTCAGGTCAGCGGCGTACAAAATCACCGGCTGCGCAAAAACCAGCGGCGCAGCGGCGCTTTTGTCCGAAAGCGCAAACAACACCTGCCGCCCCACATCTTCCACATCCACGGCGCGGGCCTGCAAATAGGCATCCTCCAGCGCCCGAAAACTGCGCACTGCGGCGGCGATGGCTGTGTCCCAGGCGCGGGCGGCGTTTTCGCGGCGCGCAAAAATACCTTCACGGACGGAATCGGCCAGGTCGGGGTCCTGCAAGATCAGCGCGTGGGCATCAAAAATGGCGGCTTCGTCCACGCCGATAGTCTGTTTTAGCTGCCGGGCACGGCGAGCAATATCGCTGGATGTGGCGGCAATGGCATCTTGCAAACGCTGCCATTCAGCTTCCAGGTTTTCGGCTGGAGAATCGGGAATGGGCGGGGTCGGCGGCTGGTAGCGATACAACGGCGCGAGCGCGACTCCTTCTGAGATGGGGATTCCGCCCTGGGGGCGCGCTTCCATTATTTTGGGCGTGATAGCGGCTGTGGCAGCGGGCGCTTCGCCAAAATTGGCTTCCACCAGCACTTTGAGCGTCTCCAACGCTTTAGCAGCGCCCTCACCCGATGCACTGATGCGGATCTGGTGATTCTCAATCGCCCCCAGCGTAGCCACGGCATTCAGGCTGCGCGCCGAAACCGGGCCTTTGCCGTTCGTCAGGTTGCTGACGGTGATGGTGGCCTTGAATCCTGCCGCCGCCTGGACGAATTTGGCGGCCGGGCGGGCGTGCAGGCCGTGCAGGTTGGTAAGAGTCAGGGTGATGGATTCAGCCGATTCAACGGTTGGCACGATCAGGGCGGTTGGTTCGTTCAATTCCAACCCGAGATGCTGCCGTTTGGGGGCGAGGGCTTCATTCGCCTCACGACAGACCGTATCCAAATCGCTATTCAACCCAATTTGGACGGCAGCGGCCACAGCCCCTTCCACCATGGGCGCAGCGCAAAAACGGATATTGGTTTTCATTTCATCGGGCAGGAAATCCAGCGCCATCTCGGCACTGAGCACGGCACTGCCCAAATCCATTAACACCAGCACACCGTCATCGGTGTAAACGGATTGGATGGCCTCCATGATTTCAACAGCGTCTGTGCCAAACTCGCGGCGATCATCGCCAATGCCAGCGGCAACCACTACCGGCAGGTTGGGCGAGGCCACCTGGCGTAATAGCCCGACTAAAGCATCGGCCAGGGCGCGGCTATGAGAAACGAGTACCAATCCAACCATAAATCCTCGGAGAATATGTGAATGATGTAGGGCAAGATGGTTATCTTGCCCTACCGATGGGGATGGACAAAATCAATTTTATTGAAGCAGTTAAACGCTTTTGGATGCGATAGTTAGCGCCAGCCAGATGCCATAAACAACCGATGAAACACCGAGAATAACCAAAGCCCATGTGGTGATGTTGAGTACGCTGCGCGAGGGGTTCAGGTCGAGGATGATGCCGCGCAGGCCGATCAGGCAATGGCTGACCACGGTGATGAGAAACAAAATCTCGATGGCCGGGATGATGGGGTTTTGGAAGTACTGAATAACATCATCATAAGTCATCAAGCCGGAAGACATGCTGCCCAGGTAATGGTTGACAGTGAAGTGCAGGATTAACACCAGCACCAGCACCGGCCCGGTGGCAATTTTGATGAGCCAGAGTGTGGAATTTTCGCCTGGGCGCGGGGCAGAAACGGGTTTGAAGGTAGTGGGTGTGGTCATAGGGTTATCCCATATACATGCGGGCGGCGAAAAACAGGATGGCAACCAGCGCAACCACCATAAAGCCATAGAAAAGCTCTTTTTGGCGGGTGACACCGATGCCAAAGCTGGTGAAAATAATGCGGATGCCGTTCAGCCCGTGCATGATGGCTGCAGCGACAACCAGCAACTCACCCAGTTTGACGATGGGATTCTCCGTCAGGGCGATGAAGCCGCCATAGGCTGCGGGGCCTTGCGCAAGCTGGTTGAGCACAATCAGGTGCAGGAACAGGTAAAAGGTCAGGCCGAGGGCGGTGATGCGGTTTAGGATGAAGGCCCAGCCGCCTACCTGGCGGCCCATGGGGTTGAACCAGGCCCAAAATTTGTTTGCAGAAGGTTGGTTGTTCATGATTTCGACTCCATCAGGCCTTGCCGAAGAGTTTGCCCAGCTTCGCGCCGATAACCTGTGTGCGCAGGGCCATGATTCGACGTGCGGGATCGACGAAGGAAGGGCAGACGGCTGTACACTCAAAGGCGCTGTGGCAGCGCCAGACGCCATCTTCGCAATCGACGATGCCGAGCAATTCGGGGTTGCGGTGGATGCCCACATCCTGGGCAGCGGCCAGGGGAGCCGGGCCAAGATACTCGGGGCTGGTGGCGGCTACGGGGCAGGCACTGATGCACAATCCGCATTCCAGGCAGTCGCTCAGGCGCAGGAATTGGGCATCATTCTGGGGCCAGTTAGTAGCAGGGTTCTCGATCTCGGCTTCGGTGATGGGCAGCACGGCGCGGGCGCTGACTACTTCCATTTTGCGGTAGAAAGCGCCCATATCCACAGCCAGATCGCTGACGACCGGGAAATTGCGCAGCGGTTCAACTTTGAGCGTGGCGCCGTTGCTGGTAACGGCACGAATGGGGGTAATACAGGTCAGTTTTTCTACGCCGTTGACGCGCATACCGCAGGCGCCGCAGGTGGAGTGGTGGCAGGCGTGGCGGTAGCACAGGGTGCGATCCATGAAGGCCCAGACGCGTTCTACCGCGTCGAGCACGTATTCATCGGGGTTGACTTCCATTTTGAAGTCGTCAAAATGCTGGTTTTCGGTATCTTTTTGGCGGGAAACTCGCAGGGTGATGTTCCATTTTTCGGTCATGGCGCTTCTCCTTAGTTGGGAATGGTGTAATACTGGCGGTACGAGAGAAGCGGAGTCTCTTTGGTGACGCAGGCGGTGGTGACTCCCAGTTTGGCGCAAACTACATCGGCGGTCTTTTCGGCCATGGCGCGCAGGGTGGTGGCTTTGCCGCCGGTGATTGTGACCAGACCATCGATGCCGTGGGTTTCTTTGTGGTCGTAGCACTTGAAGGTGCGGGCGATGCTGCGTCCCGAGCCGCCGCCAACCAGCGGGCGGGTGGCCATGTAGATGCCGCGCGGTTTGGCGTTGCGGATGCCGGGGATGAGTTCGCTGCCACGATCGAGCATGATCTTGATCTGCTCATCGGTCACGGGGATGTAATCGGGATTTTCAGCATCGAAGGATGTGGTGCCGACCACAACCATGCGGCGCTGGGGCAGCACAATGTCGCCATCGCCAGGCACATTCAGGCGGTTGATGGCGCGCTGGACGAAGCGCTGGTCGTAGGCCACCATGATGCCGGGGGTGGGTTTGACGGGCGCATCCAGCCCGGCCATGCCGGTGATCTGCCCGGCCCAGGCGCCGGTGGCGTTGACGACCACATCGGCGTGGAGTTCTTGTGATTTATTGGAAGCCCGGTCGAGCACTTTGATGCCGGTGACGGTGCCTTTTCCATCTGTCAGCAGCCCCTGCACTTCGGTGTAGGTGCGGAATTTCGCGCCGTTGTGTTTGGCGGTACCGGCAAAAGCCAGCGCCAGGCGCAGCGGATCGAAGGTTCCATCGGGGATGATGAAAGCGCTCAACACTTTGGGGTTGATGTTCGGCTCGAGCTTGAGCGCCTGCTGGGGGGTCAACTCATCGAGCTGGATGTGGCATTCTTCGCAGCTTTCGATGAATTGCTCGGCGTAAGCCAGGTCGCCTTCTTCGATGGCGATGAACAGGCCGCCATTGGGTTCGATGACTTGCGGGACGATCTTGCGCAGGATGGTGTTCTCGTCGATGCACTCGATGGCCGATTCTTTGTCTTTGACGGCGTAGCGTCCGCCGCTGTGGAGCAAGCCGTGGGTGCGGCCAGATGTACCGTTGCAAATATCGCCGCGTTCGACGACGGTCACATCAAATCCGCGCAAAGCCAGGTCGTGCGCGGTAGCCACGCCGGTAAACCCTGCTCCGATGATGATGGCATGTGGTTTGGTCATGGTAACTCCGGTTCTATGTATTTTGGGGCTGTAAAATCATGCGATTTTGAAGCCCGGTGTGCAAAAACGGGCAAGGCCCGTGAATGGTCTGGGTTGGGAAGTTATGCCGAGTGGAGTTTTTGCGCAAAATCTGGTGATTTTGCCTTTCGGGCTGAACAGTTGGGGCAGGCATCAACTTCAAAGGTGCAGGAGGTCAGTTCTTCGGTCAATAAGTGGGCGAGGCCGGGTTTGAAGCCGGTGCTGCCGCACCAGCAGGCGTACCAGCCAAGCTGGAGGTCTTTGTATTCGATGCGCGGCGCGTCCAGGTGGATGGTTTCGACAGCCATGCCCCAGCGGGCGTTGGTAATGAGTCTTTGGGCGCCAGATGCCAGCAGTTTTTCAGCGTAAAGCTGGAAGTGGGTGCAGTGCCGCATCAGCAGGATGCCGGTGGTGATGTCGCATGGGAAATCCCAACTACGGGCATCGGCGCAGATTGGGATGATGTTCTCGGGCAGGGGCTTTTGCTCGATTGCGCGGGAGAAAAGCTCCGGGGCGATTTCAAGGGCGTACACTTTCCGGGCGAGGTTTGCCATTTGTCGGGCCAGGCGCAAATCCCCGGCGCCGATATCCAGGATTACTTCCCCCAACATGATTTGCTGCAAAACGGATTGGTAGGTTGCCTGGTCGTAGGGGGCATACATGCTTTCCCAGGTAGTGTTCGGCAGGTCAGGTGGCATGGGGTTCTAAAAAAAGAGGGGGCGGGCGAGCGGCTTGCTCTTGCCCACCCCCTCGGGGATGTTACGTAGGGTTATTCAACCCAGTCGAAGGTGCGGGTGACGGCTTTCTTCCAGCCCTTGTAGAGCTTGCCGCGTTCTTCTGCATCCATCTTGGGGTCCCATTCCTTGTCTTTGCCCCAGTTGGCGCGCAGATCTTCAACCTTGGCCCAGAAGCCAACGGCCAGACCGGCGGCATAGGCTGCGCCGAGGGCGGTGGTTTCGGCAACGGTCGGGCGGATGACGGGCACGCCGAGGATGTCGGCCTGGAACTGCATGAGCAGGTCGTTGAAGACCATGCCGCCGTCGACTTTGAGGGCGGTCAGCGGAACGCCGGAGTCGGCGTTCATGGCATCGAGCACTTCGCGAGTCTGGTAGGCGGTGGCTTCGAGGGCAGCGCGGGCGATGTGCTCGCGGGTGACGAAGCGGGTCAGGCCAACGATGGCGCCGCGGGCGTCGCTCTTCCAGTAGGGAGCGAACAGGCCAGAGAAGGCGGGCACGAAGTAGACGCCGCCGCTATCGGGAACGGCCTTGGCATATTCTTCGATGTGCTTGGAGAAATCGAAGAATTTCAGGTTGTCGCGCAGCCACTGGACGAGGGCGCCGGTGATGGCGATGGAGCCTTCGAGGCAGTATACGGCGGGTTCATTGCCGATCTTGTAGCCCAGGGTGGTGAGCAGGCCGTTCTTGGACTGCACGGGCTTGGTGCCGGTGTTGAGGAGCATGAAGCAGCCGGTGCCATAGGTGTTCTTGGCTTCGCCAGCGCTGAAGCAGGTCTGGCCGAAGAGGGCGGCCTGCTGGTCGCCGAGGTCACCGGCAACGGGGATGCCGCTCAGGGAGCCGACTGCCTTGCCGTAGACTTCGGCGGAGGCGCGGACGCGAGGCAGCATGGCATGGGGGATGCCCATGGCTTTGAGCATATCGGGATCCCAGTCGAGGGTCTCGAGGTTCATGAGCATGGTGCGGGAGGCATTGGAAACGTCGGTGACGTGTACGCCGCCGTTCGGGCCGCCGGTCAGGTTCCAGATAACCCAGGTGTCAATATTGCCGAAGAGCACTTCGCCCTTTTCAGCTTTTTCGCGGGCACCGGGGACGTTATCGAGTACCCATTTGATCTTGGGGCCGGAGAAATAGGTGGCCAGGGGCAGGCCGACTTTCTCGCGGAAACGATCCTGGCCGCCATCTTTGGCAAGTTCATTGCAGATGGCATCGGTGCGGGTGTCCTGCCAGACGATGGCATTGTAGACGGGCTTGCCGGTGGCGCGTTCCCACACAACGGTGGTTTCGCGCTGGTTGGTGATGCCAACCGCAGCGATATCTTTGGGATCTACACCACTCTTCTTGAGTGCGCCGTCGATGACTTCCTGGGTGCGCTGCCAGATTTCAAGCGGGTTGTGCTCGACCCAACCTGGCTTGGGGAAAATCTGTTCGTGTTCTTTCTGGTCGATGGCAACAACCTTGCCCGCGTAGTCAAAGATCATGAAACGGGTGCTGGTAGTGCCCTGATCAACTGCTGCTGCATATTTAGCCATTTTCGATTCCTCCGGGGAAATTTTGAAGAGGGAATAAGATTACGCAAACCACCACGCGGGTGAATTTGCTGTGATGTCAAAGTCGGTGACTCTGGCAGGGGCAAGGTCAGGCAACCTCTTTCCAGGTTTCGGCGGCGGCATTTAAGATCAAATAAGTGGATGTCGCCCCGGGGTCTTGGTGACCGGCGCTGCGTTCGCCCAGGTAACTGGCTCGGCCTTTGCGCGCCACCAAGGGAATGGTACCTTCCATGCCTGCTTTTGCTGCTTCTGCTGAAAGCCCGAGGGCTTTGTTAATGGGCTGGTTATCTTTGATGGCCTGTTTGAGGGCGTTGACTGCCGGGGTGAGGGCATCTACCATGGTTTTGTCGCCTAATTCGGCTTTGCCACGCATCAAGACACCGCTCAAGGCCGATTCGAGGGCTTCAGCCCAATCGCTCAGGCTGAGTTCCATCTTGCCGACCGTTTTTGTACCCGCTTGCAGGAAGAAAGTGCCATATAACGGGCCGCCAGCCCCGCCAACGGTGGAAATCAATGTCATCCCGGTAGTTTTGAAGATCGTGCCGATATCTTTGTCGCTGATTTCGGGCATTTTGTTCAAAACAGCTTTGAAACCACGATCCATGTTAGCGCCATGATCAGCATCGCCAATCGCCGCATCAAGTTGGGTCAGGTAGGTGCTGTTGGTGTTGATTACACCGGCAACGGCTTTGATCCAGGCCAGAGCATCATCACGGGTGATGGACATATTCAATTACTCCGTTGGCAACGCCAGGGCGGCCATACGACCGCCCTGGCTGAAAAAAGTATTCGGTTTACACACCCCAGCGCAAACCAGGGGTCTTAACAGGGGCATCCCACAGCTTGAGCATGTCGTCATCCATCTTGAGCAGAGTGATGGAAGTTCCGGCCATCTCGAGGCTGGTGATGTACGGGCCAATCAGGTTGCGGACAACCTTGAGACCGTGTTTGTTGGCGATCTCATAGGCTTTGCGATAAATAATGTAAAGCTCAACCAGTGGGGTTCCGCCCATGCCGTTGACGAACAGAAGCACTTCATCGCCACTCTTGTAGGGAATGTCGCTGATGATGGGCTCCATGAGCATTTCAACGATTTCATCGACGGGTTTGAGCGGCATGCGCACACGGCCAGGTTCGCCATGAATACCAATGCCGATTTCCATCTGGTCTTCGGGCAGATCAAACGTGGGCTTGCCGACATGCGGAACGGTGCAAGAAGTCAACGCCATGCCCATGGTGCGGCCCAGGTTCTTGGCCTTGCGGCAGACATCGGCTACATCCTTAAGTGAGCGCCGCTGTTCTGCGGCGGCTCCGCACAGTTTTTCGGCAAGGACGGTGACGCCCACGCCGCGGCGGCCAGCTGTGTAGAGGCTGTCTTTGACGGCCACGTCATCATCGGTTACTACTGCTTCGACTTCAATTCCTTCGGCACGGGCCAGGTCGGCAGCCATTTCGAAGTTCATGATATCGCCAGTGTAGTTCTTGACGATGTGCAGCACACCAGCGCCGCCATTGACGGCTTTGGTCGCTTCAAGCATTTGATCCGGTGTGGGTGATGTGAAAACTGCGCCGGGACAGGCGGCATCCAACATGCCCATTCCAACAAAACCGCCGTGCATGGGTTCATGGCCTGAGCCACCACCAGAGATGACGCCCACTTTGCCTTTGATGGGGCCATCGGCGCGCACAATAAAATTCGGATCGTAGTGGACTTTTACAAGGTCGCCGTGGGCATAAGCGATGCCTTCCAATTCTTCACGGACAACATCTTCTGGCTTATTAATCAGTTTTTTCATAACTCAGTACCTCACACCTGTCCAGGAAAGCTGGCGCGGGTTTTTAGAAGAGCATCTTGGTGACGAAACCGGCAAGCACTGCGCCGATGATCGGGCCAACAACGGGAACCCAGGAGTATCCCCAGTCACTATCGCCCTTGCCAGGGATCGGCAGGACAAAGTGAGCAATGCGGGGGCCGAGGTCACGAGCAGGATTGAGGGCATAACCAGTGGGGCCGCCCAGGGAGAGACCCATCGACCAGATGACCATACCAACAACAAAGGCGCTCATGCCAGTGGCACCAACAGCAGCCGGGATGGCGGAAGCAACCAGGCCGAGCATGAAGGTGGCGATGATTTCGGTGAGCAGGTTCAGGCCGGGGTTGCGGATGGCCGGGCCGGTGGAGAACACAGCCAGCTTGAGGCCAGCATCGGAGGTAACTTCCCAGTGGGGCAGGTAGAGCAACCAGACCAGGACAGCGCCAACAAACGCGCCCACGAACTCGCCGAGCAGGTTCATCAACGCAGCGTTGAAGTCACCGCCCTGCACCATGGAGGAAATCTGGAAAGCCGGGTTGAGGCTGCCAGGGCCGCCCATGGCGGTGGCAACAAAAATACCACTCATAACCGCGAAGGCCCAACCAGCGGTGATGACGATCCAGCCAGAGTTCTGGCCTTTGGATTTGTTGAGCAGGACGTTCGCGACAACGCCGTCACCGAGGACGATCAGTGTCATTGTGCCAAAGAGTTCAGCAAGAAACATGGTTTTTCTCCTTAATCAGAATTTGGGGGGGTTGAATTACGGGGTGTGTATGGGGCCGAAAACGCGTATGTGTTTATTTGCGGGAAGTTGATTTCTCCTTTCGCAGTGCGGACAAAAAGTCATTTTTGCAAAATAAATCCTAGGATAAACACAAAGAGCATACTTATTTATTTTATGAGATACCCCCAGATTCTCAAAATTAAACATAAAAAATGTTCCACACTGGAACATTTTTTAAATCACCACTGTTTCAAAATGGAATAATTTCCTGCTGTTTTTGTAATTTGGCTCCCAAAAGTACTAATGCCGCCGGTACTCTTCAGGATCAACCGAATAGGTCTTAAGTTTTCGCCACAGTGTAGTGCGGCCAATGCCCAACACTTCGGCCATGCGGCTGACGTTGCCCCGGCAGGATTGCGCCACCCGAAGGATGGTTTCGCGCTCCACATCATCCAGGGAATTGACTGTGGGCAGCGATTCGAGGCTGGGCTGCACCAGGTGGGTATTGCGCACATACCCGGGGATGTGCATCATCTCAATTTGCCCGCCGGTGGTCGCCACCTGGGTGGCAGCCCGCCCAAGCACCGACTCCACCTCGCGGATGTTGCCGGGCCAGGGATATTTTTTCAGCGTTTCCATCACATCGGTTGCCACTGAAACGTTGTAACCGAGCTGCTGCGAGAAACGCGTTAAGATGCGTTCCACCACCAGTGGGATGTCGCGCGGACGTTCGCGCAGCGGCGGCAGGGTGATGGCAAAGGTGCTTAAACGGTAGTACAGGTCGGGGCGAAATACTCCCTGGGAGATCAAACTCTCCATGTTGGCGGAGGTCGAAGCGATGACGCGGCTATCAATCTCAATGGCGCGGCGGCTGCCCAGGCGTTGGATCACGCCCAGTTCGAGCGCATTCAATAAAACCGTTTGGGCTTCCAGCGGCAGCGCATCCACATCCTGGAAGAAAAGCGTGCCTCCCTGCGCCAGCTCAAATTTGCTGGGGCGCCCACTGACGCTGACACCTTTATGTTCGCTGCCTTCATCGAAGCCGAGCAGTTCGTTGATGACCAGTTCGTTGGGCACCGATGAGCAGGCGAAGATGACAAATGGGCCTTCGCGGCGCGGCCCCGCGTTGTGGATGGCGCTGGCCAGGGCATTTTTACCGGTTCCCACCTCACCGCGGATGAGGATGCTGGCCTGCGCCCCGGCTGCCGAGCGCACGAAATGGCGCACGCGCTGCATCTGCGGGGCCTCGCCGGGAATGTCGTTGAGCGTCAGGGCGGCATTGGCCCCCACCTGGCGCTGCACCAACATGCGGATTTTTTTCTCGGGGCGCAGGGTGACGATGATCCATTGCAATATGCTTTTGTTCTGGTAGACGAAATCGAGGCTGATGAGGAAGTTGATGGTGCGTTCGCCAATGATGATGACCCCTTCCACATCCACCAGCGGCTTGCGGCGCAGCACGGCCTTGCGCACAAAGCCAGGGATGATGAAGAGCGTATCGGCGGGCTTGCCCATCATCGAGTGGGTTGGGATGCCGAGCATCTGGCTGGCAGCCTGATTGGCATGTACCAGCACGTAATCGGCGCGCCAAACCAGGATGCCATCGGAGATGGCTGAAAGGATGGCATTGACCTGGGCCAGGTGACTGTTTTGCTCCGCCATCAGTTGGTCAGATTGGCGCTGGCTTTCGATGGCGCGCGCGGCGCCCACTACCAGCCCCAACGAGTGGATGTGGTAGCGCTCAATGGGCATGACCAGCCCAAGCACGCCGAGCAGATGCCCGCTGGCATCAAAAATCGGTGCGGCCGCCCCGGTGGCCACATGGAACTGGCTCACAAAATGTTCGCTGCCCGCCACTTGTACGGGCATACGCTCTGTCAGAGCCAGGCCAAAGGAGGATGTCCCGATCTGCTCTTCTGCAAGGATGCTGCCCAATTGTGCCCCCCAGGTTCCCATCACACGCAGCACGTCCGGGTCGCCAATCATATCCAACACACAGCCCACACTATTAGTCAGCACCAGCACAGTACCCGAGGCCATCACGCACTGGTAAATATCTTCCATCACAGGCCGCGCCACTGCCATCAGGTCAAAACTGGCAGTTTGCGAAGCCAGCAGGTAATCGCTACTCATCTGGGCAAACTCGATGTTGTTATTCGGGTTAACCTTACCCCATGAGCGCCGCCAGGATGTGGCAATCACCGGCGGCACAATTGGGTCGAGCTGCTGGGTGGTGGTAAATTTTTTCCATGCAGCCAACATGGCGCGCTGGTATTCTTCAGAATCAATGCGAATATTGGCGGGGGCAGTTTCAGATGAGGACATGATTGGAATTTTATCTCATCCGGCAGATTCGACCAGCGCCGCAACCAGTTCCCGGCAAAAAGCGGGGATGTCTGCCACTACCCGCCCCCACACCTGGTTGCCATCTCGAAAGGCGGGTTCATCCACCCAGGTGGCCCCGGCATTCACCAGGTCATCTTTGATCCCCAGAGAACCTGTAGCGCGGTGCCCGGCTACGATCCTGGCCGAGATGGCGATCAACCCGCCATGGCAAATGATGCCGATCACCTTGCCGCTGGCGTTAACCTTGCTTACCAGTTCAGTCACCACCGGGTAGCGACGCAGCTTATCGGGGGCCCATCCGCCCGGCAACAGCAGCGCAAACAACTCGTCCGCGTTGAGCGAGTCGATGGTTACACTCGGCTTAATTTCCAGCCCGTTTTTGCCGCGCACGGGTTTCAAATCCAGCCCGGCAGGCAGCACTTCTGCGCCTTCTTCTTGCAGGCGCATCATGGGCACATAAAATTCCAGGTCTTCTGCGCCCTCGGCAACCAGGACGGCGATCTTTTTTCCGGCAAGTCTAGACATAGTTTCCTTTCAGGGTTAAAAACTGGCTCATCCGTTTCCCAAAAAGACGGAGGAGCCAGCTTCGTTTAGGGTTGAAAATAAATTTTCTGCGTTCGCGTCTGGAGGTGGCCGCGCATTATTGCTTGGGTGAAAGCCCGGTCAGCTTGATCCCGGCATGGGTGGAGCCATAAGTTTTGTTAAGGTGGATCAACACGCTGGTCAGGCCTTCCACCACCACCGAATTTTCAATCGGGCCGGCATCCCAACCGGTCAAACCAGCGGCAGCCACCAGTTTGAGCACTTCCTCACGCGCGGCTTTGGATGTGCCCATCACGAGCACATCACAGGGCACGTCTTCGCCATGCAGCAGGTGTTCGTAAGAGATATTTTGGAAAGCATCCACAACCTGGACGCCCTCCCCGAGGATTTCCACCGCTTCTTGGGCAGAACTGCCCGCCGGGGGCATCTGCACTTTGGCCACTTTCGGCGGGACGAGCGGCACGGTCACATCCACCAGGATTTTGCCCTGCAAAGCGTCTTTGACCGCTAAAAGGGTATCTTTGTGAGCTGAATAAGGTACCGTCAACACACACAAGCTGGCTTTTTGCGCCGCTGCCAGGTTATCCATGCCGCTGACAGAGGCTTTGCCAGCCAGCATCTCAGTCAGTTCGGCGGCGGCAGCTTCAGCTTTTTCAGCTGCGCGGCTGCCGATGATCACGTTGTATCCAGCCCTGGCCCAGCGAAATGCCAGTCCTTTGCCTTCTTTTCCAGTTCCGCCGAGCACGGCGAGGGTGATGGGGGTGTCGGTCATGTTTTTCCTTTTTGGGATCAAAAATCTCCCGATTTTTGACTTCCAACATCTGGAGACGCTGGAGTTCGGGGTTTAGAATTTTTGGTTGTATTTTTGCCAGACTTTGGCTGCCAGTTCACGTGATTTGGCGGCAATTTCTTTTTCGTCGAGCGTGGTCAACTGGCGGTCTTTCATCAGGATTTTGCCCTGGGCAATGGTGGTGGTGACCATACTGTCGCGGAAACCGAACAGGATGTGCCAGGGCAGGTTGCCAGCCGTCAGCGGGGTGGGGGCGTCGTAGTCCACGAACATCAGGTCGGCCACAGCGCCAACTTTCAGTTCGCCAACTTCCACGGGGAAGAAGGTATTTGCCAGCGCGGCGTTGTTGTAGATGGCCATATCGGTGACGGTGTAGCCACCCATGGCGCGCGGGTCGCGCTGGTCGATCTTGTGCAGCAGGTAGGCGGCTTTCCATTCTTCCCACATGGCGTTGGAGAAGCCATCGTTGCCCAGGCAGACTTTGATGCCCATTTCGAGATATTTTTCAACCGGCGAGACGCCAACGGCATTGTTCATATTCGAGCGCGGTTGGTGGGTGACCCAGGTGCCGGTCTTTGCCAGGATTTCGCGCTCTTCCTGGCTGAGATGGACACAGTGCGCGGCGATACTGTTGGGGCCGAGCAAGCCATATTTGTCGAGCCAGGCCACCGGGCGCATCCCAGCTTTTTGCTGGACGGAAAGGCCATCATCGGCGCTTTCAGAAAGGTGGGTGTGGAAACCTGTCCCGGTGGGGGCAGCGGCGCGGCACTGTTCCAGTGTTTTATCAGAAAGCGTCAGGGCGGCGTGCAAGCCGAAAGTTGCGGCCAGCATGGGAGATTTTTCGGCGCGAGCTTTTTCGATGAAACGCACGTTTTCGCGGATGCCGGCTTGCATGCGCTCGGGGCCATCTCGGTCGGTGACTTCGTAGCACAGCACGGCGCGTACGCCAGCCTGCTGGATTGTTTCGGCGATGATGTCCAGGGAGCCGTCGATGGCGTTGGGCGAGGCATGATGGTCGAACAGGGTGGTGGTGCCGTGGCGGATGGCATCTAGCAGGCAGGGCAGGGCGGAGTAGCGGATGTCGGCTTCATCGAGGGATTTATCCAGCGGCCACCACAGCTTTTGCAGGATCTCTGCAAAGGCGGCGGGAGCAGCGCCGGGGATGGCCATGCCGCGCGCGAAAGCGCCGTAGAAGTGTGTGTGGGCGCAGATATTGCCGGGGAGGACAAGCTGGTTTTTGGCATCAAACAGCGAGGCGTCTGGGTAGGTTGAGCGCATCACGGAATCCGGCCCCAGCGCGGCGATGAATCCATCTTCATCCACCAGGAGGGCGTGGTTGGGCAGGATTTGATTGGGTTTGCCCCAGGTGACAAGTGTGGCGTTGGTGATGAGCATGGTTATCCGAGTCCGAATTGTTTGGGGTTAGGAAGTGATAGGCCGGTGAGTGCCATTTCAGAGAGAATTTCGTAAACTTGTTCACGCGCCTGCAAGTCTGCGCCATAGTAGAGCTGGTACAGGCCAGAAATAACGCCTTCGTTGGGCGAATAGCGCAGGTAGTTGAGCGCCGCGCTGCGCAAATCGGCCTCTTTTTCTTTGATGGCGAGCAGGAACAGGTCGGTGGCAGGCTGGCCGGGCACAACGCCGATGCCGTACTTGGCGGCAAATTCGAGCACCCAGGGGGTTTCTGAGGGGGCTGTCAGTCGTTTGGGGATGCGCGGGTTGGGGCGCTGGGCGTTGGCGATCATTTCGACAGCGGCGTTGCGCACCACGCTCTGGTCATCATCCACCTGGACTTTGGCGAGCAGTTCGCGCGCCCAGGGTTCGTCGATGCGAGCCAGGCCGAATACAATGGCGCGCCGCATGAGAATATCTGGCCCGGTAACGCCTTCGCGCAGGGCATCGCGGCCTTCGCCATGGTGGTTGGCCAGGGATTCAGCGGCGGCCACACGGAACTCGTCGTCGCCGCGCATCAGGCCAATGGCCACTGCTTCCAGCGCGGGCGGCGTGCCGATTTCGACCAGCGCCATGCAAGCAGCGGCGCGGGCAGGGCCGGTGGTGTTGTGGGCGATTGCGGCCAGCGCATCTACAGCTTTGGTATCACGCAAAATGCCCGCGCCCAGGGCCGCCAGGTGGCGCAGCCCAGAGGATGGAGACATGGCCAGCTGCCGGAAGAGCGGCGCTGCGCCAGGATCGCCGCTCAGGGCAAAAGCGGCTGCCACCTGGGCACGCATACCAATCGGCAGTTCATCATCCTGCAAGAGGCCAACCAGCACACTCATCACCGTGCCGCGCCAGGGCGCCGTGCGCGGCGCATCTTTGAGCAGGCGGGCGGTCACGAGCCAGGGGCGGTTGAGCATGTAATCTTGCTGTTCAAGCAGGCGGTTGACGATGGTGGTGGCATCACCAAGCGCGGCAATATAGCGCAGGGTCTGCACCTGGCCACTCCAGACGGGTTGTTTGAGCATTGGCTCAGGGGCGTTGTAGGTTTTCAAACCGCGCCCGGCCAGCAGGCTGGCAAAAATGGGGTGCGCAAAGCGCATGCGGCTGCCGGGATGTTCCACCAGCAGGCCGGTCTGCACCAATTGGCCGACCAGGCCGGAAACGGAAGACTGCGCTGCGCTGGAATCACTTTTCTTGACAGGCTTTTTCGCGTCTTTGGCAGGGTTCGGCGCGGGTTTTTCCGCCCCGGCTGTGGCTTCTGTTGCGGGGGCTGCTTCTGCATCGGGGGCAGTATCCGCGGCGGGTGCGGGTTCTGTGCTTGTGGGCGGGGCAGGGCTCTCAGGCACGGGAGCCGGTTCATAGGCTTTGACCCACTCTTTGGCTGCGCGCCCATCGAAGATCGCCTGGGCGTTGACCATGGATTGCATCCCAATGACTTCCAACGCTTCAAAAGGTGATTGCGCGGGCGTCAACCGGCGCAGGTGGGTTTCGATAAAGTCCACCGGGCGGGCGCCGCGCATATCCCCGGCATATGCGCCCCAGATTTTAAGTGTATATTCCAGCGGGCTTAACCCGGCATTATCAACAGCCAGCCAGCGATAAACCAGGAGCGGGTCAACGTTATCAGTAGTTTGCGCCCAGATTTCCATCGAAACATACTTTTTCCACAGCGCGGCCCACCGGTCGAGAAAACGTTTTTGCTGTTCGGGGTGCCAGGGCATGATGGCTAGCGGCACAAACCCGATCCCGGCCAGGCCGTCGATATACTCTGTCGAAACGGTTGTAACGATACGGGTTTTGGGGTAGGCGCGAATCAGCTGGCGCAGGAATGTCGAAACGGTTTGCACATCCGGCTGGGGCAGTTCATCCACCCCATCTAAAAGGATCAGCGCGCGCCCGCTTTGAAAGGCAAACTGGACAAAATTGCCCACCCGCGGCAGGGCAAAGACCGGGGCAAAATCAGAAACGTGTTGTGAAAACGGTTTGATCAGGTCTTCGGGCTTTTTTGATTCGGGGATGGGCAGCCCCAGGTCAGCCACATGCAACAAGAAGGGGATGTAATCGTGCAGGCTCTCCACATCCGGGTGGCGGTTGACGATCTGTGCGGCCAGGTGCGCCAGGGCCACACTGCGCCCGCTGCCGGGCTGTCCCAATATGGCAAGGTTGATGCCATTGGACATGGCCTGCGGGATGGTAAGCGTGGGCGCATGGTAAGTGGCAGCCACTTCGGGCCAGCTGAGCATATAGGGAATGCTCTGGTTGATCAACGGATCGTGATATGGCTGCATCCCCGGTTCCACCTGGACGGGCGGGGCCAAGAGCCGGGGCGTTTCCACAATCTCATCCAGCGCAAACAACGAGGAGGCCAGGTGCATTTCCTGGCTGCGCTTGTAGACCAGTTTGCGATAAGTATCCTCAAAGGTGGTATCGGCGCGCTGCTTGGCTTCCTCACGCTGTTTGCGCAGGGCTTCCATCAGCTGGTTGAACATCGGCTTGGAGAAATAAATGATCCACCAAAACACCGAGGCAACAATGAAACCGACCCAGAACGAAAAAGCTTGGATGGAGGGAATTTTCATGGCTGGCCTTCTCCGGTTCCCCGGCCCTACTTACTGAACAAAATCCTGCCACATGATTGGCAGCGGGATAGTTGTGGTGAAATCCGCACAGCCTGGGCCTGGGCAGGGGTCATCACCGCCCCGCAGGCCTCGCAGGCATTATCACTGGATAGCGCAACCGCCACCCCACGTCGCTGTTCGCGGATCTGGGTATACAATGCCAGGTCGCCGGGATCAATGGTATCTGTAATGGCGTTGCGCTCTGCCGCCAGGCGCTCGGTATCTTTGATCAGGTTGGCTTGCTCTCCGAGCAACACAGCATTCTGGGTGGCGGCCTGTGATTGAGCCAGGTTGAACGCTTTTTGAGCAGCACCCAGCTCCTCTCGGGCGGTATCCAGTTCCAGCATCACTTCCAGTTCACGCTCTTCCAGCGTTTGGAGATGACGCTTGAGCGAGGCTGAATCTTTCTGCAAATCTTGTAACTCTTTGGGATTTTGGATTCTGCCGCTGTACATGCTGGATTCAGTCTGCTCGATCTTGATCTGCTGACCTTTGACAATCATCTCGGCCTCGCGCAGATTCCGCTCAATTGCCTGGACTTCCCCGCGGGCTTTTTCCAACCTTTCACGGGCAGCCTTGAGCGCTGCATCATTTTCCAGCGTCTCGTGAATAATTTTCAGGCGTGAACGGGCCTGGTCGATGCGGCTATCGGTTTGTTGCAAGCGGTAAAGCGTCAGGGCATGGCTCATGTCTAAATTATATACTGAACTACGATTGAAAGCACATTTGAGATGAAAATCAAATGGCCGTTTGCCATCCCTAAAAAAATGGGAGAAACGCCGGAACCGATTGGAAACAACATCCTGGTAAATTTATCCCATGCGCCGCAGCGCAAACAATGACCCAAACTGGGCCGCCACTGCCGCAGTTATCGCACTCAAAAACGCGCTGAACGTGCCAAACACGGGCAGCGCCAGCGTCAGCGTAATGAAAAAGAAGGCGAAAGAGAACAGCCCGGCCAGCACACCTTGCAAAACCCGCAAAACCGCACGCGGCCCTTGCAAATGCTGCGCAAACGCCGCCAGGATGCTGGTATACACCGGGAAAGTCGCCAGCAGCCCGGTGAGACGCGGCCCAAGCAGTGTGGAAAAACCCGTCAGCGAGAGCACCACCGTGGTGGCGACGATCATGCGGGCTGGTAAATCCCAGCCAGGAAGCGGCAGCTGCTCCTGCTGCTGGTCACCCTCCGGCATGCGCGGCAGGCTGCGCAGGGTTACCACCAGCAGGAGGATGATCGCAAAAAACAAAGGGATTGGAGCAAATGTAACCTTTTGCAGGAAAAAAGTCAGCGTAAGGTGAATGGCCCCGCTCAAAAAGACCGCCACCGGCCAGCGGAACCGCTGCGCCAACCAGGCATAACCAAACGTAAAAGCCGAAAGAGCGATCCCGCCAGATAAAGTTCCCAGCGCGGCAGAAGCCGCATAATCTGGCCCATGCTGGAGCGCCAGGAAGAAAATCACCGGGCCGGTGGTCAGCGGCAGCCCGATCAACCAGCCGCTGATGGCTGGCCCCCATTTTCGCCCTGCCAGGCTGGCCGTGCCGATCAGGGCTGGCGTTAAGATCAATTTGAGAATGAAAACGAAACTACTCACCGGATTAATCAGCCACCCCGCCCGCAGACTCCGCGGCCACGGTTTCTTCTTCACGATGCGGGTTAACATGCAGCAGCTTGAACCCCCACTGCACAAAATTACCGATCAACAGCGCAAAAATGACCGTGCCAATGCCCACCGGCCCATCCAGCAGCCAGCCGATGACCACCACCAGGATTTCGATGGTAATGCGCGCCCGGCGAATACTCCAGCCGGTGCTGCGTTTGATCGCCAGCATCAGGCTATCGCGCGGCCCCGCACCCGCATCCACACCGATATAAATGGCGCTGGCCATGCCCATCATCACCACTGCCACCATCAGCATGGCGGCTTGCACTGGCAGGTTATCTTTTACCGATGGAACCAGCCACAGCCCCAAGTCTTCCCACGGCCCAATAAACAGGATATTCGCCAGCGTGCCCCAGCCGATTTTTTCTTTCAGCGCCAGCGCCAACGTCAGCACCCCAAAACCTACCAGGATGCTCCACGTTCCAGGCGTCAGCCCGGTGAGATTGGAGAACGCCACCTCCAGCACAGCCCAGGCACTGGTGCCCAGGTTAGCGCGGATCATCATCGCAATAGCAAAGCCGAAAACCAAAAATCCGGCCTGGATTCGCAGGAAATCCTGCGGGAATGTCTTCCAACGAACAGGTTTAAACATGAAATATCCTTTACTTGCAGGGCATGGCCGTCACGCCAAAAAGGCCTCGCAATGACGCCACCAGGCCCAGACAAAGGCTGGCATCGAAACAAACACCGGGCTACTTGATCAAGCGATTAAGCTCATCGCGCACATCGAAGGCATTGCCCGTGATGATCCCAACAATCACAAACAACAGCGTTACACCACCACCCACCACCAGTGCCATAGGCGAATCCCACAACCGGATGATAATAAAAAGCACCAGCAACCCCAGCCCCAGCGAAATATAAAACCCCTTCCAGCGGTTGGGCAGCCCAGTCCACATCTCCCCAAATGAAAAGCTGCGGCCAACCCGGCGCTCGCGCTCGGCAAAAGCATGCTGCTTCTTACGGGTCTTAACCATCGGGTCGCGCGCAGAAATCTGCTTCTCGCGCAGCTTCATCAAGCGTTCCTGTTCAGCATTGGGTTTTTCTGGCATATCTCACTCCTTGAACGGCGTAAGTATAGCATTTTCACCCGGCCCGCGCCACAAACACCTGTGATAAACTCACCTCATGCCTCAAATCACCCTTAAACCCGATCGTGAAAAATCACTCCTGCGCCGCCACCCCTGGGTTTTCTCCGGCGCAATCGACAAAGTCATCGGCAGCCCGCAAACCGGCGAAACGGTGGATGTGCTCTCGGCACGCCGCGAATTGCTGGGCCGCGCCGCCTACAGCCCGGCATCACAAATCAGGGCGCGGATGTGGAGCTTCAACCCCAAGGAAACCGTGGATGTGGATTTTTTCCGCCGCCGCATCCGGGCTGCGCTGCAAAACCGCTCGGCCCTGGGGCTGGCCCCCTTACCCCAACCCATCTCCCCCTGGAAGATAGGCGAAGGGGTGAAAGCCGTTACCGATTCAGTTCGACTCATCCACGCTGAATCAGACCAACTGCCCGGCCTGATCGTTGACCGTTATGGAGAGACACTCGTACTCCAATCGCTCACCGCTGGCTCAGACTTTTGGCGCGAAACCCTGGCCGACTTGCTGCTGGAAGAAACCGGCGCCACCGCCATCTATGAGCGCTCTGACGCCGATGTGCGCGAGTTGGAAGGCCTGCCAAGTCGCAACGGTCTCTTGCGCGGCAACCTTTCCTCTTTCGTTTTTCCCCTGACGGAGTATGGCCTGAAATTCAACGTCAACATCGAAACCGGCCACAAAACCGGCTTTTACCTCGACCAGCGCGCCAACCGTCACCTGGCCGGGACTCTGGCCTTGGGGCGCGATGTGCTTAATTGTTTTTGCTACACTGGCGGGTTTAGCGTTCATGCGCTGGCAGGCGGCGCAAAAAGCGTGCTATCGGTTGATTCTTCCAGCGATGCGCTGGCGCTCGGGCGGGAGAACATCTCTTTAAACGGCCTGCCCGCAGACAGGGCAGATTGGCTCGAAGGTGATGTTTTCTTCGTGCTGCGAAAATTCAGGGATGAGAATCGCTCTTTCGATATGATCATCCTCGATCCCCCCAAATTTGCCCCCACTGCCGCCCAGGCCGAGAAGGCTGCGCGCGGCTACAAGGATATTAACCTGCTGGCCTTCAAATTGCTGCGCCCCGGCGGCCTGCTGCTGACGTTTTCGTGCTCGGGCGGCATCGATGCCGGGCTGTTCCAGAAAATCGTGGCGTCGGCGGCGCTGGATGCCGGTATAGATGCCAAAATCGTGCGCTCGATGACGCAGGATGTTGATCATCCCGTGGCGCTGAACTTCCCGGAGGGTGCATACCTGAAGGGATTGGTTTGCCTCAAAGGGTAAAACCGGCTTCCAGCCACTCCCGGCGGGTGCAGGCAGGATTCTATTTTTATGCAAAAATTCATTTTTGCGTTGGTAATTGGTTTGGTGCTGCTTGGGCTGGCCGCTCCTGCCGGGGCAGCGGGGGAAACTCTCCGCGTGTATTATGTGGGGGCAAAGGATTCGGTCTGGCGCGCGCTGGAGCTGGCCCCAGCCGCAACGTTTGAGTTTGTGAGCGACCCGGCCCAGGCGGATGTGTTTTTTTTGAACGGTGAAGCGCCACAGGGCGATGAAATTCCTTCGCGCATCGCGGCAGGTGCCGGGTTGGTGTTTTTCGCCGGCCCACAAACGGATCGAGATACAGTGGCAAAGCTGACCGGGGTGCCGGTCATGCTCCAGATTAAAACATCCCCCATTTCCCTAACCGAGCTGGAAGTTGACGATCCGCTTGCCACCGGTATCCTGTGGAACAGTGCACCGCAGATCCGCGAGCGCTGGGAGATGGTGACGCCAATGTCGTCTGTGCAGCCGCTGGTGGTGGCCTACGAGGACGGCAGTTGGATGCTGTGGGCGCGCGGCCAGCGCATTTTTGTGTGGACGGCGCTGCTGGGCGAGGCCAACCCGCAAATCCAGGAGTGGGCGTACTTCAATTACCTGGTGTATGCTCTGACGATGCGGGCGGGCGGCGCGACACCGCTCAGTTTTGCGGCTTACCCGGCCAGCCCGGTGCCGCACGCCGCCGACCAGGCGATTTTGCTGACGGTGATGACGCTTCTGGTAGTTTCGGCTTTTGGGGCGTTTTTCCTGGTGCGGCGCTACAGCAAGGCTCACCCCGAAGCGCTGGATGGGATTGTCTCTGATCGGGCCAGTTTTGTTGAACGCGAGGAGCAGACCGACTGGGAAAATGTCGGTTTTCACAGGCCGCTGGGCGGCTTTTTGGTGGCGCTTAGTATGGGGCTGGTGCTCTTCATCCCGCTGATTATTTACCAGAATATGATCCTGCCAACCTACATCCTGCCATCGGCACAGGCGTTGGGCATTTGGGGGCGTGTAACGCAGTTTTTTGCGCTGGCCTGGCAGTTTTTTGATATGGGCACCAGCATCGCCTTCGTCAAGTACCTTTCGGAATACCGCGTCAAAGACCCGCGCAAGGGCATTCAGTTTGGGCAGGTATTTGTGTGGTGGCAGTTGCTCTCGGGCGCGGTGCAGGTGGCGATTGTGGTGGCACTGGCGGGCACCTGGGTGCCAGATTCGGCCTATGCGCTCTACGCCTGGAGCATCATTATCCATGCCTGCATCCAGCTTCCGGGCTTTTACCTGGTTTTCAGGCACAGCTTCAACGGGTTCCAGCGCACCGACTTCAGCCGCATTCTCGATATTGGCCAGCAGGTGCTCCTGCCAATGATTGTCCAGCCGATTTTTGTGGCGCTGGCCTATGCGTGGGGCAAGTCACACCCGATTTTTGGCGGGGCCACCGGCGGATTGCTGGGGCTGGGCATTGCCGCCTACGCCGCCGAACTGCTGACTTTCCTGTGGGGCTTCTGGCTTTACCGGCGCATCGGCTACAACCCGCGACTGCTCTTCCTGGCGCATTTTGACTGGGACGTGGTCAAAACCAGCTTCAAGTTCGGCGTTTTCGAGATGATTGGCTCGGCAGCCTGGGCCGCCGGGCAGGCCGGAGAAATCGCCATCACCCAAACGCGGCTGATCAACTACGCCGAAATCTGGGGCAACTGGGTCATGGCGCAAAACTTCGTTTTCGCCTTCAACGTGGTCGCCACACTCGGCGATAGCGTTATGCCGGCCATCTCGGAAGCGGTTTCGGGCGGCAAAAAGATCCTGGCGCAGTATTACGCCATGATGTTTTACAAATACGGCGGCATGGTCAGCGGATTTATCGCCGCCGTGCTGCTGGCAGTAGCCGACCGCTTCATCCTGGGTTCCACCGGCGCCGAATTCGAGCGCGCCGCCATTTACATCTTCCCGCTGACGATCTGGGGCGCGCTGCAATACTTCTCGTGGGTCGGCGACCAGGTGCAGCTTGGCGCGAACAAACCCTATCTTAAATCCATCCTGATCACCTGTGAGCAAGTCATCCGCCTGGCATTGGGATTCCTGCTGATCGAACGCTTCCAGGTGACGGGGCTGATCGCCGCCTACCTGGTGGGGATGTGCACGAAGGGATTGGTAACCTATTTCATCTCCAGCCAGACTTGTTTCACACTGCGCTTCTACCCCTGGCAGGGATTAACCGCCCCGCTGCTGGCTACCGTTACCCATTACATGGTGCTGCGCTGGCTGACCGGCCTCATCTGGCAGAACGACGAGCTGACCAGTGTTTTGATCTTCTTCCTCGGCATCCTGCCCAGTTTCCCACTTTTCAACTTCTTCTATGGCCTGTTCGGCGGCTGGGACACCGCCACCCTGACCGAGCTAAAAGAAGCCGTCGATACCTGTGGATTCTTCCGCTGGCTGGCCTACGGCCTCATCTATTGGCCCTCGCAACTCTCCGCCCGCCTCAGCCCGCTGACGGGCCGCTTCCCCATCACCATCCGCGAGATTGCCATCCATGAAGCGCTGGAGCTGAACCGGGAAAAAGTAAGGTTGTAGAAACGCCCTCACCCCCGGCCCCTCCCCCGGCGGGGGAGGGGAGCAAAAGTCCCTTCACCGCCGGGGATGGCAGGCTGAGGAGCAAAGTCCCCTCCCCCACCGGGGGAGGGCGGAGGGTGAGGGAGAATTCCTCACCGCGCCCCGCTTTGCCATCTGCGGTGTTAACTACCCAGAAACTTCTAACGCGAATTGCGCGAATTTCCGAATTACGCCAAGTAGTAACTGCAAAAAATTTTAACCGCCGAGAACGCAGAGCGCGCAGAGATAACAATGCAAAGTCCGCGAAGAATTGGCTTGTTATCAAAAGAATCTCAGCGTTCCCTGCGCGCTCTGCGGTAAAAAAGCTTTTTTGCAGTGGAGTCACCAACAGGTTTTGGGAGAAACCTGTGTAATTCGTCAGACGAGCGCCAATTCGCGTTAAGATTTTGCCAGATTATTACCCCCGCCGCTGTGTTCCAGCGGCAAAATCGCCCAAAGGAGAAGAACATGCCCAAAATACGCCGGATCGCCACCGGAATCCTGTTCGCCCTGCTCATCGCAGTCATCGCCATCCCGCCCACGCTCATCCTGAGCATCAACAACGCCAAAACCCAATCCTACCCCACCATCGATGGCCAGCTCAAACTCCCTGGCCTCAACGCCACCGTTGATGTCTACCGCGACAAAATGGGCATCCCGCACATCTACGCCAGCACGCTCCACGACCTGTTCATGGCCCAGGGCTACATCCACGCCCAGGATCGCTTCTGGCAAATGGATTTCTGGCGGCACATCGGCTCGGGGCGGCTCTCCGAAATGTTCGGCAAAAGCCAGCTCGAAACCGACCAATTCCTGCGCACCCTCGGCTGGCGTCAGATTGCCGAACAGGAATACAAAGAGCTCACAACCGAATCGCGCACCATCCTCGACAGCTACACCGAAGGCGTCAACGCCTACATCGCCAACCGCAAACCGGTCGAACTCAGCTTCGAATACAGCATCCTCGGCCTGATCTCGCCCAGCTACAAAATTGAAGCATGGTCTCCCATCCACTCGCTCACCTGGGCCAAAGCCATGGCCTGGGACCTGCGCGGCAACATGGGCGAAGAAATCGAACGCGCCGTGCTGCTCAAAAGCTTCAGCCTCGAACAGGTCAACGAACTCTTCCCGCCCTACCCCGCCGATCACCCGCGTATCGTCACGGAAATTGGGGATTTTTCCAACGCTGGAAGCCTGCCCGCCAAACCGGCGCAGATCACCTCCCTGCCTGATTCCGCGCGGATTTCAACCGCCCTGCAAGCTGCATCCGTTAATTTAGGTGCGCTCGACTCTGTGCTTGGCCCTGCCAGCCCCGAAATTGGATCGAACAGCTGGGCAATTTCGGGCAAACTGACAAATACCGGCATGCCCCTGCTGGCAAACGACCCGCACCTGAGCAGCCAGATGCCCTCCATCTGGTACCAGGTTGGCCTGCACTGCCAGCCGCATACCGATGCCTGCCCGCTCAAAGTGGCCGGATTCAGCTTCGCGGGTGTGCCGGGCGTGGTCATCGGCCATAACGACCGTATCGCCTGGGGTTTCACCAACGTTGGGCCAGATGTCATGGATCTTTACATTCTCAAAGTCAACCCGCAAAACCCGCACCAGTACGAATTCAATGGTCAGTGGGTAGACTTCCAGCTTCGGGAAGAAAATATAACGGTAGCAGGCGGGGATACGCAAAAACTCAAAGTGCGCGTCTCCCGCTTTGGGCCGGTCATTTCCGATACTTATGGCGCATTAAGCGACAAAACCGAGGCCGAGGCCACCCCGTTTAAATTCAAAGACAACGCCGGAATCGAACTGCCCGAAACCTACGCCGTGGCCCTGCGCTGGACGGCACTGGAGCCAGGCAGCGTTTTTGAAGCCATCTGGGAGTTCAACAACGCCCAAAACTGGCAGGAATTCCGCCTGGCCGGTTCGCACTTCATCGTCCCGGCCCAAAACCTGCTCTACGCAGATATAGATGGCAACATCGGTTACCAGATGCCCGGCAGAATCCCCATGCGCAAAAATGGCGATGGCCGCCTGCCCGTACCCGGCTGGACGGATGAATACGACTGGACGGGCTACATCCCATTTGAAGAGCTGCCCTACACATTCAACCCACCCGCCGGTTACATCGTCACCGCCAACAACCAGGTCAACCCCGATGATTACCCGCACCTGATCACCCAGGATTGGGACTACGGCTTCCGCGCCCAGGAAATCACCGACATGCTGACCAAAGCGCCCGGCAAAATTGACATGGCCTACATCCAAAAAATGCAGGGCGATAACCACAATTTGAACGCCGAATCGCTGCTGCCGGTGCTGGATGCGCTCAATATTCAAAGTGGCACACCCAACCAGGCCAAAGCCCTGGACATGCTCAAAAACTGGAACCGCTACAACGATATGGATTCGCAGCCCGCCGCCGTTTTTGAGAATTTCTGGTGGGTCTTGCTGCAAAAAACCTTCAATGATGAAGCCATTCCCGAGAAATACCAGCCAGCAGGCGGCGACCGCTGGTACCAGGTTCTGCGCAACACCATCCCGCAGCCCAACTCGCAGTGGTGGGATGATAAATCGACCAAAGAGAAGGTTGAAACCCGCGATGACATCTTCCAGGCCGCTTTTGCCGAGGCCGTGACAAAGCTGGAGAAGGATTACAGCAGCGATACGGGCAAGTGGCCCACCTGGGGCGCATTGCACACCGTCACCTTCGCCAACCAATCGCTGGGTAAATCGGGCATCGGACCAATCGAAAACCTGCTCAACCGCGGGCCATTCCAAACCGCCGGTGGCTCCGCCATCGTCAATGCCACCGGCTGGGATGTGGGCACATCCTTCCAGGTCAACTGGCTGCCCTCCATGCGCATGATCGTGGATATGAGCAATCTCGACAACTCCATCACCGTCCACACCACCGGCGAATCGGGCCACATCGACAACCCGCACTACATCGACATGGCCGACCTGTGGCGTAACATCCAGTACTATCCAATGCACTGGAACCAGGATTCAGTCAAGGCGGATGCCGAAGGCCACCTAACGCTGGTGCCGTAACCACCACCCCGAATCTGTTCGTAGGGCGAGATGATCATCTCGCCCTACTTTTTTAGATGACCAGGCAAGAGAAATCCTGCCCTACATCACATCAAAACGTGACAAAATTTACTATCCCGGCACAAAAAATTGTGCAATAATGAACAAGCTGGCAACAAATTCTGTTTTTCTATCCCTTCAGGAGGAACGATCATGGCAAAAATCAGTGTAACCCGTGAAGATGCACTTGAGTATCATCATCTCAAGGGCAAACCGGGAAAGATCGCAGTTGTACCCACCAAACCCATGGACACCCAACGCGACCTGAGCCTGGCATACTCTCCGGGCGTGGCGCATCCGGTTCTGGAAATTGAAAAAGACCCGGAAACAGCTTACGAATATACATCCAAAGGCAACCTGGTGGCCGTTTTATCAAACGGAACTGCTATCCTGGGACTGGGCGACCGGGGCGCTTTGGCTGGCAAGCCAGTGATGGAAGGCAAAGGTGTATTGTTCAAAAAGTTTGCAGATGTAGATGTATTCGACATCGAAGTGAACAGCCACGACCCAGATGAAATCATCAACGTAGCGCGCTGCATCGCCCCCACTTTTGGCGGCATCAACCTCGAAGACATCAAAGCCCCAGAATGTTTCTACATCGAAGAAGAACTCAAAAAAATCCTGGATATTCCCGTATTCCATGATGACCAGCACGGCACCGCCATCATCTCCTCGGCAGCCCTGGCTAACTCACTGGAAATCATCGGCAAAAAACACGAAGATATCCGCATCGTCATCTCTGGCGCAGGCGCTTCGGCCATCTCGTGCGCCGAACTTGCCATCCGCTGGGGCGTAAAACGCGAAAACATCATGCTTTGCGATACACGCGGCGTAGTCTATAAAGGCCGCCAGGAAGGCATGAACAAATACAAGGACAAACTGGCGGTAGATGACAAAGGTCATCGCACCCTGGCCGATGCCGTGCGCGGCGCAGATGTGTTCTACGGACTATCCGTTGCCAACGTGCTCACTCCTGAAATGGTAAAAACCATGGCCGAACGCCCGATCATCTTCGCCATGGCCAACCCCGACCCCGAAATCAAATACGAACTGGCCAAAGAAGCCTGCCCCGATTCCATCGTCGCCACAGGCCGCTCAGACTACCCCAACCAGGTTAACAACGTGCTCGGTTTCCCATTCATCTTCCGTGGCGCGCTGGATGTCCGCGCCCGCGCCATCAACGAAGAGATGAAATTTGCCGCATCCCAGGCACTTTCCCGGCTGGCAAAAGAAGACGTACCCGACTCTGTCTTACGCGCCTACGGCGTCGAAAGCATGAAACTCGGCCCCGAATACATCATCCCCAAACCGCTCGACCCGCGCGTACTGCTGTGGGAAGCCCCGGCTGTGGCCCAAATGGCCATGGAAACCGGCGTGGCGCGCAAAAAGATCGACATCGAAGAGTACCGCGAACAGCTTGCCTACCGTCTCGGCAAGGGCGAGCAGGTGCGCTACTTCATCATGAACAAAGCCAAGGCCAGCAAAGGCACCAAACGCGTGGCCTTCGGTGAAGGCGAAGAAACCAAGATCATCCGCGCCGCCTTCCAGGTCAAGGAAGAAGGCATCGCCACCCCGATCCTGATCGGCAACGCTGAAGTCATCAAAGAAAAGATCAAGCTGCTCAGCCTCGATTTCAAACCCAAAGTGGTTGACCCTGCCCACTTCGATGATTCAGACAAATACGCCGAAGCCTATTACAGCCTGCGCAACCGCAAAGGCATTGTGATGGTAGACGCCTACAAGCGCATCCTTGACCCGAACGTATTCGGCTCGATGATGGTCAAATTGGGTGACGCTGATGCTTTCGTCTCCGGCCTGACTTACGACTACCCCGAAGTTATCCGCCCCGCCCTGCAAATCCACCACACAGCCAAAGGCGCCACCCGCGCTGCCGGTGTCTACATCATCGTCTCTGGCGATAAAACCTACTTCTTCACCGACGCCACTGTCAACATCGACCCAAGCGCAGAAGACCTGGCAGAAATCGCCTGCCTGGCAGCCAACTTCGCCCGGCAAATGGAAGTGGAACCACGCGTAGCCTTCCTCTCGTTCTCCAACTTCGGCTCCACACCGCACCCGCTCTCAGACAAAGTCCGCCGGGCCGTTGAACTCATCAAATCGCGCAACCCCGACTACCCCGTCGATGGTGAGATGCAGGCCGATACCGCCGTTGTGCCCGAAATGGTGGATGAACGCTACCCGTTCAGCACTGTAAAGGATGCCAACGTGCTGGTCTTCCCCTCGCTAGAAAGCGCCAACATCGCCTACAAACTGCTCTCTCGCCTGGGCAACGCCAAAGCAATTGGCCCGATCCTGCTCGGCACGGGCGCGCCCATCCACGTCATCCAGACCGGTGACGAAGTCAACGACATCGTTGAAATCGCCGCTGTCGCAGTGATGGATGCGCTGAACCGCAAATAATCTCATTCCCCAATTGGTATGGGCGCAGCGCTGCTGCGCCCATACGTTTTTAGGCTCTACCGTTTTTGGTGTGAAAATCTGTAGGGGCAACCCTTCAAAGCATAAACAGGCGCATTTTTGCAGGGAATTCAAGCACAAAACCACGATTTTTCGCACGGGGCGGGTCGCCCCTACCCGTTCCCCATTATGAACGGGAGAGCCCGTTTTTAATATCAACGCAAAAAATGCGCGTTCCCACCAAAGAAACCAGCGCATTTATGCATCCCGGCGGGTATAATTAAGGCATGGACAAACTCCCCATTCCCCAACCTGACCGTGAAAGCATCGTCAAGCACCGCCGCCAGTTTTACTGGAACATTCTCATGCCGGTTGTGCTGGCTACCATGCTAGGGCTGGCCGTTGCTGTGCTGGTGGGTGTCGCCACCTTCCGCGATGGCGGTGATGTTGGCCGCTGGGCCGCCATCAGCACCATCTGGCTTGTCATCCCAACCATGTTCGGGATGCTGGTGCAATTGGCGCTGGTAGTTGGCAGCGTTTACGGGCTGGCAAAACTGCTCAAAGTCACCCCGCGCTATACCGGCCTGGTGCAACAGTACGCGCTCTACTTTGATGCTAAAATCGGCCAGTGGGCCGACAGCCTGGTCGAGCCAGTGCTCAAAATCAGGGCCTGGATTGAAATGCTCATCGGCTTCCTGAGCCGCGAAAAGGAGTAATACCACATGCCAAAGAAAGAAGAAATCCAAGTCAGAAAAAATTCATCCGTCAACCCCATTGTGGTCGGCGCGCTGGTGGGTGCCGGAGCCGGATTGGTTGCCGCCATGCTGCTGCGTCGCCGCGCCGCAAAAAAAGAGCGCGAAAGCACCCTGACCATCACCGAAGGTATCAAACTGGGCGTGCTGGTCTTTGGCCTGCTGCGCGCCATCGCCGCGCTGGGCGATGACGATTAAAACCAACCGCGCCACACAAAAAGACCGGGGCTAATCTCCCGGTCTTTTTGTTAAATTCTCAAGACGAACGGATGCCAAACATCCACAGCCGTTCACCGGCTGGACAAAAACCAGATCACCCCGCCGGTTACCAGCGTCACCACACAACAGATCGAGACAAGCAACAAAACCCCCGGCACCATCAGCCCCTTCAACAAAACCCACCAAAAGTAACCACGATAAGCCGTATTCGCCACTGGCTCCACCTTACGCAAGATGTCGGCCACCCGCTGGTTTTGCTGGATGGTTTTCTGGCGTAATTCAGGCGTGACGGCTTTATGGGCCGCCGCAAACGGGTCAAACCTGGGTTTCTCTACAGGTTTCGAAGTTGTGATCTTCGTCCAACGCAGCAGCTCTGGGATGGAAACAGCCGCGCCACAATAGGCACAGGACATCGAATCGCGGTTTGGTTCGGGTTGGAGCGGGCCACCACAGGCAGGACAAGGAAAAGTTGGTTCTGTCATCGCTTTTGGGAATAAATCGGGGTTAGCGCGGGTTCTTGCGCGCATCGTAATAATTCACCAGCAAAGCATTGCTGGCCGCATCCGCCAGGAAGGTCAGCGGGGAAAGCTCAATGGGCGGCTGGGGCAGCCTCGGGGCAGGAGCCTGGTCTGCCAGCGCAACCTGCGCCAGCGTCAGATCATCCCCATCCAGGCTGGTGTGTGCCAGCACCCGGCCTTGCGCATCTGCCACAAAAGTCTCGTCGAAATAGCCGCACATTACTGTCACATCCGCGGCGCGCAGGAGATATTTCCACAAATCGGGGCGGGCAGCCAGCAAAATCGCCAGCGAAAGCCTCGGGCGCGGCAGTTTTGAGCGGAAAACGCCGCCGCCCGTGGTATTCACCGCCGGGACGCCCAACCAGCTCACCTGCCGCCGGAAAAACTCGCCAAAAATCATGCCGCTGTTGTTGTAAATCTGTTCTATGACTGGCCCCAGGTGCTCATTGGATACCACCGGCCCATCCGGGAGATGATACTCCAGGTGATGAACAAGCGGTGGGCAGCTGCTCACCAGCATGGCATCCACCTTGCCCGCATACCGGGCCCACAGCCTGGCGTGACCGCTGTCCCAGCAGATCATCAGGCCGAATTTGCCCAGTTCCGTTTCTGCCACCACAGGGCCGGTGCGCCCCGGCCTGAAGTAAGCGCGTTCCCAGGCCCACGGATAGGTTTTTTCGTAGCGCCACAACTGCCCGCTGGGCGAAACCAGCGCCATGCAGTTATAGATATCACCTGCATCACGCAGCAGGAAACCACCCGCCAGGTAAAGGTTGTGCTTCCGCGCCGCCAATTTCATCCACGAGACAGTTTCGCCATCCAGCGGCTCGGCCAGAGCATAGTTGGCATCGTGATACTCATAGCCGGTGTTGAAGACTTCCGGCAGCACAGCCAGTTCCGCGCCCCTGGCAGCGGCCTGCGCTACCAGTTTTTCGGCGCGTTCCAGCCGGGCGGAGGTCGCCGCTGGCGCAGCATCCATACGAATGGCAGACAGGGTGATGGTTTTCAGGGGCGTTGCTCCAATTTTGTGGCTAATCATCCGGCGAGAGCTTGATGGGGATGGAAACTTTACGGGTGCGCAGGTCAAAGGTGCAGCCGCTGGTCAAAATATGCAGGTGGATATCTGCGACTGCCAGCGGGCCGCCGTTTTCAATCTCAGCCGCGTCTGTGGCTGTGATGCCGCTCCCATCCACGATCGTGACCGCCCCCGAGCCGTATACCGTTATCGATTCATCATCCTCGATGACAGCGGCGGTATCTTCATCAATGCCCAGCCCCACCAACCCCGGCATGGTGGTGATGACGTACAACAACCGTCCCAGCCGGTCGCGCTGCCGAAAGTGCTGGTCGATGGCGAAATGCTCCGTCAGCCCCAGGCCGGGCACAAACTGGGCGATGTGGTCGCGTGGGGTTGGGCCGCTTTTTCCATAGGCGGTCATCACGCGGGGCATCACCGCTGCCCCGGCGCTGGTGCCGCCAATTGGGACGCCGCGCTCGAAGGCGTTTTTCAGGGCCACTGCCAGCGGAGTCCCGCCAATCAGCGTGGTTAAACGCATCTGGGCTCCGCCCGTGATAAAAATCCCGGTGGCGGCCCCAATCGCCGCGAGAAAATGTTCAGACGCCGCTTCTGCCCGGGTGTGGAAATCCAGGCTTTCAGCGTGGCGCACGCCCAAATCCATAAAAGCCTGGATGTAATATGGCCCGGTATCGGCCTGGGCCGAAGCTTGCGGCAGGATGATGATCTGCGCCGCTGATCCGCCTGCGCGCCGCACGAACTCGCGCAGCACTGCCGGGTTGTTCTTGCTAATGTTGCCGCCAATCGGAATTAGCACCGTCATGGCTGCGCCTGGATGGGTTTGGATGTGTACATGGGGCCGCCTTTTGGAAATCAGTGAATGGGTTTTTATACCCATCGCGGGTATTATATACTGACTTTTCGGGGTAGCGTCAAGCCTCAATTTGGGCGCTCACAGGCGGTATAATCGAACATATGACCGAAAAACAGCCCCCCGCCAACCGCCCCGTTGACCCGCAGGCCAAACCCGATGACCGCGTCGATCACGCCCTGCGTCCGCAAAAGCTGGCCGACCTGATCGGCCAGGATCAGGTGAAAGAAAACCTGGCCATCCTGCTCGCCGCTGCCAAAGGGCGCGGCGAGTCGCTTGACCATGTGCTTTTTTACGGCCCGCCAGGGCTGGGCAAAACCACCCTGGCGCATGTGCTCGCCAACGAGATGGATGTCAACATCAAGATCACCTCCGGCCCGGCCATCGAGCGCGCGGGCGACCTGGCGGCCATCCTGACCAACCTGCGGGCGGGCGATATTCTCTTTATCGATGAAATCCACCGGCTGGGGCGGGCGGTGGAGGAAGTGCTTTACCCGGCGATGGAAGATTTTGCGCTGGATATTATCATTGGCAAAGGGCCTTCTGCCCGCTCGATCCGGCTCAAGCTGCCGCGTTTTTCCGTTATCGGGGCAACCACCCGGCTGGCGCTGGTCACCGCCCCACTGCGCGCCCGTTTTGGGGCAGTATACCGCCTCGACTATTACGACCTGCCGGCCATGGAGTCCATCGTCCGCCGCGCCACCGGGATGTTGAAGGTGACCGCCGATGAAGACGGCATCTCAGAAGTGGCCCGCCGGGCGCGCGGCACGCCCCGCATTGCCCTGCGCCTGCTGCGCCGCTCCCGCGATTATGCCCAGGTACGCGGCACAGGCCGCATCACCCGCGAAATCGCCGCTGCCGCGCTCGACCTGATGCAGGTTGACCCGCTGGGGCTGGATGATGTGGATCGGCGCGTGCTGAAAGCCATCATCGAGAAGTACAATGGCGGCCCGGTGGGGCTGAACACCATCGCCGCGGCCATCAGCGAAGAGTCTGACACCATTATGGATGTGGTGGAACCTTACTTGCTGCAATTGGGCTTTATCGATCGCACCCCGCAGGGGCGCGTGGCCACCCGTTCAGCCTACGCCCACCTCGGCGCAGCTTACCCCGAAAACGGGGAGCAGCCAAGGCTGTTGTAATCGATGGATAATCTCTCTCGTACCCTGATGCTGGCCGGAATTGTTATCTTCCTGTTGGGAGCGGCGATTTTTGTCGTCAACAAATTTGGCCTGCCGCTGGGGCGGCTGCCGGGGGATATTCGCATCGAGGGGCAGAATGGCTCGTTCTATTTCCCAGTGACGACATCCATTCTTGTATCGGTGGTGCTTTCGCTGGTTTTGAACTTAATTGGGCGTTTTTTTAACAAATGACGTTCTTGATCATTTCGCGGTTGGTGTTGGCGGTTGCAATGACCCTGTTGGGCGGCTGGCTGTTCTTTTCGGCGGCAAAAGCCATCAAAACGGGTGTGGCCAATGCAGGCGGAAGAGATGTCAGCTTGAAAAAATCCCCGGCTTTTTTTGCGGCGACGATAGTTGCGCAGGTCAGCTTTGGGCTGATGATGTGCTGGGCAGCCCTACAGGTGGTTTTGGAACTGCGCTAACCGCCAGGATACCGTTTTGATTGGTTGATTACACATCCCAGGGGGCGATGCCACGAGCGTGGCCAAGCGATGCCCGGATTTCATCCCCAAGGTTGGGAAGCAGGTCGGCAGTGGCGGCGAGCATACCAAAATTTCCAGAGAGCATCATATCGCCGAAGGGGGTGGCGGAGTAATGTTTGAGGCTGGATGGTTGCGCAGTGGCAGAATCGGTCAGCAGGCTGCGGCGCGGCCCGGTGACGGCAACCTGCCACGAAGCCGGATCCAGTTCGAGCGGGGTTTGGCGGTAGACGAGCGCGCCGTGTCCCATATCGTTGAAGATGTCAGTGTGGGTAAGCGTCCCAGCGGCGAGGGCGCGCAGGTAGGTTTCCAGTTTGGGGCGCGTAACTTCGCCGGTGTGATGCTCAAAAAGCCCCTCCACCTGACTATTTTGTCCCAGGCGGAAGGCCAGGCAGTGGAAGTTACCAATGTTGGCAATGATTTTACATGGACGGGCGGCCACCACCGGGTCAAAGATCGCGCCGAGGATGGCGGCAGGAGCAGTATCCATCACGATCAGCGGGGCAGGCAGGCTGCGGGCGCTGGCGGCGACGGCTTGCAGGCGGGTCATGCTGGCCGGGATGTCTGACGCGAGGAAGGCAAAGGTGGAGAGGCGGTTGGAGATGCGCAAACGCTCATCAAGGTAATCGAAGCGGAATTGGCGATCTGAAATCCCGGCGGGGGCATTCCCGTGGTCAAAAACGGCTACGGCAATGGCGGCCAGGTCATCGAGCGGAATGTGGAAATGCTGGAATGTCTGGAGGATGGAGTCAAGATCGAAATCGGCGAGGCGGATACGGGTGGTTGAATCTGCACTGGAGGATGTTCGGGTGAGCTGCTGCGCTTCGTTTTCAGAAACGATGCGGATGCCGAGGCGTTCCACTTTTTCCAATTCATCGTTGAAGGTTCGAGCGGCATCTGGCGTGGCAAAAATGGGCAGCCCGGCGCGGATGTGTTCCTGGGCAGCCCACTGGCACGGCCCGCCGCCCATGGTGACGCCATCCAGGATGAGGGTGTGTCGTTTTTGGGTGGCGGCCCGAATGCGCCGGTGCACCATCATGGTGGGCGAGGGCAGGATGAGTTTGAATCCGTTTTCGGGATCGAGACGGGTGTTGTGCAGGCAAATATCTTGCGTGCCAGTGCCAATATCAACAGTGAGGATTTGCATATTTCAGGTATGGGCGTGGTTATTGGGGAATTCGACCTGGCAGGTGACACCGTTACCGCTGAAGATGTTGACTTTGCCTTGTAGCTGGTGCTGCCCCAGGGCAATGACGGTTTGCAGCCCAAGCGTGGTGGCCTGTTCAACATCGTAACCGGGCGGGAAGCCGATGCCGTTATCGGAAACTTCGATGAAGATGTTGTTGTCAGGCCGGCTTTCAAGCCGGACAGTGAGTTGGCCAGGATGGTGCGCCGGGAAGGCGTATTTGAGGGCGTTGGTGATGAGTTCGTTAACCATCAGGCCGCAGGGGATGGCGATGTCGATGGATGCGGAAATGCTTTCTGCCAGGATATCCACCCGGTTGCAGTGGCTGCGGACGCGGTAGGTGCTGATGAGCAGGTCAGACAGGGCGCTGATGTATTCTTTCAGGTCGATGCTGGACAGGTTCTGGGAGCGATAAAGCATCTGGTGGACAATGGCCATAGACTGGATTTTGCTGCCCACATCCTGAAAGATTTGGGTGGCTTTTTCGTCGGTCAGGTTCTCAGCTTGCAGGGCCAGCATGGCGCTGATGACTTGCATATTGTTTTTGGTGCGGTGGTAAAGTTCACGCAGCAGGGCTTCTTTGTCTGAGAGCGCATTTTCGAGCTGTTCGGCGGCAACTTTACGCTCGGTGATATCACGGATGAGTGCCACACTGCTGGTATGAGCCGAATCATGCTTGCCCCGGCGTGCAGCGGTGATCTCAAACCAGCGCAATTGCCCCCTGATTTCAAGCGAATAGATAGTTCCACGCGAAAAGCCGGTTTCAAAGCTCTCTGTAATGGCTGCGGCCAACAGCCCGGCAGCTGGTTCGGGCAGCAACTGGCGGAAATCTTCACCCAGGAATTTCTCGGGGGCAAAGTACAGGGTTTCGTGGAAGGGTGTGTGATAGTCTGTGATACAGTACTTGTGATCCACCTGGAACATCAGGTCAGGCAGGGCATCGAGGGTGGCTGACATGTGTTCGTTGGCCTGTTGCAAGGCATACTGGGTACGTTTGCGCTCGGTGATTTCCCATCCCAGGTCGGCCAGCATGTTAACCATTTCGATATCTTTGTCGTTGTAATCCTGTTCTTTGTTACCTACTCCCAAGATGGCAACGATTTTCTCACCACGCAATACAGGCACCACCAGTTCACGGATGACCGGGGCGTGGCCTTCAGGCAATCCTTTGCGATGGGTCAGGCTGGCATAATCATTATGGATGATAGGAGTGCGGGTATGGACACAGTCCACCCAGACCCCCGCCAGGTTGATGGCATAGTGTTTGCCTTTGCCTTCGGCGGTGCACATATGTTTGATGGTGTTGGTAGACCAGTTTTGCAGGGTGAGGGAAAGCTGGTCGTCATCGACAAAGTGATAGAAGCCAATCTGGCTGTGCGAGAGTTTTTCGGCTTCATCCAGGGTGTTTTGGAGCAACTCATCCAGGGAATGGGTTTCAGCAAATTCGAGCAGGCGCAGGCGCGCTGCCCGAACTTCTTCTTCCTGTTTTCGCTCGGTGATATTGCTGAATATACCAAAGGATCCAGCGAATTCCCCATTTTTTTCAAAGACAGGCGTAGCCGAAATACGGAACCAGATGATGCCCCCATTTTTCTGGCAAAATCTGAGTTCATAGATGGTTGAATCCCCTTGCCGGCGCAGATCAATCTGCTGGTCACTGACCTGGCGATCTTCTGGCAGGATGAAATCTCGCAGCGGTTGTCCAACCAGTTCATCGGTTGTGTATCCCAGCATCTCACAAAAACGGTCGTTGACAAAGGTGGTGACGCGACTGGCGTTCCCGATCCAAACTCCATCCAGGGAGGTGGTGAGCATGTGCGAAAAACGTTCTTCGCTTTCGCGCAATCTTTCTTCGCTACGCTGGCGTTCAATAACCACAAGATGCAGCGCCAGCGTGGAGAAACAGGCCACAATCAGGAAGAGTTGCAGCATCAGGACACGCAGATGGGAGGCAGCTTCAATAAATTCGCGCGCGCCACCCATGTACACAGTCTGAGAAACACTGAGAATCGCCAGGATAACCAATCCCAGTGTAACGTGGCGGGTGGGCAGGCGCAGCGCAGACCAGATGAGCAGCGGGAAAATTGTGTAGCTGTGCAGGTAGGGCAGGTTGGTGTTGCCAAAGGGGCTGAAAATGACGATCGTCACCAGCATGATTCCCACCAGCACCAGGGAGCTTTCCAAATAAACCCGCCTGGGTTTGTGCAGGAAAGGCTCGCCTGAAGTCCAGGTAATCACCAGGGGTGTGATCAATATCATCCCCAAGCCATCGGCCACCCACCAAACCAGCCAGGTCTGCCAGAAGGAATAACCCAACCCGAGGGTAAATACGGCTGCCCCAAACACACCGGTGAGGGCATTGGTAAAAACGCTTGCGCTGACCAACGCCCACAGGTCACGAAAGCGGTCAAAGGCAATCCGCTCCCTGCTTAACCAGCGTATCATCCAGGCAGAGAGGAAACTTTCGGCACAGTTGGTAACACTTAATCCCAGGCTGACAGGCAGCGAAAAGCCCGCGGTGGAATTGCTAATTAGATTTGTCAGGAAAATAACAAAAATAACCTGTCCCCAATATTTACGTTCACGCAGCAATAAAATCGATAACCCCAAACCGCTGACCGGCCAGACAGTAGCCACCGATTCAGGCTGTGCCACAAAAAAACGTCCCAAATATGCCACCAAATAATACAATACCGCAATTCCCAACAACTTCCCCCATTCAGAAAAAATGACTGCGGAAACCTTTTCACTAAATTTTGTATGCATCTTTTTGGGCGCTTTCAACCAGTGCCGATCATCTCGTCGATAGCAGATTTGATCTCGTTGATTGGCACTGGTTTGATGAGATACATGGCTGGCTGGATCTGATCAATTTCCAGGTTGATTTTTTCATCTATGTAACCTGTCACAAAAACAATAGGGATCTGGGTAAACTGTCGAATCTGGCGGGAGGCATCCAACCCATCCAATTTTCCAGCCAAGCGGCGATCCATGATGATAATATCCGGCTTTTTGGCGCGCGCGACCTGCACAGCCTCTTCTCCGCTGGCAATCGTGCCACACACATCAAAACCCATTGCGCGCAAATTTTTGGTCAACAACATCGCAACGAGGGCTTCATCTTCAACTACGAGGACTTTTTTCTTAATCGCCATTGATTAGATCCTTGCATCATAAATATCGTCCCGAAACTCGATTAAACACGATACACCGGCTTTGTTCGTAAAAGTAACTTTCCCTTGCAGTTGATGTTCTCCAAGCGCCAGGATTGTCTGCATCCCCAGGCTCTCTTGCTCGCGAAAATCGAATTCGGGAGGCACACCAATTCCATTATCTGATACTTTTATCTTAATATCATGTTCTGGGGACTGCCGTAGAGTTATTGTAATCTTTCCAGAACGATTTTCGGGGAATGCATGCTTGAATGCGTTTGAAACCAATTCATTAATCAACAAGCCACAAGGAATGGCAGTATCGATCTGCACCGGAACATCTTCAGCAACCAACCTGAGCTTAATTCGATTCGATTCTATCTCATAACTCTGGATGAGCAACCCCGTCAGGTCTTCAATATACTCTTTCAGGTTAATACTGGACAGGTTTTGGGATTGGTACAACATCTGGTGCACCAGTGCCATCGACTTGATGCGGTTTTCCATATCCTTGAAAATACTATACACTTGAGGGTTGTTCACCTTGTCACTTTCAAGACCCAGCAAAGAGCTGATCACCTGCATATTGTTCTTGGTGCGATGATACAACTCTCGCAGCAGGGTTTCTTTTTCATTGTAAGCCGTTTTCAGCAGGGTTTCGGCAGATTTTCGGTCGGTAATATCCTGAATGGTACCGATCAGCCGGGCAGGCCGGCCCACCTGATCATATTCAAGTTTGCCCAGCCCGTGAACCCAGCGTACCTGCCCATCTACGACTCGCTGGATGCGATATTCACGGTTAAAGTTCTGGCCCATCCCCAGGATGTGGTTGCCCAGGTACTCGCTCATCTCGCGGCGCTCATCAGGGTGAACAATGTCGATCCAGCCCTGTGCAGTATGCGGGTAGTTGCTATCAATTCCAAACATGATGTCCAACAGGTCAGAGCTTTTCCACTCATTCGACTGGATATAAAAGACATAGTGGCCGAACTTCCCGGCTTTTTGGGCTTCCCTGAGCAGGTATTCGCTATCACGCAGGGTTTCTTCAGCTCGCTTGCGCTCGGTGATATCTTGCGCCATTGAGAGCAGGCGTGCTTTGCCATCAATCTGGATGATTTCGCCGTTGTACAGGCAGATAATATTATGCCCAGATTTGGGATGCAGCACCAGCTCCATGTTAACGATGTGCCCATCCTGTTTGAATTGTTCCAGCAGCCGGGCGCGATCTTCCATCCCAATCCAGCCTATTTCTGTAGATGTTTTTCCTATGATCTCTTCGCGGGCGAACCCCGAAATTTCCACAAATTTATCATTGATATCCAGGTACTTGCCAGTTTCCAACTCTGAGATGGTGATCAAGATCGGCGCATATTTAAAAACCCGCGAGAACTTCTCCTCACTGGTACGAACGGTCTCCTGGGCCTCGCGCATATCGGTGATGTCATGCCCCATCACCACAATCCCTTTGGCACTATCGCCATCAATGTATGGCACATAATTCAAGCGCACTAAACGCTTGCCATAAGTCAGGTTGAAGATATTTTCATACCAGGTAGTCTCGCCTGCCAGCGCCCGTTCGATGTACGGTTTGGCAATCTCATAACCCTTATCACCGATCAATTCGCGCACTGTTTTGCCGATAATCTCCTCTTTACTTTTGCCAAACCCAATCTGGTATTGTCTATTGGCGAACTCATAGGTCAAATCACTGGCGCGCACATACGAAATGAACACCGGGCTGTTATCCAGCACCAACCGCATCAGGGATTCATTCTTTTTCAGATTCATTTCCATATGTTTGCGGTCGCTCACATCATGTAAAAACGAGAAAAACAGCCCACCGCTGACCGGCAGGAAAATTGTGCTCACTTCTACATAAAAGCTGCTGCCATTTTTACGGTGATGGATCGATTCAAACTGATCGAAGCCAGCCTCAATGATTTTTTGGATATGCTTCTGGGTGTCCCGCGCATCTTCTTTCGCTTCCAGATTAAACAGCGACATTTTCAGCAGCTCGGTCTCAGAATAACCCGACATGCGGCAATAGGCTTCGTTCACCTCCCTGATTTTCCCTTCGCGGTCAATTAACATAAACCCATCAAGCGCCATCTGCACAATTGAGCGATAGCGCAGTTCGCTTTCTTTCAAAGCCTGTTCAGCACGCAACCGCTCAGTAATATCGCGGATGGCAGTAATATGCACACTGCGCCCGTTGCGCATAAAAAAACGTGCTGTCAATTCCACCGGGAAAATCGTGCCATCCTTCCGGCAGTGATAGCGCACCGGGATTTTTACCACCTGGTTGGTATTTTTAGATGCCTGGATGGCCTGGCGGGTATGCTCAGGTTCTGCCGAAAAGTCCACAGTTTTCAACTTCAAGAATTCTTCCACCGTGTAGCCATACAACTTGGCTGTTGCCCCATTTGCCATCAGCACCTGGCCGCTTTCCACGTCTGCCAGGAAAATCGCATCCGACTCCAACTCAAACAACTCCCGGTACAACTGCTCACTCTCAGCCAGCGCCGCTTCAGCCTTTTTGCGCTCACTAATATCGCGCACCATCCCCAGGATATGCCCATCCGACACGATTGTCCCGGTAATTTCGGCATAAATACGAGCGCCATCCTTGCGCTGTAGGATCCGCTCAATCACAAATGCCTTATCTTGCCTCAATTGGGCAAATTGCAATGGCAGGGCTTTCAAATCATCAGTATCAACCAGATCAGAGATCGATTTTTTCAGCAACTCATCGCGTGAATAGCCCAGCATCTTACAACCGCGCGGGTTAACTTCTTCAAAACGCCCATGCTCATCGGACAAAAAAATCCCCTCACCGGCTTGCTCAAACATCAGCCGGTAAACTTCCCCCCATGGATACGCCATCTCACGATCATTGGAGGCCCAGGGCTCAATCATATCCATCTCCTACAAATAACAAACCAACAAATCCTGAATTTATTGTACAACAAAAGCCAAATTCAATTCCCTTCAAAGAAATCAAATACGACCTTGTTATCCAAATTGCCGCCCTGACTGTTGCCACCGTTATGGATACTAATCTGCCCCTTTAGATCCTCCACAACCCAACAGCGCATCCACAATCCGCCCGGCAGCCTGACCATCGCCATACGGATTGGCTGCTTGCGCCATTTTGGCATATTCCTCGGGATTATCCAGCAACAACCGCGCCTCGCTGACGATTTTCTCCGCATCGGTACCAACCAGTTTGACGGTTCCTGCCGCCACACCTTCGGGGCGCTCGGTGGTGGCGCGCATCACCAGCACCGGCACGCCAAAACCGGGCGCTTCCTCCTGTATCCCGCCCGAATCGGTCAGGACGAGTGTGGCGCACTTCATCAGGTGCACCATCGGCAGGTAATCTAGCGGCGGCAGCAGGGTAATGTTCGAGACGCCCGAAAGGCGCGGGTACACGATATTCTGCACGTTGGGGTTGAGATGCACCGGGTAGACCACCTGGATTTTGCCCTCGCCAGCTTCGGCCAGGGTTTTCAGCGCGGCACAAACCTGCTCGAGCGGCTTCCCAAAATTCTCCCGGCGATGGGCTGTAACCAAAATCAGGCGCTTTTCCCTCACCCCCGGCCCCTCTCCCGCAGGGAGAGGGGAGTTAAGTCCCATCCCCTGCCGGGGGAGGGCGGAGGGTGAGGGCGGCATCCCGATTTTCTCCAAAATCCCGCTCACTTCTTGCGGCTGGGGCTTTTCGGCCACCTGGCGCAGCGCATCGATGACCGGGTTTCCGGTGACGATGATTTTCTCTACCGGGATATTCTCTTTGAGCAGGTTTTGCTTCGACCACTCGGTCGGCGCGAAGTGCAGGTCGGCGGCCACCCCGGCCACCATGCGGTTGATCTCCTCGGGGAACGGCTGGAATTTGTCGCCGGTACGCAGCCCGGCCTCCACATGCCCGAATTGGACGCGGTTGTAATACGCCAGCAGCGCCGAGGCCATAACGGTGGTGGTATCACCCTGGGCCAGCAGCCAATCTGGTTTAACCGATTTCAGCACCGGGTCGAGATTGCTAAAAATGGCGGCGGTGATCTGCGCCAGCGATTGATCCGGCTTCATCAGGTCGAGGTCAATATCTGGAACGATGTCGAACAGGTTGAGCACCTGGTCGAGCATTTCCCTGTGCTGGGCGGTGACGCAGACGATGGACTCGATGCCGGGCGTCTGGCGCAGTTTTTGCACCACCGGGGCCATTTTGACGGCCTCGGGGCGCGTGCCGATAACAGAGAGAACGCGAATTTTGTTCATGTTTAGATAAATTTCAACCGGAACGCCGCGATCGCCAACATGCGGAAGAGTAAAACCCCGTGCCGCCAACGGTCAATGTTGGTCTGGCCATAGGTGCGTTCCTGGTAACGGATGGGCAGGTCAACGATCTTCAGGTTTTGTTTGGCGGCGCCAAAGATCAGGTCAAAATCGCCAAACGGATCGAAATCGCCAAAGTAGGCGCGGTTGGCGGCGATGCGGTCATAATCGCGGCGGTAGAGCACTTTTGTGCCGCACAATGTATCCTTGATGGGCTGTCCCAACAGCCACGAAAAGGCCAGGCTGAAAAATTTGTTGCCGAGCAAGTTCAGGAAGCGCATGGCCTGTTCCTGCATCGGGTAAACCAGCCGCACGCCGTTAATGAACTCGCCGCGCCCACTGACCAGCGCATCATAAAACCGCGGCAAATCCTCCGGGCGGACGGTCAGATCGGCATCCAAAATCATCAGCACCTGGCCGCTGGCTTTTTCGTAGCCCAGGCGCATAGCGTCGGCCTTGCCTTTGCCGGGCTGTTTGAACACTTTGGCATCCCATTCGGGGTGGGCAGCGATGGCGCGCTCGATGGTGGCGTAGGTATCATCTTTCGAGTGGCCCTCCACGAAAATGATTTCGGTATGGCTGCCCATTTTGGGCACGCGCTGGAAAGCCGCCTCGATGTTCCCGGCCTCGTTGCGCGCCGGGATGATGACGCTGACCGAAGTTGGCGCTGCCACCTGCGGGGCAAGTCGCGCCACGAACAGGTTTGTCCAGGCAAAGGCGCTGAACGGCCAGAGTTTGATCAGGATTTTGTTGCAAAACTCGCGCAGCAGCGGAACCGGCAGCGGCAGCAAGATTTCCTTTTCCAGCCGGATGACTTCAAACCCAGCCAGGTATAGCAGGTTGGTGATATCTTCGGGCGTCAGCCAGTTTTGCGGCAAAAGCTGGCGCGCCAGCCCCAGGCTCCCGGCAGCCACCAGCGCGGGCTGGTAAACCCGGCTGTGACTGTTCAGCACCAGGCGCGTACCAGGGTGACACAGCGGGCGCAGCCGCTCCAGCACAGTTTGCACATCCCAGACATCGTTGAACAAGTCTGAGAGAATAATGGCATCGAAAGGCCCGGTCAGCGCCAGTTCGTGCGCATCGGCTTCGAGAAAAGTCAAACCAGGATGACGCTGGCGGGCCAATGCCAACATCTCAAGCGAAAAATCAACGCCCACACCCTGGGCTGGCTTCACGGCGGCCAGCAGGTCGCCATTGCCACAGCCAATTTCGAGCACGCGCTGCCCCGGCGAAATCGCCAGGCTGAACAGCTCACGCAGGCGGCGGTGGTATTCGCGGCTAAAAAAAGTCTCGGGCGGGCGCGTGCAGGCGATATTCTCCCAATGAGCGCGACGATGGTCAACATAATTTTTACGGTCGTTTTGGACAGGCATTAGATTTTCCCAGAGTAAGATGTCCCCTATTATACAGCCCGATTTGCCGAGCAAATTGCTCGTGGTGGCGCAAACTGCCAATTTGCGTTATGCCGGGAACGAAATTCGCACCTTCAAGCCTTTTTCGGGCAGGTTTTCGGCGTGGATTTCGCCGCCCTGGGCTTCGACAAGCTGGCGGGCGATTGCCAGCCCCAACCCGGCCCCGCCGGAAGCGCGCGAACGAGATTTTTCGCCGCGCCAGAAACGGTCGAACATATGGGGAATATCCTGACTCGGCAGGCCGGGGCCGTTATCGCTGACCGACAAGACAATCTGCCCTGGCTCTTTTGTGACCGTTAAATTGACATCGCCGCCCTCGGGGGTGTAGCGCAGGGCATTGCTGACGATGTTGCCCAACACCTGTTCGCTGCGCTGCGGGTCGATCTGCGCAGATGCTGTTCCAGGGGCAGTTTCCACACCCAGGCGGATACCCTTCTCTTCGGCTTCGCACTGGAACAACCCGGCCACTTTGGCAGCCAGGAGATTGACATCCACATCGCGGTACTCAAAGGGCAGCTGGCGACTCTCCGCCAGGGTTAAAAGCCGCAGGTCTTCGACCAGCCGCTCGAGCAGGAAGGTTTCTTCCAGCACCGGGACAACGTGATCTTCATCGGGTGGGTAGACGCCATCAAGGATGCCTTCCAGTTTGCCGCGGATGACTGTCAGCGGGGTGCGCAGTTCGTGAGCGATGTCGGCCAGCATGTTGCGGCGTTCGCTGTCTGAGCGTTCAAGGGCCTCGGCCATGTGGTTGAATGTGTCAGAGAGGGCGCGCATGTCATCGGGGCCAGAAACAGGCACACGGGTCGTCAGGTCCCCGGCGGCCAATGCGCGGGCGGCGGCAATCACTTCAGAGAGTGGCATGACGAAGCGGCGGGTGAGCAAAAGTCCAATTAAAACCGTAAGGATGGCGAGGAAGATGGAGATAAAGATGACCGGGGTGAGGAAGCTGGCACGGTTGCGGCTTTCGATGGGGCGCATCCCCTGATCAAAGACAAGCGCGCCAATGATTTCACCTTCGATTTTGAGCGGGATGATGGTGTCTTGCGCGCCAGGGATGTAAAACTGTCCCACATAAGGGCCGCCGGTCTGGCCCTGGTAGACCAATATGCGGTTTTGATCGTCAAGCAGGGTGGCGGATTGCCAGAGTTCATCGCCAAATTCACGCGAGATGGGCGGCATGATGCTTTCTGCGCCGGCGAGCGTGCCAGAAATACGATAGTAGGTGGTCAACCGGTCTATCAGGGGGATGCGGTCGAGCGGGTTGAAGCGGCTGGGAAAGTAGGCAAAAAAGGCGGTGACGGCCAGCACAAATACCAGCAGGATGCTGACGACAAGCGTAAAGGCGCGCAGCAGCAGCAGGAATAATCGGTTTCGAATGGAGGCAACGGTTTCTGGGTGTTTCATGGCACAAATTTGTAGCCGACACCATGCACGGTGACGATGTAGCGAGGCTGGCCGTCTTCGGTTTCAAGTTTGCGGCGCAGGTTGCGGATGTGGCTGTCGATGGCGCGTTCGTAGCTCTCGAAGGAGATGCCGCGCGCCGCGTTGAGGAGTTGGGCGCGTGAGAAGATGCGCCCCGGCTGGCTCATGAGCGTGGACAGGATTTCAAATTCGGTGGGGGTCAAGTTGATGGTTTTTTCGGGCAGGCTGGCTTCGTAACGGTCGCGGTCGAGGGTGACTTCACCGGCGCGCAGCATTTCGCCAGACGGGTCGCCGCCGCTGCGGCGCAGCACCATACGCACACGCGCTACCAGTTCGCGCGGGCTGAACGGTTTGGTGATGTAGTCATCTGCGCCCAGTTCGATGCCGATGAGTTTGTCGGTTTCTTCTACACGCGCGGTGAGCATGATGATGGGCACTTCGCTTTCGCGGCGCAGGGCGCGGCAGACATCCAGCCCGTCCATGCCGGGCAGCATCAGGTCGAGGATGATGAGATCGGGTTTTTCGCGGCGCGCCAGGGCCAGGCCTTTCATGCCGTCGCCCGCCGAAAGCACGTCGAAACCGGAGGCTTTCAGGTAGTCGTGGCAGATTTCCACGATTTTGGGTTCATCATCAACAACAAGGATTTTTTTGCTCATTTTTGGAATGCAGAATGATGAATGCAGAATGCAGAATTATATTCATCATTCTGCATTCTGCATGCTAAATTTACTCGTAGCGCAGCGCTTCCACCGGCTCGAGGCTGGCAGCGCGGTTGGCCGGATAAATGCCAAAGAACAGGCCAATGCCAGCCGAGAACAGGGTCGCGAGCAGCACAGAGCTGAGACGCACATCGGGTGTGAAGCTGTTGCCGGTGGATGCGGCCACCTGCCCAACGATCTGGGCGATGCCCCAGCCGAAGGCAACGCCAATCAGCCCGCCAAGCAGGCTCAGGAGCAGCGATTCGGTCAGGAATTGGGTCAAAATGTCGCGTTTGCGCGCGCCCAGGGCTTTGCGCAGGCCAATTTCGCGGGTGCGCTCGGCCACCGAGACCAGCATAATATTCATAATGCCGATCCCACCGACCAGCAGCGAGATGGCTGCGATCCCGCCCAGGAAAACCGTCAGAATGCCAGTGACAGATGAAGCCGTGGCGAGCATATCCTGCTGCGAAAAAACGCTGAAATCATCCTCCCCTTCCACCGTGCGGTGACGGGCGCGCAGGATGGCAGTAATCTCATCCTGTGCGCTGGTGGTGGCTTCGGCGCTGGTCGATTGCACATAAATCGTATCCACATTGCTGCCACCGCGATTAGCAATGCGATCGCGGGCAGTCGTCAGTGGGATGATGATCTGGTTATCCGAACTGCCCATCGATGAGCCGCCTTTTGATGCGAGCACGCCGATAATGCGAAAAGGTTTGTCATCCAACCGGATTTTTTTGCCAACAATATCAGTGTGGGTGCCGAAAAGGGCATCTGCCAGTTCTGGGCCAATGACGGCTACCGTGCTATGCCCGGTTACATGCTCTTCGCTGATGAATTGGCCTTCGGCCACTGTCTCGTTGCGGATCTCGTCATAATTGGCTGTGACTCCGTTGACGCTGGTGCTGGAACTCTGCCCCTCCGCCGAGGCCGTTGCACTGGCCTGGATCACCGCTGAAACTGCCGCCACCGAAGGCGCAGCGATGGGATCGATCAGCGCTTCGGCATCTTCCATCGTCAGGCGGCGGTTGCTGGTCTGGGGCGGGCCATCGCGGCTGGGGCGTCCGCCAGAGAAAACGAAAAGCACATTGGTGCCGATGCCGTTAATTGAATTGGTGATGGAGGACTGCGCACCCTGCCCAACCGACAACATGGCGATCACCGCCGCCACACCGATGACAATGCCCAAAATCGTCAGCCCGGAACGCAATTTATTGCTGTTCAGGCTTTCCAATGCTTCGATAAATACCTGCGCGATGCTCATAAACCGCTCTCCTCCACCACACCGTCGCGGATGCGGATGGTGCGCCCGGTCTGTGCGGCCACTTTGGGGTCGTGGGTAACGATAATCAGGGTGGTGCCACGATCTTTGTTCAGGTTCAGCAGCAAGTCCATAATTTCCTGTCCGACTTTCGAATCCAGGTTGCCGGTGGGTTCATCAGCCATGATGATGGCCGGTTCGTTGACCAGGGAGCGGGCAATCGCCACCCGCTGCTGCTGCCCGCCCGAAAGTTCGTAGGGGCGGTGGTTCATGCGATCTGCCAGGCCAACCGATTCGAGGGCAGCGCGGGCGCGTTCACGGCGGCCAGTGGTTTTCCCTGAGTAGCGCAGGGGCAGTTCCACGTTAGAAAGGGCGCTCTGGCGCGAAAGCAGGTTGAAAGACTGGAAAACGAAACCCACTTTGCGGTTGCGCACGCTGGCAAGCTGGTCATCGCGCAGCTGCGAGACTTCCTCGCCATCGAGAATATATTCGCCAGCGGTGGGGTGATCAAGGCAACCAAGGATGTTCATCAGGGTTGATTTTCCCGACCCGGATGGCCCCATAATAGCAACCACCTCGCCACGATAGACACTGGTGGTCAGCCCACGCAAAGCGTGAACTTCCTGGTCGCCCATCTTATAAACCTTGGTCAGGTTTCGGGCAGAAATGACTTCTTCACGCATTTTTGCCTCGTCTAGCGCCCGCCGCCCATAAGGAAGCCTGGGCCACGGAAACCTGTGGATGTGGTGGTTATGGCGCTGGTGGGGTTGAGTACAACCGTATCACCAGACTGCAACCCGCCGCCGAGCACTTCACTAACGGTATCCGATGCCGAGCCGATTTCCACCGGAACGGCGGTCATAACACCCAGGCGCAGCACGTAAACACTGCGAACACCATCCACCATGGTGATGGCGCGATTGGGTAGCAGCAGGGCATTCTTCAGTTCTTTGACCACAATAGTGACATTGGCGGTCATGCCGGGTTTGACCAGTTCATCAGCATCGGTAATCTCCACGGTGGCCGTGAAATTGACAGTGTTGCCGCTGGTATCACCCGCCAGGTTGATTTTAACCACTTGGCCGTTGTAAACCTTGCCGTTGGCGGCATCAAACTCGAGGGTGGCGGTTTGCCCGATGATGATTTTGTTGATATCCACTTCGGACACATTTACATCGACGAGCAGGTGTTCCAGGTTGTCGAGGCGGAAAGCATTGGTGCCGTTGGATACCATGTCTCCGGGCTGGGCATCGGCCTGGGTGATGACGCCATTAAACGGGGCGGTTATCACTGCCTGGTTGATGATGCCCTGGATGGAGGTGATTTTTGCTTCAGCGGCGGCGACATCATCAGGGTTGGGGCCGTTTTTGACCAGTTCCAGTTGTCGTTCGGCATCTGCCAGTTGGGCCTGGGCCACAGCCAGGGTGGCGCGGAATTTTTCAGCGTCGAGGTCTGCCACTCCGCCAGTGTACCAGTTGTAGGTGGAGATCAGGTCGTTCAATTCCAACTGGGCGCTGGTCAGGCTGGCAAGGGCGGCGGCTTTATCAGGGTCGCCATCCGGCCGGCGGGCATATTTGCGGTAAATATCAGACATGCGCGCCACTTTTTGTTTGCCCAGGTCGATGTTGGCCTGGGCATTTTGGATGAGCGTATCTGATGCGCGCGGGTAGCTGATCCGATAGACATCGTTTTGGGCATCTTCGACGGCCAGTTTGGCATCTGCAATGGCTTGTTCGGCTTCAGCCTGGCTGGTGGTGGAGTTGAGCAGGTCATCCAGGTCACGTTTGGC
>CAIJPN010000181.1 GCA_903822545.1 uncultured Anaerolineae bacterium | reverse complement strand
TGGGAACTGCCAACCGGGCATGAAGTGATCCGGATGCGTTATCACCGGGTGATGTACACCCTGGCAGTCGGTTTCAGCGCCGATGGGAAATACGCCTTTTCTGGCAGTGATGAAAAAGTCGCCCACAAATGGGTCTGGCAGGCAGCCGATCTCATTGACTTCGCTTGCAGTTTAATGCCCCGAAACCTTACCAGGGCTGAATGGGAAAAATATGTGGGGAACGTGCTGCCCTACCAGGCAGTATGCCCGCAGCTGCCCATTGAACCAGCCATCCCATCTGCGCCATAAACACTCTCGCGGCGAAAACCCTTATCGCTTCAAACCCGGGTTAAGGTAACCATGCGGATATAGACGACTCTGCTCCAAACGAGTACAATTTCTTATAGACAGGCAGCACTCCTCCTTCATTCACCAGGATACCGCCTTCAACTGTTCACCAGGAGCAAACTATGATCAATGTCACCTTGAGTGACCGCCAGGATGCCGCCAACGGTCTGCCAGGAAAGCGACGGCGCATAATGGAAACCATAGGCTGGCAGGTACGCATCCACCCGCATACCTGGAGCCCGCCCACCGACCTTTATGAAACCGAAACGGCCTACATCGTGCGCGTCGAAATCTCAGGGATGCGCGACCAGGATTTCTCGGTCAGCTTCGACAACAACTACCTCACCATCAGCGGCACACGCCCCGACCAGCCCGAGCGCCGCGCCTATCATCAAATGGAAGTCCGTTTTGGCGAATTCAGCACCGTCGTCGCCATCCCGGGCCCAATCAACGTCGAGCAGGCCAACGCTGAATACGAGGATGGGTTCCTCGCTGTCAGCCTGCCCAAAGCCCAACCCCGCATCATCCCCACAAAGTGAGCCTTATGCCCGCATCGAGATGGCATTCAAATCCTGTAGACCTGTTCAATTGGGCGGAAGAAAACGACGCGGAACTTTTTGATATGTTCCAATCGTCACTATTTGCGCAGATCAACGCCAAAAAGGATGCCCCCGAAGCTCCCGCCCTGGAGCCTGACCAGCCCGAAGAAACAGCTTCCCAGCTGGAAGTGATTCCCATCCTTCCACTGCGGGGCGTTGTTGTTTTTCCCCAGACCGCCGTCCCGCTGACGATTGGCCAGCCGCGCTCTGTCAAGTTGGTGGATGATGTCGTCGCTGGCGACCGCTTCATCGGCCTGGTGGCAGCCAAAAATCCCGAGTTGGAAACCCCCAGCCCCGAAGACCTGTACCAGATCGGCACCCTGGCCACCGTCCATCGCCTGCTGCGCGCTCCAGATGGCACCATCCGCCTGCTGGTGCAGGGCACAGAACGCATCCGCGTGCTGGAATACACCCAGACCGAGCCATATCTCATGGCACGGGTGGAGCGCATTGCCGAAACGATTGAAGAAGGGCTGGAAATTACGGCCCTGGCGCGCAACGCCCGCGACCAGTTCAGCCAGATCGCCCAGCTTATCCCGTCTTTCCCGCGCGAACTGCTTGAATCGATCCAATCACTCGAAGACCCGCTCCAGTCGATTTACTCCATCGCCAACTTCCAACGCATCGAACTGGAAGATGCCCAAAACCTGCTCGAACTGAACTCCACCATCGACAAATTGCGCAAGCTGATCGGTCTGCTGGTGCGCGAAACCGAAGTGCTCCAGTTGGGGCAAAAAATCCAGAACGAAGCGCGCTCCGAGATCGATAAAGTCCAGCGCGAATACTTCCTGCGCGAACAACTCAAAGCCATCCAAAAAGAACTGGGTGAAAAAGATGAACAGGCAGTGGAAGTCGAGGAGTTCCGCAAAAAAATCGAGGCAGCAAAAATGCCCCAGGAAGCCGAAAAACAGTCGAAGCGCGAACTGGAGCGGCTGTCGCGGCTGCCCACCGCCGCCGCCGAATACGGCGTCATCCGCACTTACCTGGACTGGTTGACATCGCTGCCCTGGTCGGCCTCCACCACCGACAACCTGGATATTTCTCACGCCCGAGATGTGCTCGATAAAGACCACTACGGGCTGGAAGATATCAAAGAGCGCATCCTGGAATTCCTTGCCATTCGTAAGCTGAAACTGGAACGAAAAGATGATGCCAAAGAATCCGATGACAAAATCCGGCGCGAACGCGAAGGGGTGATTTTGTGCTTCGTGGGGCCGCCGGGTGTGGGCAAAACCTCGCTGGGGCAGTCGATTGCGCGCGCCATGGAGCGCAAATTCATTCGAGTCTCGCTGGGCGGCGTGCGTGATGAGGCCGAAATTCGTGGGCACCGCCGCACTTACATCGGCGCAATGCCAGGCCGGATTTTACAGGCCCTGCGCCGGGTGGAATCGCGCAACCCGGTTTTTATGCTCGACGAAGTGGATAAACTGACGATGGATTTCCATGGCGACCCGGCCTCGGCGCTGCTGGAAGTGCTCGACCCCGAACAGAACATCGAGTTCCGCGATAACTACCTGGAAGTGGCCTATGATCTTTCACAGGTCATGTTCATCACCACCGCCAATACGCTTGAAACCATCCCCGGCCCGCTGCGTGACCGCATGGAAATCATCGCGCTTTCAGGCTACACCGAAGGCGAGAAAATCTCCATCGCCAAAGGCTACCTGATTCCTCGCCAAATTCGCGAAAATGCGCTGCGCGAGGGCGAGGTCAGCTTCACCGATGAAACACTGGCCACCATCATCCAGCGCTATACACGCGAAGCGGGCGTCCGCAACCTGGAGCGCACCATCGGCTCGATCTGCCGCAAAGTCGGCACAAAAATCGCCGAGGGGAAATCCGAATCGTATGAGATCACGCCCCAGTTGACGATGGAATTCCTGGGCAACCCGCCTTTCCAGGGCAGCGAAGAGCTTTTAGTGCGGACATCCGTTCCAGGTGTGATTCCTGGCCTGGCCTGGACGCCCTTCGGCGGCGATATACTTTTTATCGAGTCGACGCGTATGCCCGGCGGGAAAGGCTTCCAGATCACCGGCTCAGTCGGTAATGTAATGCAAGAATCGGCGAGGGCGGCGCTCTCGTATGTGCGCTCAAAAGCTGAATTACTGGGTCTGGAATCGAACTTCTTTGAGAAAAGTGACATCCACATGCACATCCCGGCGGGCGCACAGCCCAAGGATGGCCCATCTGCCGGTGTGACAATGGCAACATCGCTGGTTTCGCTGGTTTCCGGCAGGCTGGTCAGGCCCGGACTCGGCATGACAGGCGAGATCACGCTGCGGGGCCAGGTTTTGCCGATTGGCGGCGTCAAAGAAAAGGTGCTGGCAGCCCATAGAAACGGGCTGAATACGGTTATCATTCCAAAACGCAATGAACCTGATTTGGAAGATGTGCCCGAAGAAGTTAAAAATAGTATGAAATTCATCTACGCTGAAAGTGTGGAGGATGTGCTGGCTGCCGCCCTGGAGCCTGTCGCCCCCAAACCAGCGCCCACCAACCCTGCTCATGCCAGGAAAAAGAAACAACCCAAGGAACCCCAAAATGTCGAAGATCATGCTGGCTGAAGATGATGCAACCATGCTTTCCCTGCTCGAAACTTTGCTGGGTCTGGAAGGCTTCCAGACCGTAAAGCTGAAACCAACCGATGATGTGCTTGAAGCCATCCGCGCCAATACGCCAGATGTTGTGCTGATGGATATTCACCTGGATCAGGGCAGCGGGCTGGATTTCCTGCGCCAGATGCGCGCCAGCGAGGATCTGAAGCATACGCCCGTAATCATGTCTTCGGGCATGAGTCTGGCCAATGAATGCCGCGCCGCCGGGGCCAATGACTTCTTGATGAAGCCGTACATGCCCAATGATCTGATCGAGTTGATCAGGAAAAACCACCCGTGAGCCTGTTCAGCATCCGTGAATTTCACTTCCCTGAAGATTACCCGGCGGTACTGTCCATCTGGCAGGCCGCCGGGCCTGGTGTACGGGTTGGGCGCTCTGATTCACTCGAAGAGATCGAAAAAAAATGGCGCTACGCCCCCGACCTGTTCCTGGTGGCCGAAACGGATGGGAAGATTGTCGGCTCATTGATCGGCGGGTACGATGGCCGGCGCGGGATGCTCTACCACCTGGCCGTGTGCGCCGACCAGCGCGGGCAGGGCATCGGCGAAGCGCTGATGAACGAAATGGAAGCCCGCTTGCGCGCCAGGGGCTGTGTCAAAATCTACCTGTTGGTGACGCCCGAAAACCTGGATGTGGTCGACTACTACCAAAAGCGCGGCTGGGCCGAAATGGACACCATCATCATGGGAAAGACCCTGTAACGTTTTTGCCAGACTCCAAAGTTTCCTGACTGTAGACAAAATCCACCTCGAGAGCTGTTGGACTCTCAAAATTATGAATATCGCCATCCTGACACTCTCCGACCGCTCTTTTCGCGGTGAACGCCCCGACCTTTCCGGCCCGGCCCTGGCAGATGCCGTCCGTCAAATGGGCTGGGCTGTGGCTGAAACAGCCATCCGCCCGGATGATTTTGACCAAATCTGCGACACGTTGCGCCAATGGGCCGATTCGGGCCGTTTCGACATCATCCTGACTACCGGCGGCACCGGCTTCGCGCCACGCGACATCACGCCCGAAGCCACCTGTGCCATTGTCGAGCGCCTGACCCCCGGCCTGGATGAAGCCATGCGCGCCGCCAGCCTGAAAATCACCCCGCACGCCATGCTCTCACGCGCTGCTTCCGGAATTCGCGGGAGGACTCTCATCATCAACCTGCCGGGCAGCCCCAGGGGCGCGGTGGAAAACTTCCAGGTGGTGGTGCCGGTTCTGATGCATGCCATCCAGCTTTTGAGTGAGAATCCCGATTCTGAAAAAGGCCACCGTGCCCCTGTCGATATTGCCCCTTGACAGGCCTTTGGCTGTGCATATAATACGGCCCAATATTGAAAGACTGTGATGAGGACGAGTAAGTGCTGAACGACGGTTCAGAGAGCAGGCGGAAGTTGGTGCGAGTCCTGCCCGAAACGTCAGCGCCGAATGGACCTTGGAGTTGCAGGGTGAAAGACTCAAACCGAGTAACCCGCGCCGGGAACTGCACCCGTTATCAGGGCAGAGTCACTTAGGGATGGTTGCTTCGCAACCAGATGCCTAGCTGACTATCAGAGTGAGGCTGGCTTTTCCCCGTTCGCATCACCGGCGGGGATTTTTGTTTGGTCAACCTAATTCGGGTGGCACCACGGACTACGCGTTCGTCCCGTTCCTGTACCGGTTTTTGCCGGAACAGACGGGATGACGCGTTTTTTTGTTTCAGTGGCGCGAAATGCTATTTCGCGTTTTCTGTTAGCCAGCAGCGCGAAATAGCATTTCGCGCCACAGGAGAAAAGGAGAAAAATCATGGATACATTGAACCAGGCCAGTTTTGCGGCGGAACCACTTTCGGCGGAGAGGCTGCTCTCGAAACGGAATGAAGGCGACAGGGCGGATAATATCCGCATGGAGATTGCCGCAGAGGTGGTTTTCACCGGGATGTTGCAGGCAGCCCGGGATGAGAATCAATTATTGAAAAACAAAAAAGGAAAAGAAAATGAGCTCTCAAACCCGTTTTAACCTGAGCCAGGATGACCTGCCAAAGTTTTGGTACAACGTTAATGCCGATAATCCAGTGCCGCCGACACCGGTGCTGCACCCGGGCACGAAGGAGCCTGTGACGCCGGATTTCCTGTCGGTGCTGTTCCCGATGGAGATTATTATGCAGGAAATCAGCACTGAGCGCTATATCCAGATACCGGAGGAAGTGCGCGAGGTGTATAAGTTGTGGCGGCCGACGCCGCTGATCCGCGCGGTGCGGCTGGAGAAGGCACTGGGGACGCCGGCCCATATTTATTACAAATATGAAGGTGCGTCACCGGTGGGCAGTCACAAGCCAAATACGGCCGTGGCGCAGGCTTTTTATAATAAGGCCGCCGGGACGAAGGCTCTGACAACTGAAACCGGTGCAGGACAGTGGGGCACGTCGCTGGCTATGGCCTGCAATTTCTTCGGCATCGACCTGGAAGTGTATATGGTGAAAGTTTCTTACGGCCAGAAGCCCTACCGGCGGATTTTTATGGAAACCTACGGTGCGCAGGTTTTTGCCAGCCCAACCGATCGTACCAATTATGGTCGCTCGCTGCTGTCTGAGAATCCCGGTAACCAGGGTTCTCTCGGCATTGCGATTTCGGAGGCGGTGGAAGTGGCGGCAACATCCGGTGGGACGAAGAAGTACAGCCTGGGTTCGGTGCTAAATCATGTGCTGATGCACCAGACTGTAATCGGTGAGGAAGCCCTAAAGCAGATGGACATGGCCGGGGAATACCCGGATGTGGTCATCGGCTGCGTAGGCGGCGGCTCGAACTTTGGTGGGATTGCGTTCCCGTTCCTGCGTGAGAACCTGAAAAACGGCAAGCGCACGCGCCTGCTGGCAGTGGAGCCAACCGCCACACCCTCGCTGACGAAGGGTGTGTACACTTTTGATTATGGCGACACGGCCCAAATGGCCCCGGTGGTGAAGATGCACACGCTCGGCCACACTTTCATGCCACCGGGGATCCACGCGGGTGGGCTGCGCTATCACGGCATGGCTCCGCTGATTTCGGCGCTGTTCGATGCCGGGCATATCGATGCGGTGGCGGTCAAGCAGCGCGCCACATTTGAAGCAGCCATCCAGTTCACAAAAACAGAGGGGATCATCCCGGCCCCAGAGAGCGCGCACGCCATCCGTGCGGCGATTGATGAGGCGCTGGATGCCAAAGAAAAGGGCGAGAAGCGCACCATCCTGTTCAACCTGTCGGGACATGGGCATTTTGATATGGTTTCGTATGAAAAATACCTTCATGACGATCTGGAAGATTTCGAGTATCCAGTGGAATCAGTCCAGGAAGCGATGCAGCATCTGCCAGAAGTCAACCTACCGGTGTAAACTGGGAATTTAAAAAAGCCGCGGAGGCGCTGAGCGCCTCCGCGGCTTTTTTTTACAAAACATTGGGCATGCCTGCCTTTGCAGTGACTTGCCGTTGAGCGCTTACACGCCCGTACCTGATGGATGCCCAGACAGGTTGGTATAAATTTCGATCACTTGTCGGGCAATATTCTCCCAGGCATAACTGCGGGCATATTCGGCGGCGGATTCGCCCATTTGCAGGCGCAAATCAGCATTGAGCAGCAGGCGATTGAGACGATCGCACAGCGCGCCAGGGTCGCGGTCTGGCACATGATAGCCAGTGACTCCATCCTGTACCAGGAAGGCCAACCCGCCAACTTGTGAAGCGATCACCGGGGTGCCGCAGGCCATCGCTTCCAGCGCCACCATGCCAAAACTCTCATAATGGGAGGGCATCACCAGCACTTCGGCGGCGGAATAATAGTATGGCAGGGTATCCTGTCCACGTTTGCCGAGGAAGAAAACCATGCCCGATTTGCCCAGCTCTTTAACCAGGCGCTGGAGTTTGCCCATTTCGGTGGTCATATCATCCAGCGGTGTATTCGGGTCGCCGCCGATAATTGCCAGCACAGGACGGTCGGAGAGTGGAATATCGAGACAGGTCATGGCGTGAATGAGTGTATCCACTCCCTTGAGCGGCTCAATGCGCCCAACAAAAAGAATCACCCGATCTTCCGGCGGAATGCCGATTACTTGTTTAGCTTCATCAGGTGGGATCGGGTAAAAGTGGCTGGTATCCACTCCCGGGGGAATGATGGAAATTTTCCGCACATCAGCTTTATACAACCACTGAAGCTGGGCCTGCTCTGCCAGGGTGGCCGCGATCACCCGGTCAACACGCGCCAAGACACGGCGTTCGCCATCCAGACGGTAAGCGCCCTCCTTTTCAGATTCGCTGGTAGCGATGCGATTTTTCATCTCTCCCAGAGTGTGGAACATGTGGACGATGGGCAACTTCCACTCATCAGAAAGCATCGCGGCGGCCAGCCCAGACTGCCAGTAGTGGCTGTGAATGATATCGTAACGAATACCCTTTTCGACAGCAAAAGCTTTAATCCCCGCCACAAATTCAGGGATGAAGTCAGCCATCTCTTTTTTTGAGAGCGGACGCTCCGGCCCAGCTGGCACATGAACAACACGATTGCCGTAGCCCAGGTCGTGAAGCACATGCGGGACGTGTTCATCCTGGGAACGGGTGAACACATCCACATGGATGCCCTGCCGCCCCAGTTCGCGGGTCAAGTCGCGTACATAAACATTCATTCCGCCGGTATCTTTTCCGCCCAGGGTCGCCAGCGGGCAAGTGTGATAAGAAAGCATGGCAATACGTAACATACCTTAATTTTACGCCCCGTTATAAAATATTGCGCGATTTTGCCAGATTCTGGATCATTTTGCCTGGTTCCTTGTTTTCACAAAATCGCAATCTCGAGCCCTGGGATGCGGCCATCGACTTGCGCCACTGCCTCCAGGCCGTCATCCCAGGCCATCAGGTAAACCTGGCTGGGGTAGGTGATGTGCAGGTAGTTTTTAATCAACACTGCGCGCAGGGGGTCGGCTTCGGCCAGCCCAATCATAAAATAATTGAAACCGCGCCGGTGGGTAGCGTTGTAAGCGGCGCGCAATAAGGATGTAAAAACGCGCGGGTCATCGTCATCGATGGCGAGATGGCTGATGTAACAATACGAGATCGGCGCACCAACCGGCGGCAGGTACGGCAGGTCGACAAAACATGCCAGCAGGTTGATCAGCGGGCGTCCGTGCGCCATCCAACCGCTGTAGCCGCGCGCCACCGTCTGCTTGAACGGAGTCTGGTCCCAGATGGCGAGACAACCCACCACCCGGCTGCCTTTTACCGCCAGGATGAAATCTTCGATGTGAAGGTTGGGGGTGGGAGTATTGCGCCACATGGCGGCCCTCATCCCCGGCCCTTCCCCCAGAGGGGGAAGGGGGCTATGGATAGAGGTCCAGGCTGGGGAAAATTGCCGTTTAACAGCGTTTCTCTGGAGACAATCCATGATGCCGCTCACCAGCGATGGCATTCCGCCCTGGAGCTGCATCCCGTTTGGAAGCGGAATCTCCGCCCTGGGATGGCGCGGCGAAACAGCATATGTATACAGGCGGGCATACTCGCGGGCCTGGGGCAGCCCGGGTAACCCAGAAGTCAGCAAGCGATGGGCGGGGGCATTATCAGCGATGATGCTCATCAGGTAAAACGGAACCAGCCCGTCAGCGTGGAGTTCGTGGAATTTCCCAAAAGCGCGGGAAAGCTGCCTCGCCAGTGACAATCCCCACGGGCGGTGCAAATCCGCCCTTAAATGGCTCATATACCCAACATTTTGGATTTCCCCGTTCAGGTACATTGGCCGGACGATGCGCGTGCCCATCCCCAGGAACGCGCCCGTGGCATCCTCCACCTGAACGATGGTTTGCGAGAGTGTGCCCTCCATGCGGGCGGCGATGAAATAATCTGGTTCGCGTTCGTAGGTGAGCGAAATCGAGCCGGGCATCGGGTTTTCGCGCAGGAGACGGCGCAGGGCGGGGTCGTCGGCCTGGGTGGCGAGGCGCAAGGAGGTTGGCATGGGCGCTATTTTGTCCCCAGTTTGAGGCCCTGTTTTTTGAAGGTTTCTTTGCGGAAGAGCGGGTTGTAGGCCAGGTAAGCGCCCAGCCGGTAGGGATTGCGCAAGTTGGTTTTAAAATCCCAGACGCGCTGGAAGATGGAGCCGAGGCTGTTGAAGACTTTGCGCGCATGAAAGGCCGCCTGGGTCAGTTCGTCGGCGCTCATGGTTTTGGGCTGGAATGCGGCGTGGTTGAAGCGATAATCGGGGTGCAGCCACCATTTTCCATCGAAAAGCAGGCGATTTTCGGCCTGGAGGCGCTGGTAGAGTTTGGTGCCGGGATATGGCAGGAGAATGTTGAAGGCCGCAAAGGTAAATTTGTTTTCCAGCGCAAAATCTAGGGTGGATTGGATGGATGCCAGGGTGTCGTGATCATGCCCGAGCGTGAAGGCGGCCCAGGTTTGCAGGCCATAATCGCGCAGGATTTCCAGTTGGGGTTGGTAGGATTCAAATCCGCCTTTGAGATTGGGCGCTTTTTGCATGGTTTTCAGGCTTTCGGGCGTGATCGACTCGAAGCCAACCACGTGGCCGAGACAGCCGCTCTGGGCCATCAGCGACATTAATTCTCGATCCTGGGTCATATCGATGCTGGCCTGTGAAACCCAATGGATTTTGAGCGGGATGAGCGCCCGGAACAGTTCTTTGGCGGCATCGAAATTTGCCAGGATATTGTCATCTACAAAAAAAATCTGCTTGCGCTCCTGGCTTTCGATTTCCCTGAGCACCTGCTCGATACAGCGGTAATAGTGGGTTTTGTTGAAATAGGCGCTGGTGGCGCAAAAATAGCATTCAAATTTGCAGCCCCGGCCAAACTGCATCAGCGAAATGGGCAGGTATTTTTTGCCTTTGTACAGGTCGCGGCGGGTCAGGCTTTCGGGTTGGGGCAGGCCGGGCCTGGCCCTGTAGATGGGCTGCAACTGGCCCTTTTGCACATCCTGGAGCACCTGATGCCACAGGGCTTCGGCATCTCCCAGGTAGATGGAATCGGCGTGCCGGGCGGCTTCGTCCGGGACGAGATTGGGGTGCATCCCGCCCAAAATGACCGGAACACCGCGCTGGCGGTATTGCGCGCTGATTTCGTATGCGCGCCGGGCGGTGAATATCTGCACGGTGATGGCAACCAGGTCGGTGGGTTCATCAAAGGGGATGGGTTCCAGCCGGTCGTCGTACAGCACAACTTCCACCCCCGGCGGGGTCAGCCCGGCCAGCGCACCCAGCGGAAGCGGTTCCATGCAGGCTTCATCGTTATAATTGCCGATGGCGGGATAGATCAGGGTGATTTTCATCGGTTTCATAGCGTTTGCAACAAGCTTCCATCACCCAGGGGCGCGCCCTGCTTGTTACGGATCTCTTTTTTTGTCACCAGGTTGATCGCCAGGTAGGCAAACAGGTGATATAGGGAACGCGCATTGGCGCGTGGCTCGAACATGCGCTGCGCAATTGCACTGTAGGTGTTGAACTCGCGCCGCAAGCGGATAATGCCATCACGCAGTTCTTCGGGTGTCATGTTTTTGGGTTTGAAAATCGTTTCGCCGTAACGATAGCCGTCATCCAGCCACCAGCGCTTGAAGAGCAGGCGATTTTCTTTTTCCAGGCGTTCATACACCGGCGTAGCGGGGATCGGGATCAGTGAGTTAAATTGCGCCAGCGCCAGTTTGGAGCGCAGGGCAAATTCCAGGGTGCGATCAAAAGAGTCGGGCGTGTCCTGGTCGTAGCCAAAGACAAAGGAGCCAAAGACCATGATGCCGCGTTCATAAATGCGGGTGAGTGCATCGACGTACTCACCCTGTTTTGTGTTCCACTTCTTTTTCATTTGGGCCAGGTTGGCCGGTTCGAGCGATTCGAAGCCAATCAGCGCGCCGACACAGCCGCTTTCGCCCATCAAATCCAGCAAGTGTGGATTTTGCACAATATCCAGGCTGATCTGGCAGGCCCAGTGCAGGTTAAACGATTTCAGGGCTTTGAACAAGGCTTCAGCCTGCGCAGGATCACTAAACAAATTGTCATCAGCAAAGAAGATATATTGCCCGCGCAGTTCATCCAATTCAGCCAGCACAGCCTCCAGGCAGCGGCGCGGCATGAAGCGGCCATAAAAAGCGTTGATAGAGCAGAAATCGCAGGCAAAACGGCAGCCGCGCCCAAACTGTACGATGCGCAGCGCCCCGTAACGTTTTCCCTTGAAAATACTGCGCCGGGGCGTTACGCCCTCCACGGTCAGGTCGGGCGCGGATTGGTAGCGGCGCTGTAATTTCCCGGCGCGCGCATCAGCCACAATTTGCGGCCAGATTGCTTCTGAATCGCCGATTGCGATGGCATCTGCATATTGCATGGCTTCATCGGGCAGCAGGGTGGGATGGTAGCCGCCCATCACCACCGGTACGCCGCGCTGCCGATATTGCGCCGCAATCTGGTAGGCGCGTTTGGCGGTGAAAGTTTCCACCGTCAGCGCCACCAGGTCGGTTGGCTCATCAAAAGGGATGGGTTCGAGGCGGTCATCGTAGAGCGCCAGTTCCACATCCGGCGGTGTCAGCCGGGCCAGGATGGCGAAAACCAGCGGTTCGAGGGCGTCGGCAGCGCGTTTTTGGATCATGTGCGGGCGGATAAAAGTGATTTTCATGTCAGGCAGTATACGGGTCGGTCAAGAGCGGCGACATCGTGGCGAGGGCCATCAGCACCAGCCCCACAGGGATCAGCCACCATAGGGCATTCACGTTTCCCTGGAGAACCAGCGCATTATAGCCCCAGCCCGCTATCATGCCGTACGCCGCTCCGATCAGGGAGAAACACAGCGGCGCATATTGGGTTACGATCACTTCCGGCGCGGCGCCCTGCCGCCAGGCGCTGTTGTAGACTTCGTGCGCGCCTTGCCGGATGGAGATCAAGTCATGCCACCAGCCGACGAAACCAATGATGCAGGCTGTACGAATGATGTTTGCCAGCGCAGCCCACACGCTCGCGGCCGGGTCAGGGACAAAACCGATATAAAGCGCCAATGACATGGCGGAAGAATAGACAAATCCATGATGGATGTAATAATTCCCAACCACCCAACTGCCGCGAAAGCGCCATTTTTTAAGGATATTTGTCCCTATGCCAGGGATAATATAGCCAAAAAGCAGGGGCAAGCCCATCACCAACCCCGCAAAAGCGGCTCCAGACGAGCGATACCACAGCCAGGTCATCAGCGGGAAGCCGATGAAGGGATAAACTTTGCCGTACAAGAAGAGAAAGGTTTTTTCAGGGTTCATGTTGTTCTTTGTCAAATAGGATCAATGCCTGGCGGCGGATTCTGGCGGACTTTGAGCAACTCCCCCTTCCAGCCTTCATCCCCAAGCGGATACAGGTTGCGCTGGCCGACTTCCTTGTGGAACAGGCTGTTGATGCCAAAAAAAGCTGGCCAGAGATGGATGGGCGAACGATTGACCGCATCAAAACTACGCGAGAGCACATTACGGAAATTGTAAAATTTGCGCCGCGCCTCAAGACATCCATGCTGCAGCTGCTCTGGGGAGATGTTTTTGGGTCGGAAAGGGATGATATTGAAACGGTAGGTATCATCCAGCCACCATTTTTCATACAGCAGGCGGTCTTCCTGCTCCAGGCGTTTATAAAGTGGTGTGCCAGGGAAGGGCATCAGGTGGTTGAAGGCGGCGATATAAAACTTGTGTTCCAGCGCGAACTGGAAGGTTGTCTCGAAGCTGGTTTCATCGTCTTCATCGTAACCAAAGATAAAGGTGGCATAGATGCGGATTTTGTGCCTGCGAAGGTTCGCCAGCCCGGTTTCATAAGCGCCTTTCATCAGGTTCGAGCCTTTATTCATCTTTTTGAGATTATCCGGGTTGAGCGACTCAAAACCGATCAGGATTCCGAAACATCCGCTTTCCGCCAACAGTTGGACAAATTCTTCATCCCCGGCGGCATTGATGCTGCACTGGCCCACCCAGCGGATTTTGAGTGGAACCAGGGCCTTCAACAACGCCTTGGCATGTTCCACATCCGACGAAAAGTTGTCATCCACAAAAAAATACAGGGTGCGGCGCTGCTGCTTGATTTCGGCAATAACATCGTCGATGTCATGACAGGCATACGAATGCCGGTAAGCACTCTGCACCGAGCAAAAATCACAGCGGAAGTGGCACCCGCGCCCGGTTTCGATCAGCCCCAGGGGCAGATAGTTTTTACCGCCAAAAATCGAGCGGTCGGGGTGGGCGTGCAGGCGGGTCGGACGCCCCTCGGGGCGGTAAAAGGCTTTCAGCGCACCGCGCTCCGCATCCGCCAGGACGGTCTGCCAGATTTCATCCGCTTCGCCGATGACGACCGCATCGGCATATTGGGCCACATCCTCCGGGCAAAGCGTGGCGTGAACTCCGCCCATCACCACCGGCACGCCGCGTTTACGATATTCGCTGGCGATCTGGTAGGCACGCTTGGCAGTATAGGCCTCCACGTTCAGCGCCACCAGGTCAGTCGGCGCATCGAAGGGGATCGGTTCCAGGCTGTCGTTGTAAAAGACACGGGGAATCTCACGCGGCGTCAGCGCGGAAATCACTGCCGGGGCGAGCGGCTCCATCTGCCACGAGCGGATGTAAGGCTGATTGATGCGGCGTCCGATGCTGGGGTGAATGAGGGTGAGTTTCATGGAAAATCCTTTTGTCCACTAATCAACACAAATCTGCACTATTTTTTTCGAACCGCGAAGAACGCGAAGTCCGCCAAGATTTTTTAAGGTGTTCCTTTGGGTTCTTTGCGAACCAGGCGGTTCGTTTTTTTATGAAGATCAGTGTAGATTGGTGGACTCTTAATCCGTTGCAGCCTTTACGGGCGTCAACTGTCCCATGATCCAATCACAGTTATAAAAATCCTTGAGGTGATTGGCATAGAAGCGATAGCCGATGTTCGTTACCCACCAGACCGGCACCTGGATGCGGCTGCCGAGGAAGCGCCGCGTCATGTTGGGGATGGAGTAGGTGTACTTCCAGGCTTTTTCGTGCCCGGCATAAAGCTCTTCGGGGGTCATCAGTTTGGGCTGGAAAACCACATGCTGGGCATCGTACAATTCCCAGTTTTTGGTGAGGATACGCCCTTCAGCCTCCAACCGTTTGTAGAGCGCCGTGCCCGGGAAGGGGGTCACAATTGCATAGCGCGGCAGGTCGATGGAGGCCTCGACCGCGAAGCGGGCAGTTTCCATGAACACATCGGTCGTGTCATTATCAAGCCCAAAGGTGAAGCAGGCCATCAGCGTGATGCCATACTGGTGCAGTTCATCCGTAATGGCGCGATACTCGTCCGGAGTGTTGAAGCCCTTTTTCATCAGTTTCTGGTTGTCGCGGCGGATGGATTCGAACCCCATCAACAACCCGGAGCAGCCGCTGCGCGCCGTCAGCTTGAGCAGTTCCTTGTCTCGGTTGAGCAGGGTGGTGGTCAGCCCGAACCAATCCACCTTGAGCGAGATTAGCGCCTCGAACAGCCGCGCAGCATAATCGCGGTCGTTGATCAGGTTAAGATCGATGAACAGGATGCGCCTGTCGTAATGCTGCTTGATGTCCGCAATAACATCTTCCACTGGCTTGTAGAACGGTTTGTTACCCCAGGCGGTCGGCGCGACGCAAAACTCGCAATAATGGATGCACGAGCGCTGGCTTTCGAAAACGTGCGTAGTGATATAGCCGTGTTTCTTGACCAGTTCGCGCTTCGGGAACGGACGATTTGCCAGGCTCAAATCGGGCGACATGGTATAGCGCGGCTTCATCTGCCCGGCGGCGAAATCGCGCAGCAGCTCGGGCCAGGTATCTTCGGCGTAACCCACCACCACCGAATCAACGTGTGGTTGGGCATCGTCGGGCACCAGCGTAACGTGCGGCCCGCCCATCACCACCGGAATATTGCGCGCCCGCAGCCGGTCGGCCAATTCGTAAGCTCGCACCGAATTGCCGGTCGTGGCGGTAATCCCCACCAGATCGGCCTGGATGCGCTCCACATCGACATCTTCTATACCCTCGTCTAAAATCTCCACACTGGCGTTCAGTTCGGGCGGGATGAGCGCCGCCAGCGTGGTCAGAGTCAACGGGGCGTAGCGCAGGTTCTTCTTAAAAATCCCGCCGCGATGTCGGTACAACGGGCCTTTGGGGGAAAGCAGGATAATTTTCATGAGAACTCCTGAACAAAAACATAAATCGGGCATAGTATGCATCGAAACAACAATACGAACTACAGAACACGAACATGGTAGCACGTCCCAAAATTCCAAAAAAGTGACGTATGTCATCAATCGCTCATCCACCCTTCGTGCTATGATAATTCATGCGCCCTTCCCCCCGCACCTCCACCATCATCATCCTCGGCCTCGGCCTGTTCGCCGCCCAGTTCGCCTGGGTCATCTACAACACCTACGTGCCGATTTTCCTGCAAGCCGGTTCGCCCGGTTTCAGCGCCGATGCCACCCTGCGCGGCTTCGGCCTGACCGCCACCCAGACCGGCATCCTGCTGACCATCGATAACCTCGCCGCGCTCCTGCTCCAGCCCTTCACCGGAGCCTTCTCCGACCGCGTCCACACCCGTTTTGGCCGCCGCCTGCCCTTCATCCTGCTCGGGATGCCCCTGGCCGCCCTCGGCATGGTCGCCATCCCGTTCGCCCTCGCCAGCCCCCTGCCCGTTTTCATCGCCTGCCTGCTCATCATGGTCATCGCCATGGCCTGCTGGCGCGCCCCACTCTTCGCCCTGATGGCCGACCTGACCCCTTCATCGGGTCGTACCGCCGCCAACGGCATCCTGAATCTCATGGCAGGTTTGGGCGGCGTGCTAGCCTTCATCATCGGCAGCCTGCTCTACGCCACCTACCGTCCCTTCCCATTCTGGGCTGCTGCGTTGATATTTTTCCTGGCCTGTGGGCTGATTTTGTGGAGGGTGCGCGAACCAGCGGGTTCAGCACCTGAGTCAGCTCATTCCACCCCCAACTTTCTCCAACACCTTATCCGATGGCTATCCGCCCTGACGCCTGCCCGCCGTCAAAGCATGTTTTTCCTGACCCTGGCTGTATTCTGCTACATGCTTGGCTTTCACCCCATCGAAGCCTTTTTCAGCTCCTACGGCGTAACCGTGCTCCAACTCTCCGAAGCCAACAGCGGACTCGTCCTGAGCGCCGCCTACATTGCCTTCATCGTCTTCGCCGTCCCCGCCGGGATGCTTGCCAACCGCATTGGCCGCAGGCAAACAGTTTTCCTCGGCCTGATTCTCTTCGCGCTGGTCTTACTTATCGCTTTTTTCACCCCGATAGTTTCGGCCATGCTCGTCTGCATGGCCCTTGGCGGCCTGGCCTGGGCACTGATCGACATCAACGCCTTCCCGATAGCCCTCGACATCTCCCCCGGCGCAGAGGGCACTGCCACCGGCATCTACTTCATCGCCACCACCCTGGCCGCCGTCGCCGGGCCGATCCTAAACGGCTGGCTGATCGACCTTTCGGGCCGCAATTACAGCATGATTTTCATCATCGGCCCGGCGTTTTTCCTTCTGTCTTTTCTCTTTATGCTCGGCGTTCATCATGGGGAGCGCGGCCTATCTACATAAGTGGAACCCCACAACAGGCCGACCGGCAGCAGGCACAACAGCAACAGCACCAGAGCCACAAAATTATATTCCGGATAAGTTTCGATAGCCGTCTTCCAGTCAGCCTCCAGCGCCGGCAGGCTTTCGAAAGAAGCAATAGTTTGCGGGTTGGGATAGCCTTCCAGTAACCGGCATTCACCCCCAGCCCGGCAAACTGCCATCCCCGTCAGCGGACTATCAGCGGCATCGTAAGTGAATACCAGCATACCATTGGGCTGGAGCGGGACATCTCGCAGCCGCAAAGCCAGCATTTGCAAGATCACTTCCGGCTCCCCACGAGTGGTGGTAATGGGAGTGAGATACAGGGTTTCGCCGCTTTTATTCTCCACGCTGATCTCAGTTTTGAACAGGCCGAATGGCATCGGCAGCACGGCATCTGCCAGCAGCAATCCGCCCATACACAACAGCGGAGATGTAATAAATCCCAAGATGACCATGATCCAGCGGATGATGCTGCGCACTTTGGAATGAGTTGCCCTGGTTGAATTCGTCATTTTGCGCCTCCATTTGAGCAATTATAAAACCGTATGCCTTCGTTTTCATGAGTATAATCATTCCAGGCTAAACCCATCTATTTCTCTTATCTTGCATTTCCAAAACCCTATGGATATTTCCCTTGCTTTTGGCGGCGGCGGATCGCGCGGCGCTGCCCACATCGGTGTCATCCGCGTGCTCGAACGGGCCGGCTACCGCATCAAAGCGGTGGCCGGCACCAGCATTGGCAGCATAGTGGCCGGGCTATACGCCACCGGCAAAACCGCCGATGATCTGGAAAAGATTTTTTCGGCGGTTGACCAATCACGCCTGTACGGCTGGCCGCTTTCCGAAGGCCCTGGCCTGCTCGGGCTGCGCGGGATTGCCGATCTGCTGCGTCCCCACCTTGGCGAGAGCACGTTTGATGATCTCGCCATCCCCTGCGCAGTGGTGGCAGTTGACCTGCACAGCAATCGCGAAATCATTTTACAAGAAGGCCGCGTGCTGGATGCCATCCTCGGCTCGATCGCCATCCCGGGCATTTTCCCGCCCCGCGACTATCCGCCCTACCTGCTGGTGGATGGGGGCGTACTCGACCCGGTGCCAGTGCGCGCTGCCCGGGCCTTAATGCCCAACCTGCCAGTGGTAGCCGTTACCCTCATGCCCCCGCTGGATGCGCCCACCACCCCCCTGACATTGCCCATCCCCGGGCCGATCGCCGAAACCATCCAACGCCTCAACATCACCCAGGCCGTGCGCATTTTTGCAGACGCCATCGAAATCGGCCAGCGCCAGATGACCGAACTGCGCTTCCAACTTGACCGACCCGAAGTGATCATCCGCCCCGATGTGATGGATATTGGCATCCTGGATAACATCAGCGTTCCCGAAGTAGCCCGGCGCGGTGAAATGGCCGCCCTGGAAGCGCTCAAAGACCTGCGCCGCACCACCAACTGGTCGAGCCGGCTGCTTCGCCGCCTGCGCTCATAACGAAAAACGCCGCGTCACTTTACATGAAACCCATCCTCCAGATTGCCATTCGCCTCGTGCCCTATCTTGCCGTTGGGATTGGCTTATTTGTAATGGAAAGCGCCTGGGCAGCGCTGACAGGCTATCACATCGGGATCGTGATTGCCCTGACGATGGCAAACCAGTGGCGGCAGGCCGCATTGCTCAGGCCGCGCGGAATCTCCTCATGGCTGGTCATAACCGCTCTTTCCGGCTTGTTCGCGGGAGCTGTTGTGTACCTATACTGGAACATCTTCGGGCTGCCCGCCGAAATCCCGCAGATGCTGCGCCAGCTTGGGCTGGTTCAAGGCTCCTGGCTGCCGTTCATCCTGTATTTCTCACTGGTCAACCCCTGGCTGGAAGAAATCTACTGGCGCGGATGGCTCGGTTCACAGGCGCACCATCCCATCCCAGATGACCTGTGGTTTGGCGCGTATCACCTGCTCATCCTGGCTCCATTTGTGAGCTGGCCCTGGCTGCTGCTGGCGCTTGTGGCACTGACTGGCGCAGCCTGGTCATGGCGACAGGTGGCACGCATCACCGGCAGCCTGTTCGCACCCGGGTTAGCACACCTACTCGCAGATTTTTCTATCTTATTGGCGATATACCTCAGGACAAATTGATTATGAAACGTGATTTACGCAAATACGCATCTCAAACAACCTTCCAACTGGTGATTGGCGCGATCCTGCTGATTTTCATCGTCGGGCTCGGGCTAATTGCCTGGATCTACGGCACAGGCGCGGCAGTGATGGGATTCATCTGTCTGTTGGGCGCATTTGTGCCCATCGGCATGATCGTACTCTCCCTATTCGGGCTGGACAAAATCGTCAAGTGGCTGGATCGGGATAAATAAATGGACAAAACTGAAAAAAACCTGCTAACCACCTTCGAAGACTGGACATTGCGCCACCGTCCACCCAGCCAAAGACCATCGCGGCTGCTGTTGATGCTGCATGGCTGGACCGGGGATGAGAATTCGATGTGGTTATTTGCGCGCAGCCTGCCCGAAAACTACTGGCTGGTCGCGCCACGCGCACCGTTCAACGCGCCGCAGGGCGGGTATTCATGGCGCGCCCCGGTCAGCGGCGGCTGGCCTTCGGTGGAGCTGATGCTACCAGCGGCAGCCATGCTAAAGGATTTTGTCGAACGCTGGGGCATCGCCAATTCATTCGACACATCCGAAATCGATGTGATCGGATTCAGCCAGGGCGGGGCGATGACGGTGGTGATGGGTTTGCGTTATCCGCACCTGGTGCGCAAACTGGGTGTGCTGGCTGGTTTTGCGCCCATTGGCACCGATGGATATACCACCGCGCGCCCATTTGCTGGAAAATCCATCTTTTGGGCGCATGGTCGGCTGGATGACACTGTCCCGGTAACGCTGGCGCGCTCGTCGATAGAACTCCTGGAACAGTGCGGCGCATCGGTGCAATATTGCGAGTCAGATATTGGGCACCGGGTCAGCGGGGAATGTGTCAAGGGGCTGGAAGTTTACTTATCAGAATAATGAGTGATCGTCGCCTGCCCAAAAACCGCCAATACGGGCTGGGGTATACTTGCATAAATTAACCCAAGCCGCTATCTTTCGAACTTGAATGCTGCTTGAAACACAACACCTAAATTACCCATTTTAAATTAAGGAGAAGACCCTGATGAGCAATCCAATCCCCCGCTGGGACTTAAGCAATGTCTACCCGTCACTAGAATCACCCGAATTCGAAGCCGCCATCCAGCAGGCCCTGGCCCAGATCGATGAAATGGAGAAGTTTTTCGCAGAAAAGATCGGCAAAACGGATTTGCCGCACCCTGAAACAGCTGCGCTGATGGGTGAGTGCGTCGAACGCTCGAACCGCATAAGCGATCTGGTTGGCACGATCATGCCATACATCCAATCTTTCGTCACCACCGATTCGCGCAACATGCTGGCGATGAAAAAAATGTCGGCGCTGCAAAAAGATATGGTACGCGCCCACAAGCTCGAGATGCAGTTTCAGGCCTGGGTGGGCAAACTCGGCCCGGAGTTGGATGCGATCATCCCGCTGAACGAAATCACCAGTGCCCACGCTTTCAACCTGAAAGAAATGGCACAGCAATCCAAATATATGATGAGCGAGGCCGAAGAAACGCTCGCATCAGAACTCAACCTGAGCGGAGCCAGCGCTTGGGGCAAGCTCCAGGGAACCATCACATCGCAGTTGAGCGTCGATTTTGAACTGGACGGTGAAACCACCAAACTGCCAATGCCCGCCCTGATCAACCTGCACAGTCACCCGGATGAATCTGTGCGCCGACGCGCCCACGAAGCCGAAATGAAAGCCTGGGAAAGCATCCGCGAGCCGCTGGCAGCCTGCATGAATGGCGTCAAAGGCACAGTCAACACGCTGAACAAACGCCGCGGGCGTGAAGATGCCCTACACAGCGCAATTGACCAGGCGCGCATCGACCGTCCGACACTGGAAGCCATGCTCGGCGCGATGGAAGCATCCTTCCCAATGTTCCGCAAATATTTCCAGGCCAAGGCCAAACGCATGGGCAAAGAAAAATTGCCCTGGTGGGACTTGATGGCTCCGATTGGCAGCGCGAACAAAACCTATAGCTGGGATGAAGCCCGAGAGTTTATTGTCGCCAATTTTGGCAAATTCTCCCCCGAACTGGCCACCTTTGCCAGCCACGCCTTCGAGCACAAATGGATCGATGCTGAACAACGCGATGGCAAACGAGGCGGGGCCTTCTGTATGGGCGTTGCGGGAGTCAAAGAAAGCCGCGTGCTGTGCAATTTTGATGGCACGCTCGATCAGGTCAGCACCGTGGCGCACGAACTGGGTCACGCTTTCCACAACTACTGTGCTTTCCAGGCAGAAAAAACCTCGCTCCAGCAAGATACGCCCATGACCCTGGCCGAAACCGCATCGATCATGTGCGAAAACATCATCATGACGGCTGTCCTGAAAGAAGCCAGCGACCCCCAGGAAGAGCTGGCCATCCTCGAAACCAGCCTGATCGGTGATGGACAGGTGATCGTAGATATCTACAGTCGCTACCTTTTTGAGAAGGAAGTTTTCGAACGCCGCGAAAAATCTGAACTTTCAGCCGACGAGCTGTGCCAGATGATGGAAAACGCCCAAAAGGCCACCTACGGCGATGGGCTGGATGAAAACTATCTGCACAAATATATGTGGACGTGGAAACCGCATTATTATCGCGCCGGCCTGTCCTTCTACAACTTCCCCTACGCCTTCGGCCTGCTCTTTGGCCTGGGGCTGTACGCCATCTACCAGCAGCGCGGCGAGGCCTTTGTGCAGGATTACAAAAACCTGCTGGCCAGCACCGGCGAAGCCTCCGCCGCCGATCTGGCTGCGCGCTTTGATATCGATATCCGCTCACGCAAGTTCTGGGAGGATAGCCTGGCCGTTATCGGTCAAAAAATCGAGCGTTACTGTGCGATTTAGCTCTTGAAAACAAGAACCGGCAGTTGACCTGCCGGTTCTTTATTATGGGTGGCCCTGAGCAGAGCGAGAAAGTGGTCGAAAGGTGTTTTTCGGCCCAAAACGCTTCGAATACGCCTCCGCTCAGCGAGAAAATTAGAGGTTGTTTATGGTGTCAGCGTTGCCAGCCAGGCCAGCAGCGTGTCGCCGACCATTTTCAGGCTTTGCGGCGAGACTTTATCGGCGGTATCCTGGATGGTATGCCAGTAGGGATAATCCATATCGATAATGTCCACCGCACGAATGCCTTTCTCCAGGAACGGAACATGATCATCAATAATCCGATACTTTGGTTCCGCAATAAAGGCTTTTTCATATCCCAGCTTTTGCGCCTGCGCCCAAATATCTGCGGCCAAACCTTTATCTGAGTTGCGTTCCTGGTAAATGTTCAGGTCAGAATCGCCAATCATATCCACCAGGACAAAAACATCCGGGTGATATGCCAGGGTTTCGACAAAAGCCCGCGAGCCAAGAATCCAATCCCAACCGGGGATATGCCCGTTGTCTTCTGCGTCGATGAACAACAGCCCGGTGGAAATGCTGTCCTGCGGCAATGTGCGCGCAATTTCAAGCAGCACCGCCACACCCGAAGCGCCATCGTTCGCGCCAGGCACACCCTGGGTATGGTTGGCCGGATCGGGATCGTTATCCGCGTAGATGCGGCTGTCATAGTGCGCCCCCAGCAAGATTTTTGGCTCAAGGTTGTTGCGCGTTGCCAGAATATTGCGCACTTTTTGACCGCCATAACTGCCATCTTTGAGCGTAACAGTCCATCCGGCAGATTCAAGCTGGCTGGTAATGTAAACCACGGTTTGGGCGTGGGCAACGGAACCAGGAATGCGCGGTCCAAAATTGACCTGGGCGACCACATCCTGGTAGGCGCGATCTGCATCAAAGGTCGGGATAGGCCGCGGCCAGACAAACCAGGCGATAACGATGACGGCAATAACAGCATCAAGGGCCAAGAGAATAAGAAATAGTTTGCGGTTTTTCATTCTGTGCTCTTTGTGACAGGAGAGACCCGTGCAGGTATAGCCTGAAAAACCTGGGGGACGGGGTCAGGAAAGGCCGATGCCAGCCGGGCTGATGGGGATTTTACGGCCGCAGTGAGTGCAATGAAAGTCAGTCTCACGCTTTGAGATGGAGACATTGCCACAGCCCGGGCATTTTAACATGCCTGCCAGGGTTTGTGCGCCGGGAGGAGTCGAAGTTCCGGGATTGCAGGCCAGGGCGCGGTCGAACCAGCGCCACCAGACGATAACTTCAACCTGGACAAAGCCCGCATTTTGCAGCGTTTCGGTAAATTTTTCTAAGCCACAGGCGGTTTCCATCACGAGGTCATCAAATCCCTCGCGGAAGTTGCGAAAAGTGTCATGAACAATCGGTCATCCCATATGAAGCCCCAAAATATATTTTTGATCCGCTCCGCCAACATCCCTTTTCAGACAGATCGTGGAAGATGATCCCGATCTGTCTGTAATTTTCTCCAGTTCACTGCCGCGACTGGCTTCCACCAGTGTGGTCGTGGTTACGGCCGACGCGATCATGGGGGAACAGGTGCGAGACCAGGCAGATTTTGTGCTGATCAAACCAACCAGTTTTGCTCAACTGCGCGATCTGACCGCACGCCTGCTACCGCCCAAATAGCATTTCCACCCCGTAGCTTTGACTTGCCAACAAAAAAAGACGCCCGCCCTGGCGTCTTTTTTTGTTTCTCAAGCCACTTCCTCGGCTGGATCGGGATGCGCAGCCTTTGGGATACTTTTAAAGCTATTAACCAACACCACCGAACCAATGATGATGGCCGCAGCCAGCAAAATCCGCCCACTGAGCGGCTCCTGGCCCAGGATATTGCCCAAGAACACCGCCACAATCGGGTTGACATAGGCATACGTTGAGACAAGCGATATCGGGGCATTGCGCAGCAACCAGCCATAAGAGACGAACCCGCCCAGGGAGCCGAACGTGATCAGGTACAGTAACCCCAACGCGGAGCGCAAGGAAACGGCGGAGATATTGAAATGCGTAAACTCGCCCATCCATGCGCTCACCACGAACATACCCAGGCTGCCCATCAACATTTGCATGCCGGTGAACATCAGGGTTGA
>CAIJPN010000180.1 GCA_903822545.1 uncultured Anaerolineae bacterium | reverse complement strand
GCCCTGTGGTGCTTCTGGACGACCGATACCTTTTCCGCTGCGGTGCTGGCTGCATCCAACCTGGGCGACGATGCCGATACCACCGCCGCGATCTGCGGGCAGGTGGCCGGGGCCTACTACGGGCAGTCCGGCATCCCGGTGCCCTGGGTGGAAAAGCTGTATCTGCGGGACAGGATTATTGAGTTGGGGGAAAGGCTGGCGGTAGATTCATGAAAAGAAAAGGCCCCGGCGAGTTTCGCCGGGGCTTGCCGCAATAAGGGGTATTTGCGGCCTGGATGTTGTGACACACAAGGTTCAGGGTAACGAAATCTGATGGGGATTGGGCCTGCTGGATCGACCGGTTAGGGAGAGACCCATCCAAACCCAAACAGGTTGTAACACTGCTGAAAAGACCAATCTTACGCAGAGAGCATCCAATTATTATCGCACGTAAATGATGTGGATAAATGGTGTCTAAAGGTGTAGTAATGAGTGGTGGTTCGGGAGTGTCGGTGGGGTGAGCAATCGCCCCACCGACCATAATTGGCCCGCTTTTGACATTTTTATGATGTTAATCATCCCGGTTCCCATATGCAACCAAAGCATCGCCAATTAACCAATCTTGACCATTAATTCCAAAATCTTTTTCGGCTTGCTCATAAAATGCAATACCTTTTACGGACTGTCCGCCAGTACCGGCAATCAATTTTATGCTTACGACCTTGCCAATAAGGTTTCTCTGTTCAAGAATAAACTGTATGTCGCCATCCGCTGAAGAAGCGCAACCGCTACTATAAAAGCCAAAAACGATATTTATGCAACGTTGGGTCTCGTAAGAATATTCATAAGCAAAAATCCACCACGCATGTAAACCCGTTTCAGTAATTATTGGGACTTTCGCGTATATTTTTTTGCCTTTGAATTTTTCATTCTCAGGGTAAACAATCTTACTAAAATCAGCCGTGACGGTGGCAGCTATTACGGGGGATTCCGGTGATGTACCTTTTAGGAACTCCGCCAACAATTGCTCTTGCAATAAGCTTAAATCCTGCGTAGGGGTAATTAAATCTTGATCTGGTTCACTCGTTGCAGTAAGGGCAATAATAGTTTTTGCAGGTTGAGATGTGCTAATTTCTGGAACAGGCGACAAAGCATTAGCCAATGGAGGTGATTCTGTTTGCTGAATAGTGCCGCTACATCCTGAACAAATAAAAGAAACTATTATCGAAAGAAAGAAAATTTTTTGGAATTTTGATGACATAATATTTCTATGCTATAAGGAACGGGCTAACGAATTAAGGATTGATAAGGCGGAAAGATGAAAAATCTAAAAGCCTGGTAGCCTACGCCGCCGCAACGCGCCACCGTATTTTGGGGGTCTGTCCAGTTCCGTCTTTGGGGAATGAAAGGGGGTGTGTTTGGGGAAAAATGCCCCCGAGACGTTTTATTGGGTAGTGATAGTTTAATTTTACATGAAAACTATTCGTTGGGTGCGAGACAAGGGAGCAAAAAGCTGAAAATGGAAAGCAAAACAGGGCATAAAGCACGGGGAGTGGGGGCAGATCAAGGAGAGCGAGACAAAAGGGGAGACAAATCGCGCAGGAAACGCAAGGGAGTGCCACATTTAGTGCAAAGGGGCAAAGATAGTTATCCTGGGGTCGGCTGGTAGATTGCCCATGTGGCTCGAATTGGATGAAACCGAGTTGTTGCTGCAAAGTTTTCAATTTTAATTTGCTATGCGGAGACTTCCAATGTTTTTCCATTGTGCTCTCCCATCTTCAGCTTATACAGAAAGAATACGATTTACGCTTTCCCTTGTGGTTTCTGAAAACCTGC
>CAIJPN010000179.1 GCA_903822545.1 uncultured Anaerolineae bacterium | reverse complement strand
GTGGCCCTTGACGAAGATGCGGCTGCCCCTCTGGAGATGGGCTTCGGCTTCTTCGGCTTTGCGGCCATAGAACACCACCCGCTGGCCCCGGATTTCCGGGGTTTCTTCGGTGGAGTTGATCATCAGGTAGACCCGCAGGAAAGGCAGGGATTTGCCGCGCGTCTGGATCAGGTTGTAGTAGATGTCGCCGGTGATATCGCCTTGCAGGAAAACAAGGTTGGTGATGCTCATGATTGCTCCTTCTGGGGAAATAAAAAATGCGCTCCCCAGGAAGGGAACGCATCGAGTATTTTTTCAGTGTGGAGACGGAATCCCCCCTGGGGAACGCGACACAGGGACAAATTATATCCAAAAAGGGGGATGTGTCAAACAGGTAAGGCGATTTGGGGTATGGATGTGATATTTACACGCTCAGATGTGCCTTTCGACACTATTATTATTGCTATAAAATTGTAACTACTCAGGCATAGCCGAGTAGGGTTGCAGAAAATAGGAAAGTCATTGTATCAACTCAGCCCTGGAACACTCTATCCCATCCTGCACAGCATAGAGCGGGATGGGTTCCTGGTCTCGCGCAAAGACGTCGTTGTTGGCAAGGTTCGCAAAGTCTATACCATTACGGAAAGTGGACAGGCCGCATTGGCAGAAGCTACAAAAAAGGTGCGCGAATTGATGGATGAAATTCGATCAATATAAATCAACTTCGGAGATTCTGATGAAACATGATGTCGCTTTGCTTTTTACCACGCGTATCATTCGCCTGTTTGCCTATGGCTTTCTTTCGGTTGTCCTGGCTTTCTACCTGACAGAAGTCGGTCTGACTGAAAGCCAGGTAGGCCTGCTCTTGACCTTTACCCTGGCCGGGGACGCAGGTATCTCGCTTTGGCTCACGACCAATGCCGACCGAATCGGACGCCGCCGCATGTTGATAGCGGGCGCGGGCCTGATGGTTTTGGCCGGGATTGTTTTCCTGCTCACCCGCAACCCCATCTTGCTGACGTTGGCGGCCATCATTGGGGTCATCAGCCCTAGCGGGAACGAAATCGGGCCGTTCCTGTCCATCGAACAGGCAGGGCTGTCCCAGCTTGTCTCAAACGAGAAGCGCACCCAGGTTTTTGCCTGGTACAACCTGGTCGGTTCGTTTGCCACCGCCACCGGCGCGCTTGCAGGCGGCTGGCTGGCCCAGGGCTTGCAGTCTGGCGGCTGGTCTGCGCTGGATTCCTACCGCTTTGTGCTGGCCGGGTATGCCCTGGCAGGACTGGTGCTGGTTCTCTGCTTTCTCAACACCAGCGCGGCAGTTGAAGTAGAGCAACCCACTCGTAATGAAAAACGCACGCTTGGCTTACATAAATCGCGTGGCGTGGTACTAAAGCTCTCATCCCTGTTTGCGCTAGATGCCTTCGCCGGTGGCCTGATCGTGCAAAGCATGCTAGCCTACTGGTTTCATCTGCGCTTTGGGGTGGATAGCGGCGTCTTGGGCAGCATCTTCTTCGGAGCCAATATCCTGGCCGGGATTTCAGCCCTGCTGGCGGTGAAAATTGCCCAAAAGGTTGGGCTAATTAACACAATGGTTTTTACCCACATCCCATCCAACATCCTGCTCATGCTGGTGCCGCTCATGCACAACCTGCCCCTGGCGATTGGCGTCCTGCTGGCGCGTTTCAGCATCTCACAGATGGATGTGCCCACACGCCAATCTTACACAATGGCGGTGGTGGCCCCGGATGAACGTTCGGCTGCTTCTGGCGTGACGAGCATTGCTCGCTCAATAGGCGCGGCCCTTTCCCCTTCATTGGCTGGCATCTTTTTGGGTACGCCAGCACTTCTCAGCCTGCCCTTCTTTCTCTGCGGCGGACTGAAAATCGTCTACGATCTGGCCTTGTGGCGCGAATTTAGCGCGGTCAAGCCACCTGAAGAAAACAATCCGTCAAAAGTATAACTTTTGTCCAGCAATTCTCAATGGGTAAAACCTTACCAAAACAAGCCAATCCTGCTGATTTTATCGACAGACTCTGGCGTTTTTTTTTTAGTTGCCTCGTAAAAGTGTAGTGGTATCACTTTTTTGCGTGAATCTGTTTCAACGCCGCCAAAATGGAACATCTTTGGAACTTTTCCGGCCTTTTGGAACGCCGTAAGCGAGGCTTAATAAGTCTCGAAGTACTGCGAAAATCGAATAGGACAGTCTAAGTCAAATTCATATTGAGAAGTGCTGCTTTTGTCACAATCACTTGAGAAAATATCAGTTATAATCTGACCATTGGGTTATTAAGCCTAATGGGCCTTAGGTCAATATCCCCAATGCGCCCGGAAAACAGATTGCATTCTCCTTTCTGTGGGTAGTAAACAAATGCCCCGCTCAAACGAACGGGGCATTTGTTGTGCCGAAAAAATAATTTCTTACCTACCGCGTAGGAATAATAACCTATACAACCCGGCACCCAGGATGATGACAGCCGTTGTCCACTTCGCCTTGGAACGAAACAACATCAACAGGGCCAGAGAAAAGAGAATCCAGGCATGAATCCCCACAAACGTTTCATTGAGAACGCCCAGGGCGGTGGCGGCGATCAGCCCAACAACATCCGCCGTGATGCCATCGAGAAAAGCATGAACAGCCGTGTTCTCAATCAGGTGTTCGATGTAATCATGCCCAATCATTGTAAAGGCAAAGGCCGGTGCAAAAATATCGAGTGTGATTGCCAGCACGCTAAGCGGCCCGCCGCCCAGGTAACCAATGAAGGTGGAGAAGATGATGAGCGGAGCAGGTAACAGCCCAGAAAGCGCCGACCCATCCAGAAATTGGGCATTGGTCAGCCAGCCGCCCACTTCCACGGCATCGTGTTGCAAAAAAAGACCGCCTTGGAAGAGCGTGGAGTTCAGGCCGTAGGTGACATAGAACCAGGAAAGTGCAAACATCAACAAAAAGCCGGGCAGCATAAAAGCCAACCCGGCCAAGAGCGCGCCAATCCGCCCGCGTGAGAGCATTCCGAAATACACGCACAGTTCGTGCGATTCGGGGCCAGGCAAAACCTGGTAGACTGCCAACACCCGATTAACACGTTCTTTGCTGACCCGCTTTTCTTCTTCCACCAATTCCTGGCGGATCATGGCGATTTGCGCCACCGGGCCGCTCAGGCCAGCAAGCCGAATTTCAGGAACCGCAAAAACAGCCGGGGATACGATTCTTGGGGAATGTTGATAATTTCGCTCATAAGTTACTCCTAAAGTTATTCTCGACAAGATTTCAGTGGCGGATGGGTGGGATTTATGAATGGTTATGGTTTGCTTTTGGCGGCGTCCAGCCTGCACCAGGCGTACAAAGCATCGTAGACTTCAAACTGGGATTCCAGGTTTTCCAAGTCATCGGGGAAGCGCAGGCTGTAGCCGCTGGCGATGGCTTCGAGACCCCGCGCAATTGGGTCGCTGTCTATGTCTTCGGCCATATCGGCAGCGTGGACAATCTTTGCCAGACGCAGCAGCCCCGGTTCTTTGAGACCATATTTCAGGATGATGGACTCGAAGGAACAGCGGTTTTCGTGATGGCCCAACTCAACGCCGGGCGCATCGAAGGGAATGGCCCCGCTTTCGGCTGCCACTTTTTCAATCTGACTGGCGGGAACGAACAGGAATTCGGCGTCGCTATCCACAAAGCGAGTGATCAGCCAGGGACAGGCAACGCGGTCTACATGGACATGGGAACGGGTAATCCAAAGCATGGGAATCTCCTTCTTAAGGTAACGTTACCAACCCTGTCCTAATCGCAAACTTCACCAAATCGGTGCGTGTGTGCAGGTTCAGGCGGTTCATAATGCGCTCACGATGGCGGGCAATCGTTTTGGGGCTGAGTGCCAGCTTTGCGCCGATTTCGGCATTGTTCAACCCCTTTGCCACCAGTTCCAGCACTTCGCGTTCCCGCACACTGAGCTCATCCAGCCCCACCGCGCCATCTGCTTCGGTTGGGGTTGTTTTTTCGCTTGCCAAGCGCTGGTAATCCTCAATCAGCCAGCGCGCCAGGGCCGGTTGCAGGTACACATGCCCCTGCGCTACCGTGTGAATCGCCTGGATCAACTCATCCGAAGCGGCCTGCTTGGTCAGGTAGCCCGAAGCCCCGGCTGCCAACATCTCCATAAAAAAGAACTTGTCTTCATGCACCGTAAGCGCCAGGATCACACACTCCGGCCACAGGCGCTTTAGCTTACGGGTAGCTTCCAAACCGTCCATTTCCGGCATGGTCACATCCATCAGCACAATATCCGGGCGCGACTCCAGGGCG
>CAIJPN010000178.1 GCA_903822545.1 uncultured Anaerolineae bacterium | reverse complement strand
TGGTCAGTGGGGCCAGGGCGACTTTGTGATCGGCCCGGTGCCGGCAGAGTACCCGAACGTTCCGACGGGCAGCGCCAATGACTGCGTGCCTCCGACCGAAACGCCAACCAGCACCCCGACCAATACGGCTACCAACACGCCGACCAAAACTGCCACCCCAACTCATACATCGACGAACACGCCGACTAATACACCCACACCCACACCCACGTCTACTAACACTGCGACCAACACGCCAACCAGTACTGCCACCCCAACTTATACGCCGACGAACACACCGACCAACACGCCAACGAATACACCGACGAATACACCGACCAACACGCCGACCAACACGCCAACGAATACACCGACGAATACACCGACCAACACGCCAACCAACACACCAACGAATACGCCAACCAACACGCCAACCAACACGCCAACCAACACGCCGACGAATACGCCAACCAACACGCCAACCAACACACCAACGAACACACCGACCAACACGCCAACCAACACACCAACGAACACACCGACGAATACGCCAACCAACACACCGACGAACACACCAACCAACACACCGACCAACACGCCGACGAACACACCGACCAACACACCAACAGAAACTCCCACAAACACTCCTACGGAGACTCCTACCAGCACGCCTACAGAAACCCCAACCAGCACCCCAACCTTTACGCCAACGGCAACCAGCACACCCACACCTACTTCCACAGCAACGGCTACCAATACACCCACTCCGACAGAAACCGTTCCGCCTGTGCCCCCGGCTCCTGCTGGACAGCCTTGTATCCAGTGCCTCATCTTCCATACCTTCCGCGATAACAACCTCGAAATCTATCGCCTGGATGGTGTCGAAGGCCAGGCTGGCGCCAAGCTGTATAACCTGTCGAAGAATGATGCTGTAGACAGTCGCCCCAGCCGCTCCCCAAATGACTCGCGGATCGTTTTCCAGAGCAACCGCGATGGCAACGTGGAACTCTACACTACTGATATGCTCGGCAACGCCGCCCCTACGCGCTTGACCCGAACGAATTCCAACAACACCACCCCCATGTATGGCCCGGATGCTCGCACCATCGTTTTCCAAAGCGACCGTAACGGTAACATGGATCTGTTCACCATCGACCAGGGCACTGGCAGCCAGCTCCAGATCACGAACAACCCGGGTGATGATGTCAACCCGTTCTACTCACCCGATCTGAAGTGGCTGGTCTTCCAGAGCAACCGCAACAACAATTGGGATATCTTTATCCTGAACACCGAAACCGGTAACGAATACCAGCTCACCAGCTCTTCGTCGAACGAGACCTTCCCGGCATGGTCACCCAATGGCAAGCAGATTGCCTTTATCTCGGATGCTGGCGGCAGCGGCAGCACCGACCTGTACATCATCGATGTTGGCGGCACCAACCTGAAGCGCATCACCTTTGATGGCAAAACCATCAACCCGGTTTGGTCGCCCGAAGGCAACCGCATCGCCTACCAGTCGGAACGCAACAGCAACCTGGATATCTACAGCTACGACCTGCTCACAGGCAAAGAATACCGCGTCACCGATTTCGCCGGTCCTGACTCTGGCCCGACCTGGGACTGTGGTGGCTCCAACCTGGCCTTCACATCCACTCGCGACGGCGACCCGAACATCTTCCAGGTGTTCTGGCAGGGCGGCAGCGCTGGCAACCTGACCATCGACCCATCCACCGACAAGTGGTCACAGTGGCGGCCCTCTAACGATGTGTCCAGCACTGGCTACTAACCCTAACCGGTAAGACCAATGGCTCTCTGGTGTGAAAGTTCGCCGGAGAGCCGAATCTTGCACAAGTTATTCGTTTGTGCTAGAATCAAAAATGTAAGAGTAATATCGCAAGCACCGAAAAGTGGGCGACCCCCACTTTTCTGTTTGTATAAACTGTTATTCAAATTGTGTTATCAAAATTGGGAGTTCGTGCAAGCATGAAAAACGAATTTAGCCTGGCTTTCAACGAAATGCTGGAAGAAAAACAGTTACCCAAAGAAGTTATCCTTGGGGCGCTGGAATCTGCCATGGTCTCGGCGTATCGTCGCGCAGTAAACGCTTCGAGCGCGCAACATGTTGAAGCCAAAGTAGAGCCGGATTCTGGGCGTGTGACAATTTATGCTGAAAAGGAAGTTGTCGATAGCCTGGTTGATCACCGTACCGAAGTATTGTTGGAATTGGCCCGCAAGGTCAACCCGTTGGCCCAGTTGGGCGATATGGTTATCGTCGAATCGACGCCCAAAGATTTTGGACGCGTCGCTGCGCAGACTGCTCGCCAGGTGATCCAGCAGCGCATTCGTGAGGCCGAACGCGGCGTGCAGATGCAGTATTTTGAGCGTCAGCTTGGCGAAATTGTCAGCGGCGTGGTGCAGGCCGTTAACACCCAGAGCGTCACCATCGGACTGGATATGAAGGCCGAAGGCGTGATGCCCGCCAACCAAAAAATCCCCGGCGAACGTTTCCGCGTGCATGACCGTGTCCGCTCAATCATCCTGGAAGTTAAAGATGGCTCGCGTGGCCCGCAAATTGTTCTTTCGCGCGCGCATCGCAACTTCCTGCGCCGCCTGCTCGAAAATGAAGTTCCCGAAATCTATCACGGCATCGTTGAAATCCGCGCGATTGCGCGCGAGCCTGGCCAGCGCGCCAAAGTGGCAGTCTCTGCCACCCAGGCGGGTGTGGACCCGGTGGGGGCGTGCGTGGGCGTCAAGGGCGTGCGCATCCAGGCCATTGTGAAAGAACTCCACGATGAGAAAATTGACATCATCGAGTGGAGCCAGGACCCGGTGGTGTACATCTCCAAAGCCATCAGCCCGGCGCGTGTTTCGGGTGTGTACCTGACCGAAGCTGAAAAAACCGCCACAGTGGTGGTGATGGAAGACCAACTCTCGTTGGCAATTGGCCGCGATGGGCAGAATGCCCGTCTGGCTGCCAAATTGACCGGCTGGCGCATCGACATCAAGAGCGTGGTTGAAGCTGCCAGTGATACTTTGAGCAAACTCCAGGCAGATGCCGCTTTTGCGGCCACGGCTGCCCACGAATCAACCCATTTTGCCCAACTGGAGCAGATCCTTGCCAAGAAGAGCGAAGGCCGCCCGGTTACTCCCGAAGAATACCAGGCGCTGGCCCAGTTTGTTGACCGTGTGGAGCGTCGCCAATATGAAAAGCAGCGCGCCGATGAACAGGCTGCTGAACTGGCCCGACAAGGTATTTCGCCGAGAGCGTTTGAGCAGCCGTTGGATGTATTTGGCCTGCCTGAACATGTTTATACCATCCTGACTGAGGCGGAATATCGCACTGCCGGTGATTTGTTGGTGGTGATGAAATCTACCCCTGACAAGGTGTTGACCCTGCCGGGGATTGGATCTAAAGCCAAAGCTGCCATTGAAAAAGCTGTGGCTGACTTTACTGCGCCGATTGTGGTAGTGGAAGAAGCCCCGGTTGTTGCCCCGGTGGAAGAATCACCCGTCGAAACGGTGACACAGGTTGAAGCCCCGGTTGAAGTCGCGGTGGAAGCTCCTGTAGCTGAAGTCAATGCTGGTGAAACGGTTCCTGCTCCGGCGGAAGAAGAAGCCGATGTTTCCTTTGAAGAAATGTTTAAGATGCGCCCCGAAACTGTCCAACCTGGCAGCGAAGAAGAAGATGCTGACAAGAAGGACAAGAAGGGTAAGAAGGGTAAAAAATCGGTCGAGTATGAGTTTGACGAAGACCGTGGCGAGGTCGTGGGCCACAAGAAGCATAAACGTGGCAGTGACGACTGGGGCGACGGCTGGTAATTTTGCCTTTATTTGATTTGTGGAGAACCGAAAACGGTCTTAAGACGTGAAGACGAAGTCGGGCAAGCCGAAACATATTCCACAACGGACTTGCGTTGGGTGCCGCACGGTGCTGGCAAAACGCCAGTTGGTCCGCATTGTGCGGCGACCTGATGGTTTGGAGGTTGACCTGACTGGCAAGCTGGCTGGTCGGGGTGCTTACCTCCACAACCTGAAATCTTGTTGGGAACGCGGTTTGAAGGGCGCGCTGGCCAGTGCGCTTAAGATGACCCTGTCACCTGAAGACCGGCAGAGCCTGGAAAATTTTATGGCCGGACTGCCGGAAGAATCTGCCCCCCAGGCCGAGCCCCAACCCTGATATGGACGCCGGAATGTAGACGTACCTCGCTCATGCGGCGCCATCAGGCTCAATGTTCGTATGTTGGGCGTAGTTAATCGTAGGAGGTGCCTTTATGAGCGGTAAAAAAGTTGAAATTCCAGCCGGGATCAGTGTGCGCGATCTGGCTCAAAAGATCGGTGCCAGCCCAATTGACGCCATCAAAAAATTGATGATGAATGGTGTGATGGCTTCCATCAACCAGATGATTGATTTCGATACGGCGGCGATTGTTGCCTCAGAGTTTGGGTACGAAGCTGTTCCTGAAGTGCAGGAAGTGGAACAGAAAAAGGAAACCGGCGAAGTTCCACTCTGGCGGCAGAAGATTGCCGGTGAAAAAGATGCTGACCTGGTTACCCGCCCGCCGGTTGTGACGATTTTAGGTCATGTTGATCACGGCAAGACCTCGCTGCTTGACGCCATCCGCCAGACCAATGTGGCCGGCGGGGAAGCGGGCGGCATTACCCAGCATATCGGCGCGTACCAGGTTGAAAAGGCCGGGCGCCTGATTTCGTTCCTCGATACTCCCGGCCATGCAGCATTTACCGCCATGCGCGCGCGTGGCGCCCAGGGCGCAGATATTGTCGTCCTGGTGGTGGCCGCCGATGATGGTGTGATGCCGCAAACCCGCGAAGCCATCGCCCATGCCAAAGCTGCCCGCGTGCCGATGATCGTGGCCTTGAATAAGATTGATAAGGCCAATGCCAACCCCGATTTCGTCAAAAACCAGCTTGCTGAATTGGAACTGGTGCCGGATGAATGGGGCGGCAACACCATCGTGGTGCCGGTTTCGGCCAAGCAGAAAAAAGGCATTGATGATTTGCTGGCTTCGATCCTGCTGGTGGCGGATAGCACCGACATACGCGCCAACCCGCAGGGTAAAGTCATTGGCACGGTGATCGAGGCCGAGTTGGATAAGTCGAAGGGCGTAATTGCAACGCTCCTGGTGCAAAATGGAACCTTGAAAAATGGTAATGTAGTGGTAGCCGGGATGGCCCAGGGCCGCCTGAAAGCCATGTTTGATTATCGTGGCAAGCCGGTTCAAAAGGCTGGCCCGTCTACCCCGGTTTCGGTGATGGGCCTGAGCGATGTGCCCGGCGCTGGTGAAATCTTTGAAGTGGTAGAAAATGAACGGGTAGCGCGCGAAATTGTGCTTGGACGGCAGGAAGCCAAGAAGAACCAGGCCGTTGCATCCAAGATGTCATTGGAAGACTTGTTTGCCCGTTTTAAAGCCGGTGATGTGAAGGAACTCAAACTCATCGTCAAGGCCGATGTGCAGGGTTCGCTCGAACCGCTTGTGACCGAGATCAATAACTTGAATAAAGGTGATATCAAGGTCAATATCTTGTACAATGAAACTGGGAACATCGGTGAAAACGATGTGATGTTGGCTTCGGCCTCCAAGGCCATTATCGTTGGCTTCAACGTCCAGGCAGATGTGAATGCCCGTCGCCTGGCTGAAGCCGAAGGCGTGGATATCCGCCTGTACGATATCATCTATCGCATGACCGAAGACATCGAAAAGGCCCTCAAGGGTATGCTCCAGCCGGAGTATGTCGCCAGGGTAATTGGCAAAGCCCATGTGCTGGCGATTTTCCCAATCTCGAAGGTCGGTAAGATTGCGGGCTGCCGCGTGACCGAAGGCGAGCTCCGCCGTAATGCCAAAGCGCGCCTGTATCGCAGCTCTGACCTGGTTTACGAAGGCGAAGTTGCGTCCCTCCGGCACGAAAAGGAAGATGTCCGTGATGTTCGTTCAGGGTTTGAGTGCGGTATTGGCTTGAAAAACTTCAATGACATTATGGTTGGCGATGTGATTGAAACTTACATTATGGAAAAAGCCAGCTAATTTACGGAAGAGATTATGCCATCAGGTGTTCGCCTGCAAAGAATAGCCGACCGCATCCGCGAAGAAATTTCGGATATGCTGGTTCGTGAGATGAGTGACCCGCGCCTGGGCGGGGTTTACGTGACCGATGTGTCTGTAGACCGCGAACTGGCTTATGCGGATGTGTATGTTTCGGCGGTGGAGGGAAAAACCCGCGCTGCCGAGATTTTAACCGGTATGGAAAGCGCCAGCGGTTACTTCCGCCGGGCGCTTTCGGCCCGTATCGATCTGCGTACCTTTCCCCGGCTGCGTTTCCACTGGGATCCCACCCCTGAGAACGCTGACCACATCGAACAGGTTTTAGCGCAGCTGCGTGAAGAGAAAAAATAGCAATTGGTTCAGGAGTAGAGCGTCCCAATGACAGATATTCATGCCGTCATCAAAGCCAAATTTGAGACTGCAAATAACATATTAATCGTTTCGCACATCCGCCCAGATGGCGATGCGATTGGTTCACTGCTTGGTTTGGGTTTGGCCCTGCAAAATGCCGGGAAACACGTGCAAATGGTGCTTAACGATGGCGCTCCGGCGCTTTTTACACACCTGCCGGGTGCTGCACAAATTAAAAAACAACCGGAGCCTGGTTTTGACCTGTTCGTGACGGTCGATTGCGCTGATTTCAAGCGCACCGGCAAACAGTTCCAGGAAATGCGCAAACCGGATATCAACATCGACCATCATGTGACGAATGAAAAATTCGCTGAGATCAACCTGGTCGAAGCGGAAGCAGTGGCCACATCTGAGGTGCTTACCAGCTACCTGCCAGAGTGGGGTTTGGCGATCACGCCCGAGGTGGCTGCCGCCCTCACCACCGGCATCGTCACCGATACGCTTGGGTTCCGCACATCTAACACATCTGCATCTTCCCTGCGCCGGATGGCGACCCTGATGGAAACGGGTATCAATATGCCCGAACTTTACAATCGCGCGCTGAATTATCGTGCATATTCGGCGGCGCGCTACTGGGGGGCCGGGCTTTCAAGCTTGAAATCGGAAGATAGTATTGTGTATGGCACGTTGAGACTGAGCGATCGCCGCGAAACCGGTTATGGCGGCAACGATGATGCTGACCTGATCAACATTATTTCCACCATTACCGATCATGTCGTTGGGATGATTTTTGTCGAGCAAACCGATGGCACGGTCAAAATCTCGTGGCGCGCGCTGCAATCTGGGATCAATGTTTCGCCGATCGCAAAATCGTTTGGCGGCGGTGGGCATGCCGCCGCAGCCGGGGCTGACATTCCCGGCTCGCTGGAAGAGATCCAGCCGCGTGTGCTTGCCGCCACGCGCGAGATGCTCAACTTATAGCAGGGGGACCCTATCAAAAAGGAGACTGAAATGAATAACCAAGACTTAAAAAATGCAATTTCTGGCGTTCTCGTTGTAGATAAACCGATAGGTATGACCTCCCACGATGTCGTCAACGCCATTCGTTATGGCACAGGTATCCGTCGCGCCGGGCATACTGGTACTCTCGACCCGCGCGCTTCGGGCGTACTGGTCATCTTGATTGGCCCGGCGGTGCGCTTGAGCGAATATGTTTCAGCCTCCGACAAACGCTACCAGGCCATCATTCGCATGGGCGCATCCACCGACACATTCGATGCTGATGGCCGTTTTGTGCGTCCCAGCACGGTTATCCCCAATGTGAGCGAAAGCCAGTTTGAAGAAGTGCTCAAAACCTTTGTCGGTGAGATCGAACAAACCCCACCGCCTTACTCTGCCGTTAAGATCAAAGGCCGCCGCGCCTATGATATGGCCCGCCGTGGCGAAGAAGTGCAGATTGCCCCGCGCAAGATCAACGTTTACCATCTGGAAGTGCTGGAATGGGCTCCGCCGGAAGTTGTGGTGGATGTTCACTGCTCTTCGGGCACCTATGTGCGTTCGCTGGCCAATGACCTGGGCGAAAAACTGGGCTGCGGCGCGTACCTCGTTGGGCTGCGTCGCACCAAAAGCGGACGTTTTAGCCTGCGCGATTCGGTGCCGCTGCGCAAGCTGCAAGAATCTTTCCGCGCTGGCAACTGGTACCAGTACCTGATTCCTGCCGCCGAAGCGCTCACCGACTGGCCCGCGCTCGAACTCAACCCCGACCAGGTGGAAGCCGTCCGCCACGGTCACCGCCTGCCCAAGTCTGACAACCTTACCCCCGGCATCAACAACCTGGTGCGCGGCGTCAGCATGGCCGGTGAACTGGTGGCCCTGATGGAACTGGACGAAACCAACCAGGAATGGCAGCCCAAAAAGGTTTTCTTCTCGTAACAGGCCACGCAAATTGATTATTTGCCACAGAGGCCCGGAGACACAGAGTTTTTTCTCTGTTTCTCTGTGACTCTGTGGCAATTGTATTGTAAGGGTGACCCTTCCTGGCAAAACGCAACGAATTTTTGGCCCCTACCACCGATACTAAAATATGATGCAAATCATCCCATCCCTGCAAGATTCCCAACTTCAAAATGCCTGGCTGACCATCGGCATCTTCGATGGCGTGCATCTCGGCCACCGCGAAATCATCCGCCAGCTTGTAGATGGCGCGCGCGCCAGCGGCAGCCCGGCGGTGGTGCTCACCTTCTACCCGCACCCGGCCAACGTGCTCGGCGGGCGCAACCTGAAGTGCCTGACTACGCTCAATGAGCGCGCCGAAACCCTGGCATCGCTGGGTCTGGATGCTTTTATCACCCAACCTTTCACCCGCGAATTTGCCAGCCAGTCCGCTGAAGATTTCATGGCCGACCTGAAAAAACATACAGGCCTACACCAGCTTTTGGTGGGATATGACACCGCCCTGGGCCGCAACCGCGCTGGAACCGTTGACCGTTTAACCGAAATCGGCCTGTCTTTGGGGTATTTTGTCCGACCTGTGACTGCCATTCGTTTAAATAACGAGATACTTTCCTCCACCGCCATCCGCCAAAATATTGCCGCCGGGGAAGTGACTCTCGCTGCCGCCCGCCTCGGACGCCCCTACTCTGCCAGCGGCCCGGTCATCCCTGGCGATGGGCGCGGGCGCACAATAGGCATCCCCACCGCCAATGTGGATGTGCCCGAAGGAAAACTCTTGCCTGCTTATGGCGTCTACGCCTGCCGCGCCTATGTGGATGGGCAGGCGTACCGCTCAGTAGTCAACATTGGCCTGCGGCCCACCTTCACCGAAGGCATCGTAGCCCCGCGTGTAGAAGCGCACCTGCTGGATTATCACCAGGATTTATATGGCAAAACCGTCAGGCTCGAATTCATCGAATACCTGCGCGGCGAGCAGAAATTTGCATCGGTGGATGCCCTGATCGCCCAAATCCGTGCCGATATTGAGCGCGGGAAATCGCTGCTATGAATCCCACCCAAACCCTGCCCGAATCCTACTCCCTGGCGTGGGAGGTGGATATGAAGAAGGACTTGCGCCTGAATCTCACCCTCCAGCTTTTTGGTGTGCTGCTGCTGGTGGGTTTTGGCTGGCTGTTCTGGCTTTATCTCACCCTGGCGCGCCCGGCGCTTTCGGCTGAATTGCTTGAGTTTGAGTCTGCCCCGCAGCCAACCCTGCTGGTATTCTCTCTGCTCCTGCTTGTGACGCTGGCTGTATGGATGACAGCCCATGAACTGGTGCACGGGGCGTTTTTCTGGTGGTTTTCACGTCATAGGCCGCAGTTTGGGTATGGTGTTGGCTATCTTTATGCGGCCATGCCGGGCTGGTATTTTCCCAAGTGGCCGTATCTGGCTGTTGGGCTGGCTCCGCTGGTGGTGTTGTCGCTGGTGGGGATGCTGCTGGTGCCATTTTTGCCGGTATTTTGGGCCGGGTTGGTTTTCTTTGGGATGGTGGTTAATGCTTCGGGGGCGGTTGGCGATATTTATGTTTGCTTTCGTATTGGGTTGGAAGCGCGGGATGTTTTGATCTGTGACCGGGGCGATGGTTTTGAAGTGTTCAGGCCGGCTGCCAGGTAATTCTCGCGGGATCACGCGCCAGGGCGGGAATCGCAACTTTTTTGGCGGTGGGGCGTAAAGGGTATAGTAAGTTCATTTTGACGGAACCAACTGGAGGTTGTTATGTCCAATAAATTACTTTTTGCTATTCTTGCGCTGGCGCTTGCCAGTGTGGCCTGCGGTTTTAGCCTGCCCCAGACAAAATCGACGGGGCCTGATGTGACCGATGCGATTTCGGTGGATGCGCCGGATGGTGAGGCTACGCTGGCGCTGTCTTTTGGCGCTGGCAAGTTGTCTGTTGTGCCCGGTGCCGATGGCAAGCTGGTGAGCGGCACGGCCACCTATAATCTCCCCGATTTTAAGCCGGAAGTGATTCAAAGCGGCACGGATGTGGAGATTCGCCAGGGCAATTACAAGGTGAACGGTATTCCGACAACGCAGGATGTGAAGAATGAGTGGACCCTGGAATTGGGTGCTGCGCCCATGTCACTTTCGGTGAATGCCGGGGCCTATGAAGGTACGCTGGATCTGGGCGGTCTCTCGCTGACGAATTTGAATGTGAATGATGGCGCGGCGCAGGTGACGGTGGATTTTTCATCGCCGAATAAGGTGAAGATGAATTCGCTGCGTTACCAGACCGGGGCGTCTAATGTGAACCTGCTGAACCTGTCGAACGCTAATTTTACGTCGTTGGTGTTTGAGGGCGGGGCTGGGAACTATAAGCTCGATTTCGGCGGGACGCTGCTGCGCGATGCCAGTGTCAATATCCGCGCGGGCATGAGTAATGTGACGCTGGTCATCCCGGATGGGCTGTCGGTGCAGGTGACGGTGGATAGCGGCCTGTCGAATGTCAGCACGCCCGCGGGTTGGACGAAGAATGGCGATGTCTATCGCCAGGATGCTTCTGGCGCGATGCTGACGATTGTGATCGAGGTCGGCGCAGGAAATGTGCAGATCATCCGATAGCAGCAAATGAAATGAGAAACGGCGGGCCAGCAGCCCGCCGTTTTTTTTATGCGATGAGATAGGGAATCTCAATCGCCGAATGAAATTCCCAGGTCGCGCGCCGTTTGGACGGTGTCGCAATCCACCGGGACGAATTTCATCTTGCCGATGGCTTCGGGGATGGGCACGTATTTGACCTGGGGCGGGTCAAGCGCCACCATCACGCCAGACTGGTTCTCTTCCAGCGCGCGGATGGCGGCGGCACCCAGGCGCAGCGCAATCAGGCGGTCGAAGGCGGTGGGAGACCCGCCACGAAGCAGGTGACCCAGCACTACTACGCGCGTTTCTTTGCCTGAAAATGAGCTGATTTCGTGCGCCACTTTCTCGCCGATGCCGCCCAGGCGCTCGGCCCGGCCAGATTCGTGCTCCACAACTGAGATGTGACCATCTTTGGGTTTTGCGCCTTCGGCCACCATCACCAGGGTAAAGCGCGCGCCGGTATCATCTCTCTGTTTGATTTTTTCGATGACTTTGTTAATATCATAGGGAATCTCTGGGATAAGAATTACATCTGCCGAGCCAGAAACGCCCGAGTTGAGCGCGATCCAGCCTGCATAGCGGCCCATCACTTCGACCACCATCACGCGCCCGTGTGACGCGGCGGTGGTGTGCAGCCTGTCGAGGGCTTCGGTGGCAAAGGCGACGGCTGTATCGAACCCGAAGGTGACATCGGTTTTGTCGAGGTCGTTGTCAATCGTTTTTGGCACCGAGATGACGCGCAGGCCTTTCTGCATCAGCACGTTGGCAATTGCCAGAGAGCCATCACCGCCAACGGTAATCAGCGCATCGATTTCGTGCAGGCCGAAGGCGCGCACGATCTCATCGGTGCGGTCAACTTCTTGGGTTGTTCCATCTGGCATTTTGACCAGGAACTGCATGGGGTTGTTGCGGTTGGAAGTGCCCAGGATGGTGCCGCCCAGGTGGGTAATGCCGCGCACTGTGTCGCGGGTCATGCGGATCAGACCGCCATCAGGATAACGCTCGGGTAGCAGCAATCCATGAAAACCGTCGCGGATCCCATAAATTTCCCAGCCACGCTTGAGGCCCGAAAGCACCACTGCGCGGATAACTGCATTCAAGCCCGGGGCGTCTCCGCCGCCGGTGCTGATGGCAACCCGTTTAACGGGTGAAAGTGTGTTCGTCATGTTGTTCTCCATAAAGTGTGAAAATTGCCCGCTAGATTATACTCCCATGAGATTAATTGACAGCCTTCCTGTCCCATGATACAAAGATTTACCCTGAGGAATTGCCATGACTCCAAAGACACTCGACCCCGCCCTTGAAGCCCATGTTCGCGAGCGTTTTACGCGCCAGCACGCCATGCTTTCGATGGGTGCCAGCCTGTCTTATCTTGCTCCGGGCGAAGCACGCATTGAAATGCCCTTCAACCCCAACTTCACCCAGCAAGATGGATTTATCCACGCGGGCGTCATCACCACCATCGTGGATAGCGCCTGCGGTTACGCCGCCTTTACGCTCATTCCCACCGACCAGCGCATCCTGACCGTGGAGTTCAAGGTCAATTTCATGTCACCGGCGCGGGGCGAAAAATTTATTGCCACTGGCAAGGTTATTAAAGTGGGGCGCACACTCACCGTTTGCAGCGGCGAAGTGCAGTCGCTTGAAAATGGCGAGCGTAAGCTCATCGCGCTGATGCAGGCCACCATGATCGCGGTGAAATAATGCCAGCCTGCCCCGAATGCGGTGCGCCCGAGGCCTTGTGCCAGTCTCGTTTTGATGAATTCCTCGTGCTCGAATTCACCGATCCTGGCTATGGCGCTGTTCACCACCTGACGGTTGCTACCTACATGCTCCAGCATTCCAGCAAGCTGACAAAAGATGGCTGGCTGCATGAACGCGCGTTGTTGCGAGCCTTTATCATCGAAAATAAGCCACCCTCGTTCATCCGCAGGCAGAACAAAGATAAAGTCGATAGCGGCAAACGTGATTTCAAGATCAAATCCAAAACCGGACAGCCCATCATCGACAAAACCAGCTGGACGAAGACGATTCTTGATGTTCGCGCCGAGAGTGCCGCAACCTACTGCGCGGACGTGACCGCATGGGCCGCATCTGCGCTGGAAGAGAGCGAAAAAATTGAAGTGTGATAATGGGTGCTGGAGCCAGAATTCTGCCTGGGGGGCTGGTTACTTTTTGCGCAGCATCTCGGCCACCTGCTCGCGGTATCCGACGGTGTTGTAGGTACAAAATGGGATCATCTTGCCATCGGGGGTGATGAATTCGACGCAGCATTTCATGGCGTTTTTGACGTTAAAAGTCCACGGATCCATAAAATCGCGGGTATTGATCATGAAGATGTGGCGGCCCAGGTCGCGGGGGGCATGGTCACTGAGAGGCAAGTGGGCGTGACAGGATGTGCAGCGCTGTTCGGCGCGGGTGGCTTCGAGAGTCTGGTGGACATCTGCTACCAGGGGATGCCCTGAAAGCATGTTGTTGATGTCCTGCGCGGCTTCGTCCGAGCCGACTTTGGCGGAACTGCTCCACAGGCGCTCGAGCGTTTTGAGCAGGTCATCGTTCAGGGCTGGAACGGTACGGTTTTTGAGATAGTTCAGGTAGTAGGAGACATCCAGGATGCGGGTGATAGGGGTGACAGCGTCGCCATCGATCAGGGCGTAGGTGACAAAGTTACAGGTCGGCATACAGCACGGGACGGGCACAAAATCGTCGAGGCGAATCAGGCCGTTGGTCTGTTCCTGTAAACGCAGCAACACGTCGGGGATGGTCATGCGGGTCAACGGGTCGGCGGGGATATGCCGCTGGGCGCGGAATGCGGGCTGGAAGTTGACCCCAAACACCGCCGGGTGACTGAGTCCAAACTCGACGATGTGCCCAATCTCGTGGTCGTTGATTCCGCGCTCGATGGCGGCCACCAGCACGACGCGCATATCCTTCTCTGCCAGCCGGTCGAGGGCTTTGAGCTTGGTTGCCAGCAAATCAGATTTCCCCCGAATCAGTTCATTTGTGCGGTTGTCAAACCCGTCAAATTGCAGGTAGATGTGGGCTTTGGTCTGCGCCAGGGCGTTGAGAAACCGGTCATCGTGGGCAATGCGGATACCGTTGGTGTTGAGCATAACGTATTTGATGCCCTTGCGGTTGGCCAGCTCGATAAAATCAATAATCCGCGGGTGCAGGCTGGGTTCGCCGCCCGAGAATTGCAGCACTTCGGGGTTGCCTTCGGCGGCGATGTAGCTATCAATCATGAATTCGACCTGTTCGTAGGTCAGCTCAAAGCCATCTTTGGCGAGGTGTGTGCCGGCGTTGGCAAAGCACAATGGACAGTCTAAATTACAGGCCTGGTTGACTTCGATCAGCCCGAGGCAGGCATGCTGTTGATGGTCAGGACACAGGCCGCAGTCCAGCGGGCAGCCGTTGTAGATGTCGGTGGAAAATTTCAGGGGAATCGTCCCCGGCTTGTTGTACGGGCCAATTTTTACGTATAAATCCGCATCTCCAAAAAACAGGGCTTCAAACTGCCCGTGTTCGGGGCAGCGTTTGCCGATGTAGACTTTGCCTTCACGGAAGATGATGCGCGCATCGATGACTTTTTTGCAGTCGGGGCAGATGGATTTGGTAAGTTCCCACAAGGTTTCGTTGCGTTCCTGCTTGACGGACAAGGATTTCCTCCAAAGATATGGTTGTTTTGCTATTTGACTTTTGCCTGATCGGGTTTTTACCCACCGTTATATGCCCCGATGATGCCCAGGCAGGCGACCGCAAACAAGATGCCCAGGCACAGCGTCAGGAGCAGGGCTGCACCAAAAGCTGCCAGCATCCCCAGAGCCACCTGCCGACGCGTGAAAGCGAAATAAACGATCAGTCCAATGTTGATGAGCAAGGGCAATAACCCCAACGCCACCCCGGCGATTGAAATGAGTGTGTTTGACGTGTCGCTGCTATCCAGCCCGGTTGCAACGGATGACAGGCCAATCGATACCAGGAAGCTGCAAATTGGAAAGGCCAGAACGTTCAGCCCAACCCACAGCACTACCCCAAACCAGAAATCTTTGCGCTTTTCAGCCGGGTCGGTATATTCTTTTTGGATCAGGTTCATAGGGCATCCTTTTATCAGGATAAGCTAACGTTCGATATGGCGAAACCGAGCAGAACGCCTCGCATTTACTGCATTACGCTCGAAAAAGTCGACTGCGGCCTGCTCTTTGTCGCAAAATAGGCCGCTACCGCCAAAAACATCAGCGCGCTGACCACCTGCTGGCCGGTCAGGCCGAACGCCAGCACCTGGTTGTTGCGCACAAACTCCACAAAGAAGCGGAAAAAGGCATACCCGCCGATACCCAGCTTGAGCAGGTTGCCGTTTTGCATCCATTTATGATCGCGCAGCGCCAGCAGGATGCCAAACCAGGCCAGGTTGAAAGCCATGTCATACAGCGGCGCGGGGTGGACAAGATAATCTGCGCCCGGCAGCGGCACGCCCCACGGCAGCGTGGTTGGCTTGCCCAGGCCGTCTTCAAAAACCAGGAAGCAGCCCACCCGCCCAATCGCTGTTGCCAGCGCCATGGCTGGGGCGAAGGCATCGCAGGCGCAGCCAGCCTTGCCAATGGCTTTGCTGGCGATATACCCGGCCATATACGCGCCTGCCACCCCGCCGACAATCGAGCCTGGGCCAACGCGCGGGTCGAACATCCCGGCCATGCTCAAAACCACCGGGGCATACTCAAACCCGTTAAAGAACACAATGGATGCTTTTGCGCCGATCATCCCGCCTACGAATGCCGCCAGCGTAATCGGGATGACTTCTTCCTTCGGCCAGTGCCGCCGCCGCGATTCCACAATCAGCCAGGCCAGCCCTGCCAAAAGCCCGAGCAATAGGAAAAATCCGTGCGAATAAACAGGAACCCCAAAAACATCGAACAAAATCGGTACAGGTGACATGCCAGCCTCCTTGCAAATGATAGTAACATTGTATATCGAACTCGTTCGAAAACCTACAATCAAAAAGCTATAATACAGTTATGAAACAACGGCTTGCGATACTGCTGATCGTGATTTTTGTGGGGATATTGCCGATCTTGCTCAGCGGAACGAACTTGTTTGGTGGCGGACTCCCGGCCCTGCCGCCCCGCAGCCTGCTCTTGCATGAGCAACAAGCCCAGGCAATGGCCGGGCTGGTGATCAAACCCACCTACATGCTGCTCAGCCTCCTCCTCATCCTGGCCCTGATCGGCGAAACAAGCCTCGACCTGGCTGCCCTGCAATGGGGGCAGATCGCCTTTTTAACCGGGGAAACTTTCTGCGCGATTAACTTCTACATCTACCGGCACGCCTCCGTGCTATCTGAATATCTCCACAGCTACGGCATGGCCCTGGCCTTCGCCCTGACCATTTTTGCCATGCTCGAGGGGCTGGATGCCCGGCTGCTGCATCTCAATACATCCCAAACCGCCTGCGCCGCCCTGCCCATCTGCGGCAAGTGCACCCGCCACGCCGAAGCTGGCTGCAATGCGCGGATTTTGGCCCGTTGGCTTGTCCCCATGCTGGCAGCCCTCGCGGTGCTCCCGCTTACTGCCCCGCTCCAGCCAGATGCCTACGCTGTGACCATTTTCGGGTTCCCCTACTCCTACGTCCGCCTGGATTTTTACGAAACCTATGAGCGCCGCATCCTGCCGGGGCTGGCGATGTTGTCATTCATAACGGCCACCCTGCCGCTGTTCCAGAAAAACGAGAACCCAATCCCAGCCTGGACAAAGATTCTGGTCAGCCTCGGCCTGGGCGCACTGGGATTTTCCTTCTTCCGCCTGGCGCTGAATGCCATTTTTGCATCCAACCTGACCTGGTTCGAATTCTGGGAAGAAACCACCGAGTTCATGTTCATCGGCGCGTTGATAATCATCCTGTGGCAGTTCAGGGCCACGCTGCTCGGGAAATCGTGGCTGATGAAACAAATCAACCTGTAACAAGCCTATCCTGTTCGCACCAAACCCTGACCGATGAAAAGCGCCTTGCTGGCTAAACTCTTCCACCTGTACAGCCTGAAATGGCTGATTACGCGCCCGGTGTTGCTTGGTGTGCGCACACTGCTTGTCCAAGATAAACAGGTTTTGCTGGTCAAACATTCTTACCAGGATGGCTGGCTGCTGCCCGGCGGCGGAGTCAAGCGCGGGGAGATGCTTGACCAGGCCGCCCGGCGCGAATCGTACGAAGAATCGGGCGCGCAGGTGGGGAAGCTTGAGCTTTTTGGCGTTTACAGCCGGTTTACCAACTACATGAGCGATCATATTATGGTTTTCCTGAGTGAAGATTTTACGGCCAGCTTCACGCATGATTTTGAAATCGAAAGTGTTCAGATGTTCCCACTGGATGCCCTGCCTGGCGATATGATGGATGGGCACCGCCGCCGCGTTGAAGAATATATCCGGGGCGAACTGCGCCCCAGGTATGGTAATTGGTAAAGGAGGAACTGATGCAATACGTAAATCTTGGCAAAACTGGGCTGAAAGTCTCGCGCCTGTGCCTGGGCATGATGACTTATGGCTCGAAAAAATGGCGTGAATGGGTGTTGGAAGAAGACCAGGCTCGTCCATTCGTCAAACGCGCGCTCGATGCCGGTATCAACTTCTTTGATACTGCCGATGTCTATTCGCTGGGTGAAAGTGAGCGCATTACCGGCAGCCTGCTCAAGTCGCTGGGTGTCAGGCGCGCGGATGTGGTTGTCGCCACCAAAGTTTTCAGCCAGATGAGCGACGATCCCAACGACCGGGGGCTTTCGCGCAAACATATCATGGATTCCATCGACAGGTCGCTCCAACGCCTGCAAATGGATTACGTGGACCTGTATCAGATCCACCGCTGGGACTACAACACCCCCATCGAAGAGACCATGTCGGCGCTGAATGATGTTGTCCGCGCTGGTAAAGCGCGTTACATCGGCGCTTCGTCGATGTTCACCTGGCAGTTTGCCAAAGCCCAGTACACTGCCGACTTGCACGGCCTGACGCGCTTCGTCTCGATGCAAAATCACTATAACCTGGTCTACCGCGAAGAAGAACGCGAGATGATCCCGTTTTGCATCGACCAGGGCGTGGGGCTGATTCCATGGAGCCCTATGGCGCGCGGATTTTTCGCCGGGAATCGCACCCGGGATGGCGGCGGGGAAACCATCCGCGCGAAAACTGACCCGTTTGCCAGCCAGCTGTATTTCCGCGAAACCGATTTCACCGTGGCAGATCGCGCCGCCGGGATTGCCGTGTCCAAAGGCGTTACGGCTTCGCAGGTGGCCCTGGCCTGGATGTTGAACAAGCCCCATATCACGGCACCCATCATCGGGGCGAGTAAAATGGATCACCTGGATCAAGCCATTGCCGCACTCGAGATCCAATTATCCGTTGAAGAAATCAAAAGCCTGGAAGAACCCTACCAGCCGCACCCGATTTTGGGGCATAATTAGCCCAATATCTAAAATTTCAGGAGCAAACAACCAAATGAACTGGAAACTACTCTGGGATATTTTCGTGCTGTTCACCCGTGTCGCCATGTTTTCGTGGGGCGGTGGCCCGGCATCCATGGCGCTGATGCAGCGTGAAACCACTGCCGCCCTGTGGGTTCCACCCGGCGCGGCTGCGCCCGAACCCTGGGTGACCGCCCACGAATTCGCTGATGCGCTGGCCGTAGGCAATGCCCTGCCAGGGCCGATTGCCCCGCAGGTATCGGCCTACATTGGCTATAAACTGGCCGGGACGCCCGGCGCCATCGCTGCCGCTTCCGGGACGGTGATTCCCACTACCATCCTGATGCTGATCATGGTAGTGTTTTTCTTTGGAATCAAAGACAGCCCCAATGTCAAGGCCATGCTCCAGGCTGTGCGCCCGCTGATTATCGGCCTGCTGCTCTGGACGGCCTACGATATGTCCCTGACTGTTTTCGGGGCGAAAAAACTTGGTTGGGCCGCTGCTATTTCGGGCGGCTGGGATAAGATGCTGATTGCGCTGGTTGGTTTTGTCATCTTGACCTTCACCAATATCAACCCGGTCTGGCTGGTCATTGCCGGGGCGGTGTTTGGTTTTATTGTTTACAGATAGGGAAAATATGAACCTCGATGATCTCACCCAAATGAAACAACTTGACCCGCAGGACATGCTGGCCGAAATTGACAACCTGCCCGATCAACTGGCTTCGGCCTGGGCGCTTGGACAAACCTGCGCGCTGCCGCAGGGGCAATTTGCCCGCGTTGTTATCAGCGGCATGGGCGGCTCGGCCATCGGCGCAGACTTGCTGGCTGCCTACACTGCTGATTTGTGCCCCATCCCTGTTATCGTTCATCGTGACTACGGCATTCCGGCTTTCGCCAAAGGCCCCGCAACCTTGTTCATCGCCTCGTCCCACTCAGGAAACACGGAAGAGACCCTCAATGCGTTTGAACATGCCAGGCAAGCGGGCTGTACCATTATGGCCGTTTGCACCGGCGGAAAACTGGCCCAAAAAGCCGCCGAACTGGACTTGCCGATCTGGAAGTTCTCCCATGCTGGGCAACCGCGCGCGGCAGTTGGATTTTCCTTCGGGCTGTTGCTGGCCGCTTTTGCCCGCCTGGGGCTGATCCCCGCGCAGGATGAAGCCCTGGCCGGGGCAGTCGCTGCCATGAAAGAGCAGCAAAACGCATTAAAAGCCGAAATCCCCGCCGCGCAGAACCCGGCCAAACGCTATGCCGGGCAGCTCGTCGGGCGCTGGGTGACAGTCTTCGGTGCAGGCGCGCTGGCGCCGGTGGCCCGCCGCTGGAAAGGCCAGGTCAACGAACTTGCCAAGGCTCCGGCCAACTTCGAGTTCCTGCCCGAAGCCGACCACAACTGCCTGGCGGGCATCATTCACCCGCACGAACTACTCTCGGCCAAAACCATGACTATGTTCCTGCGCGCGCCGTCCGACCACCCACGCAATGCCCTGCGCGCCGACATTACCCGCCAGACCTTCATGCTCGAAGGCCTCAATACCGATTACTTCATGGCGCGCGGCGACACCCCCCTGGCCCACATTTGGACCACCCTGCATTTCGGCGATTACCTTTCCTACTACCTCGCCATTGCCTACCAGGTTGATCCCACACCTGTCGATGCCCTGGTGGGACTCAAAGCCGCCCTGGCCGGGCAAAAATGAGTTCTGCGCGCGTTGACCGTCTGACCGTTTACGCCGCCTGGGGCTTGATCGCCCTGGGCGGCATTTTGCGCCTGCTGCTCAAGCGGATTCTCGCCCTGGCGCTCTTTCAATCTCAAACAATATCGTCAGATATTGAAATCAACAACCGTAAGACGGGGAGTGGCTGCGCTGCCCCCCCCCTTTTTTTTCGATTTCCTGGCGGAAGAGAGCGGCAAGTTGAGTTGTCCGAAACCGGTACGATTCAAGCGTCATGCCGGGAAGCTGGAAAAGCGAGTTGGTTCAGGGAATTTGGCGCTGCCTGGCTGCAACAACAACCCAATGCAATTCAAAACCCTCCGGCGAGATTTTGAAGCCACCTTGACTTTCTACGATGCGTTGGCATACGCTGAAACCTTGGGGTAACCTTGGCCCGCTCACTTGCTCAGAACTACCAGCCCGCTTGAGCGCATGTTCCGAGAATTCCGCAAACGCTTTCGTCAGGCTATCTTGTTCCACTCTACAACTGGTGCTCAAGCCGCTACCGCCCAACTTGCTTCCGGTTTTTCCTGAACCAAAGATACCCTACCGATGGTTCGCCCCTACGGTAGATGGATTATGCCCAACCTGCGCAAAGTTGCAGGGACAAAGGAAGTTGCTATAACGGGAGCAAGTGTCGGGGCGGTGGTGACTGAACTGGTGAAACGGTACCCGGCGCTCGCGGCGAATCTGTTGCTAGACGGGCAAATCCGCCCGCATGTCATCATCACAGTAAACGGACATTCTACGGATGATGTAGATGCTCCGGTAACGGAGTTTGATGTAGTGTCAATTTTCCCGCCGCTGGCTGGCGGATAGCTCACCCTCATCCCCAACCCTTCTCCCGGCGGGAGAAGGGAGCAGAGTCCCCTCCCCCACCGGGGGAGGGCGGAGGGTGAGGGCAAAAGGAGAAATTATGAACGGTTGGAACGGAAAAATTTTAGAGATTGACCTGGCGACGCTGACGCACAAATCGTATCCGCTGGATATGGAGATGGCGAAGCAGTTTATCGGCGGGCGCGGGCTGGGGGCGCGGCTGTTGTGGGATTTGGTGGGGCCGGAAGTGGAGCCGCTCAGCCCGGAAAATGTGCTCATTTTTACCAATGGCCCGCTGACCGGCACCGGCTACCAGACCAGCAACCGCTTTTCGGTGACGACGAAAAGCCCGCTGACCGGCACGGTGCTGGACGCGAACTCGGGCGGGTACTGGGGCATGCAGTTCAAGAAAACTGGCTACGATGTGCTGATTGTGCGCGGGAAAGCCCAAAAGCCGGTCTGGATTGAGGTCAAGAACGGTGAAGTCGCTTTTCATGATGCGTCGGCGTTGTGGGGGATGCGTGTTTTTGCCGTGACCGAGAAGCTGGGGCAGGATAACAACAAGCGCAATGTGCTGTGCATCGGCCCGGCGGGTGAAAACCTGAGCCGGATTGCGGCGATTATGAATGACCGCGAACGGGCGGCGGCGCGCGGCGGCCCCGGCGCGGTGATGGGCTCGAAAAACCTGAAGGCGATTGTGGTGGAAGGCTCGACGCGCCCCGAAGTGATGGATAAGGAACGCTACAAGTTCCTGATGTACGAAACCAAAAAGCTGCTGGCGGCCAGCCCGCTGACCAGCCAGGCGCTGCCGGAGTTTGGCACCGTGGTGCTGATGAATATTATGAATAATATCGGCGCGCTGGCCACGCGCAATCACCAGCAGACCCAGTTTGAAGGCGCGGAAGCGATTTCGGGTGAAGAACTGACCGAGAAATACCTGGTTAAGAACCAGGCTTGCTGGGCCTGCCCGATTGGCTGCACCCGCATCAGCAAAACCGAAAAAGTGGAGGGCGAAGGCCCGGAATTTGAGTCCACCTGGGCGTTTGGTGCGCAGTGCGGCATCGATGACCTGCCCGCGATTATCGAAGTCAACGCGCTGTGCAACGACCTGGGGCTGGATACCATTTCGGCGGGTTCGACGATTGCCTGCGCGATGGAACTAAGCGAGAAGGGCTATCTCGACTCGGATTTGCGCTTTGGGCGCGCCGACCAGCTTGCTCTCGCCGTTGAAGCGATGGCTTATCGCCGCGACATCGGCGCGGAACTGGCCGATGGCTCACTGCGTTTGGCGACCAAGTACGGGCATCCCGAACTATCGATGACATCCAAGGGGCTGGAATTCCCCGCCTACGACCCGCGCGGCTTGCAGGGACAGGGATTGCTGTATGCCACCTCCAACCGCGGAGGCTGCCACATGCGCGGCAACATGATCGGGCTGGAAGTGCTCGGCCTGCCCAAGCTGATTGACCGTTTCCAGGTGCAGGGAAAATCCAGTTTTGTCATCCTGAATCAGAATTCCAACGCGGCGATTGACTCGCTGGTGCTGTGCAAGTTCACCAACATGGGCGTGGCGGATGAATATTTTGCGCGCGTCCTCAGTGCGGTAACGGGCGTCGAATACGCCACTGGTGATATGATTAAAACAGGCGAGCGAGTTTGGAACCTGGAGCGGCTTTACAACAACCGCGAAGGTTTCACCGCCCAAAATGACACCCTTCCACCCCGGCTGCTGACCGAAGCCCCCACCGATGGCCCGTCGAAGGGCTGGGTTTCAAAACTGGAGCCAATGCTCAAAGAATACTACCGCACCCGCGGCTGGGACGAGAACGGTGTTCCCACACCAAAGAAGCTGGCCGAACTCGGTTTGGCGGAACTGGCGGAAGCAAGTTATCGATGAGCAGTAATCAGGAACCACCCCGGCTGCTGGCAACTGCACACTGACCACTGATTACTGGAGAACTTATGATTGACCCTCGAATTTATGAAACATTCCGCGAAATTGGCGAAGATTTATACGCGGCTGACATGATCAGTTCGCATGGCGGCAATTTAAGCATCCGGTTGGGAGACCGAGTCATCATCAAGCGGCGCGGCGCAATGCTTGGGCGTCTCAAACCACATGATTTGATCGAAACCCGGCTGGATAAAAACGACAGCGGCGTTGTGCTGGCTTCTACCGAACTGCTGGTTCATCGCGCCATTTACCTGAACACCCCCGCCCTGGCAGTTTGTCACTGTCACCCGCGCACGGCCGTCGCCTTTTCATTATCCCGCGACGAAATCGTCCCGATTGACAACGAAGCTTCCTACCTGCTCAAGAAAATCCCGGTGGTGACCGAAGAATTCGCATCTGGCACCCCGCAGATGGCGAACAAAGTCGCCGAAGCGGTCAAGAACTACAAGATCATCATGCTGCGCGGACACGGCAGTTTTGCCACCGGCCAGACGCTAGATGAAGCCTTCATGTGGTCAACTATCCTGGAGGAAGCCTGCCAGATCATCTTGGCTGCCAAAACCATCAACGAGCCGTTCAAAGAATATCGCGCCATGAGCGAGGCGTACAGCAAATTCTAATCGTAGGGGCGGGGTTTCCCCGCCCAATCAGGCGCGGGAACCGCGCCCCTACATTTTGGTGAATCTATGCCCAAAGCCCAACTCTTCATCACCTGCCTCGGCGACCAGTTCTACACCAAAACACTCCAGAACATGACCGTGCTGTTGGAGCGTCTCGGCGTGGAACTGACCTTCCCACACGAACAAACCTGCTGCGGACAACCGCACTTCAACAACGGATTCGAATCCCAGGCGCGGGAGGTGGCCCGGAACTTCCTCCGCGCTTTTGGGCGGAGCGACGCCTCGATTATCGGCCCATCCGGTTCGTGCGTCAGCATGGTGAAGCATCACTACCCCGAGCTTTTCCCCGCCGGGACACCCGAACACGCCCTCGCCGCCGAAATCGCCTCCCGCACTTTTGAATTTACCGAATACCTGGTCAACGTGCTCAAAGTGACAGATGTTGGGGCGGTGTACCCGCACAAGGTCACGTATCACGCCTCCTGCCACTACCTGCGCGAGCTGGGATTAAAAACCGAAGCCAAAACCCTGCTGAATGCGGTCAAAGGCCTGGAATTCGTCCCACTCAACGAAGAAGAAACCTGCTGCGGCTTTGGCGGCGCGTTCACGGTTACCTATCCCGAAGTCAGCCGCTCGATGATGGAGAACAAGCTCAAAAACATCCTCGCCAGCGGAGCGGATACGGTTGTGATGTGCGAACCCGGCTGCCTGATGAACGTGGCGGGCGGGCTGCACAAGACTGGCTCGAATATCCGTGCCATGCACATTATTGATTTGTTGTCTTCCAAATGACTGTAGGGGCGCGGTCTCCGCGCCCAAGTTTTATTTTTCGCCAGCCAGAGCGGGAAAACCCCGTCCCAACATTGGATGATTTATGAGCGAAACCCCCACCTACATCGGCTTCGAAGCCTACACCGGGCACATCCCGCCCAGCATCCCATCCGCTGTCCAACAGGCCACGGCGCGCTTTGCGGTTGGGCGCGCCGCCCGCGTGTCCGAACTGCCCCAGTTCGAGCAGCTGCGCCAGATAGCCTCGGACATCCGCCTGCACACCATCGAAAACATGGACACCTACCTGCTGCGCTTTGAAGAAAAAGTCACAGCCGCGGGCGGGCATGTTCACTGGGCCGCCACCGCCGAAGATGCGCGCCAGATTGTGCTGCAAATCGCCCGCGAGCATAATGTCAAACTGGCGGTCAAATCCAAGTCGATGGCGACGGAAGAAATCGGCCTGAACCACGCCCTCGAAACGGCAGGAATCGAAGCCCTGGAAACCGACCTGGGCGAGTACATCATCCAGTTGGCCGGAACCGGCCCCTCGCACATCATCGTCCCAGCCATCCACCTGAAAAAAGAAGAAATCGCCGCGATTTTCAGCGAAAAACTCGGTATCGACGCCCCCGCCGACCCGATCGAGCTGACCCGCATCGCCCGCGAAATCCTGCGCGAGAAATTCCTGAACGCTGAAATGGGCGTTTCCGGCGCGAACTTCCTCATCGCCGAAACCGGCACGCTTGTTATGGTCACCAACGAAGGCAACGGGCGCATGTGCACCACCATGCCCGACCTGCACGTGGCCGTTGTCGGCATCGACAAAATCATCCCGGACTGGGAATCCCTCACCGTTTTCCTGAAACTGCTGGCCCGCTCGGCCACCGGCCAAAAACTCTCCACCTACACCCAGTTCATCACCGGCCCGCGCCGCGCCGAAGGCGAATTCGGCCCCAAAGAATTCCACATCGTCCTGCTCGACAACGGCCGCTCGGATGTGCTCAAAGACCCCATCGGGCGCGAAGTTTTCAAGTGCATCCGCTGCGGCGCCTGCGCCAACGTTTGCCCGGTCTACAAAAACGTCGGCGGCTTCGCCTACGGCTGGTTCATCTCCGGCCCCATCGGCGCCATCTTCGCCCCTCAGATGCTCGGCACCCCCACCGCCCGCGAACTGCCCTACGCCTCCACCCTCTGCGGTGCCTGCGCCGATGTCTGCCCGGTCAAAATTCCCATCCCCACCATCCTGCGTCACCTGCGCCGCCGTGTGGCCGAAGGTGACCAAATCGCCGCATCAACCATGCCCGCCCCCATCGCCGCCGCCGCAAAACTCTCCGCCCTGGCCCTCGCCCAAAACTGGATTTACCGCTTCGGCGCAAGAATCCTGCCCCCCGTTATGGCCCTCTTCACCCGCGATAGCTGGATTTCCTCCGCCCCCTACCCCCTCAACCGCTGGACAAAATCCCGCCCGCTGCTAGCCTTCACCGCCGGTTTTCGCTCCTGGTGGAAAAACCGTAACGCGAAATAATATTTCATCTTTTGGAAAAACCGTAACGCGAAATAATATTTCGCGCTACATCTTTTGAATGTCCTGACCATCGACTGAATACCCGACTATGACCAATCCCGTTATCGAAAACATTCGCCGCTCTTTAGGTGGACAAAGACCGCCCTATAATCCCCGTAGGGGGCTTGGCCCGCGTCCCGCCATCTACGAGTCACGTCGCCCCGAATCTGTTGATTCCGAAATCGAGCAATTCCTTGATGAAGTTCGCAAACTCTCCGGCGTGGCAGAAAAACTCTCCGCTGATTCTGTTTCAGATGCCCTGAAAGCTCTCGTCGCTAAAAATGGAATCCGCAAAGCGACACTCTGGCACACCCCGTTATTTGAACAACTCGGCATTGAAAACACCCTCCGCAGCCTGGCAGTTGACATCATCTCCCCCAATGCCGATAAACACGAAATGGCCCACTGCGACCTCGGCATCACCGAAGCCGAATACATCCTGCCAGAAACCGGCACCCTCGTCCTGGCATCCTCCGCCGAAAAACCGCGCGCCGTCTCGCTGCTGCCGCGCCTCCACCTCGCCATCGTCCGCCCCGAAATGCTGCGCCCCGACCTGCACCAGGTTTTTGCCGAACATATCGGTAGGGGCGAAGCATCGCTTCGCCCCTACACCCCCGATTACCTCGTTTTCATCACCGGCCCCAGCCGCACTGCCGATATTGAACTGACCGTCACCCTCGGCGTGCATGGACCGAAGAATCTGCATGTGTGGATTATGGTTAAGAACTTGACTGTAGCGTTCGATTGATGGGTAGCGCTGGTTTAAGGTTTTCCGCCTTTGCCGCCACCTGATCCCGAAGCGGGCTGTGGGCCTGGGCCATTCCCAGCTTTGGGTGTGCTGGAGCCCTGCGGCTCGGAACCTGGATTAGATGTTATGTCAGCCGGGGGTGTTTTTGACGATCCATACCTGTAGCCTGAACCAGGTATGGGTGTGGAATCAACCTGCGGGGTTTGCGACCTGACTGGCCCATACCCTGAACCATTCCCGTTACACGGGGTCGATGTGCCTGCTGGGATGTTGGTGCCCGGCTGGGAATAATCACCATTGCGAAGACGCTGCCGTAAAGCTTCAGGGTTATCCATCCCTTGCTGGGCAAGCTGCGCCTGGTTTTGGAGCATTGTTTCAACGCGCGCCAAATATTGCGCGGCATGAGAATTGGGCAGTTGCATATCAGAAAGGGCTTGATCCTGTTGCCTGGCACGATTTCGTACCTGTGTCAGGGCAGGGAGTACCTGTGGGGCTGGCAAGCCGGCAGCCAGGGCCAATGTTTGCTCCTGTTCTGATTGCAGGCGAGCCAATACAGGTTCTGGGATTGTGCCATTGACAGCCAGGCTGGCCTGGATTTCGGCAATGCGGCGGTCTGTGAATTGAAGGGTCAGGTCGAGCCTTGACTGTGGGTTGTGTTCCCAATCCAGGCGCACATCTTCGCTCCAGGTTTTGACCGGGTAGAGAACATCTTCGGGCTGGGCAGACTGGGCGGCAGCGACAGCGGTTACTCCGCTGCCAATCAACAAGGCGAATGTTAGTAAAATGGTTATTGCGAAGTTGAGCAGGGCGTTTTTCCCTTTTTGCCTGAAAAACCACAAGTTTTTGAGGGCTTCATTCCACCCGCCCTGGCGAGTTTGTGGCTGGGAATGGCTGCTTGGGGCCAGCCGGGCAGCCTCAACCAGGAAAGAAGTACGAGCGCGGGAGGCAAGCTGCGGGCTGCGGGTTGGGGTGGCCTGTAACGCGCGCAGTTTTGAAACCAGTTTGGGGTCCAGATCAAGATCAGGGGGCATGACATCATCCATTTTTTAATAACATTTTTTGTAATGCGCTCACTGCGCGGTGCTGGAGTGATTTGACTGCGCCAACTGGCTTTTGCAGGCTGGCGGCAATTTGTTCAAACTCCCAGCCTTCAATGAAACGCAAGGTGATGACCTGGCGCTGGTCAGCAGTGAGCAGCCGCAGGGCCGAGCGCACCTGAGACTGGATGATATTTTCTTCAGCCTGGATGCAAGGGTCGCTTTCGGGTTCTATGATGTCGACTTCGGGGTCGAGGGGCAGGGGTGGTGTGCGGCGGTAGTAGTCGGTTACCCAGTTGTGCGCAGAACGGTACAGGTAGGCTTTGATATTTTCGGTAGGCCCACCGCCATCGTGCAGTGCGCGCAGCAGGCGGCTGAAGGTTTCAGCGGCGCAATCTTCGGCCAGGGAGGAATCTCCTAGCAAGCGCAGGGCGTAGTAATAAATGCCGTTGTTGTAACGGTCATAAAGCTCGGCCAGGGCAGCCTGGTCAAAGCGGCGCGCCAGGCGCAGCAGGGTTTCTTCGGCGATGGAGCTCATGTACTCACTTGTTATGACGCATTCAAAAGAGAATTGATACGGGTGTCATTTTTTATTGTATAATTATGTGAAATATATGTTACAATAAATGAGTAGAAGCCGTATCTTTTGGGAGTTTGGTTCGTCATAGATAGTGATAACCAATTCGATAAGGAGACCCCCAATGAAACGTTTTCTGCCCCTTTTGCTGGCTCTCGTTTTGACGATTGCCATGACCTCCCCGGCGCTTGCTGCCGGACCCAAGCTGGCCCCGTCTGCTGGAAATGCGAAATCCCCATTCACCCTGGTGGGAACCATCACTGCGATTGATGCCACCGCGAAAACAGTCACGGTTAAAATCTTACGCGGAAATTCACTGGTGAAATCGTATATTGGTCAGGAAGTGCTGATTAAAACCAGTGCAGCAACCCTGTACCGTTTCACAAATGGAACCACCACGACGGTGATCACTTTTAGCGATTTGAAAATAGGCAATGCAGTCAGCGTCACAGGCACATTATCCGGTGGGACATGGGCCACCACCCGGATTACTGTTGGTGCAAAGTTGAGTTGTCTGCCGTAGTTACATTCTCCCTCCATCTGACGGCGCGCCTGAAGTGGCGCGCCGTCCTTTTAATTACCAGGTTTGCTATCACTTTTCTCTTTCTGGCAAAAAATCTTGACGATATGGGTTTGACACGCTAAGCAGTTGTTCGTTGAGTGCCTTCGGAACCTGAAATCAGGTGGAAATGCAGGTAGGGGAAGTCTTGGTAGCTGCCGCCGTTGACGATGAGGCGGTATCCAGAATCGGTGAGGTGGTTTTCGGTGACGAGCTGCTGGACGGTGGCGAATAAATCGGTCAGGAAGGCGTTGTCGGCGGGGTCGAGGTCGGTCAGGGTGGCTATGGGTTTTTTGGGTACCAGCAAGACATGATACGGGTAGGTTGGCTGCGGGTGGTGAAAGGCCAGGAGGGTGGATGTTTCTCTTAAACGGGCGACAGGCAGGGCGAAGAGCATTTTCCCGATCATCCAAATTAAAAAACGGTTGCGTATTTTGCCTTTTGGGATGACAGAATACGCAATGCGCAGGATTTTAAGCAAATTTTAGGCCGTTGCTCATGGATGTGATCATGGCAAGTGATTCGACCGGGACGCCGAGCGGCAGGAGGGCGTTGCGGCCACCTTCAAAAACTTTTTCGATGAGTGCGCCTATGCCAACGACTTCGCTGCCGGCAGTTTGGGCCAGGCGCACCAGCCCCAAGATGGTTGCGCCGGATGCGAGGAAGTCATCTATGATCAGGACGCGTTCGCCGTGGGCCAGGTGTTCGGGGGAAACGATGAGCTCTACCATCCGGCCTTTGGTGTGGGAGGGGGCCAGGGTCAGGAAGACCTGGTCGGGCATGGTAACGGGTTTGCTCTTGCGGGCGTAGACAACTGGCAGTCCCATGTGGAAGGCGGTGGTGAGGGCCGGGGCGATGCCTGAGATTTCGGCGGTGAGGATTTTGGTGGCGCCAATGTGGGCGAATCGTTGGGCGAATTCCTTGCCGCAGGCATCCATGAGGGCCGGGTCGACCTGGTGGTTGATGAAACCGTCGACTTTGAGAATGCCGCCTTCGAGGATGCGGCCATCTTGTAAAATGCGGTTTTTGAGTAGTTCCATGTTTTCTCCGGAGTGTGTGGGCTTGTCTAATCAATTTGAGATTGTACAACGGAGTGGGTGAACGGAACAGAGGCGAATTGTGGGAACTCTGGCTGTGTTACAATCGTTTTCTACTAATACTATGAACGAGATGCCTTTACTTTTACTTGCTTCTAATTCTCCCCGACGGCGCGAGTTACTGGCGCTGGGTGGTTGGATGTTCGGTGTGGACGCGGCTAATGTGGATGAGAGTCTGCTGGCTGGCGAATCGCCTCGCAATTATGTGTTGCGCCTGGCGGAGGCCAAAGCCCGGGCTGTTTTGCCACGCGCCCGCAATGAGCATGTGGTGATCGGGTCGGATACCAGTGTGGTGATCGATGGCCGGATTTTGGGGAAACCTGTGGATGTGGCCGATGCCCGGGCAATGTTGAGCCTGCTGCGCGGGCGCTCTCACCAGGTTTTCACTGGGATTGCGGTGGTGCGTGTGCGCGATGGGCGGGCGCTGACCGATCTGTGCATTACGGATGTGCCGATGCGCGCTTACTCTGATGATGAGATGGATGCCTACATCCGTTCTGGCGACCCGATGGATAAGGCCGGGGCGTATGGCATCCAGCATGCAGGGTTCCAGCCGGTGGCGCGGATGAGCGGCTGTTTTGCCAGTGTGATGGGCCTGCCGGTTTGTCACCTGGCTAACCTGCTGCGCCAGGTGGGTGTTTCTCCACGCGCCGATGTGGCTGGCAGGTGCCAGTCTAAGATGAATTATCAGTGCCCGGTTTCGCGGCAAATTTTGAAATCGACCAGCGAATTAAAGGTGTACGTATGAAATCGCGTGTTTTTAATGTTTTGATTATTTTTGCGCTGCTGGCAGGCTGTGCCAGCGTTCCTGGCGGGACAAGTTTGATTCCGCCCACACCTTCCCCTGATCTGCCTGGGCCTTCCATCCAGGTGACGAATGCCCCAGATGTTTTAAACCAGCTAAAAGGTTTTTTCGAGGCCTGGAAGGCCAATAGTTACGATGTGATGTATGGCTACCTGACGGATGCCAGCCGCCAGACTATCAGCCAGGAAGATTTTGTCAAGCGCTATCGCAATGCCATGAACAACCTGGGGCTTCAAGACCTGGGGGTTGAAGTGCTCTCATCAACCCTGAACCCGCACGATGCCCAGGTTAATGTGCGCATGGTTTATCGCTCCAGCATGGTCGGTGACCTGACGCGTGATATGACCTATAACCTGCGCCTGGAAGATGGCAACTGGAAGCTGGACTGGGAAGATGGCTTGATCCTGCCCGAACTGCGGGGCGGCAACACCCTGGCAATGGATTACGAAAGCCCCAATCGTGGTGAAATCTATGATCGGGCTGGTAATGTCATCGTCAGCCAGAGTCAGGCAGTGGCATTTGGGGTTAACCCGGCTTTCATCAACGAAAAGCAAGAAGGCACGCTGATCTATGAACTTGCCAACCTGACCGGTATGGCTCCTGGTGACGTGCAGGCTAAATACCAGAATTACTATGGGCAGGATTGGTATGTGCCCATCGGTGAAGCCTCGCTCGAAGAAACCAACAAACGTTATGGCGTGCTGGCCGGGTTGGGCGGCGTGGTGATGAACAATTACACTTCGCGCTATTACTGGCAGGGCGGCATTGCCCCACAGACCATCGGCTACATTTCGCCCCTCCAGCCCGAGCAGTTAGATGAATATGTGCGCAAAGGTTACGCCCCCGATTCCCGCATTGGACAGGTGGGGATTGAGAAGTGGGCTGAAGAAAAACTGGCAGGGAAGAGCGGCGGCACGCTATATGTGGTCGGCCCGGATGGGAACATTGTCAGCTACCTGGGCAAAACCGACCCGGTGCAGCCGTCTTCCATCTACCTGACCATCGACAAAAGCCTGCAATACCAATCGCAGCAGGCCCTGACCGGTTTCAACGGCGCAATTGTAGTGATGGAACGCGATTCTGGCCGTGTGCTGGCACTGGTTTCTTCCCCTGAATTTGACCCCAACCTGTTTGAACCCGACAACTACAACAGCTCTTCCGGTCTGGGCGTGCTGGTCAACGATCCCAATACCCCCATGCTCAACCGCGCTACCCAGGGCGGATACCCGCTTGGGTCAGTCTTTAAAGTCATCACCTTCTCGGCAGCACTTGAAAGCGGAACCTACACCCCAAACCTGGAATTCAACTGCGAATACACCTGGAACGAATTTCCCGGACGCACTTTCAACGATTGGACGTATGACCGTTATATGTCCGAATTGCGCGCCACCGGCGAAGGCAAAACCCCGCCTTCTGGTGTGCTGACCCTCTCGCAGGGCCTGATGCGCTCCTGCAACCCATGGTTCTGGCACATCGGATTTGACCTGTACAACCAAGGGCGTGTCACTGCTGTCGCCGACATGGCGCGCGGATTTGGCCTGAGCGGCCCCACCGGCATCGAAGGTGTCAATGAAATCTCCGGGCAAATTCTCAACCCGCCCACCTTGTTGGATGCTGTCAACCAGTCCATTGGCCAGGGCGACGTACTCGTCACTCCATTGCAAGTGGCGCGTTTTATGGCCGCTATTGGCAACGGCGGCACACTCTACCGTCCGCAAGTTATTGAAAAATACATGGATGCCAATAAAGCTGAAACCCAGGTCTTCAAACCAGAAGCGGTTGGCACCCTGCCGATAAAACCAGCCAACCTGGCAGCTTTGCGCGAAGCCATGCTGGGTGTTATTGAAAATATCAACCCGCGCGGCACAGCCGAACACCGCTTCCGCAACTTTGAGATCAAACTGTACGGCAAAACTGGCACCGCCGAAACAGGCATCCCCGGCTACCCCCATTCGTGGTTTGCAGGCTACACTGACCAGCAAATCGAAGGCGTTCCCGATATTGCCATTGCTGTCATCGCCGAAAACGCGGGCGAAGGGTCTGAGTTTGCCGCTCAAATCTTCCGCCGCGTGGTCGAAATCTACTTCTTTGGCCGCCCGCGTCGCCCCTACTCGTGGGAAACCTCCATCGGCGTCACCCGCACACCCACCCCATTCGGCTTTGAGGGCACCCAGACTGCCCAGCCGCAAAAGCCATAGCGGATGTCTGCTCCCAAACTGCTCACCGGCCTCATCATTCGCGCCCAATCGGGCTTCTTCTTCGTCCTCAGCCAGGATGCTGACCGCCCTGTCACCTGCCAGCTGCGCGGACGCTTGAAACAAGGCCGCCGGGAAGGCGACATCGCCGCTGTGGGCGATTCTGTACTCTACACACTCCTGACCGATGGCTCTGGCAGCATCGAAGAGATCCTGCCGCGCAAAGCCGAAATCGTGCGCCTCGATCCGCGCCCCCAGGGAGAATACCGCCAGATTTTGCTTGCCAACCCCGACCAGGCCGTTTTCGTCTTTGCCTGCGCCCACCCCGAACCCAAACTGCGGATGCTCGACCGCTTCCTGGTCATCGCCGAAAAACAAAACGTCCCGGCCGTCATCGTGGCCAACAAAGTGGATTTGATCGGACAGGAAAAAGCACAGGAAAAATTTGGCTTTTACCCCGAACTTGGCTACCCGGTCATTTACACCTCCGCCGAAAAACACATCGGCATCGAGGAACTGCACGAAACGCTCACCGGCAAACTCTCCGCGCTGGCCGGGCCGAGCGGCGTAGGAAAATCCAGCCTGATGAACGCCATCCAACCGGGGCTGGGGATCGCCGTTGGCGAAGTCTCCAACTTTATGAAAAAAGGCACCCACACCACCAACTTCCGCCAGCTACACCCATTGGTCGGCGGCGGATGGGTGGCCGACGCCCCCGGTTGGAAATCGCTGGCCCTGTGGGACACCGAACCCGAAGAAATCGACGCCTACTTCCCCGAACTGGCTCCACTGGTGGAAGCCTGCCAGTTCAGCGATTGCTCGCACACCCACGAACCTGGCTGCGCCGTGCTCAAAGCCATCAAATCTGGCGCGGTGCGGCAGGAAAGATATGAGTCGTACCTCCGCCTAAAGGCCGGGCAGGAATAGCTGCGCGGAGTCAAAAGTTTCCCGCTTTTGACTGTCCAGACCCCGGAGATTTTGGACTCCGAAAAGGATTTGATGAACACCTGGAACATTTTCGGACACGATTGGGCTGTGGAAATGCTGCAACAGCATGTGGCCCACAACACCCTGCGCCACGCCTACCTGCTGACAGGCCCATCGGGCGTTGGGCGGCGCACATTGGCAATCCGCCTGGCGCAGGCGCTCAACTGCCAGACGCCAAAAGCGCCGGGGGTTCCATGCCAGGCCTGCCGGACGTGTAAACAGTTCGAGGCCGGGCAAAATATCGATTTAATGGTCATCCAGGCTGAGGCGGAGGGTGGAACGCTCAAAGTGGAGCAAGTCCGCGAGGTGACCAAATTCCTGTCGCTGCGACCCTATTCTTCCCCCTATAAAATCGTTATCTTCCTGCGCTTCCAGGAAGCCAACCCTAACGCCCAAAACGCCCTGCTCAAAACGCTGGAGGAAGCCCCCAGCCATGCCCTGCTGCTGCTGACTGCTGATAACGCCGAGCAGCTGCTGCCAACCATCATCTCGCGCTGTGAGATTTTGCGCCTGCGCCCGCTCTCGGTGGATGCGGTAACGGATTTCCTGGCTGCGCGGGGCGTGGAGCCAGGAAAAGCGCGCCTGCTGGGGCATCTTTCGGGTGGGCGGCCCGGTTTTGCGCTGCGGCTTTCGGCAGATGAGAAAGCGCTGGCCTTCCGTACCGAAAAGCTGGATGATTTGCGCGCGCTGCTGGCTGCCAGACGACGCGAACGCTTCACCTACGCTGAAAAACTATCCAAAGACAAGGATATTTTCCGTCAGACGCTGTTCATCTGGCTTTCGTATTGGCGCGATGTGCTGATGAAGGCCTCTGGCGCGGCGCTTGAACCCACCAACATTGACCGGGCCGATGAGATCGGCAACCTGTCTTATGACATCGACCGCCCCCAGGCGCGGGCCATCACCGAAGGGGTGGAAAAAGCCCTCGACCGGCTGGATAAAAACGTCAATGCGCGCCTGCTGGCCGAGGTCATGCTGATGGATTGGCCGATGGTAAAGTAGCCATCAAGGGGCTGTATAATCTACTATATGGAATGGAATTCCAGCCTCCAGCGTGGGATGGCCGCCCTGGCCTTGATCATCCTCTCAGGCTGTGCCGCGCCCGCCACCCCCGCCCCCACAGCTTTGCCGCCGTTAACCCTGGTTGCTTATTCCACCAAGACTTTGCCCCCCGCCCCAACACCAACTTTCGCCGCCACCAGCCTCCCGATCCCATCGCCGACGCCCTTCACCTACACCATCGCCCGTGGGGACACACTCAGCGCCATCGCCGAACGTTTCAATTTGAGTATTAACGACCTGCTGCGCGCCAACACCGGCATTGTTCCGCAGGCCCTCAGCGTTGGGCAGGCCATCAACATCCCGTCTGTCTCAGCGGATGCGGCACGGCCGACACCATCCCCAGCGGAGATTGAACTTGGCCCGCTTTCGTGCGCCCCCTCTGGCGCGGGGACGTGGTGCCTGGTACTGGCGCGCAACCCGTTCGCCGAGCGCGTGGAAAACATCATCGCCCAGGTCAGCCTGCTGGATGAAAATGGGCAAATCCTGGCCAGCCAGCCCGCTTACGCCCTGCTGGATAGCATCCCGCCCGGCGCGTCCATCCCGCTGGGAACGTTCTTCCCGGCACAATATGCTAACGCGCGCCCCCACGCTGATTTGCTGGCCGCCACGCGTTTACAGGCCAATGATCCGCGCTACATCGATGTGTTGCTCGATAACACCCAGGTTTTGATCGCCTGGGATGGGCGCAGCGCCCAAATCAGTGGCAGGGTGAAGCTGAACCAGCCTGCCAAACGCCTGTGGATTGTGGCCAGCGCCTACAGCGCAGATGGACTCCCAATCGGCCAACGACGCTGGGAGTGGAGCGGCGAAAACTCTCAGCCGGGAAAATTTTCTTTTCCTATATACAGCCTCGGCCCGGTGATCGACCGGGTTGAAATTGCCGCCGAAGCCCGGCCATAACGATCTGGAAGCGTTGCTTCTGCAATGCTTGCACTCCAAAATAACCCGATAGTGGTAAAGGAGCTTTCTATGCGTGATCGATTGTCTGAAGCTATCAAATCTCATGATGTGGAATTTGTGGACATCCGTATCGAGGACAAGACCAATTCGTGGGTCAATTTTCGCGGCCCCGACCTGGATACCATTGGCTCGGCGCGCACGGTGGGCGGCATCGTCCGCGCGCTGTGGAAGGGCGGCTGGGGCTATGCCACATTCAATGATATCGATGACCTGCCCCGGCGCGTAAAAGAAGCCTGCGAAACGGCCAAACTGGTTGGACGTGATAAAACTTATTTTGCGCCGACAGAACCGGTGGTGGATTCCATCAAAGCCAGCATGGTTAAAGATTTCCGCAATGTGCCGCTGGCCGAGAAAAAAGCCCTGATGGAAGAATATAACCGCATCATGCTGGGTTATCACGAAAAAATCCAGACAGCCAGCGTGCGCTATGCCGATACTTTTAAGACGGTCTGGTACGCCAACTCGGATGGAACTTATATCGAAGAAGAAAAGCCAGATGTCAATATCATTGTGATTGCCACCGGACGCGATGGCGATATCGTCCAGAACGGTTTTGAGATGGGCGGCGGGCCGGAAGGCTACCAGACGATTGAGAATTTCCACGAGAATGCCAGGACGGCCGCCAAACGGGCGGTTGAATTGCTTTCTGCGCCGCCGGTGCGAGGCGGTACCTACTCGGTCATTACTGATCATGAGATGACGGGCGTTTTTACGCACGAGGCTTTCGGGCACCTGAGCGAATCTGATTTTGTCTACGAAAACCCGCAGATGCAGGAAATCATGGTGTTGGGCAAACGTTTTGGCTCGGATGGCCTGAATATCGTCGACAACGGCGCGCTGGATGGCGGCCTGGGCACGCACAAATACGATTACGAGGGTGTGCCGACGCGCAAAAACTACCTGATCAAAGACGGCGTTTTGGTGGGGCGGCTGCATTCGCGTGAAACTGCCGCCAAGATGAATGAACAGCTTACCGGCAACGCGCGCGCGGTGCACTTCCAGCATCCGCCGCTGGTGCGCATGACCAATACGTATATCGAAGGCGGCTCGGCGAAGCTGGAAGATATGATCAAAGACATCAAGCTGGGCGTGTACGCCCTGAAAGAAGTCGGCGGGCAGACCGCTATGGAGATGTTTACCTTCAGCGCTGGGTACGGATATATGATCCGCGATGGGCAGATTGCCGAACTGGTGCGCGATGTGGTGCTGACGGGTAACGTGTTTGACACGTTGAAAAACATCGATATGATCGGCGACGATGTGGGCTTTACGCCCAACGGCCCCGGCGGTTGTGGCAAAGGCAGCCAGCATCCGCTGCGTGTGGGGTTGGGTGGGCCGCATATTCGCATCCAGAATTGTGTTGTAGGAGGCCAGCAATGATCGTCCAACAAATTATTGAAAAGGCCATGCAGAAGGCCCAGGGTGCGCAGGCCACCTTATTGACGCAGGAAACCAGCTCGGTCGATTTTGAAAATGACCGGCTGAAATCAGCAGAATCGTCGCAACGCACCCAGATCAATGTCAAAGTAATTGTGGATGGTAAGGTGGGCAACTCCAGTACCACCGATCCGCGTGATGTGGATGGGGTGGTCAATCGCGCGCTCGAAGCGGCAGAATTTGGCAGCCCGGCGCATTTTGAACTTCCCGACCCGCAGCAGCTACAGGAAGTGAAAACGTTCGACCCGGCGCTGCTGCCGCTGCAAAAGCCCGAGATGATCCACCTGGGCCAGAAAATGATGGATATGATCAAAGCCTATAATCCCGAAATCCTGGCCGGGGCGGGAGTTAACAAAGAAATCTATCGCTTCGAATATGCCAACTCAAAAGGCGCCAGCTATTCTGCCGAGCATACCGGATTCAACATCGGCGCGGGCGGGCAGTTGACGCGCGGCACCGACATCCTGTTCGCCGGGCACGGCGTCGGCCAGAAAAAACGCCAAGTGGACGAGGAAGACATCGCTACGCGCGCCATCGAATACTTCCGTATGGCTGAGAAAATCGTTCCGGTGGATTCAGGCGAAATGCCGGTCATTTTCACTCCCGGCGGCTTGATTGCGCTGCTGCTCTCGCTCGGCCTGGCAGTGGATGGCAAAAACGTATACCTGGGTGCATCCCCGCTGCGCGACAAGCTCGGCCAGCAAATTGCTGACCCGCGCCTGAGCATTGTGGACGATCCGTTTATTGAATTCGGCCCCAATACCAGTGCCTTCGACAATGAGGGTGTGGCGCGCAAAGTCACGCCGTTGATCGAAAAAGGTGTGCTGAAAAACTTTATCTACGATCTCGACACCGCCGGGCGCGTCCAGACCCATCCTACCGGGCATGGAACCACCCGCCAACTGACCAATCTCGTCATCGCTCCCGGCGAAACCCGCTACGAGGATATGCTGCGCGGCATCGAGAACGGCTTGCTGGTGCATGAGTTCCTTGGGCTGGGGCAGGGCAACCCCATCAATGGTGAGTTTTCGGTCAACATCTTTCTCGGCTACAAAATCGAGCACGGGAAAGTTGTTGGGCGTGTTAAAGATGTCATGCTGGCCGGGAATGCCTTCGACGCCATCAAAAACATTGCCGCCATCAGCCAGGAACGCGAGTGGATCAGCGGCCCGTTCGCCTGGTTCAACGGCCTGTTCCCCTACGTGCAAATCGGCAAACTTAGTGTCACCGCCAAATAAGGATTTCTAATGACACTTTCCCCTGAATTACTGGAACAATTTGAAGCCCTGCTCACCCCGCTCTACCCGGCAGATAAGCCCGGCGCGGCAGTGATCGTTGTCAAAGATGGTGAAACCATCTTCCGCAAAGGCTACGGGATGGCAAATCTCGAACTGGGTGTGCCCATCGAGCCGCAGATGGTTTTCCGGCTGGGTTCCTTCGACGCCCAGGGTCATATCACGGAATGCATTTTCTGCCAGGGGCCGCAGACTATGCCGCTCAAAAAACTCAGCTAAAGATGTCCAAAACCCGTCTCGATATCCTTCTCGTAGAGCGTGGACTGGCCGAAAGCCGCAGCAAAGCCCAGGCCATCATCATGGCCGGGCAGGCGCGCGTCAACGGCCAAATGGTGGATAAAGCCTCGGCGGCTTTTGATGAAACCGTTACCCTGGCTGTGGATTCTGGCCCGCGCTTTGTCTCGCGCGGCGGAGAAAAACTCCTCGCCGCCCTGGAAGCGTTTCCCGTTAACGTAGCCGGAGTTACCGCTGTAGATGTGGGCGCATCCACTGGCGGCTTCACCGACTGCCTGCTGCAACACGGCGCAGCGAAGGTCTACGCCATCGACGTGGGCAAAGGCATCTTGCACTGGAAATTGCGCAACGACCCGCGCGTTATCGTCATGGAAGAAACCAACGCCCGCTACGTTGAATCCATCCCTGAGCCGGTGCAGCTGGTGGTCTGCGATGCCTCGTTTATCTCGCTGAAAATCCTGCTGCCAGGAATGAAAAACTGGTTCTTGCCCTCATCCCCAACCCTTCCCCCGCCGGGGGAAGGGAGTCTGCCTCCCTCTCCCACCGGGAGAGGGGTAGGGGGTGAGGGGAATGGTGATGGCAACATCATCACCCTCATCAAGCCCCAATTCGAGGCCGGGCGCAAGCTGACGGCCAAAGGTGAAGGCGTCATCCGCGATCCGGCGGTGCATCGCCAGGTGCTGTTGGATGTGCTGGCTTTTGCCCAAAAACTCGGCCTGGGAGTGCGTGGACTCGTCCGCTCACCACTGCTCGGCCCCAAAGGCAACACCGAGTTCCTGGCCTGGCTGGACCTGCATAAAAACAGCGCAGACATCGCTGCGCTGGTGGATAAAGCTCTCTCTGACTCCAAAATCTCCTGATTTTGGAGTTTTTTATGCCCGCAACCTGGCTTGCTCCCAAAAGAGCATCACTTCCTGATTGTGGTCAGACAGACCGAGTGCACTGATCGCAGTATCAATTGAATAAAAAACATCAAGTTGCAGGGGGGCTTCGCTTGGCAAAAGGTTGATTGTTTCACCGGCAATATACATCCCACTGTCCATGGTCAGGATGGCGGTGGGTTCAGGCGGCAACCCCTTTTGTGCCCTGGCGTTGATGCGGTTGATAATATATTGCATATCTTCCAAACCCATATCCACGCTCGCAAATAACAAATCGATGATTGTGAACATCCCCTGGGTTCGGCGTGGATCAAGCGCAGCTTCATCCACCGCGCGGTAGTAATCTTTTACGGTAATTTTTTCTTTGCCGATGTAAACCAGCAAATTGAGTTCCGGGCTGATATCATAAAAAATGGGCATGGCTGGCCTTCCTGGCAAGCCGCAGGGTTAGATCGGTTCCTGAGGCTCCATAACGTGCCGGCGCGACTCGGCCAGGATATCGTCGATGCTCATGGGCTGGCCGGGTTTGGCCGGGTGGTAATGCACATGCACCCGGCTGACATTTGCCATTTCATGACGCACCAGCGCCTCAACGTTGTGAGCAATCAGGTTCCCATCGCGTACGGTCAGGTCACCGCTCACACCAATCGTCAGGTTCAACACCAGGTGGGGCCCAAAGCGGTGCGCCTGGAGCTCCTCCAATTGTTGAACGCCCGATACTTCTTTAAGCAGGTTGGTGGTCTGTTCAGCCAGTTCGCGGCTGGGGACGGCATCCATCAACTCGAGGGATGATTCGCGCAGGATGTAGATGCCGGTGCGCAGGATCAGCATTGCCACCAGCGCTCCAGCCAACGGGTCAACCCAGGGCAGCCCGCGCTGCCCGAGAAAGATCCCCACCGATGCTGCCGAAGCGGAGAAAAGGTCGTTGCGGTGATCGTAGGCCATCGCTTCTACCACCGGGTTTTTGGTTTCCTTCCCCAGCTTTTGAACATAAAAAGTCAGGAATACTTTTATGCCCACCGTCAGCAGTGCCACCCACAGGGTAAAGTTTGAAGCCGTGGGAGGGGTCGTCCCGGAGAAAATATCCCAGATTTTATCGACCGCATCAAAAAAAACAGCCACAGCCGTTGTTACGATGAATGACCCCACTACCAGCGCGGCGATGCTCTCCAGTTGCTGGTGGCCATAGGGATGCTCATCATCTGCCGGTTTGTTTGCCATGCGAACGAAGATGCTTGCCACAACATAGTAGGCTACGTCGGATGTGGAGTTGATGCCCTCTGCCAGCAGCGCCGGACTATGCCCAATGACGCCGATGGTGGTTTTAAGTGCGGCCAGGCCAACGTTGATGCCCAGCCCCAGGTTGACAGCCAACAGGCTTTTTTTGTCGCGTTCATGTGTCATAGCTTAATTGTAACGGTTCTGCCAGATGGCTGGAATGGTAGAAAATCACATTTTCTGTCATGTTACTGGCACGGCAGTATAATCAGCCAGGCGGCAGTGCGCCGCCGCTCGCTAATTGGAGATTGCTATGGATTGTCCCAAATGTTCCACCTCGCTGACAAAAAAATACTATAAAGGGATGATGGAAGTGGATTACTGCCCGGCCTGCCGGGGCATGTGGCTCGATTTTCATGAGCTTGACCGGCTGGAAGATGTGACATTCGATGATGATGCTCATAAAGGCTCGCTTGTTCACCACGAGACCGATAGCGCCTGCCCCTGCCCAATTTGCGGCGAGAAATTGCAGGAATTCCAGTACCGACTCTACAGCCTGAAACTGGACACCTGCGCAGCAAACAATCATGGCTTTTGGCTGGACGCCGGGGAAGATGAACGTGTGATGGAGATCATGCGCCAGCGCGCCGGGGAAATCTCGCGCAAACGCCAGGCCGAATCACAATGGGCTGGATTGTTGAAAACGATGCACAGCCTGCTGACCAAATAAAACCCGAACCCGCAAAAATACGCCCCGCCGGGCGTATTTTTATCCCGGATTTTGCGGCAGGCTGGTTACCCGGGGTTTTCTCAAAATCATAGCGCATTAACCCATCTGCTGCCACGCACCCCTGCGCAAATTGACTTCGAGAAATCCCCGACTCGTTACCAACAACAAACGCAATTTGCCACCCGGATGGGTATAATTCCAGCCTTATACAGGACTATGAACCCATGAAATCCAAAACTGTCATCTACCTTGAAGCCCTGGCTGCCGTCATCATATGGGGCGCAACCTTTGTTGCAACCAAAATCGCCCTGCGCGATGTCTCACCCGTCACCATCATCTGGCTGCGCTTTGGCATGGGCGTTCTCATCCTTGGCGCGGCGGTGCTGCTTCGCCGCCAGTTTACCCTGCCAAAAGGGCGCGAATGGGCGTACTTTGCCCTGCTCGGCTTCCTGGGTGTCACCTTCCACCAATGGCTGCAAGCTACTGGTCTGATCACCGCCGCCGCAACCACCACCGCCTGGATTGTCGCCACCATCCCGGTCTTTACTGCCATCCTTGGCTGGGTCTTCCTGCGCGAAAACCTAAGCCCACTGCGCATCTTCGGCATGGCGCTGGCCACATTTGGCGTGCTGCTCATCGTCAGCAAGGGCAACCTGGCCTACCTGTTGAGCGGCACCTTTGGCAGCTACGGCGACTTTCTCATCCTCATCAGCGCCGTTAACTGGGCAATTTTTTCTGTCCTTTCACGCGGTGGCCTCAACCGTCACCCCGCGGCCTTGATGATGTTTTACGTGATGGCGCTCGGCTGGCTCTTCTCGTGCATCTGGATCTTCGGCTTCGGCCCCGGCCTGGGCGAAATCCCACAAATCACCATCCCCGGCTGGCTCGCCATCCTGACATTGGGCATCTTCGGCTCCGGGCTGGCCTACATCGCCTGGTACGATGCCCTGCAAGCCCTGCCAGCTGCGCAGCTGAGTGTTTTCATCAACATCGAGCCGCTTGTCACCATGGTCATCGCAGCCTTTATGCTGGGCGAAGCCATCACCGCAGCATCCGTCATTGGCGGCATCCTCACCATCCTTGGTGTGTACCTCGTCAACCGCAAATGAACCTCCAGCCGCGCAAAACCGCCGGTAGCCAAATCAGCCGCCAGGGTGAAACCTGGCGGCTTGCCATTCCTGGGGGAAATGCAGATTCGTACCGGCTGGCGCAGCTCGACGATTACGGGCACCTGCCACGCTCGAAGTTTCTCCACACCGATTCAACCGCCCTGACGCTTTCCTGCCGCATCTCTGAGCCGAATCTCCCCGGAACATGGGGATTCGGCTTTTGGAATGACCCGTTTACCGTCTCGCTTGGCCTGGGAGGCATGTCTCGGCGGCTGCCAGCGCTGCCAAACGCCTGCTGGTTCTTCCACGCCTCGGCAGAAAACCATCTTTCTTTTGCGCCGAAGGTGCGCCCCTCACCCGCCAGCGGATTCCTGGCCCAGGCCTTCTGCGCGCCGCGCATCCCATCGCTTTTGCTCGCGCCGGGAGCGATTTTTGCCCCGCTGCTCTTCATGCGTCCCATTTCACGCATCTTGCGCGGGATTTTTGGGCAGATCATCCGCGAGGATGCCAAAAGTCTGGATGTGGATGTTACTCAATGGCACGAATACCGGCTACAGGGCGGTCAAAATCGCGTGGAATACTTTATCGATGGCGTAAAAGTCCACGAAACGGGATTCCAGCCCAGGGGGCCGCTCGGCCTGGTCATCTGGATCGACAACCAGTTTGCTGCCTGGAGGCCCGATGGCCGTTTGGATGCCGGTGTTCGGCCCAATCTGCCCGCCTGGATGGAAATTTTAGTGAAGTTATAACAAAAACGGCGCGAGGATGTTCCCCGCGCCGTTGGTTTACTGCTGACTGAACTATTGCTTTTTCTTGGCTTTATCCATGGCAAAACGCACGATTGCGATGATAATACCGATGCCCATTGCAATCCCGCCCAGGGTGTTGGCTGGCAGCGGCAGCGATTTGGCGAAGATGTGCGCGATGGCATCCAGGAAAACGCCCAGGACGAACAATCCGCCAAACATGCGGTTGTGGTAGAAGGCGAAGCCGGAGAACCAGGTGGGCCAGAAGACTTCAAACCCGGCGGGCGGGCCTTCGGGGCGCGGCTTGGTTAGCACGGCGATGGCGTAGAAGGCGCGCTGGATGGCGAACAGGATCAGCAGCATGAAGGTGCTGAAATAGCCGGTGATGACCAGGTAGATGGTGATAGCGTAGGCGATGACGATGGTCGCCATGGTGGTGTAGCGCGCAAAAGACTCGCCCACACGCACCGGGAAGGTGCCGACGCCTTTTTTCTTGTCATCTTTGAGTTTGTCGGTGTGCTTGGCCACGTTGATGCTGGCCACACTCAGCCCGAAGGGGATGCCCGCCAGGGCTACATTCCAGTCAAAGCTGCCAGAAAGTACCAGGTAGACGCCCGCGATCATGATCGGGCCCCAGATCAGGAAGATGGAGAGTTCTCCCAGCGCCCAATATTTCATTGGCCAGGTGTAGAAGAGCAGCACCAGTGCGCCAAAAGCGAACAGGCCGAGCACCAGCGGGTTCATTTGTGTGTACCACAGGGCATAGATACCTGACATAAATGCGATGATGCCACTGACTATGAACCACTGGATTTGCTGGCTTTTCGTCCAGAAGCCCTGCACCAGTGGGTGGACGCCATACTGGGTGCGGAAGTAGTTGTCTTTGTCCACGCCCCGGCTGAAATCGGTGTAATCGTTGAGCAGGTTGTTGGTGCCGTGGGCCACGAACAGCCCCAGGCTGACGATGATCCACGGGACGAAGGGGAATGACTGCCCCTGGTCAAGTGTGCGCCAGTACAGCAGCCCGGCAATGATGGATGAGTACAGGGTAACGGTGGTGACTGCCGAACGGGTGGCAATCAACCACTTGGAGATGACATCCAGCGCCTCCCACTCTTTTTTATCATCCATTTTGATGAGTTCCCACAGGGCTTTGCGCCACATGCCAAAATTGATATTCATGCTTTTGTCTCCTTTCACTATTTTGGGGATTCTTCGCCCCAGTTCGATGTCCAGATTGTACCAATGGACACAAATTATGCAACCCTTAGGCCTGCTAAAAAATTACATTCATCATTGTCGATGATGAAGTGCTTTTTGCGCTGCAACTGGCCCGCCAGCTTCACTGCAAAGGGTACGATGTTATTGGGCGTTTTGTTTCTGACGAACAGGCGGTGGATTATACCCGGAAGCACATCCCAACCCGGACGTGTTTCCGGGTATTGGTCTGCTCGGCGGGTGGAACGGTATCGAACCAGCTACCTGACAAAACCGTTGAATGACCGGGAGTTTAACTCCATCCTGGAAAAAACGCTGTCTTAAAACATCAACGTCTCCTGGCATTGGCACTGAGCGCCAAACCCAGGAGACGTTGATACGAAGTCCCCTACTCCGTAATTTATTTCTATTTTGCAACAGCCAGGGTGGAATTGTAGAAAATTGCGCCCATATATAACTGTGCTCTTGCCAGGTCTGTAGCCTTCTGGTACCAGGTTATATTCTCGTTCAACTGCGGTTTGGCCTCCATCAGCCAAATCAGCCCTGAACGATGGTTGTTTTTGAGCATAATCTCGCGTGCCTGTTCATAATAGCGCAGGCAGTTTTCTGTATTGCTTCGCAGCAAGTCTGAGCTCAGGTTGCGAAAGCGCAAGCTGATAAGGGCCGGGTAATATTTACTTTCGTAGAATTTTTGCAAATAGGCCGGGGCAGGCATGTCATCCCGTTCATAAATAAGATTGCTCAGCCCACCGGCGATGATCAATGTGCTCTTTTTCTCTAGCCGGATGCGCGCCTCAACTTTTTGCAACAGACTGGCGTAACCCGTTGGGTTGGGTTTGCTGCCCCAACGGGCCTTAAGATTCGCCATCGGGAAGATTTCGATTGCTAAAATTTGTGGATAATCGCTGATGAGTTTGCTCACCAGTGCAGCAGTTTGGTCTGCATTGGGGCCATCCAGGCTTTGGGCGGTTTTCGGGGCATTGATCAGCGAAACGACCACCGACAGGTTGGCGCTTTTCAATAATTTCAGCGCGTTTGCAAACGACTGGCTTTTCTCGGCAGAAGCACTTAGCGCACCCCAGTCATAGTCAACATTCACCCAATCCACTTTGAGGGCGACCGCGCTCCGTAAATCGGATTCAAAGGTGCGGTTGTTCACATCTAACCAGATGCCTCGCGCAAATTCCAGCGAAGTGGGTGTTCCTCGCGCGGCCAGTGCCGGTTCGGGCCAACAAAAGCTGCTAAGGAGTGTGAGTATCAGGAAGAAGAAAAATAATTGCTTTTTCATGATGTAATTCCTTTAATGTTCTATATTTTTAGGGCTCTTCAGTTTTGTCAGCAATTTTTACTGCATTCGCAAGTTCAACGGTTTTTAACTGTTCAATTGACCCTGCATTGAGATTTAGTTGCGTCTGGATTTTTTTTATGGACGGACGCGCAACCTCCAACCGTCCGTCTTGCATGGGTATGTTGACCACCTGGTTTGCGTTTTGACACATTTTTGCCTCTTTTGGTTTCGAAAGTTTTTTCGCTATCCTATAAGGTGCAAGAATTGTGCCACTTTTCCAGAATTTCTCACCGGCTTGTAATGATTTTGTTTTATTTGTTTTGGGCAGTTTCGTGATCTGCTCCACAGAGCATCCGCGATGGGTATAATCACCCCCATGATCCTTGTTACCGGTGGAACCGGTTTTGTCGGGCGCGCCCTGGTGCGGCAGTTGGTTGAACAGGGGCATCCCGTCCGCACCCTGATTCGTCCCTCGCCGCGCACCCCGGCCTTGCCACGCGGCGTGCCCGTAGAAGTGGCCGTTGCCAGCCTCAATGATGAGCGCGGCCTGCGTGCTGCCATGCGTGGGATCGACACCATCTATCACCTGGCCGGGGCCGAATTTGAAGGTGTGCGCGCAGACATCCTCAGCACCGATGCGCGCGGCACAGCCAACCTGGCCGCCGCCGCCGCCGATACGCGTGTCCAGCGCATCTTCTACGTCAGCCACATCGGGGCAGACCGGGCTTCATACTACCCCGTATTCAAAGTCAAAGGCATTGCCGAAGAGCACCTGCGCCGCAGCGGCGTGGATCACACCATCTTTCGCGCCGGGCTGCTCTATGGGCCAGAAGATCACTTCACCACCGCACTGGCGCGCCTGGGGGCGGTTTCGCCTTTTATCGCCACGCCGCGCGATGGGCAAACGCTCTTCCAGCCGTTGTGGGTTGAAGACCTGGTTACCTGCCTCATCTGGTCGCTCGAAAACCCCGACACCATTAACCAGACCTATGAAATTGGCGGCAGCGAATACTTCACCTTCCGCCAGGCTGCCGATGCCATCCTGGCCACCACCCGCACCCCGCGCCCCTACATCCCCTTCAGCCTGCCCACCCTGCGCACCGTTACCGTCTGGATGGAAAACATCATCCCCGGCTTCCCATTTTCCAGCTTTTGGGTCGATTACTTCTCATACAACCGCACATGCCCGGTCGATATCATCCCACGCGTCTTTGGGTTCCTGCCCGCACGCTTCACCTATCGCCTCGAATATCTGCGCAACATTAACTGGCGGCGCTCCGCCATGCAAACCTTCTCCCGGCGAGATTCCAAATGAAACCCAACATCCGCATCCTCGAAACCCCTGAAGAAATGGCCCAAGTCGAAGAAATCCAGCGTATCGTCTGGCCCAATTGTGAAACCGATGTGATTCCCCTGCACCTGCTTGTCACCCTGGCCCACAATGGCGGATTGGTATTGGGCGCTTACCTCGATGACCGGCTGGCCGGTTTTGCCCTGGGATTTCCCGGATTCGAATCCCTGCCCGATGGGCCGCGCCTGAAACACTGCTCGCACGAACTGGGCGTGCTGCCCGAATATCGTGATTCAGGCCTCGGCTTTGCGCTCAAACGCGCCCAGGCCCAACTCGTCCGCCAGCAAGGCCTCGACCACATCACCTGGACGTATGACCCACTGATGAGCCGCAACGCACGCCTCAACATCGCCCGCCTGGGCGCAGTCTGCAACACCTTCCTGCGCGAAATCTACGGCGAGATGCGTGACGGTCTGAATGTGGGCATGCCATCTGACCGCTTCCAGGTGGATTGGTGGATCAACACACCGCGCGTTCAGCAGCGATTGGGTGATTCGCCTCGTCCCGCGCTGACCCTTGACCATTACCAGCGCGCCAACACCCCGGCCTTATACACCGCCACCTTCCTGGATGGAGACCTGCTTGCGCCACCCGAACATTTCAACCACGCTGATTCTTCCCTTGTCCTGGCTCAAATCCCAGCTGATTTCCAGAGTTTGAAAGTTGCCGATATGGGCCTGGCCCGCGCCTGGAAGTTATTCACACGCGAGATGTTTGAATCGGCCTTTGCGGCTGGTTACCTCGTCACTGATTTTCTTTACGAATCCCGGGCCGCCCGGCCCCGCAGCTTTTACGTGCTCGCGCACGGCCAATCCACACTGGAATAACAGTAGGGGCACAGCACTGCTGCGCCCCTACTGTTATTTTTGGAGTCCCGAAGCACAGCTTCGGGAAATCGGCTTCAAATTCGGTCAGCTTTTCCATTTCCTATTTTGCGGATCATCTTCTTTGGCTTTTGCGGCCATGCCCACCGGGTGATAAGTTGGTTCGGGGCGCGCCAGGGGCCGGGGTTGTTCTGGTCGAGCCAGGGGGCGGGCCGCCTGGTTGGGCTGGCTGGACGGTTTTTCATAACGGCGAGCCACTGTTCGGTCGTCAGCCATGCCAAAGATGCGTTCCCCGGCCAGTGAAATGGTACCAATGATCAGGATGCGAATCAGCCATACCATCGTCGCCACAAAAACCGGCGCTACATTGGTGACAAATTCACGCCCCACGATGGCCGTACCCAGGGCAGTGTGCCCGTTGGTGGCAACTGCCACACCCCACCAGGTCAGCCCGGCATTCATGGTGGCAGCCAGGGCCCAGGCTGCTAGCAAGTACCAGACTTCTGTCGGCTCCTGATCCAATTCCACCTGTGGGGTGAACAGGCGCGCCAGCCCGGCAAAATCGATGCCACAAAAGGCGATGGACAGGATGGTGGCCCAGCGCATGCCCAGGAAAGTAAGCTCATTGCCCAGCAGGTCGGTCAGGGCGAAATCGGTGGTGGTGTAGTTGAAGATTTCAAAAAAGAGCAAGGCTCCCACCAACATGCCGCCAAACATGGAACCGCGTTTGAGAATTGAGTTTTTGAAGATGCCAATGAATTGGATGGGGGATTGGTTTTTCATGGTGGTCTCCTTACAGAACGATAAAGATTAGCATGTCGCGCTCTTGTGACCGGGTAAATATAGAACATATATTCTATTAAGTCAATGGTTTTGACAGGGTTTTGGTGAAACTGGCCGTAAAACCTGAAAAGCAAGTAAAATCGACCTAATTTCTGGCGACCCATCTATACTTTGTGCCAGATCACTAAGGAGAAAAATGAGCAATTTGATGAAGGTGCAGGACGGCTGCGTAGTTTCTATGGATTACACGCTGCATGTGGATGGCGAGCTGGTTGATACATCCTCCGGGCGCGCGCCGCTGGAGTTCTTGCAGGGCGCAGGCAATATCATCCCCGGCCTGGAAGATGAATTGTATGAAATGGCAGTTGGTGAATCGAAAAAAGTGGTGGTTGCTCCTGTGGATGGTTACGGTGAGTTTGACTCTGAAGCTGTGGTGGAAGTCCCCCGCGAAGAATTCCCGCCTGAAATCCCGCTGGAAGTGGGTGTTGAGTTACAGGTGACGGATGAATCGGGCAACCCGATGCTGGCGCGCATCACCGCCGTGACTGACGACCTGGTGGTGCTTGATTTCAATCACCCGCTAGCGGGTAAGGAACTGCATTTTGATGTTAAGATTGTTGGGCTGCGTGATGCTACTGATGAAGAGATGGAACATGGTCATGCCCATGACGAGGAACACCATCACTAACCCCTGATGCGCAATAAAAGGGTGCAAAACCCCGAGTTGTCGAATCAAAAACTGCGAAGGAATGAACTCCTTCGCAGTTTTTGATGAATGGGTTATTCAACTGTGGGCGGTGATTGTGGCGCTGGTGCTTCTGTCGTGGCTGGCGCAGGGGGAGCCGGAGGAACTGCGCCTGTTGCGCGCATTCCAGCTTGTTTACCTTGCTGGTAAACGAAGTAGGTGAACAGGGCGAATACACCGAGCGGGAAAATCATGCGGAACAGGCTGCCAAGCAGCAAAAAACCGCCAAAGAAGGGTTGGAACCTGCCCTGGCGTGAAAAATCGTGCCTGCTATTCATGCCGCCGGGGCCAAAGTTATCGTTATATCCACGCCCGCCGGGTGTGTTTAAACCAGGGTTCGTGGGTATGTTTCTCCAATTGCTTTGTGCCTGGGCCGGGATGAAGTTCGCCAGCATAATTCGGCGCATCACCAGGGGCACTGCTAACAGGGCGGCAACAACTGCCAGTACCAGTATTGTTCCCAAAAACCATTTCCAGAAATTTTTCATAGTAGCTCCTTTATCGTTTGTAGCTTAACGAGATTATGGATAAGAAAAAAATGCCAGTTGTTTCCGCTGGTCGGAGACCGGTGTCAACGCATTTTTTTGCTGTCGACCGCTCTTCGATTGCGTGATCGTTCTGCTCATGTGTGCTGCGCACAGTGTCGGCACAGCGAAATGATTTATCGTTTGTGTTATCTTACCATCCGGTTATGAAAAAATTATGCAGGAGACGTGGAGATTGGCGTTGGGGATGCAGAACGGAGGCCATACTGGCCTCCGTTCTGCATTTGGGGCAAATCTATAGATTCGCTATTCAATTATTTTATGGCGATGAAGAAATTATCAGGAACGGCAAAGGAAAATCCGGTGTAGGTGATCAGGCTGGCAGCGAAGGAAAATACAATCAGGGCTTTGAGAGCGCCGCGCAGTGGGATGGCATCCAGTGGCGTTTCTAGCCGGATGCAGAAGTAGATGCCAACGGCGGTCATGATCAGCCCCCAAAGCAATTCGGTGTGCCCGGGCAGGAAGATGCCAACTGCTTCAAACGAGTAATATATGACAATCATCAGCCAGGGCACTGCCGCCAGGATGAACATGCGCGCATAGAGAAATGGCTCGAGTTTGATGCTTTTGCGGTGAAGGATAAAATCGATGATGGCAACCAGCAAGTAGGCATAAAAGAGCATTTTCATGTGGGCGTAAACAGATTGGAAACCCTCGCCCAGGATTGTCCCGATGATGCCCGGGACCAGGCGATTGATTTCATGGAAAAGCAGGTAAAACAGGTAGCCGGTGATAAATTTCCACCATGAAAATTTTTCAGTTGTCATGAGTCACTCCGCATTGGAATAACTCTATTTTATCGACAGGCGCAGGCCAGGAATAGTGACAATCATCAGTATTTTTGATGAATTGCGCAAGGAAAAATCGCGAGTAAAATCGGGGCATGTCCAAACCTAAAGCATCTCCCCTCCTTTTCTTTTTTGGCGCTGTGGTTATCATCGCGCTGGTATCTTTCTTTGGCCCGGAAGAAAAAGCCCTTGGTGCCAATGTGCGGATTGTGTACCTGCACGGTGCCTGGGTACTGACGGCAGAAATCGCCTTTATGCTGGCCGCGGCAGCTGGTGTGCTGGGCTTGCTGGCGCATTTTGTCTCCACCCTGGCTGCACGTGAAGATGGGTTCCATAATTGGTCTCGTGCATTGGGGTTGACCGGCATTGTTTTCTGGCTGACATACCTGCCGCTTTCCCTGGTAGCCATGCGCACCAACTGGAACGGGCTGTTCCTGGCTGAACCGCGTTTCCGGTTGGCGCTGACGTTTGCCATTGTCGGCGTGCTACTCCAGGCTGGGTTGTGGGTTTTCAGCAATAAGCTGCTTACCTCGGCAGCGAACGTGGCATTTATTATTGTGCTGCGCGCGATTTTTGCCACGGCAGCCAATGTTATGCATCCACCGCCCTCGCCAATTTTTAACAGCGGGAATTATGCCATCATCGGCTTTTTCGTTGGGTTGAATATCTTGACGTGGCTGGCGGCATACTTCCTGACGCGTTGGTTGCTGCGGTTTGAGAAGTAATCGCAAATCATAAAATCCGTTTGTGTCAGGGTTTTGATGCCTTTCTGCCTGGTACGCAGCGGAGCGAATACAAGTGCGCTGTTTCTGATATTTTTACCTTGCTGGTGATGTTCAATTCCCCGGAGAAATGCTCTTGGCAGTAGATTTTGATGAGGTTAATATTCTCAGACATCAGGAGTAAGCCTGCGCTTGATGTGAATTGGTCAACAAACCCGAAACCGGTTTCACGGTTTATGTTTGAGACAGAGTAAGGGAAAAAGGATGATACGCCGCTATGGTCATAATGGATCGCCTGTAAATTCGTTTTTGGGAACAGGGTGTAATAGTAATGAAAGTCAAATCCGTTCCAGTTAAAAATGATGCTGTTGGGAGCAATTTGTTCTTGCACCATGATCTGGGATTGGTTGAATAACGCGTTGCTGGCGGTTAATTGGGATGCAAAATCTTGTCCAAAAAGCAGGAGCGCGCCCAACATTCCGGCAGACAGGATCAGTTTACAGGATAGGGGGTTCATTTTTATTGATGGAATCATCAGGATGAGCAGGCAGGCAAGAATCGGGTAGTAGATTCTGGTTACGCCGCTGCGCCCAATCAAGGTGAAGCCGATAATCGATGTAATGAAAAAGGCGAACATTACCAGGAATTTTGGTTGGCGCGCGCCAACGAGCACCAACCCAAGCAGGCTCACCAAAAACAAGGGCAGCATGGGAAATTTGATCAGCAGTTTCAAGTTCTGCGGGATGAGTTGGCTATTGAAAAGCAGGATGTCTGTAAATTTGACTTCTGCGGCCATTTTAGATAGTCGCCCTGGCTCAGACAGGCTTTCATCGAAGCTGAAGCCTCGTGAAACCAGGCGGATATCGTTTTTAGATAAGCCATATTTTTTGTAGATACTTTCATCCCGCAAGATTAAGTTGGCCACCTGGTAATCATTGTATTGGCTTCGGGCGTTTTGGAATTGGGTGTATTTGATGAAAAAGCTGCTGTTATCAACCAGGTAATCGATGTAAGTCAGCAATCCCATGGTGAATGTCAGCGCCAGGATCACCCCGGCAAAGAAGCTGTTTGCCCGTGCAAATGATGTTACCAGGATGGGGGCTGATAATAGCAGGACAAAGACAAACTCATCGGCCCGCGTGATGAATCCGTAAAGCAGGGCGATGACCGAGAGTATCAAAACTTCCTTCGCCGGTTCTTTTTCCAGGTAATAATAGATTCCCAACAGCCCCGAGGCTGTCAACAGGCCGGCAGTGATCGTAAACTGCGGGAATTCAAAGTTATACCCGTAAATAAGGATGATCAGGGCGCAGGCCAGGCTTTTGGGAACATCAAATTTGAAGAGTAAGAACAGCCCCAGCCAGCATGAAAAGAACAGGGTGAGGTAAGTTTCAATTGAATAGCCGCGCGCAAATTCAAAATCTGGCAAATGTTGGATGATGTAGCCGCGCAGGATGTTTGAAAACATCAGGTAGGGGCTTCCAATCAGTATCTGTCCATAGCCATGTATCGTCATTGACATGCGGATGTCGTCAGCGTTGGCGAATCGTGGGGATGTGAAAATCAACAGGATTGCGACCCCGATTGAGACTAACCCAAAAGCCATCAGCCCCAAATGCAGATTGTTGTGTACGGTGAGTGTTGTTTTGTTGTTCATTTTTGGAAAATCTCATCAAAGATGGGGGAAATGTAGAGAGCGCCGTAGGTGGATAAATGGTCGTCGTCACGGTACAGTGGGTAATTTTTGTTATCTTTGACGATGCAAATTTGCTGCTCGTTGTTGCAAAGCGGGCTGGCCGGATCAATCAGGGTGACGGAAGGAAATTCCTGCTGGATTTTTTGCATCACTTGCAGCACCCCCTGGTTGCGTTGCAGGTATTCAGTTTTTGTGGGTGCGATAATCTGGTTGATATCGCGCCGGGTCAACTGGCCGATGAACTGCGCTGATGGAACGTTGTACCCGACCTCCGGGATGCCCAAAACGATGTAAATTTTTTCCCCGCTGGCATCGACATCTGCGATCATGTTTTTTAAGCCGATATAGAACAATTGGGACTGGGATAATTGGACATTTTGCTTATCCTCGCTGACCAGGGTTACCACCCCGGAGCCTTCGGTTTTGTAGACTGTCCCGGTATAGTTGATAGCCCATCGTGAGCTAATGATGACCCGGGAAATGCCCGGATTCTTTTTGAGAAAGCTGGCAATTGCGCGCTTTTGGAGGGCGCAGCCTTCATCCATGGCAACCCCGCTGCGGATCTTATCCACGCCGAGCAGGGGAACACAGCCTTCCCAATAGATATAGTAGCCCGAGAGATGGTAGCGTTTGGCCGCGGCATCAATGCCCGGGGCGATGGATCTGGCATGAGAATCGCCGAACAGTAAAAATGAGGGGCTGCCGTTCGTTTCCCCAATGACACAATATTCTTTACCGCCGGTGCATTGGTTCCATTTGTTGTTCCCTGCGTTAAATTCAGTACTGGGGATGATGTTCCTGCCGATGTAGCGTTGTGGAAAGCCCTGGTAGGCAATGTTTACCTGGTTGATGGCCACCAATACCAACCCGATTACACCGGCAAAAACAAAAAGCTGGCGGCGGCTTAAAAAACGGGTATCGCGGAAAGGCGTTTCTACAAGCCACCAGGATATGATGGAAATTGCCAGCGCAACGCATAGCAGCAGGGCCAGTTCCCAGCCAGTTGCTATGCGGATCAGGTAATACTTTCCGAACACCAGCAGCGGCCAGTGCCACAGGTAGAGTGAATAGGATATTTTCCCGACCGCTACCAGCGGCTTAATCCGCAGCAGCCTGCCAGCCAGGGTATCACCGCTAACACCGGCGTTGATGACCAGCCCCGAGCCAAACACCGGCAAAACGGCCATCAGGCCTGGGAAGGGGGTTTCGGCATCAAAGGAGAAAATGCTGTAAAAGATTATCCCCAGACCGAACAGGGATGAGGCTTCATTTAGCTTTTGGGTCAGGGCCACAGGGCGAATGGCAATTAACCCGCCCAGCAGCAGTTCCCAGGCGCGCAGGTAGGGCAGGTAAAAAGCCGAATTGGGATCGTATTGCAACACATACACGTTGAAGCCGAAAGATAGGGCCAGCAATCCCCATAAAATGGAGGTGATGCGATTTTTCCAAAAGCGCGCAAGCACATACAGGGTCAGTGGATACACCACGTAAAACTGTTCTTCCACTGATAGCGACCAGGTATGTAGCATGGGCTTGAGCAGCGATGGCCCATCCCAGTACCCGGCCTGGCTCCAGAATAGCAAATTGGCCCAGGATAATGTTGCGGCAAAGACACTTTCGGTCAGGGCCAGGAAGTTTTCCTGGTTGTATAACCAGGCGCCAGCCAATACCACAAAGAACGCCAGCGCAAAGAAGGCGGGGAAAATGCGCCGGATGCGTCTTTCATAAAAGCGCGCGATTGAGAAAACGCCTTTTTCCAGGTCTTTCATGATCAATTGCGTGATCAGGAAGCCCGAGATCACAAAAAAAACATCCACCCCCACATAGCCGCCCTCAAAAACTTCCCACCCGGCGTGGAAAAATACCACCGCCAGGACAGCGACCGCACGCAACCCATCAATATCCGGCCGATATTTGCCAGCGACTTTATCCATGTTTCACCCCATCGATTCCCCGTAATCCCGGTTCTTGCTCGCCGCCGAAATCCGCAGTTATGGGGCGGAATTTGCTTTTGCAGAGAACAGTATCATCAAAGTATGGGTCAAGAAAATTTAAATCAAACGCTTGCCCGACACAACAGGATGGGCAAGCGTTGAAGCTACTGGCAGCAAAGAAGGGTATATTGGTAGCGAAAGACAGCATGATGTAAAACAAGATGGTAATGAATGAAGCAGGGATTTTTCCCTTTCCTGCTTCATCCATTCATCGCAGCTTAGATTTTGTGTTCGAAAAGACTGATGCTTTCTATGTGATAGGTTTGCGGGAAGAGATCAAAGGGCGTGACCTGCTTGAGATGGAATCCACCTGCCAGCAGACGGGCGGCGTCTCGTGCCAGGGTGGATGGGTCGCAGGAGACGTAGGCCAGTGTTTTGGGCTTGAGTGCCACCAATGCATCGATAACGGTTTTATCCAACCCGGCGCGCGGCGGGTCGACGATGACGACATCGGGTTGCACATCCAGCGCGGGCAGGGCTTCTTCGGCGTCGGCTTCGTAGAGTTCCACGTTGTCGAATTCATCCAGGTTGACGGCAAAATCGTTACAGGATGAGATGGCTGTTTCGATGCCGATCAGGCGGGCGACTTTGGGCGCGAAAAAGGCGCTGAACAGGCCGACGCCGCAATATACATCCACCAGAACCGTGGATTTTTTGTTGACTTTGAGCTGGTCAAGCAGGTGTTGGATCATTTTCCCGGCCATTGGGGTGTTGACCTGGAAAAACGACCCGGCTGAAACTTTGAACGAGCGCTCGAGCACTTCCATGACGAGGTAGTCTTCGCCAGCCATGACGACTGCGTCATCTTCGGTCAGGTGAATGACGGAGATGTCAGTTTCAATTTCCATTTCTGGCGCTTCGGGGGAGTCAGATTCAAGGATGAGCATCAACTCGTCCCCGGCGCGCAGCGAGACGCGCTCGATGGGGGCATCTGGTTCGAATTCGAGGGTCGGCCACAGGGCGTTGATGGGCGTTTCGGGGAGGTGGCATTCATTTATCGGGATGACGGATTCAGGGCGGATTTCTCCAGCGTCGGCCCCGCGCCCGATGGCGGAAGCGGCTCTGGCTGCGATAAAACCCAATTTGCCGTTTTTATCCAGATGGAATTGAATGTGGTTGCGATAATTCCACTCATTTGGTGATGCGACGATGTTTTTGACCGGCGGGTTTTGGATTTTGCCGATGCGGGTGAGTTGGTCGCGCAGGATTTCGGTTTTGGCGCGCAGTTGGGCGGGGTAGGGCAGCATCTGGTAGTGGCAGCCGCCGCAGGCCCTCACCCCCGGCCCCTCCCCCGTGGGGGGAGGGGGGAGTTCCCATCTCCCCGCGGGAGAGGGGTTAGGGGTGATGGAGAAAAAATGCGCGCATTTGGGTGTGATTCGGTCAGGAGATGGCTTGACGATTTCGACCAGTTCGGCGCGGGCGAAGTTTTTGCGTTCTTCGACAATGCGGGCGCGGACGATTTCGCCGGGCAGGCCAAAGGGTACGAAGATGGCGCGGCCTTCGTGGCGCCCCATGGCTTCTCCGCCGTAGGCGAGGGTGGTGAGGGTGAGTTGGATAAGTTGTTCCATAGAAATTTGTAGGGGCGAGCCATCGGCTCGCCCCTACTACCGTGTTATTTTGTGTATTCGTCGAGCGCCGCGAGTAGTTTGTTCAGGTCATCCATGTGGATTTCGCCCATGTGGGCAATGCGGATGCTCTTGTCTTTCAGGTCGCCGTAGCCGTTGGCGAGTTTCATGCTGCGTGGGGCGATGAATTTGTTGAATTCGGCGCAGCTGAAGCTTTCGGGGTTGCGAACAACGGTCAGGGTCTGGGAGCGGTAGCCTTCGGGTGGAACAATGCTCCAGCCTTTGGCTTCTGCCCAGGAGCGGGCGCGTTCGGCCATGGCGGCGTGGCGGGCGAAGCGGGTTTCGATGCCTTCGGCCAGGATGCGGTCGAGCTGGTAGTCGAGCGCATAGACCAGCGACATGGCGGGCGTCATGGGGGTGGAGTCTTTGACGCGATGTTTTTCGAGCAGCAGGAAGTCAAAGTACCAGCCGCGGTTTTTAACAGTGGCGGCTTTCTGCATGGCGCGTTCGCTGACGGCGCACAACGCCAGGCCGGGCGGCAGGGCCAGGGTTTTCTGCGAGGATGTGAAGAGCACATCGAGGCCCCACTCATCCATCGGGATTTTGTCGCCGCCGAGCGATGAGACGGCATCGACGGCGATGATGGTCTCGGGGCTGATGCGGTGCACCAGTTCGGCGATCTCTTTGATGGGATTGCGCACGCCGGAAGATGTCTCGTTATGGACGATGGTGATCAGCTCGAAGTTCTGCTTTTGGAAGGCAGCTTCCACTGCTTCGGGCAGGTTGGGCTGGCCCATGGGTACTTCCAGTTTGACGGTCTGTTTGCCGTTGGCCACGGCCACATCATACCAGCGCTTGGAGAACGATCCACAGGCCAGTGATAGCACGCTTTCATTGGCCAGGTTGCGGATGGTGGCTTCTTGTGCGCCCGAGCCGGAGTTGGTCATGATGAATACGCGCTGCTCGGTGAAGAAGATTTTCTGCAATTTTTCAGCTGCGCCGCGAAAGATGGCTTCAAAATCTTTGCTGCGGTGGGGCATCATTGCTTTGGTTTGCGCCTTTAAGACATCTTCAGCAACGTCAACGGGGCCGGGGACAAACATGGGGGACATACTTGCTCCTTAAACAGAAAAAAGGCGGAGGCTGGAGCGCTTCTGCGCAATTACTTGATGATGAACGATAAAACGATCAGGATAACGAAAAAGGAACCAGCCAGGGTGGCGATCCGCTTTAAATCTGCCTTGGTCTGGCTGTAATCGGGGTTGAATTCAACCGGGGTGTTATTTTTGATGCCCGCAAAAGTGGGGGCTGCTTTGGTGCTGATTTTCTTGGCCATTTTCTTTCTCTCCTAAGGGTTTTGTAACGCAGCAGATACGACAATCCGCTGGTTATCGACGAGATAAGGGTAACATGATATGAGTGTGACCACCGGGCTGGTGGTGGGCGCCATGACTTCTACGCGGGTGGGGGCGACGATTTGTGTGCCGGTGACGATGTAGGTGAACTGGCGCTGGTTGTTGTATAGGATGATGGCGTCACCAGGCTTGAGCTGATCCAGGTAGCGGAAAATTTCTCCAAAGACATCGTTGTGCGCCGAAAGGACGATGTTTCCCGTTTCACCGGGGTTGGGGGTGCCAACGTGCTGGCCGACACCCTTTTTAAGCTGCTCCCAGCTGTCGCCCAGCACCACCGGGGCATCCACGCTGATGGCGGGAATCTGGATGCGGATGGCCTGTTGTGCGCTGGCAGTTGGCACCGGGATGCTGGCAATCGACTGGGCCAGGGGGCGCAGGTGCTCTGGGATTTCAGCTTCATTGGGCTGTGCGCCGCCTTCGGCATTGGGCGGGGTGTGGCCAGATGGCAGCACCACTGCTGTGATGAGCGGTGTGGCCGATGGTGTGGGCAGTTCGATTGACTCGGCTACTTCCTGGTTCAGGCTGCGCATCATGCCAAAGAAGCTGATGGCCAGGCCGACCAGCCCGAGCACGGCCAGTACTTCCACGGCCAGCAAAACCCGGTCGAGAAAGGCGCGGCGCGAGATGCGTGGGCCGCTGGGCGGGTCTTCGTAGATTTCTTCGCCTTCCGGGGTCTCTACAAAACGTCCCAGGTCGAATTCTGGCTCTTCGGGATGCTCCACTGCAAGGGAAATCACCCGCCCTGTGCGTTTGAAGCGTTCCAGCCGGTCTTTACGCGACACCCGGCGCTTATCGAGCAGCAGGCGGCGCAATTCTGCAACAGAAAGGTCTTCGGGACGTTTTTCTGGCATGGCGCAAAGATTATACCCGATTGGACGGGCTGGGAATGGTTTGATACAGCATCTTTTGTTCAGGAATTTCGTGGATTGCTGCCCTTGCGGAGTTTTGTGCACATTTTATGCTCATCGCAGCCGGGGGAGCGCTTTGTTCGGTGTTAAATTACGGGAATTTTTTAGATAATCCCCCCTGTTCATTCGCGGGAATAGGATACCTGGCGGTTTGGCGTGGCGCGCTACACCTGGCGGTATTCCACGCTGAATCTCAAAGAGCCTCTGGATAGCGCATTCAGTGTTATCATCAGCGCTGATGCGTTGGAGAAAGTTGCTTTTTGTGTTGGTTGTGGCCTGTGGGCTGTTGCTCCCGTCAGCGGCGGTGGATGCCCAGGGGAAAGCTTTTGCCACTTTGCTGGAACCGGATGCCAGCCAGTTCCCAGGTGTTTCAGCGTGGATGAATGTCTTTGATAACGAGGGCAATTTCGTCTCCGGGCTGACAGCTGCCAACGTGTCGGTTCTCGAAAATGGTCAGTTGATCAAGCCGGGGCGGGTGGAAGAGTTCCAAATCCCGCTGGAACTGGTGGTGGCGGTTAATTCTGGCCCGGCGCTGGCTGTGCGCGACGGGCTGGGAAACTCACGTTACTCCAAAGCGGTGGCCGCACTGGATAGTTGGGCCCAACTGCTGCCCGAAAACCCGGTGGATGATCTTTCACTGGCCTGGAATGGCGGGATTATTACCAGTCACAACCCCCCATCTGAATGGCGGCAGCGGCTGACGGGTTTCGACCCGGCCCTGCGCACATCGCAGCCAGGCCTGACGGCCCTGACCTTTGCCCTGGATGTGGCCCAACAAAAAAGTGATATTTTAGGCGCGCGCCCGGCCGTATTGTTGATTTCGTCGCACCTTGAAAAAGCGGATATTGAACCCCTGAACCAGTTGATTTCACGCGCGGCGCAGCTCGGCGTGCGTGTTTATGTTTGGATGATCGATTCCAAGGCTTATCTCGACCACCCCGGCGCGCTGGCACTCGAATCACTCACCCAGATCACTGGCGGGAAATACCAGGCTTTCACCGGTGATGAGACCCTGCCCGACCTGACAGCCTGGTTCGCATCACACCGGGGTATTTACCAGCTCGATTACAGTTCCAAAGTGATTGCCAGCGGCCAACAAAGCCTGTCGTTGCAAATCAGCCGCGGCGAACTGGCAATCACATCGGCACCCATATTGGTAGAAATGCGAGTGGAGCCACCCAACCTGGCGCTGGTCTCCCCGCCCATCCAGATTGTGCGCCAAAACGAAACCGATCCTTTTGATCTACAGAATGCCCAACCTGATGAGCAGGAAATCACCATCCTGGTGGAATTTCCCGATAAGCACCCGCGCGCGCTGACACGTTCCGCCCTGCTGGTTAACGGCCAGGTAGTGGATGAAAACACATCCGAACCTTTCGACCGGTTTACCTGGGATTTGAGCTCATATCTCTCCAGCCAGCAATTCAACCTGCAAGTAGAAGCCAGCGACTCGCTCGGGCTGAACGCCACCAGCGCCGAAGTACCCGTAGAAATCGTTGTCCAGCAGCCGCCGGGCGGCCTGACGGGCGTACTCATCCGTCAGCGCAGCATATTGGCGGTTGGCGGGGTTCTGCTGGCAGGCATGGTGCTGCTGGTCATCCTGTTGATGAGCCGTCAGTTTCGCATCCCTTCCATGAAGAGCCTGCGCGAAAAACGCAAACGCAATCTCGACCCGGTCACGCAACCGGTTTCAGTGGCTGCTGTCGAACCGCGCAATGCCCCGGCCCCGCGCGCCAACCCCTTCCCCTGGCTGCGGCGCAAACCTCCGGCCCCGCCAGCCTACTTCGCCAAGCTCACTGCAGATCGAAGCCCCGCGCCCGGGGACCCGATTCCACTCTATGGCCGGGAACTGACCTTTGGCACCGACCCCACCCAGGCGACCAACGTTCTCGATCACCCTTCCGTTTCGGGGCTGCATGCCCGGCTGCGGCAGGATGACGATGACCAGTACACCCTGGCTGACCAAAACTCCACCGCCGGAACATGGCTCAATTATGAGCCAGTTCCATCCACGGGCCGTACGCTCAGGCATGGTGATGTGGTAAACTTTGGGCAGTTGACCTATCGCTTTGTCTTAACAAAACCGCCCAAAACTCCCAAACCGGTAGTGACCCCGCTTAACCAACCATGAACCAAAGCCAGCGCGCGCACCTGTATGTGGCTGCCAAAAGCCACCCCGGCATGTCGGGCAAAAATAACGAGGATAACTTTGCCGTAACAGCATACAGCCTCGGCCCAAACAACCCGACACCCTCCGTCTTTGCCATCGTATCGGATGGCATAGGCGGACATCGCGCGGGTGAAGTGGCTTCAGAAATGGCCGTTAACCTGATCAGCGATGCCGTTGCCAACAGCGATGGCGGGCACCCGTTGGCGGTTTTCCAGGAAAGTTTCTACCGCGCCAGCGAATCCATCTACGAACAGGCCGACCTGGACGCCACCCGCAAAGGCATGGGCGCCACCGTCTCATGCGTGTGGATTGTCGGACAGCAGCTTTACATCGGCTATGCAGGCGATTCGCGCATCTACCTCATGCGCGACGGGAAAATCCAACAGATTTCACGCGACCATACCTGGATCCAGGAAGCCATCGAAAAAGGACTTTTGGATCGCTCCCAGGTTAAAGGCCACCCCAACATGCACGTCATCCGCCGGTTCCTGGGCTCCAGCGAACCGCCAGAACCAGATTTGCGCCTGTTCCTGAACAGCACTGACAGCGATTCCAAAGCCCGCGCCAACCAGGGCACGACGCTCAAACCAGGCGATGTGATCATGATGTGCTCCGATGGCTTGACCGACCTTGTGAACGATTCCGAAATCCTGGAAACCATCAGCGGCGCAACCTTCAGCCAGGCCATTGATACGCTGATTGCGCTTGCCAACCAGCGTGGCGGACACGACAACATCACCGTAGTCATGCTGGGCATGCCCTTCACCCCCGGCAGCGGCCCAGCCTGGGTGCAGGGATAACCTCGCTAATTTTGCGTAAAAACGGGCATTTTGCCCGTTTTTTGATTCCTGTAACCAGGCGAAATCGCCTGATTGTGCAATATTTCTCACTTACCCTGTCCCAGGTTGCGTTGTGATAACCGGCCATCAGACCGATAATAGGATCAGAAAGTAACACACCAACCACTTGCACCAGTAAAAAAGGAGACCGCCATGAAAGAAAATACCCTGACCGTCAAATTTTGGGGCACACGAGGCAGCCATCCCACCCCTGGCGCGCAGACCACCCAGTTTGGTGGCAACACTGCCTGTGTCGAGGTTCGCGCTGGAAAACACACCATCATCCTCGATGCCGGCACTGGCATCATCCCACTCGGGCGCGACCTGCTAAAACGCGGCGTTACCGAAGCCGTCATCCTGTTCAGCCACCTCCACCACGACCATACCCAGGGCTTCCCCTTCTTCGCCCCGGCTTACAACCCCAAATCGCGGCTGTACCTGTTTGGGCCGGGATCATCAGAACAGGCCCTGGAAGAACTGCTCATCCGCAACCAGACCCCGCCAGCCTTCCCCGTCAGCCTGCGCGAGATGAACTCCACCAAAGAAATTCACTCGCTGCAAGAGACTGACATCATCGTGATTGATGATAACGCCATCCGCCTGGGGAAAAATGCCACACCCACCCGCCCCGACGCAGTGATCATTCGCATCATGCGCTCTTACGCCCACCCGGGCGGAGTCCTGGTCTACCGCATCGAATGGTGTGATCAGGCCATCGTTTATGCCACCGACACAGAAGGCTACGTGGGCACCGACCGGCGGCTGGCGGCCTTTGCCAAAAACGCCGACCTGCTCATCCACGATGCGCAATATTCCGAAGCGGATTATCGCGGCGAGGCCGGTTTTGGCTCAAAACAAGGCTTCGGGCACTCCACCCCGCAGATGGCCTGTGAACTGGCGCTGGCAGCCGGTGTGAAGCAACTGGCCCTGTTCCACCACGACCCCAATTATGACGATGAAACCGTTGCTCAAATTGATGCCCAGGCGCGCAACAGCTTCCCGGCAGCCTTCGCCGCCTGTGAAGGGTTGGAAGTGGCTCTGCCAGCTGTCAGCCAGGAACCCACCTGGGAGGCGGAAGCTCTTCTTTTGCAGAATTAGTGCAAACCTGTGGCTTTTCCTTCCAAAAATGTTCAGACAATTATTCGGCGCACGAGGGTAAAATCATGTTACGTATGGCTGATCTGAAATCGGACGAAACGCGCAATATCCTGGGAACCATCCCGCTGTTTGATGGGTTGACCGCGACTGAGCTGAACTGGGTGGCCCACCAGGCACACCGCCGTATGGTAGCAGCTGGAACCAGCATTGTGACGGCTGAACTGCCTGGCGAAGCGGTGTATATCATCCTGTATGGCACGGTCAAAATCCATGTCGAGCAGGCCGATGGGCGCGATGTTGTGCTGGCCATCCTCGGCGCGGGCGATACTGTCGGCGAGATGAGCCTGATTGATAGTTCCGGGCGTTCTGCCAGTGCTGTCACGCTCGAAGATTCGCTGTTGTTGTGGATGGATAAACAGGCCTTCCAAGAAGCACTGCGCCAGTTCCCGGCAGTCGCCCAAAGCCTGGTGCGCATCCTTTCGGCGCGGGTGCGGCTGGCAAATGAATTGATCCAGGCCCTGGCTACGCTGGATGTCTACGGGCGGGTAGCGCGCCAGGTGCTGGCTTTTGCTGAAAAGTATGGCCGCGCTGACGGTGAATCGGTGCTGATCCCCATTCACCTGACCCAGAGCGATATCGCCGACCTGGTGGGCGCTTCGCGCAAACGTGTCAATACGGTGATGGTTTTTTTCCGCGAACAGGAATTCATCTCCATCAACGCCAACGGCAAAATTGTGGTACTGAATCGCGCCGGGCTGGCAAAGTATTGCAAATAGGCGCTATCCTCCTGATGGGTTGGGTTAAACAAAGAACCGGCGTCGGTTTCCCGACGCCGGTTCTTTCTATTTACAGTTTACCGCTTGAGATTGACAAGTTCCTGCAAGATTTCATCCGAGGTGGTGATCACGCGGGATGAAGCCTGGAACCCACGCTGGGCCAGGATCATGTTGGTGAATTCCTGGGCCATATCCACATTGGAGGCTTCCAGGTTGCCTGAGGCAATTGCTCCGCGCCCACCCCCAGCGGCAACGCCAATCTGCGCGGTGCCAGAGTTCAAACCCGGCACGAAGGTGGTATTTTCAGCATGTACCAGGCCGGTGGGGTTGGTGAAGCGTGCCAAGGCCACCTGTCCAACGACTTCCGTCAGGCCGTTGGCATAGATCAACGAAACTGTGCCATCTTTCGGAGCGATGTAGACATCCGAGACAGAACCGGCAGCCAGGCCATCCTGGCTGGTGACGGTGGAACTGGTGGGGGTGGTCAGCATCGTCAGCTTGGAGAAATCGAGGGTCACGGCAACCTGTCCGGCGTTGGCCGAGCCAGTCGAGCCGGGGATGGTCACAGCGGTGGTGACAGCCGGATTCGGGATGATGGCGGTATCCACCTGGCCGTTCACATCAAAGGTGATGGTGCCAGCGCCCGTGCCGGTGGCAACATTGGGCAGCCCGGTGGTCGGGTCAACAATCGCCCAGTTCCATTGCAGCGGGTTGACGGCGTCGCGGGTCAGCTTCAGTGTAGCAGTGTTGAGCGCGCCCAACGAGTCGTAGACAGCCATCGAAACAGAAACGGAGCCGGTGCCATCTGTGGCAGTGTTCGCGCTCAGGTTGCCTCCCAGGTAAACGTTTTCAGTGGCTTTCGCCATCGTCTTTTCCTTGTCGATCTGGATGTCATCCACTGGCAGGTTGGTGTCGATAACGCCATTGGCATCCACCATCCAGCCTTGCGTACGCAAGCCGGTGGCCATATTGACCATGTACCCGTCTGAGTCGAGGCTCATTGAGCCTTCGCGCGAGTAGCGGCGGTTGGCATCCTGTCCGTAAACAAAGAAACCGTCACCCTGCACAGCCAGATCCATGTTGCGGCCGGTGTTTTGCAAAGTGCCCTGCGTAAAATTGCCCGCCACATAACCCAGGCCCACACCCAGACCAATCTGCGTGGGATTGGTTCCGCCGAGGGTAGCGCTGGGCGCTGAACCGACGCTCATCGTCTGCGCGAATTGATCCTGGAACAGGACACGGCTGGCTTTGTAACCGGTGGTGTTGGCATTGGCAAGATTGTTGGAAACGACATCCAAATACTTCTGGTGAAGGCCTAAAGAACTGATAGCGGTGAACATTGAGCGGATCATTTTTATCTCCTTTTGGTGGGTGCTTCAGGCTTCCTCCAGGAGGGCCAGCCTGAATGATTTTTGAGTTTGAAAAGTTGAATTGGATTAACCTTTTATATCGATGGACGATTTGGTACTGCTTTTGGCCGGGTCTGCAAACACCACACTGTCGATTTGGGTGAAAACACCCTCTCCGCGCTGATTCTTATCCAGCGCTGTGACAACGGTGCGCTCCTTGACATTCACAATGAAAGCCAGATCGTCTACCATGACCAGCGAGGATTTCCCGCCGCGCTTTTCTGCCTTGTCGATTGCATCTGACAGCCGGTTAACGTTCTCGCTGTCCAGGTAAATCTCTCGACTTTGCAGGCGTTTCTGCGCATGATTGGAAAATCGCACGCCCTGAACGGATTCAAGAGTTTCAGTGAAACTGGGCCCCTGCACGGGCTGGGTCGTCGTGCTGGCGGGTTTGGCAGGCTGTTGGCCCGTCCCATTTATTCGTCCAAGCTGAACGCTAAATGGATCGGTCATGAAACATCTCCTTGGATCTCCTGCACGTTGCTTAAATCGACCCTTTCATCGCCGATCAACAACTGCGGCTTATCTTGGCTGGTCTCAACGCCAGTTACCACACCTTCAATAGTCTTCCCATCGCTTCGGCTGGCCTTCACCATCTTCCCGATCAGGCTCGCCAGGTAAGTGGTCTGGTTCGAAACCGACACCGCTTCCAGCGTTGTGCGAATATCGCGCAATTCCTGGAGCGAATTCAACTGCGAGAACTGCGTCAGCATCTCAGTGTTGTTCATCGGCTCCAGCGGATCCTGGTGGGTCAACTGCGCCATCAGAAGCTGCATGAACTGATTCGCATCCATCGCATTGCTGGTTGTAATACTCCTGGACGAGGCAGAACTGCTGGCTGCCATCGCCGAATAACTATGAGAAACTGCTGAAACTGCATTTACCGACATAACACTCTCCTTCCTTGCAAAAATAACTTACACCTACACCCGATAATCAATCCTGCCCGCCTGCCATGCCAGCGCATCAGGTTCCTCGGCGCTTGTGGCTGCCACCGGCGCACTCACCTGCTGCGCCCGGGCAAACGGGTTCTGCTGGAAACCACCTCCTTCCTGTCTTTGCTGTCCAACATTCAGCCCGGCCAACTGCACACCCGCATCACTAAGCGACTGGCGCAACTGGCCCATTTGGGCTTCAAGCAACCGCCCCGTGGCGGGTTGTTCTGCAAAAAAGGTCACACTCACACCCTGCGGGCCGCGCGCCACCTGCACATCGATCGCGCCCAACTCCTGCGGGTGCAACTCCAGGCGCATCGCGCCCATCCCTGGCTGGAGCCTCGTACTCAACTGGCGCGCCACCTGCTCGGCCACATCCACCACTGGCGAGTGGCTGGCAGCAAAGTTCGCATCCGGCTTGCCCATCGCCTGCGTATGCAGCGGGCTGCCAAAAGCCGCCAGCTTTCCACTTTCAGACGATTTTTCAACATCCCCAACCTTCCTCTCATCCTTCTTAAAAAAGGCCCGGCTGGATTTTTCATCCTGGACAACCGGCTCACCCTTCGCTGGTTCATTTTTCTGCATCACAGGCAGGACGCTGTCCGCCCCGTCCGTTCGTCCCGTTACCGCAGCATTCGCAACCTTTTGCTGTATCCCGGCACCATCAGGCATTGAGAAATCCTTCTCAACTCCTGTTTTTTCAACTTTAGCATCATCCGCCACCCGAATTTGTTGCAAGCCCATATCATTCTGGGCTGCAACCGCATCATCACTCACCGTTTGTGCAGATGCAGACCCAAGTTTTTCATCCTTACTTCCACTTTCCACACCAAAAAACATCGTTTGAGCGGGCTGCTCAACCATCTTCGGGCTGGATTCCGTTATCGCGGCCTGGCGCGGGGCTGGATCAGGTGTTTCGGCTTTGGCAGTCACCGTTTCGATGGGTTTTCCTGTCACCTGTGGCATTTCCGGGGTTTCAACCAGGGCGCTGGCAGCCTGGGCGGTCATCTTCGGGCTGGATTCCGTTGTCGCGGCCTGGCGCGGGGCTGGATCGGGTGTTTCGGCTTTGACAGTCACCGTTTCGATGGGTTTCCCTGTCACCTGTGGCATTTCCGGGGTTTCCACCGGGACACTGGCGGCCTGGCGCGGGGCTGGATCAGGTGTTTTAGCTTTGGCAGTCACCGTTTCGATGGGTTTTCCTGTCACCTGTGGTCTCGCCGGGGTTTCCACCGGAACGCTGGCAGCCTGGGCGGTCATTTTCGGGCCGGATTCCGTTGTCGCGGCCTGGCGCGGGGCTGGATCAGGTGTTTCAGCTTTGGCAGTCACCGTTTCGATGGATTTTCCTGTCACCTGTGACCTTGCCGGGGTTTCCGCTGGAACGCTGACAGCCTGGGCGGTCATCTTCGGGCTGGATTCCGTTGTCGCGACCTGACTCGGGGCTGGATCGGGTGTTTCGGCTTTGGCAGTCACCGTTTCGATGGGTTTTCCTGTCACCTGTGGCATTTCCGGGGTTTCCACCGGGACACTGGCAGCCTGGGCAGTTATCTTCGGGCTGAATTCCGTTGTCGCAGCCTGGCGCGGGGCTGGATCGGGTGTTTCGGCTTTGGCAGTCACCGTTTCGATGGGTTTTCCTGTCACCTGTGGCATTGCCGGGCGAACTGGAGTTTCCACCGGGACGCTGGCAGCCTGGGCGGT
>CAIJPN010000177.1 GCA_903822545.1 uncultured Anaerolineae bacterium | reverse complement strand
GCGCGCGCCGTTGGCCTGGGCATACAGCACGTAGCGGACTTCAAACATGTTGTTGAGCATGATTTTCGCGCCGCTCTCGTCGCTGAGTTCTTCTTTGCCAAAGAACGAGCCTTTGTGTTGGATGGGTTTCTCGGGCAGCGGGATTTCGCGCAGGCTGGCGCGCGCCGCCGGGGTGAGAAAATCATCCGGGAAGCGCTGCGGGCCTTCGGGCAGCAGGTCGGACAGGACATCTTCGGAGACGCGCCCGGCGGCTTTTTGACCGCGCGAACTGCGCGACTGGCTGCGTTTTTTGCCCAATTCAATACGCTCCCGCACCAGCACGGAGAGACCTTCGTACAGGCGGGACAGCCACTCGTCCGGGTTCAAACCGACAGCGGAGAGTACCGCCCGGTCGAGCGCCTGCCGGTCGGGGCGCTGGATTTCATCCAGCGCTGAGCCGATGGGGCGCTGGAGCAGGGGCTGGAAGGCGGCGCGGGTGGCCTGCTGGCTCTCGTCATCGAATTTGCGCGGGTCAGGGACAAACAGATAGTCGCGGGCGTCCTCGACGGTCAGTTCGAGCGCGCCATCGCCCATGCTCACGCGCCCAGCCGTTTCGGTTAAGAAAGCGGTCAGGCTGGAGTTCATCACTGCTGCGGTCAATTCGTTGTCAATTTCTTTAACAGGGGATAGAAAGTACAGGCGTTTGTCTGCTATTAAAGGCGCTACCGAGTATTTATGGATATGGCGTTCACCGTAGGCACTTGCAATAAAGACTTGGCTTGTATGTGTTTCGCTTAACGGCAAAGCATACCAGCCTGGTTTTCTATCTTTTACCCATGTTCCATCAGGCCATTTCATACCACGTTGAACGCCATCTTTATATTCTTGCTGTTCGCCCCATTCAATATATGACAGTGTTCCCAGTTGTTTCTTGGCGCGCAACTCGTCTTTTGTCTTGTGACAGACAAACACTTTCAACTCCAAAGTGGCTATGTCTATTTGAATTGTGCTGGAATCGCCCGGTGATTTGATGAGTGGAAAACAAAATTCTGGGTCAATTCCAAAACGCTGAATTGTTTCGTCATCCACATAGAAAAACTCATTAATACGGGTCGTCCCACCTCGAGCAGGAGGAGCAACATCCCGCAATAACGCCAGTTTATTGCCCGCCTGTTTGAGCAGGTCAAAATACACCTGCGGGGCGCGCAGGTAGCGTCCCCACTTCACCGTCTGGGTGGTGGCGTTCACTTCGGCACGCAGCGCGCCCTGGGTCACAGTGCGGATCCGAAAATCGTCGTCCTCCACCGTATGCGGGGCGGAGGGGTCGGTGGAGGCCTTCATCGCCGCCATAATCCGCTGGACGAGTTTATCCATCCCCACCCAGCGGCGCAGCCCATCCAGGTGAATATCCCAGGGCATCAACTCGGCCAGCGGGCGCTTGATTTTGACAAAACGCGCCGGGTGCGCATCGCGCGCCGCCTGCGAATCGCAGCGTTCCACAATCGTCACCACCGTATTCACCGCCGCCTGCTCAAACCACGGCTCACAGCGGCTTTCCAGCACCGCCAAAATCTTGAAATGCTCCAGGAAAAAGCCCTGC
>CAIJPN010000176.1 GCA_903822545.1 uncultured Anaerolineae bacterium | reverse complement strand
GCCGCCAGGTATTCCTGGAAAGTGAGATGCGCGAAGCCGTATACGCCAATCCCGCGCTCCACGATCAAGCCGCTGCGTTCACTGATCAAGCGCAGGAAGCTGTTGGTCACTTTTTCGGCACGCAGGTCATCGCCGGTCAGGTTCTTGAAGCGCGGTTGGAGCAATTCGCGCAGGTCAGCCACTTCGATCTCGCGGCGCTGGCGTTCGTGCATCCACAGCGCCACAGGCTCCAGGAAACTGCGCCTGTCGCCGCTATCCAGCCGGATGCCGCCCAAATCCTGCTCATCGTCCAGACCTTTGGCGCGATCCCAATGCCCAAGCAGCACTTCCACCGCTTCTTCGTACAACTCCGAGCGGCGTTCTGGCAGTTGGGCGCGGTAGCGATGCACCAGCGCGATGACGGTCAGCAGCAGCGGATTGACTGCCAGTTCGGCCACACGCGGGTTTGTCTCGATGGCCTGGGTCAGCCGCCCCGATTGTTCATCCGCCAGGCGCAGCACGTCCAGGCTGTCGCTGCCCGCCAGGGTGGATTCCACCACCCGCGTCCAGTCGCGCACAAACTGGCGCACTTCTGCCGGGCTGAAATCGCGCACCTTCGCCAGCCCAAACTCGGCTCCCACCCGCGCCGCGCCATCGTAGCCCACCACCCGGCTGGTAACGACAAACCGGCATTTCGGGTAACGCCCGGCAAATTTCTCAATCAGGCGGGCGGTGCGCTGGCGCAGGCCGATGTCGGCCAGCTCGTCCATGCCGTCCAGCAGGATGACCGCCTTGCCATTTTCCAGCGAAGCGTTGAAAAAGTTTTCCGGCAGGCAAATGTTTTGTGCCAGGTAGTAATCACGCAGGTAGGTGAGCATGAGCGCCGGGCCGTCAATCCCTGGCTTTTCGGCGCGCAGGTGCTGCCCCAGGTCACGCAGCGGCAGGAAGATGGGCAGGTGATCGTTCTCAGCGAGCGCCAGCCGCTCCTGAACGGTTTTATCGTTCTGGCGCAGGGAGCGGGCATACGTCAGGGTCAGGTAGGAGAGCAAGGTGGTCTTGCCGCAGCCAGGGTCGCCGATAATGACCAGCCTGCGGTAACGCCCCAGCGCGTCGGCGATGGTCAGCGCGCTACCCATATCGCGCATTTCGCTGGTTTCGCGCTTGTTACCGCCCGCCTGTTTGTCATCGGCAGTCAGCGAGACGTAAACTTTCTCCAGCGCCACGCTCAACGGCTGGCTCCCGGCGCGGATGCCCTGCAATCTCAGGTGGCGGTGGGTGCTGATCAGGTTGTCGAGATAGCTTTGCAGGGCTTCGTCCAGCGGCAGGGGTGTTGGGCCGGTGGGCGCAACCACGTTTTGGATGTGTACATCCCCATGCACGTCACCCCCAACCAAAACCCCGCCAGCGCCAACCGCTTTGGGGTTTTCTCCCTGGGCAATTGCCCCGGAGCCTTCCAACTTCGCCAATTGAGCCTTTAGTCGTGCAATTTCAGCTTCGATTTCTTCCCGTTCATCTGCCATTTTGCCGCCTTTTCAAAACAAAAAGGTAGAAGACTTTCTCTTCT
>CAIJPN010000175.1 GCA_903822545.1 uncultured Anaerolineae bacterium | reverse complement strand
GCCTGTCCATGCTTTAGTTAAAAACGTAGCGCGAGATAGTATCTCGCTTTACGGCTATGCCAGGGCAACCGCCATGGTGATGGCGTGCTCGCGGGTGTGGCTCAGGCTGATAGCATCTCATGGGCAGGCCATCGCCTGTCCATGTTTCAGTTAAAAACGTAGCGCGAGATAGTATCTCGCGTTACGGCTATGCCAGGGCAATCGCCATGGCGATTGCGTGCTCGTGGGTGTGGCTCAGGCTGATAGCATCTCATGGGCAGGCCATCGCCTGCCTGTCCATGCTTCAGTTAAAAACGTAGCGCGAGATAGTATCTCGCGCTACGGTTATGCCAGGGCAACCGCCATGGTGATGGCGTGCTCGCGGGTGTGGCTCAGGCTGATAGCATCTCGTGGGCAGGCCATCGCCTGTCCATGCTTCAGTTAAAAACGTAGCGCGAGATAGTATCTCGCGTTACGGCTATGCCAGCGCAATCGCCATGGTGATGGCGTGCTCGCGGGTGTGGCTCAGGCTGATAGCATCTCATGGGCAGGCCATCGCCTGTCCATGTTTTAGTTAAAAACGTAGCACGAGATAGTATCTCGCGTTACGGCTATGCCAGGGCAATCGCCATGGCGATGGCGTGCTCGCGGGTGTGGCTCAGGCTGATGCTCCAGCTGTGAAAGCCCAGGCTTTGGGACAACTCCAGGGCTTTGCCGTACAATTGGAGGGTGGGCGCACCCTTTTCGTTGCGCAAAATCTCAATTTCGTGCCATGAAACAGCCCCGATACCCGTCCCGAGGGCTTTGGTAACTGCTTCTTTGGCGGCGAAACGAACAGCCAGCGAGGCAAAATTCCCGGCACACAGGTCACGTTCGGCAGGGGTATAGATGCGGCGCAGGAAACTTTCCCCATGCCGTTCAATTGCTGTTTGTAGGCGCGCGATTTCGAGCAGGTCGATGCCAGTGGCGAGAGTCATGGTTATGGCCCAGCGGTGGCGATTGCCAATCTGTCAGGGTGCAGATAGCGGCGGATGGCGTTCAGCGCTTCTTCGGGGGTGGCCTGGCGAACCATTTGTTCGTAACGCTGGTAGTAGTCCAGCCCCAGGTTGTAGCGTTCGATGTTGAGCAGGGCGTTGGCAACCCCCGTGTTGGATTCAAGCGAGAGCGGCAGCCGCCCGATGAAGTTGGCCTGGCTGTCCTGTAGTTCTTCGGTGGAGATGCCTTTTTCGACAAACCCGGCCAGTTCTGTGCGGATCAGTTCGATGGCACGCTCGATGTTGGTTGGGTTAACGCCTGCGCTGACATCCCAGGAGCCGGGGCCAAGCCCGGAACTGAGGCTGGAGTAGGCATAATAAGCCAGCCCGGATTGTTCGCGCACCACGTCGCCGATACGGCCCATCATGCCAAACTGGCCCAGGACGGAATTTGCCAGCGATGCGGCGATATATTCGGGCGAGCGGCGCTCAGGGCCGGATGCGCCAATCACTATATCGGCCTGGGATTTGCCAGGGATGGGGATGTGTTTGCGGGTGATCCCGGTGAGGGGGGTAAGCGGCGGCAGCGGGGCGTGGGCCGGCTGTGCGGGGTTTTGCCAGTCGCCGAGCACACGGCTGACCTGGTCTACCACAAACTGCGGCTCGACTGCTCCCACAACGGCGATGCTCATGCCTTTTGGCCCAAAATGGCGTTTGTGGAAGCGGGCAATGTCGCGGCGGGTGATGGCGCGGATGGTTTCGGGGTAGCCATCGTCGGGGCGGGCGTAGGGATGACCGGCGAAGACGATCTCGTCGAAGGTCATGGCGGCCATGTCGCTGGTGTCCTGGGCGCGGATGGAAAGTCCGGTGAGGAGTTGGGCGCGCAGTTTTTTTAGTTCGTTGGATGGGAAGATGGGCGTGCGGGCTGATTCTGCCAGCAGGTCGAAGAGCAGGGGCAGGTCTTCGACCAGGGAGCGCCCGCTGAATCCGGTGGTATGGGAGCCGGAGCTGAATCCCAGCGTGGCACCAACCGATTCGAGCGCATCGTAGATTTGTTCGAAGGTGTGTTTTTCGGTGCCGCGCATCAACGCCGAGGCGACAAAATCTGCCAGGCCGAGCTTACCATCGCTTTCAAACAGGCTGCCAGCCTGGATGTACCCGCTGATCACAGCCGATGGGCTGTTGAAGTTGGAGCGCACCAGGATGACGATGCCATTGGGAAGTTGTGTGCGGAAGATATCCTGGGGGCCGGGCAGGGAGTGTCCTTTTTGCGCCGGGAGGGATTTGCGAACGAGGGCTTTAATGGATGGTGCTACGGGGCGTGACCTGCTCATTCAACGGCCTCCCCGCCAACGGGTAGATAGGTCCCGACGATGCGGCGGCTCGGGCGCAGGTATTGTTTGGCAACGCGCTGGACATCTTCGGGGGTGACATCGGCCAATTTCTCCAGATAAGTGAGAAACCAGTTGTAGTCAGCGAACATTTCGGCGTAGCCCAGCCAGAAGGCCTGGTTGGTGATATTTTCGGTGCCGTAGGCAAACATGGCGCGGGCTTGTTTGATGGCGCGGGCAACTTCGGCGGGGGCGATCGGTTCGGTTTGGATGCGTTCGATTTCGGCATCGAGGGCGGCCAGGGCGTAGTTGGGGTCGCGCTCGGGATGGACGGTGAGACTGAAGCTGTAAAGGAACGGGTCGATGGTGGCCGAACTGCCCCCGCCGATGCTGATCGCCAGCTCGGTATCGACCAGGGCGTGGTAGATGCGCGAGGTTTTGTTTGAAATCCCGCCGCCGCCGAACATGTTCAGGTTGCTGGGGCCGCATAACAGGCTGTCGAGTACGGCCATGGGGAAGAAATCTGGGCTGCTGGCTGCGGGGGCCGGGTAGGCGGCCTGGACGTAGGTGGTTTCGCCCGGGCCTTCGAGCGTCAGGCGGGTTTCGCCGCGTCGCTCTGGCTCGGGGCGATTGAGTCGTGGGGGCAGCGGGCCATCGGGGATGGAATCGAACAGTTCGGCGATGCGTTCGAGCATTTCGGCGCTGTCAAAATCTCCTGCCAGGGCCAGGACGGCGTTGTTGGGGATGTAGTAGCTGCGGTAGTGGTTGTAAAGGTCGTCGCGGGTGATGGTGTGCAGGTCGGCCATATCACCGATGACTTCGTGCTGGTAGGGATGAACACGAAATGCGGCGTGCTGCATCGATTCGGCCAGTTGGAAGAGCGGTTCGTTTTCGCTGCCTTCGCGTTCGGCGATGATGACTGTGCGCTCAGATTCGACTTCATCGGGGTTGAACAGGCTATTGGTCATGCGGTCAGCTTCCAGGCGCAGCGCTAAGTCGATTTTACTGGCCGGCATGGTTTCGAAGTAGGTTGTCCAGTCGATGAAGGTGAAAGCGTTCCATAGGCCGCCTTCGCGCGCGATGGCCTTATCCAGCACGGTGGCCGGGAACTGGGGGGTGCCTTTAAACTGCATGTGCTCGACCCAGTGCGAGATGCCGGTGCGCCCGGTAGGCTCATCACGCGAGCCGACACGATACCAGACCCAACTGCTGATCAGTGGCGATGTATGAATTTCCTTGAGCAGGATTTTCAGGCCGTTGTCGAGGAATACGCGTGTAAGCTCAGGCATGATGGGCTACGGGGTGGCGAAGAAGAAGCACAGGAGGCCGGGCAGGGCGTCATCACATTTTTCCAGCTCAGGAGCAAGCATCTGGTAATAGGGAGCGACCACGTTTTGCAGGCCGACAAATGGTTGGTGGAGTTCGGTCTGTTGGAGCGGGATATCCACCGGAACGTTGAGTTTGACCGGGATCATGGCTTTTACCGGAACGGTCAGTTCCAGGTGTACTGGCAGTTGGGCCCCGGCTGGGAGTGTGATGTCTGCTGGGGCGTTGGAGATGATCAGCCCGCCGGTATTCAGGTAATCCACCATGGCATTATTTACTGCGGTTTGCTGCGTCAGGGTTACAACGGTATCCTGGCTGATGAGCAAGTTGAAATCGATCGGGATTTCATCGGTGACGGTGATATCGGTCTTGATGTGGGCTTGATCCATCAGGACGAAGTTGTTATACAACCCGCCCAACAGTTGATCGCCGACCAGCTTTTTTAGCACGAAAACCTGGTTCACAAGCACCAGCACGATAATGATCAGTACCAGGTTCACCACAATGGATACCACGCTGCCAATTGTCCACATCAAGCGCATTCTTTTTTCGCGTTGTTTGGCTTTTTCTTCGGCGGTTGGTTCGGGTTTCTGCGGAGCGGGAGCCGCCTGTGCGGTTGTGGGCTGGGCGGCGGCCACGGGCGGTTTGCTCACCATCGGGGTTGGCTGGACGGTTGTTACGGGCGGTTTTGCCGCTGCCGGGGCCGGTGATGATGCAGCAGGCGGTGTGGGTGCCTGCGGGGGCGTGGCGGGCTTGACGGGCGGTTTCCCGATTTGTGGGAAGAGCACACCTTTGATTATGTCGAAATAATTGAGCTTGAACTGTGGTTCGTTTTTCTTATCCGGGGACATGGCAACCTCCAATTGGGTTATTATTACTATAGCATAGGATTTTGCATCGCACCCTGCTTTCACGCATCACTTAATCGATTTTCCCAGGTTTCTCCCTGTTAAACTTAAAAAATGTGCCCCCACAAGTAGTTGTTTTGCCCGGGTAGCAGTGCCTGCAAAAGAATAAAGCCGCATTTTTCACTTGTCTATCAGCCCCTTCCCCAAGGACGGACTGGGAAACGTTCTTGGGGAGGCCGGGTTGGGCCAGCGGTGAATGAAAATATCAACCTGTGGAAGAATGTTTTTGCAGGCTCCCAGGCAAGACTGCATGAAAAAACTTTTTTAACGAGGAATCATGTCATCCAAACTTTGCCCAAAAATAATTCTCGAAGGCACCCGCCTGACATTCAAAACAGAAATCGCATTTTCGCTGAATGAGCATCCAAGAATGGTCGGCCCCCGGCGCTATCGTTATCATTCCCCACTTATTTCGGGGGAATGGTGCGCTTTCACAAACTTTCCCTGGGGCCGGGGCTTGATCAATTTTGAGCCGCAAGAAGAAGCCCTGGCGATGGAAACTTACCAGACCTGGATGCGCTTGTTTGAACTGCAAAAATACTACTCATGGATTGTTGATCGTTTCCATATCTCTACGCGTGCCTACCAGCTGATGACTTACAACCGTGATTATGATTTCCGCTGGTTGGAACAGCGTCTCGTCCCGCAGGGTTTTCGGCTCGTTTTTCTCAACCGCAGCCCCGAATCTTTTGCCGCGGCCCGCGAAGAGCGGCTCAAAGTTTCGGGCAATCCACGCCAGTATGATGATTTAAATCGTTTTGTGGAGGAGCAAAAACTCATTCAGCGGCTAGTTTCTGAATCAATGCTCCCCCGGCTGGAATTGGATATTTCAGACAACAACATTGCTGGCGCGGTGGAAAAAATCGCCGAGTGGATGGAGCAAACAGGCGGTCTTTATATGGTTTGATGCGTGCCGCTTGGGGAAATCAATCTCCCACGCTGAAGTTGACCTGCAATTCAGCCTGGTTGCCAGCCTGGTCTTTTGCCACAACTTTCAGCGTGTGTGCGCCGCGTTGGGCCGGCCAGGCTGCCGGGGCGGCGATTTTTTCGTAGCTGGCAATCCGTTTGTTGTCGATGAAAATCTCCAGGCTGGCCAGTGACAGGTTATCCGTCACCAGCGGGGCGAAGATGATTTGTGGGTTGCTGGACAGTGGCAGGGTTGCGCCCTCGGCTGGGAAATCCAGGCTGATCTGCGGGGGTGTATTATCCACACTGGCCTGTACGGTGGATGTCTTCAGGCGTCCATCGCGGCTAACTACAACCAGTTGCAGGGCGTAGAGACCATTCAATCCGTTGGTATCCCACTCTGCCAGCGTGGACTCGCTGACGGGGGTTTGCGCATCTGTGCCGATCAGCACCCATTCAGATGGGTTCAGCCCCAGCCCATATTGCAGCCGATAAAAGGCGAAATTGTCGCCTTCTGCGCTGCCGGTGACAGTGACTGTGCCTTTCAGGCTGGCGAACATGCCGGGGGAGGTCAGGTGTGCGGCAGGGTCGGGCGGGGGCGGCTGGATGGTGTCGTACACTGTGGGTGGGGAATCCTGGCGGGTGGCGGCCCAGGCCTGGGCTTCGGGCGGTACCACCATATAGGTGCGCCGCTCTACCAGCTGCGGGGGCGTGAAAACGGTGGCCAGCAGCTTTGTTTCACGGTTGATATCGTAGGCGCGGTAGAGCGTGTCGGCCTGGGCAGGTTGGTAGCCATCCAGGAAGATTTCGCTGACGGTATTGGGGCACTCATCGGTGGGCAGCAGGCCAGATGGGTCGCACACCGTCAGGGTGGTGATGCCGGGGGGGAGTGGGAAGGAGTCGGGGGGCTGGCTCTCGCTGGTAGATTGCATCAGCGCTGACCAAAGCCCGGAAGCGGGCAGCGCCGAGGGGTTTTCCAGGCCCGAATCCAGCCAGGTGACAATCACACGGTAGGGCGTGTAACCCACTGCCCAGGTATCACTGCTGCCCGGAACCAGGCCGGTTTTGGCGGCAGTGGGGCGGCCAATCTCAAACGGGTTGGGGCGTCCCTGGCTGAGCCAACGCGCCGATTCGTCGGCCAGGATGTCGTTGACCAGCGCAGCCAGCTGTGGGCTGGCAACCTGCGCTGAGGTGGGCGCGCTCCAATCGAGCAGGATCAGGCCGTCCACGCTGGTGATGCGCAGGATGGCGCTGGGGCGCACCTGCCCGCCGAAATCCTGGCCGAGCTGCACGCCCTGGGTGGCGAAGGTGCCGTAGGCTTCGGCCAGCGTCAGTGGCGAGAGCGGCGTCTCAGACTGGATCAGGCTGCCAGCGTTGGGGCTGACTTCCAGCCCGAAGGAGCGCAAGGTCTGGAGCACGCCCGGCAGGCTCATCTGCGCCAGCACGCTTTCGGCGGGGGCCAGGTAATCGTTTGCCATGGCAATGCGCAGGCGCAGCGGGCCTTTATAGGCCGTGGGGTTGACGTTGACGGCCTCCGCCGGGGGCAGGTCCCACACCAGGGTGGCGGGAGAAAGACCCCGGCTGAATCCGGTCAGGTAGATAAAGGGAGTCAGCAGCGACCCGGCGCGGTGTCCCGTTAAATAGGCTGATTCCACATCCAGGCGTGTTTCTCCTACTGCGGCCAGCACCTGACCATAGCGCGGATCAAGCACCAGGGCGCTGGCTGCCGGGGCGCTGGCATTTGCGCCGGGCGGCAGGGGCGGCAAAAGGCGCGCTGCGGGGCAGTCTTCCGGGTCGGGCAGGCCGCCCAGGCGGGCCAGTTGCGCGCGCAGGGCGCAGGTAGCCCGCCTTTGCAGGTCAAAATCGAGCGTGGTGGTGATGATCATGCCGCCGCGCTCGATGCGGGCGCGATCTACCGTCGAATCAAGCTGGCTGAGCACGATCTGGAGGAAAGCCGGGGCAAATTTCGAGATTTTTGGCTTTTCGGCAAAAACAAGCGGCTGGTTTTGCGCGCGAGAGAGTTCTTCCGCGCTGAAAGTGGATTCACGCCCGAACAGTTCCAGCGCCTTTTGCTGGTTCTCGCTGGCAGCCTGGGGAGAATCGAATGGGTTAAGCGCCGGGGCCTGGCTGACGGTTGCCAACAGTGTGGCTTCGGCCAGGGTCAGGTTGTGGGCCGGGCGGCCAAAATACAGCCGTGAAGCTTCGTCCACACCGTAGGTGTAGTTGCCGTAGCCGGCGTTATTGAGATACCACTCCAGCACTTTTTCGCGGCCAAAAGTGGAGGTTATTTGCCAGGCCAGCAGGCGCTCGCGCAGGGCGCGGCGCAGCGTGGGCGGCTCATCCCACAGCAGCAGGTCAGATGCCAGTTTTTGCGCCAGTGTGGGGTGCAGGTCGGGTTGGTCGAGACCGGCCAGGCTGTAGCCATCATGAATCCAGAAATCGGGATCAGCCAGGGCTACGGTGGCTTTGGAAATGCTCTCTGGCAGGTGTTCGGGCAGCGCCGGGTTGAGATAAACGTAGTTGCGCGGGGAATCTTGTGGGGAAAGGCTGGCCAGCAGGTGAGTGCCAGAACGGTCGTACAGGCGCGTGGGCTGGAGCAAAAGTCCGCTGGATGGATCGAGCAGGATGGGCAGCAGGTCGAGCGAGGGCAGGTCGGCAGTCACCGAAGCGTAGCCAAATGCCAGGGCGATGATAAAAACCCCCAGGATGGTGGAAAAAAGCAGCCCAAACCCAATCAGCCCGCCGGTGCGGCGGCTTTCAGCTTGCTGGCGGGATTCGATGCGTCTTTCGCGTCGTCGGAGGAGAATGGGCAGGGCGGGCATAATATCCAGGTTTACTTCATGAGAATGGTCAACCCGAAGGGTTTTGTAAATTTAGCCCGGCGGTTCAGCGCCGGGCAGATGGTACGGGCAAAGTCGCGCCATGTAACGAGAGCAATGACAGATGGGGCCCGCCCAGGCTGGGAAATTAACCGTTTTTATAGTTTTGTTGCCTTTTGGCCTCGCCCGGAGGTGGAACATCCGGGCTAATCTTACAAAGCCGCATCAAGGCGGCTATTCTCCCAACAGGCCGTTTAGCCATCCCATGATGCCCTTTTTGGGCGTTTCACCGTGGACTGTGCCGGTCTGCCCGTTGATGAGCACGCGGTAACGCTGGCCTTCCAGCTTGTATTCGGTCAGCCAGAGCGGGGCAAGCACCAGCTTGAAGGATGTCACCGAAAGGTTGGTGGTGTTGTAGCCCAAATCTTGCACATTGGGGTTGTTGAGAATAATGTCGCGGCGCACATACTGGACGGTTTCCTCGCGGGCTTTCAGCGAAGCATCTGACATGGCAATTTCATACACTTCGGCCGGCCAGCCGGAGAGATAGCGCGCATCATAGACCGGGGCTTCCTTGTAGTTGAATTCGGGTAGCAGGCGCGGCAGCATGTCGTTCAGTTTGCGTGTGGCCGGGATGGCGAGATCGTCCCGATCGAGGCCATAATTGCCCGAAACCGGAACAAGTTTCTTGTTGCGGTACACCAGCCCGTTCCAGGGGATGGTGCCGATCACATCAAACGTCCAGATGGGCAGGTAAACCCCGCGCGGTGCCTGGACTTTGCCCTGCGGGATGATCTGCTGTTCTTTGACCCAGTTCACCAGCCGAACGGCTGCGCCCTGCTGGTTGAAGGCCATCGGGATGATGGCATCTGGTTCGATCAGTTCTTTGGTCAGGTTGACGACGTGCGCTGAGCCGCAATAGGCGCATGTGGCCGAAATCACCTCGGGCGGTAGAACGAATTCTGCGCCGCAGCCATGGCAGTGAAAGGCCTGGGTCAGCACCGGTTTGCGATGCCCGGCGCCGGAAGCCATCGCCACGAAAAAATCCTTTTCTTCTTCCACTACCTGGCCGCTGGGAGCCTGGCGGGTGTGACACTGCTCACAAGTCAGCGTGCGCCCGTCACCATCAAAAACCATGCGCCCGCCGCATTTGGAGCAGGTGAAGCGTTTGGCCGAGGCTTTTTCGGTTCCCATCGCCGGGGCGGGCAGCGCATCGGGGTTGATGATTTCATCGGGTTTCAGTTTGCCATCCAGAATGGCCAGGCTGCGGCGCGCGCGGGCGTGGGTATTGTCAATTGCCAGCACATCTTCGAGATATTTGCGTTTTTCGACCGGGTTTTCGCTGATTTCACTCAACCAGTAATTGGTTTCGCAGCGAGTCTCATAATCGTCGGCGGAAATCAGCGCCCGCTCAAGATACTGGCGGGCGGTATTGATCTCGCCTGCCTTGAGATAAATTTTGGCGTAACGCAGCAGGGTATCGTCCTGGTCGCTCATAATTACTTCCTGGTAATGGCATCTGTCATGCGTGCCACGCGCACCATGTATTCCACATCATGCACGCGCACAATATCGGCCCCGCGCGCGATGCCCACTGCCACCGTGGCGGCAGTGCCTTCCACGCGTTGGTCAGGAGGCAGGTTGAGGGTGTAGCCGATAAAAGATTTGCGGGATGGCCCCAACAGGATCGGGAATCCCAGGCTTTTGATCTCGTCCAGGCGGTTTAATAGCTCGAGATTTTGCTCCAGCGTCTTCCCGAAGCCGATCCCCGGGTCGAGGAGGATGTTTTCGTCTCGGACTCCGGCCTGGCGTGCCAGCATGACCGATTCCATCAGCTCATGCCGCACATCTTCCAGCAAATCAGCGTATTCCATGCCGATATAGCGCCCGCCCAAACGCTCCTGCACCTGGGCGTTGGATGGGCGGCTGCGATTGTGCATCAGGATGACGGGCACAGCATATTTGGCGGCTACACTGGCAATTTCGGGATCGGCACGGAAGCCCCATACATCGTTGATGATGTGCGCCCCAGCTTCGAGCGCGGCTTCGGCTACGGCAGCTTTGTAGGTGTCGATGGAAATCACAGCCTCGGGAAATTCGTTCGCGAGCGCGGTAATGACCGGGGCGGTACGCTCCAATTCTTCCTGCGCACTGACGGTTTGGGCGCCGGGACGAGTCGATTCGCCGCCGACATCCAATATGTCTGCCCCGGACAGGATAAAGCGGCGCGCCTGCTCGAGCACTGTATCACTGGGTGCCGACAATAACCCATCCCCCGAAAAGCTATCGGGGGTGATGTTCAGGATGCCCATTACATAGGTGCGGGCACCCCATTCAAAGAGTTTGGAGCCAATCTTGAGCGGGTTCATCAGATGATTTGGTCGAGGGGTTTGCCCAGCCAGGTTTCGGCTTCTTCCAGGCTGGTAAAGATGCGAATGGCCGCGCCGCTGCCAATGGCCCCGGCTGCGATGTCGATGATGGCCTGGCGTGTGTTGCTGTTGGCAACCAGGACTGCCAGCCGGATGTTGCGCGTGGATGGGTCATTGTTGACATCCCCGGCCAGTTTGATGGCTTTTTCGGGGATTTCGGCAACCTGGCGCAGGTCGTACAGGTTGCGCGTCAGCCGGTCAGAACCCAGCAAGTGATCGAGGGCGAAATCATGCCAGTGGTTGATGGTGGTGTCGGCGAGATCGGTGAAGATGATGTTCATCCCCCCATCGGCGCGGCGGCTGACGGTGTAGCCGATGCCGGGGGTAGGGCTCCAGTTGAGTGGTTTTGTGTCAGTCATCTTTTGCCTCCTGTCAGGATTGGTTTGCGGCTCTTCGCTATCATAGAACACAATGCTAAATTTTGAGAGCCTGTTAATTCATTATAAACCAACCGTTATTTGTTTAGGCGCTCCAAGGATTTCCGCGCTGCCCATCATTGCGCACCAGCCCAATGCCGGGCAAATCGGGCAGGGACAGTTTGGCGCCAGCATAGCGGACGCCGATATAGGGGTCGTTTTTGATCAGCAGCGGGCCATCCAGGTCGATGAAGTCGCAGAGCGGGGCCAGGTGTGCGGCAGCGGTGACTCCTACCGAGGTTTCGACCATGCAGGAGAGCATGGTTAGCATTCCGTGGGCTTTGGCTACATGGATGGTGCGCAGCGCATCGCGCAGGCCTTCAGTTTTCATCAGTTTGACCACTACGCCATCGACTGCCCCGGCCAGTTGGGCCACATCACCCGATTTTTGGGCGCTTTCATCGGCAAAAATGGGCATTTTAACGCCTTTGGTTTTCAACTGTCCCTTGAGCCAGCGCAGCCCCTCGATGTTGTCTGCTGCCAGGGGTTGTTCGACAAATTCCAGATCATAGTTTGCCAGGCGGGGAATGAGCTCCAGCGCCTGTTCAGGAGTCCAGCCGGCATTGGCATCCACGCGTAATTTTGCATCCGTTTTGCGGCGGATGGCGGCCACCATTTCTTCGTCGCGTTCGCTGCCCAGCTTGATCTTGATGACCGGATGTCCGGCGGCGCGTTCGGCCATGATCTCTGGTTCATCCATGGCAATGGTGAAGGATGTCAGCGGGATGTTGTTGGGGTTCAGGCCGTAAAGCTTATAGAGCGGCTGGCCGATGCGTTTGCCCCACAAATCATGCAGGGCAATGTCGATGGCGGCGCGCCCGGCTTTCGAGCCCGGTGGCAGTTTGGCCAGCACGGCATCAATATCAAAGATGTCGTCGCCCAGGTCAGGGACGGTTTTGAGATAGGCGATGATTTTTTCCTGCGTTTCG
>CAIJPN010000174.1 GCA_903822545.1 uncultured Anaerolineae bacterium | reverse complement strand
CATCTTGGCCAACGACGCCATTGACGGCGACCTGCTTCCCGCCTGTGACCACAACTCCGGCGACACCTTCCCGATTGGCACAACCACCGTCACCTGCACTGCCACCGACACCGCTGGCAACATCGGCTCAAACAGCTTCACCATCACCGTCAACCAGCTTGCCTCGACCATCACCTGGGGCGCCCCGGCAGACATCGTCTACGGCGCAGCCCTCAGCAGCGTCCAGCTCAACGCCACCGCCGATACCGCTGGCAGCTTCGTCTACACCCCCGCAGCCGGAACCATTCTCGATGTTGGCACCCACATCCTGAAAGTGGACTTCACCCCGCTGGATGCCGTTCATTACACGGGTGCTTCTGCCCAAGTCAGCATCACCGTCACGCAGGCCACCCCGCTCATCACCTGGGCCAACCCCACCAACATCGTCTACGGCACCGCCCTGGGGAACACCCAACTCAACGCCACTGTCGATGTGGCTGGCAGCTTCGCCTACACCCCCGACACCGGAACCATTCTCGATGTTGGCACTCACACCCTGAAAGTGGACTTCACCCCCACCGACAGCACCAACTACTCCGGTGCATCCGCCGAAGTCAGCATCACAGTTACCACCGCGCCATCCATGATCACCTGGGCCAACCCCGCCAACATCGTTTACGGCGCTGCCCTGGGGAATACCCAACTCAATGCCACTGCGGATGTGCCCGGCAGCTTTACCTACACCCCGGCGGCTGGAACCATCCTCGAGGCTGGCTCTCACACCCTGAGCGCGGATTTCACCCCCACCGATAGCGCCAACTACTCCGGGGATTCCGCCACTGTGACCATCATCGTCACCCAGGCTACCCCGCTCATCATCTGGAATAACCCCGCAGCCATCACCTACGGTGCCGCCCTGGGTTCGACGCAGCTAAATGCCACAGCCGATGTCGCTGGCAGTTTCACCTACACCCCGGCATCTGGCAGCATCCTGACAGCTGGCATCCACACCCTGCACGTTGACTTCAGCCCCACCGACAGCACCAACTACGCCCCCACATCCGCCGATGTCAGCCTGGATGTTAACTCGGCCACCCCGCTCATCACCTGGGCCAACCCTGCCAACATTGGGCCTGGCACACCCCTGGGCAGCATCCAACTCAATGCCACCGCCAGCACACCGGGCAGCTTCTCCTACACCCCCGCGGCGGGAACCATCTTGCCGGTGGGTACCCACACCATCAAGGTAGACTTCACCCCCACCGACAGCACCAACTACACCAGCGTCTCCGCCGATGTTAGCATCACCGTTGATAATTTCATCGAATGTCTCATCAACGGCAGCCTGGATACTGCAAGGGCCAAAATGATGCCTTCCTTCTGGACCCCCAGCTATTTCGTCAAGCCTGCTGACCACCTTGATCCAACCGTCCACTACAGCGGCCCGTACTCGATGAAATTCCTAGGAAATAACACTGGCAAAGCCATCATGCAGGTGATCGCCCAACGTGGCAAGGCTGGTGATACTTTCATACTGAGCGCCTGGAGCAAGGCCTACCGTGTCCCAACCGGCGGCACGTATGCTGTGCGCGTCATTTTTATGAACGGCAGCACCCAGGTTGGCATGGTTACAGCCAGCTTCAAATATGGCACCCACAACTGGCAGAAGGTCAGCAAGATGTTCAGAGCACCGGCGGCCTACACATCGATCCGCTATCTCCTGATCTACCAAAAATCCGGCGGCACTGCCTGGTTCGACAGCGCCAGCCTGCTGAGGGTTTACCCCTAACCGAAGCGCGTGTTCCCTGGCATGGGTCGCGCCTGTGCCAGGGACGAACCATTCCCAAGAGCCACTCCATGAAAAAAACTCTTGCCTGCTATACTGCTCGTCCTGATCATAATTTCGGTACAGCCACAATCGGCTAGGGATAATAGGCAGGAGAAGTGGGTAGGTGGTAGGATGATAGGCGCTTGAAAACTCTGGAAGAAGGAAAAAGCCCTCGCGTACCCGAGAAATCATCCTGAGCGTGTTGGTGGTTGGAATTTTGGTGCGAGAGCTGTTTGAGTTGCGTCGGAAAAAGTGGTTTGTGCAGTGGTTGTCATCCATCCTGCCGAAGCCAAAGGCGCTTGAAAGCCCAAAAATCCGGCAGATGAAGCCCAAAAGCGAAAAGGATTGCCCGTATTGCCGGGCAGAACAGGTAGGGGGCACAAACGAAAGCGGTATGGAAGCCTGTTTTCATGCCATAATTCCCTGGAGCGCGATGAAAAAGGGGAAAGGTGGACGCCCCGAGACGATCAAAACGGAAGGACATGCCTGTCTGGAGCCAGGTTGTTACTATTATGGTATTACTGACCAGACGATTCATGTTTTGGTAGGCACTTGGGCTGATGGGGATCATCAACCCAGCCTTTATTGAACGCCTGAACCTGACGATCTGGGATGGGGTATCGAAGCTGGCGCGTCGCAACTGGGGGTTGGCGCAGTACCATGAGGAGTTGAGAGAGCTTTTATCCGAACCGAAGCTGGAAAAGGGCAGGCAAGCCCCGAGAAAGTATCGCCAGCGAACCCCAGCCATGGCTGCGGGGTTGGTAAGTCGTCGCTGGACGGTGATGGAGCTGTTCAGTTATCCGCTCTTGTAGCGGCACGGGGCGGGAAAACGGGAATATACCAGCCAGCTCGCGACTCCGGGCTGGTTCGGGGCGGCCCAACGCGCTTTTTGTTATCCCTAGCGGATTGTGGCTGTACCATTTTTAGCTTGAGTCAAAAACATCTGTCAAATATCGTCACTCGCAAATTGCATGGTGGATAGAAAAGTGAATGGTTTTGACTTTTGGCTAAAACTTACATGCTCAACAGAGTTGTTTAGCATTTTAGAAGCGCATCGATGTGCCGCGCCCCAACCGGCTTACTCAAATAAGCCAGAGGATTCAGAAACAAGGCGCGCTCTTTCAAAGCCAGATCATCATAACCGGTTACGAAAATGATCCCAGCATGTGAAAAAGCGGCTATCCTTCGCGCCGCTTCGATGCCATCCATTCCTCCCATAAGGCGGATATCCATCAAGATTATATCCGGGTTCTCTATCTGTACACTCTCAATGGCTTCTTCTCCAGTAGCGACCGGGCCAACAACTTCATAACCAGCCCGGCTCAACTCCATTTGAACATGGAAGCCTATTAAAACTTCATCTTCGACAATCAGTATTTTGGGCTTTCCCATATCAAATTCTCTCCTGATACAAATTGTCGAAGAACTGCAAATTGCAGGATACGCCATTATTGCTGGTAAATTCCACTTTTGCCCTTAGTTGGCCTTCGACTAGGCCGAAAATCGTTTTCAGCCCCATCCGCCCATCTTCACGAACGTTGAATCCTTCTTTCAACCCGACCCCGTTATCTGCTACGAGGAGGGAAATCTCGCCGGAAGCCAATCGACGCAAGGCGACGCTTATCTTCCCGCCACTGACAGGTTGGAAGGCATGCTTCAGGCTGTTGGTGATCAATTCATTCAGCACTAACCCGCAGGGAATAGCTGTATCGATCAAGACAAACACATCTTGCATATCAGGCACAAAGGCCACCTGGCTTTCCGAAATCCCATTGCTTTCCCAAATAAGGATAACCAGTTCTTCAATGTATTCCTTCAAATTGATGTGGGATAAATCGTGGGTGTCGTAGAGCTTCTGGTGCACCAGCGCCATGGAACGGATACGATTTTGAGCTTCCTCGAAGGCCTCGACCAGGATGTTGTCATGGAAATATGCCGATTGCAAGCCCAGCATAGCAATGATAACTCCCATGTTGTTCTTTGTGCGATGGTATAACTCGCGCAGCAGGGTTTCTTTCTCTGCCAGAGATTTTCGGATTTGCTCTTCTGCCTGCTTGCGACTGGTAATATCGTGGATGATGTTCATTACGGCAGGTTGACCTTCGTACTGGATTACGATGGCAGAGAAATCGGCATAAACTGGGTGGCCGTCCTTATGAACCAGAGTGGTTTCAAAGCTCGCCGACCCCTCGTTGGCAAGTTCCAATTGCCGCGAACGGATTTGTTCCGCTGTTGCACCCATCTCGAGTTGCGCAGGCGAAAGTTTGATCATCTCATCCCCGGTGTAGCCGAGCATCTGGTGAGCCGCAGCGTTTAACTCGATAAAAGTTTGGGTTCCTTGCTCCGGTGAGATGGTGAAAATGGCAATTCCATCCCGGTTGATCTGGAATAGTTCACGGTATTTCTTCTCACTTTGCTCGATTCTCGCCTGAGCCAGTTTTTTCTCGCTGATATCACGGACAATGGCGGTGAAAAAGAGACCGGCGTCAATCCGCCACTCGGCAAGCGACATCTCGATTGGGAATTCGGTTTTGTCCTTGTGCAAACCTGCCACTTCGATCATCTTGCCAACAAGCCTTCGCTGACCAGTGGTGATGGCATTTTCAACTGCTTGATGGTTTTGCTCGCGGAAGTGGTGCGGGACAATTTGGGAAACCGGTTTGCCAAGGATTTCTGCCTCAGTGTAACCGAATGCCTGTTCTGCCGCTGCATTCCAAAAGACAATCCGCTGACGTGAATCCATCGTGATTATGGCATCGTTGGCAGTTTGGACAACTGCTTCAAGTTGGTGTTGGATTTGCCGCCGGGCTTCTTCAGCTTGTTTTCGGTCGGTGATATCCAGCATGTTGCCAATGACAGTCGGTTTACCCTGCAGGTCAATTCGCACCCCTAGCACCTCCACATCCCTGACTTCCCCATTTTTTCGAAGCGCGCGGAATTCATATCGAGAAGTCTTAACTTCTCCGCTCATCATCAGTCGGATGTTTTCTTCAACCATCTCCCGATCATCAGGATAAGTGATTTCAAGAGGTTTGACACCGATCAAGCTGTTGGGTTCATACCCAAATATCTCTTCCATGGCGGCATTGGCATAAGTCAATACACCATCCTGGATGATATACATCCCAACCAATGAATCTTCGCTGAGGGCGCGGAAACGCAATTCGCTTTCGTGCAGTAAATTCTCGGCCAGAACCTGTTCGGTGACATCCTGGACAGTGGAAACTACCAGGTTTTGATCCAGAATTGGAATCTGGGTCGCTGAAATATAACAGACTGCCCCCGATTCCAATTTGACAGGGACATTCTCCCAGTGAAGCCGGGATGGGTCTCTGCTGGCAGTATCCGCAGCCACCCGAGCACGTATCTGTTCACGGAAAACCGGGTCACGAAAAACGGTTTCAAAAAAAACATCCAAAGATGTTAAACTGCCGCGCGGCACTCTATAGATTTCATCAAACCGGCTGTTCGTAAAGTAAGCTTTGCCATTTTGCATATCTCGCACTGCGAACCCTATGGGCGCGTTTTCCATAATCGTTTCGATATACTGATTTCGCTTCACCAGGGATTCCTCAGCCTGTTTTCGAGAAGTGATGTCGCGGCTGTTGAGTACAATGGCCTGGATATGGGGATCATCTAAGAGGTTGGTGGCGGTAGTCTCGATCCAAATCCAGTTGCCGTTTTTATGCCGAAGCCGGTATTCAACCGAGACGCTTGACCCAGGGACATGAAGAATTGTTTGCGTGGCGTTTGCTGTCAGGGCTTGGTCATCAGGATGGATATAAGTTGAGCCAATCGTTCCTAAAACATCGTCAGGGGTATAGCCAGTCAATCGCTCATAGGATGGGCTGACATACTTGATCCGGCGCTCGGTATCCATCATCACGATTCCATCGTGGCTGTTCTCCACCACTGCACGGAAGAGAGCTTCGCTGGCGCGCAGCGCTTCTTCGGCCTGCTTGCGAGAAGTGATGTCTCGAGTGGTTACAACGATCTCGCCAATATCCGGGTTATTCAGCATGTTGATCGAGGTTGTATCCACCCAAATCCATCTCCCATCTTTATGGCGAATTCGATATTCTGTTTTGAAAGGGATGCCCGGATTAGCCACCATTTGTGCCCAATACTTGCGAAGCGCAGATACATCGTCCGGGTGTACGCTCTCAAAACCGTTGTGTCCGATCCGTTCTTCGTCGTTATAACCATTGATCAAGTTGTATGAGGGACTTCGGTAGGAAATAACTGCCTTGGCATCGCCGAACAAAATCCCGTCACTGCTATTCTCTACAATGGCGCGAAATTTTGCTTCGCTTCTCCGTAAATTATCTTCAACCTTTTGGCGCTCCACTGTCTCAGAAATTGCCTTCAAGCCAAACGCAATATCGCCCGCCAGTTCGGTTAGCAACTCAGTTTCCTCTACATCGAATGTATCCGGTTTATTGGCATAAACAAGCAATATGCCGAAAATATCATCGCCATGGAGTATGGGAACGGTGATTGTGCTTCTCAACGGCAAAGTTTCGAATTGTTCCCGCCAGGGAGCATAATGCTCATCCTGAAGTATATTGTTGCAAACAACCGCCCTGCGGTTGTTAAACGCTTCCATACCGGGCAGTCGATTTTGCTGCTCAGGAGCGCTGGTTGCTGAAATATGTTCCAGCAATTCCTTGTATTCCCCAGCCCAGGCCTGCGGCAACAGGTGATCTCCATCAAACTTGCCAATCCATGCAAAGCTGTAGCTGCGCGTTAGCAGCAGGATTTCACAGGCCTCATCCATCAGCCGTTGTGGATCGGGTTCGCGGGTAATGAGTTGGTTGATATTTCGCACGGCTCGCAAAACCTGGTTGAGATGTTGCAGGCGCTTCTCTAAAGAATGCTTGTACAGAGCCATTTCCAGGCTGGCGCGTAATTCCGCCTCTCGAACCGGCTTGGCCAGGTAGGCATAGGCGTCCGTCAGTTTAGCCCTCTGCAAGAGGGTTTCGTCGGTGTAAGCGGTCAGGTAGATAATCGGGGTATCTTGCCGGGCGTGGATTTGTTCGGCTGCTTGGATGCCGTTTATTTCACCGCGCAGGTTGATGTCCATCAGGATGGCATTCGGTCTTTGCGAGAGCGCGAGGTTAACGGCATCCTTGCCGGTGGCGGCCATGCCCACCACCTGGTAGCCCATCCGGGTAAGAACGTTTTCCAGATCAATAACCAGCACTGCATCATCTTCTACGATCAAAATCTGGGGGATATTTTCCATAAGTTTTTTCCCTATCACTTCAAGTTGAAAGAAATAGCAAATGTTGTTCCTGATTCAGTTGAAACATCAAGTGTTCCGCCTAACTGGTGCATCGCCCACAAATTCACCAGCCGGATACCCAGCGATTTGTTTGACTTCCAATCATAATTGCCCGGCATCCCTATTCCGTTGTCGCTGAAAAACAGGCGGCAATTTTCCCCTTCTTGTTGCATTGAAATTACAACGCGCGGCTTTCCCCGGTAACCAGGCGGGAAAGCGTGTTTCAGCACATTGGTGAAAAGCTCGTTGACGATCAGGCCGCAAGGCATGGCATAAGCCACATCCAGGAAAAGGGGGGCATTCAGGTCAACTTGAATGACACTGCGGCGGTCAAAACCTTCCAGCACGTTGGAAGTCAGTTGATGCAAGTACGTTCCCATGTCCACCCGGGCTAAGTTATCTGATTGATAAAGCTGCTCGTATACCAGCGACATAGTGCGGGCCTGATCTTCCAACTCTTTGAGAAACTGACGGGTGTCGGCATCACCAGACAGCCCGATGCGCATCTTGATCAGGGCGATGATTACTTGCAAATTGTTCTTGACCCGGTGATGTACCTCACGTAGCAGGGTTTCTTTTTCTTCCAATGCCGCCAGGATTTTCCCCTCGGCCAGTTTGCGTTCGGTGATGTCTTGCAGTATGCCGATCACCCCCAGCCGCCGGTTATTCTCGTCCCGGATTGGGATGGCGGAATCGGCCAGCCAGCGGATTTGACCATCCCTGGCGCGGATGCGGTAGTCAGCTGTCCAATGTTGGGTTTTCCCTTCACTGCTCAATTTGATCGCTTCGGCTTGCGTCAGGTGCGCCAGCGAGCCGCGCATGGTGCTTTCCAGTTCCATCCCATCAAAAATGGCCGGGGTGATTTCGTCGGAGGAATAACCGGTTAATTGTTGGATATCTTCGCCTATAAATGTGTAAGTTTCTGTTTTTTGCTGGTAATCGCGGAAATACGGAACCGCCCCGGCAGCCGTGATTGCCTGCCGGTAACGCATCTCGCTGAGGTGCAGAGCCTCCTCAGCCTGTTTGCGCTCCTTCAATTCTTGCTGAATCGCGCTGTACAGACGCGCATTTTCCAGCGCGATGGCTGCCTGGGCTGCGATTGTCATGAGGAATTCAACGTGATGCTCATCGTAGGCGTTTTCTTTTTCGTAATCCTGGTGCGCAATCACACCGATGACTTTGTTATCGGCGCGCATCGGCACAGCAACGAAGGAAGACGAGCGCGTGCCGATCATCTCGATTCCAAGCTGACGAAGCGCATCTTCTATGTTTTGTTTTATAAGAACCGGCTGGTTGTTGCGGATGACGTAATCCGTGATCCCGTTTCCCAATGGCCGCCCGGTCGAATTACGGCGATATCCGTCCATCGTGTAAACTGGGAAGGTAATGTAATTCGCAGATGCATCGTACAGCGCGATGTATAGATTACGGTTATCCAGGATTTGCCCAATCTCAGCGGCAAGGCGTTCAATGATTTCTGGCAGGGTGGCAAGTTTACTGAGCGCCTGCCCAACCTGGTTCAACGCAGATAACTCATTGTTGCGCCGCTGGATCGCTTCTTCTGAGCGTTTGCGCTCGGTGGTGTCACGATAATTCAATACAATTGCGCCGACCGCTGGGTCATTGATGAAGTTGCTGGCAATTGCATCCACCCAACGCCATGAGCCATCAGCATGACGCAGCCGAAAAACACCACTCCGGCGGCTGCCCGGCTCCCGCGCCACTTCGGCCAATTGTCCGGCAGTCCATACCATATCGTCTGGGTGCATGATCTCAAAAAGGCTTTTTCCCTGGAATTCGTTGAAACCATATCCCAGCATGTTGGTTGAAGATGGACTCTCCCAGATCAATTTGCCCTGGATGTCGAGCAGGGAAATGTAATCCAGCCCATTGGCAATCAGGGCCTGGAGGCGGCGCTCGCTGTTTTGCAGCGCTGTCTCGGCGCGTCTTCGCTCGATGGCAAACGAGGCCAGGTTGACGATCTGTTCAACGGTGTTCTGATAAGGGGAGATGTCGATGCGGGAGAGAATAATCAGCGCCCCGAGATGTTCATCTTCGTGCACAAACCCGACCGCGTACACATCCTGAACCTGCAACAATTTTTCCACCGCCACACACAGTGGACGCGGTGCCAGTGAAGCCAGAATAGTATGCAGCCCGTCATCTAGCCGTTCCAGCCTCCCACTGCGGTAAATATGCAGTTCGTTGTCCGTCATGCTGGCAATCGGGTAGGATGCGTCGAACAAGTTCTTCCCAAAAACAGCTGTAATTTTCTCGAACGGCACATTCAATCCATGATAGGCCATGCCCCGGATGATCTGGGTTGATTCGTTGAGCATACTGACCCCGGTGACGCAATTGCCGATCAATTCCTGTACCTTTTTTGAGACCAGGGTGTAGATATCGATGATTTCGCAAGGCTGTAAAAGGGCGAATTGCACCTCAGAGATGATTTTGGCTGCGTGTTTGGCGTTTGCGCCTGCAGTGACATCACGCATGATTCCCAGCACCCCGGCGAAACTGCCATCGCTGCTGCACTGGAGTTTATTGGTCACCTCGAGCCATTTTCGCTGCCCGGAGGCTGCACGGATTCGGAAAGAGATGGTGATGGGATTCTCGCCCTCTGTAGGAATCGGGTGGAGCGAAGCAGCTTTCGCTTGCTGGATATCGATTGGATCAACCAGCGTTGTCATCAGCTTGGAAATATGATTCAGCGCGAAATCCGCAGGTTCGTACCCCAAAGTGCGCAGTTGTGGGCTGATAAATGTCAATATACCGTGGGCATCCACCGAAAAGACAATATCTTGCATGTTCTCCATAAGGTCACGGTATTTGGCGTCACTTTGCTCGCGGGCGCTGCTTTGCTGCCTCGCGCGGCGCAGGTTTTCGCGCATGTTCTCTGCCAGCAAATCCACCGAGACGATTCCGACCAGCATGATGACAGCTACCACAATAAAATCGCCCATGCCTGGGTAAGATGCCGGCACGGTGAAAATCTCGAACGCTTCATCAATCGCCAGCCAGGCCAGAAGTCCCATCGACAGGGCTGCTGTGATTATAAAATCGCGCCTGGGGAGGAGCAGCGCGGCAAAAATGAAAATTACAGGGTAGGCAGGGATAGCAATGTCATGAATCCCTTGTCCGAAGGTGATAAAAACCGTTATGGTTGCCAGGGTGGATAGTACGGCAAACATTCCGCTGCCGCGTAAATGCCCACGCATGAGCAAACCCAGGGGCAGGAGCAGGAGCAAAACCCCGATTACGGCAATATAAATCACGCTCGGCGCGTGCCAGTAAAAGCCCATCGCGGCGGTAAACAGATACGCTGCCAGCGATGTGAAGAGTATCCAGGTAATGACTCGCGCCGCGCGCCGATCCTCATCGTTTTTGAAAATATTGTCCACGAATTTCATGTTCCCATCCCTGCCTCTTTCTGGGCAATTGTTTCGTGGTTTTTAGCTAGTGTGAAGAAAAACGTTGCGCCTTTATCCACTTCGCCTTCAGCCCAAATATTGCCCCCGTGCCGGTGGATGATACGTTGAACGATAGCTAGGCTTGCGCCAATTCCATCGAATTCGCTGAGATGGTGTAGCCGCTGGAAAACGCCGAACAGTTTATCGTAATACTGCATATCGAATCCAACGCCATTGTCCCGCACAAAATAAACGATGCGGTTATCTTTTTGTTGCGCGCCGATTTGGATGCGGGCAGGCTCGCGGTTCCGAGTGAACTTGACCGCGTTGCCGATTAATCCGTTATAAACTTTGTAAAGCAGGCGTGAATTGGCATAACACGGCGGCAGGTCGCCCACCACAATCTGGATTTTGCGTTGCTCGATTTCTGGCCTGAAATCATTCAAAACGCATTGGGCGATTTCAGCCGGTTCAACATCCTGACAGGTTACGTTTTCCCTGCCGGTTTGAAGGAATTCGAGCAGGCCATCGACGAGTTGCCCCATCATTTGCCCATTGCCTTTGATGGCTATCAACTTGGAGGCGACTTCCGGCTCCAAACTTTCGCCGTGTTCAGTCAAGAGCATCCCAGCATAGCCATTGACCGCCCGCAGTGGAGCGCGCAGATCGTGGGAGATTGAATAGCTAAAGGCTTCCAACTCGGCCAGCGCGTTTTCCAATTCATCCGTACGCTTTTCCACACGTTTTCCCAGTTCAACGTTGAGTTGCCGGAACTGTTCCTCGGCGCGCTGCTTTTTCTTTAGTTCTTGCGCTAACTGTTGGTGGTTTTTTATCAAGATGCTGGTTAGAACATAAACGACAATAGTGGATGCCAAGACTATTACGCTGGCTGAAAAAAAATCGCCGGGCACGCTTTGGGTAAAAACCCCATGCTGGTAAGCCCCGGAAATCTCTCCAAAAACAAGCCAGCCCAAACAGCCGATTATCACCAGGGTGAGCAAAATCAATGTTTTCCTGCGAACCAGCAGGTTGGAAAGTATCAAAATGAGCACATAGGCCATATTGCTGATGTGATGAATCCCAAGCCCCAGGGTGGCAACGATGGTTAGAAGGAATATCAGGATCAGGGCGATGTATGCGGCTGCCCATTCAAAGTTTCTCTGCTGGATCAGGAAAAATGACAAACCAATCGGTATGATGCTCATGCCGATAATCGCGGAAATGAGAATATCCCCATGCGCCAGGGTAATTCCCAGCCCGGTTGCCAGGGTCAGCGTAATGATAGCTAATAGCCAGTAAAACGCAAAACCCATTTGTCCACCAGAAAGGTATATTTCCAGCGGAATTTGTCTTTCAGTGGATTGAACGAAGTCGGTTTTTTTCATGTACTAATCTAGTAGGGTGAAGAAAAATGTAGCGCCTATATCGGGTTCTGCTTCGGCCCAAATGCGCCCGCCGTGTCGTTCGACGATGCGTTTTACAGTTGCCAGGCCGATGCCGGTACCTTCAAATTCATCCTGGCGATGCAATCGTTGGAACACGCCGAATAGTTTATCGGCATAGCGCATGTCAAACCCAGCTCCATTGTCGCGGATGAAGTAGATGGTTTCGCCGTTTTGGGGTAGCTGCCCACTTCGATGCGCGCCTGTTCTCGTTTGCCGGTGTATTTGACGGCATTGCCGATAAGGTTGGCAAAGACTTGCTCGAACAGGATCGGGTCGGCGTGGGTTGCGGGTAATTCGGGCAGGATCCATTCGATTTGACGGTTGGCAGTTTCGGGGGCGATGGATTGAATCACTTTGCCGATAATTTCCCCCGGCAGAACATCCTGCTTGACCAGTTCTTTCCGATTCAGCCGCGAAAAATCCAACAGTTCGTCGATCAGCAGGTTCATCTGGTTTCCAGCATCGATGATTTTTACCAGGAAGCTGAGGGCGGCGGGATCCATGCCGCAGGAAAGATCATCTTTCAGGATGCGCGAGAAGTTGGTGATAGCTCGCAGGGGCGCGCGCAGGTCGTGTGAAACAGAATAGGAGAAGGATTCAAGTTCTTTGTTGGCTTGTTCAAGTTGGGCAGTGCGCTCGCGGACGCGGTTTTCCAGTTCTTCGTTCAACCGGAGAATTTGTTCTTCGGCGTGTTTGCGTTCGGCCAGTTCCAACTGCAATTCGGTGTTTAGTTTGAGGATTTGCTCCAGGTCGTGTTCCTGGCGATCCTGGATTACCCACACGATCAAGCTGGCGATTGCCAAAAAGAGCACAATGGGTATTGCAGGGGAGATGTCGTTTATTCGAATTGTTGGGCGCGTGATGCCGTTGGCTTGCGACCAGGTTACCAGGGCGAGGGATAAAACTGCCGCCAGGAATAACCAGTGGGTGGAACGCTTATTCAGCAGCATGGTTCCCAGCAGGATAAATAGTGGATAGCCCATAATACCGGGGTCAAATACACCATCACCATCTAAAATACTGTATGTGATCGTAATGAGCACCGAAGCGCATAGCAAGATGGTGGCAGCCAGCGGGCGTTTTTTTGTGTTCAAATAAACGCTGATGAGGCAGGCCGCGCTGGCGCTGAATATGGATATGGCGGAACGCCATTCGGAAAGATTGATGTTGAAGATCCCAAATAGTACGGTGGCGGCAAACACAATCCACAAGGTAATGGTCAGGGCGCGGTTTCGGCGCTGAGCTGGATAAGGGCTGACGAAATTAATCATAGGCGTCACTTTGAACAGAGCAGCTTGAATAAAAGCTACACTTTCAGCCGATTCATTTCCTGGGCCAGGCTGGTCGATGAAAAGCCATCGAAAATAAGAGCATCTGGGCGGGCGGTATCTGGAAAAAGCTCGCCTGGATGTTGGACGAGCAACAATATTGAAGCCCGCCGATTCCACTGGCGAATGATAGGAATGGCACATTGGGTTCGAGTTTCGCCCGGCTCATGGTCAAGGATGACCAGCATTCTTTCGGCGGTTTTGAGTTTTGCTTCGCTTTCTGCCAGGGTTGCAAACCATGAGATTTCATTCTGGGCTGGCATCGATTGTATGATGGCCACCAGGGCATCCTTCCGGTGGCCGGGGTGGGTGATAAGAACGATTTTGTGTAGACCCAGGGCGGGGGCGGCATTCAACAGAGGTTCTGCCACTGGAGGTGTGGAGCTGGTCATAAGAAAGGTTTCCTTGTTGGGTCGAATTACAAAGGGATGAATTTGAGCGTAAATTTTGCGCCATTATTCCTTTCCACCGTGATGGCACCCTGGAGCTGGGTTATGAGCAGGCCAACAAGCTGCATTCCAAACCCGGCAGATTTTTCCAGGTTGAAATCGTCGGGCAGGCCGACGCCGTTATCTGCAAATGTGATCAGTATGGTTTGGTCTTCACTGGAGGCTGTTATCGTAATCTCACCTTCGCTGCGACCGGCAAAAGCATATTTCATGGCATTGGTAGCCAGTTCGTTCAGGATAATGCCAAGCGGGTGCAGTGATTTTGGGGAGAGGATGATGTCCTCCAATTGCGTTTTGACCTTGATATGAGTCTGTTCGGGGAAAATGCCAAGTATCTGTTGCATGAGCGGCGGGATATAGAGCCGAATGGAAATCGCGCGAAAATTTTTAGCCCGATACAGTTTGTAATACAAGACTACCATGCTTTGCACTCGTGCCCCGGCATCTTGAAGCGCCCTTTTGACACCGGGATCATCTTGAGAATGCGCCTGCAAATCAAGCATACTGGTGATGGTGCTCATATTGTTTTTGATACGGTGATGCACTTCCCTGAGCAGGATTTCCTTTTCTTGCAGCAAAATCCCTATCCTTTCCTCTGCGCATTTTCTCTCAGTGATGTTATGCACCAGCGCGACATACCGCCTGGCTGCCCCGGCCCCATTCTCTTTCGCCTGGATGTTCAATTCGTACCACCCGACGCCGCCGGGCGTTTCGAGGGAGTAAACTCCGCCTCGATGCCATCCCTGGCGTTCGGCCTCTTTCAGCGCATCCAAAATCACCCTGGCTGCTGAGGGGGGCATAAACTCCCCGGCGGTTTTCCCGATAAATTGTTCGGGATGAACGTACAAATTCTCATGCGCCGGGGCATGGTAATTGAATATCCGCCCATCCTGATCCACATCAAACATAAAATCTGGGATTGCGTTCAGAATGGCCTGTTCTTCGGCTTCGCTGGCGCGCAGGGCTTCTTCGGCCAGTTTGCGGGTGGTGATATCGCGGTGAATGAACAGGGCGCTTTTCACCTCGCCGCGCTCATTGAATTCCGGGACTCCGCGCGAGTTCAGGTAAACCAATCCTTTCGCTCCCAACATAGATGTCTCAAACTCAACCGGCTGCCCCGATTCGAGCACCCCACGAATGACCTGTTCTGACCATTCCATTTGTTTTTCAGGTAAACTGCCAACTTCACGGTGGGATTTGCCAAGCAAGGATTCCACCGGCCTGTGCGCCATCGCTTCATAGGCCTTGTTGACAAAAACATAACGGTAGTTGCGATCGAAGCGGGCAATGATATCTGGGGTGTTCTCCACCAGAGTTTTGAATTCCTGTTCGCTTTCGCGTAAGGCAATCTCAGCAGATTTCCGGGCAGTAATATCGTAAAGAGTGACCAGGTGCACATCCGAAAACGAGTCGCCCATGGATGCCGCATTGGCGAGCACAATCCGCGTACTGCCATCCTTGCAGCGGATACTCACTTCCATCGGCTCGAAGGCGGTGTTTTCACGTTTGGATTTTTCCAGGCACGCCTGCCAGGTCGATGCAACCCACTGACGGTATTCTGGATCCGGGTAAGCTTGCGACCACCATTCAGCCAGTACCGGAATATCTTCGATGGTATACCCAAAGGTTTGAACAAAAGCTGAATTGAGCAATACGATATTTTGACGCTCGTCATTGAGCGCATAGGGAACTGGGGATGCTTCAATAATTGCCCGGTATTTTTTCTCGCTGTTTCTGAGAGTATCTTCCATGGATTTACGGTCAGTAATATCCGAAGCAACCTCAATTCGAACCAACCGGCCATCAGGCCAGTATATTGCCCTGTCGTGACATTCATACCAGCGACGGTTGATCGTGTTCTGAAACTCCCAAACATAAATGTCTTTCGGTTTCCCATCTGACCCGATCAGGTATTTATTGGTGCAAAATTCGCATGGGCCGCTCATGTTTTGCTGAAAAGCCTGCCAGCAAATCTTGCCTTGAATTTCGCCCCAATGTTCCTTGCCGTAATTATTGACGAATAAAGTTTCGTATGTAGCGATGTCGGCCACATAAATCAGTTGATCGATGCTGTTCAACAAATCTTCAAACCGTTTATTGGCAATATTCAGGGCTTCATCGATTTGTTTGCGTTCAGTGATGCCCCGGTTGGTGACGATTATTTCCCCTTCATCTGGATTTTCCAACACGTTTTGCGCTGTTGTGTCGATCCAATTCCAGGTTCCATGCCTGATCGCTGCATCGAGGCCGACAAAAATGATGCTGTCATAGCTGTTTTCGATTGGAGCGCGGAATTTGGCTTCGCTTTTACGCAATATTGTTTCAGCTTTTTCGCACGCCTCGTTTTGCTGGCGCGCATCTGCCAGGGCTGTTTCGAGTTTGTGCACGGTCAGGTATATCGTCCAGTTGATGAATGCCAACGACAGCGCAAAATAGAACCAGGTTCCTAGCGGGGTGTAATCGAAATACTGTGGCACAAGCGTTCCGTTCCGTTGCAGGATAGCAAACCCCAGACCGGCCAGAACATTCAAAGCCAAGAAAATTGCGCCTGCGTGGAAATGAAACATCAATCCCATCGCAATGGACATGGCTGCCAGCGCAAACATCATTGGGCTGTTAATGCCCCCGCCCCAAAAGGCTATTCCTTCACAGATCAACCAGCCTGACACAATAAAAAATATCCCGGCAGCGATTAATCGCCCACGAAACAAGAAATACCTGGCGATGAGATAAACCCCAAACAGGATCAGGATAATCGTCCAGAATGCAAGCTTATGGGTGGCCAAAATGGAAACATAAAAAAATGCTGCGACTGCCAGGGCGGCAACAAAATACATTCCCATGCTGTTGATAAGCTGTGCCTTGATTGTTTTTTGTGCATCCCCTGGAAAAAACGGGGGCTCAAACCATTTTTTGATTTGCTTCATATTCAATCTAGCCCGTCTCTTTCCTGGCGGATAATCTGCCCGGAAAGGTAACCAATTCAACCAGCTAGGGTAACGAGAAAACCCAATGCTGACATGCTATCAGGGATGTTCATATCCAGAAACCATATTTTTTGTGAAATGGCTTAAATAAAAATTGTTAATTTTTGAAATCCCGACTTTGGCGATTTTATTTTTGGGCTGGTGACGTACAATAGTGGCATGACAAAACCTCGCGCAATCTCGACCCCGGCGTCTGCCAGCCTAATTGCGGACAACGCGCCGCTTTTCCTGCTCGCCTTCGAAGAATCCGCGATACCGAAAGCGCTGATTGGCCTGGATGGGCGCATTTTGAAAGCCAATCGCGCTGCCTGCGAATGGCTGAACTATTCGGAATCCGAATTTTTGATGATGACTTTCTATGATGCCACCCACCCGGATGATGTTCTCTTCACCGCCAACACCCTCCAGTCGTTGATGGATGGGAAAAAACCTTCGGTTTGGATGGAAAAACGCTATATCCGAAAAGATGGGGCAGTGGTCTGGGGGCTGGTCAGCACCGTGCTAATTCGCGCCGCCGACGGCTCCCCGCTCTACCGCCTGAGCGAAATCCAGGATATTACCGAGCGCAAACTGGCTGAGGAAGCCCTGCGCAAGAGCGAGGCCAAATTCAGGGCGGTGCTAGACAACAGCAACGATGGGATTATCCTCGTAAACGCGGCAAATAGGGTGATATATCGTAGCGCATCAACCGCCCGGATGAATGCTTTCACCAACGAAGAGCGCCTCGGTCACGACGTTTTGGAAGTGGTGCATCCAGATGAGCAGGCACGGTTGCGCGAGTTGCTTGACCAGGTGCGGCAGTCACCGGGTAAACTCATCAAAGTTGAGTTCCGTGCGCGTCATGCGGATGGTCATTGGCTATGGGTGGAAGCGAAAGCCCAGAATTTGCTCGCTAACCCCGATGTGCAAGCTGTTGTCATCAACATCCAAGATGTTACTGAGCGAAAACTGGCCGATGAAGCCTTGCGGCGCAGCGATGCCAAATTTAGGGCGGTGGTGGAAAATATAAAGGATGGCATCTTATTCTATAATGCTGAGGGGATCATCCTGTACCAAAGTCCGGCCACTACTGCCATCCATGGTTACAGCGCAGATGAACGGTTGGGGTGCGGTTTTGACCTGCCACACCCAGACGATTTACCCCGGGTGCGGCAAGTTTGGCTGGAAACACTGCACACGCCAGACGCATCGCGCCAGGTTGAATTTCGCGTTCGCCATAAGAGTGGAGAGTGGCGCTGGATTGAATCCAATGTTTATAATTTCCTGGGAAATCCCGATGTCCAGTCTGTTGTGGTAAGTAACCGTGACATCACCGAGCGCAGGCAGGCCGAAGAAGCCTTGCGCCACAACGAAAAGGAGGCCCGTCGCCTGAGTGACCAGCTGCGCATGGTCAATGAGATGATGTTGAATTTGACCAGCGGCCTGGATATCGAGCTGCTAATGCAAAAATTGCACGAACAATGCCAGCGCATTGGCTCAATTGATACGTTTTTTGTCCTGCTGTACGATGAAAAAACCAACCTTCTCAGCTCTCTTTACAACGTCAAAGACGGAGAACGCCGCAAGGTGCCAGTGCGGAACATCCGTGAGAACCCTGGCCTGACCGGCTACGTAATCGAACACCCACATACACTTTATCTTCCAGACAGCCTTAACCCGCCAGCCGGGCTGCCAGATGGCATCCGGCAACCCGGCAAGCAGACACGCACCATTGTGATAGTCCCGCTGGTTCTAAGGGAAAAAACGATCGGTGTGCTTTCGATGCAGAATAACTCGCCCAATGCCTATACCCCCGAACAGGTTGAAACGCTGGAGTTGCTGGCTCCCCAGGTAGCGATTGCCATTCATAACAGCCAGTTGTACGAGCAGCAGCAAAACGAGAGTAACCTCGCCAACGCGCTGGTGGAAAACCGTTCGCGTGAACTGCAAACCATCTACCGCGTGGCGGCCAGCGCCAACCCGCGACTGGAACTGCAATCGGTTATCCAGGGCGCGTTAGAGATCATTTTGCCTGCCATCCATGCCCCTGCTGGCGCGGTTTTGCTCTGGAATGAGTCGGAAGGCCATTTTCGCATGATTGCAGCGCATGGATTACCTGTGCCAGCTATGGAATACCTGAAAAAAGCGGGAAAAGACAGCCTCGAATGCTGGGTTCTGGAAAACCGTCGGCCACTGGTGCTGGCAGATGCAGCTACGAATGAATGCATCCCCTTTAAGCACACCGTCTCGCTGCCGTTCGCAGTCCTTCCCATGCTTGTCGGTGAACGGGCAGTCGGCGTGCTGGATGTTGGTCGTGCGGGCAGCGAACCATTCAACCTGGAAGAACTCACCCTGCTAGATTTCATCGCCGATCACCTGGGGCTGGTGGTGGAAAACGCGCAACTCTTCCGCCAGGTTGAAAATCATGCTGTTCTCGAAGAACGCTCACGAATGGCGCGTGCCCTGCACGACTCGGTTACCCAGTTGCTTTACAGCGCCATGCTCTATGCCGAGGGTAGCGTCCGGCTGGCTGAACAATCTAACTGGAAACAAGTCAGCACCAACCTGGGAGAATTAAGCAGCATTACCCGCCAGGCCTTACAGGAAATGCGCCTGATGGTGTATGAACTGCGCTCGCCCGCCCTGCATCACGATGGGCTGGTGCAGGCCATCCAGCACCGACTCGATGCTGTGGAAACCCGCTCCGGCATCCAGGCCGCCATCTTAGCCGACCCCCTGCCGCGCCTGCCCGAGCGGGCGGAAGAATCCCTGTACCGCATCGCCATCGAAGCGCTGAACAACTCTTTAAAACACTCCCATGCCAAAAATGTGACCGTCTTCCTCCGCCGCTCGCGCCGCAAGCTGCTATTGTGTATTCGGGATGATGGAATCGGGTTTGACGTGGATGGAGGAACAACAGGCGGGCTGGGTTTAGTGAGCATGAAAGAGCGCGTCGAGCATCTGGGCGGTTGCTTTTCCATCCATTCTCACCCCGGGGCTGGCTGCGAAGTCGAGGCAGTGATTCCACGCTCAGTGGTGAAAAATCTGCGCAGGACAACCGAATAAGGGGATTTCATGGCAGAAAAAATCCGTATTTTGATTGCTGATGACCACGGCGTTGTCCGCGCCGGGCTAAGAACATTCTTGATGTCATCACCAGACTTTGAAATTGTTGGAGAAGCCAGTGATGGGCTGGAAGCGGTCAACAAGGCGCTGACCTTGTATCCCGATATCATTCTCATGGATTTGGTGATGCCCTGGATCGATGGCATCGAGGCTACCCGGCGCATTTGCCAGGAAACCCCGAACATTCGCATTCTGATCATCACCAGTTTTGCTGAAGATGAGCGCGTGGTTTCAGCTATCCAAGCTGGGGCGCTAGGCTATTTGTTGAAGGATGCCTCCCCCCAGGAGTTGGAGCAGGCAATCCATGTTGTTTACGGTGGAGAATCCTACTTGCATCCCAACATCGCTCGCAAACTTGTTCGCCAGGTGAACAAACCACCATCGGGCAATTACCCTGCCAAAAGGCTGACCCCGCGAGAAACCGACATCTTGAAGCTGGTGGCCGAGGGCCACTCCAACGAAGAAATTGCCCGGCGACTGTATCTCAGCGCCCAGACCGTTAGTTCACACCTGTGGCGAATGATGAAAAAGCTGGAAGTGGAAAATCGCACCCAACTGGCGCTTTACGCTATCAAACAAGGAGTTGTGGCCGGGGAAAATAACTGATCGAACAACCATCTTTGGATAGATTTTTATACTCTCTCTCCTGCCATCGTAGCCAATCTGTTACCCACATTTTCGAGTGAGTAGGGAAAGCGGTTAGACTTGTGAGCATCCTAAAGAAACCGAGCGAGAAGAGAGAGATGGCAGAGAAACCGCAAACCGCAGAAAACTCGTGGGCCGTTGAAGAATTTGGACAGCTTGAT
>CAIJPN010000173.1 GCA_903822545.1 uncultured Anaerolineae bacterium | reverse complement strand
CCGGCCTGACCGTCCATATCGGCATTCATCGCCGCCTTCAGGAAGCGGATTGCCACCGGGCTTTTCTCCAAAATCTCCTGCGCCCACTGGATGCCCTCGGCTTCGAGCTGCTCCAGCGGCACGACTTTATTCACCAGCCCCATCTCCAGCGCCTCCGCCGCATCGTACTGGCGGCACAGGTACCAGATTTCGCGCGCCTTCTTCTGCCCGACGATCCGCGCCAGCGTGGCCGAACCAAACCCGGCATCGAAACTGCCCACAATCGGCCCGGTCTGACCGAAAACCGCATTCTCGGCGGCAATCGACAGATCGCAAATCACATGCAGCACATGCCCGCCGCCAATCGCGTAGCCCGCCACCAGCGCAATCACCGGCTTCGGCATCGTGCGGATCATCCGCTGCAACTCCAGCACATTCAGGCGCGGCGTCTCGTAGCCGCCCTCGTAACCGCCATGCCCGCGCACCGACTGATCGCCACCCGAGCAAAACGCCCACTTGCCATCCTTCGGCGATGGCCCGTTGCCCGTCAGCAGCACCACGCCCACGCCCGTATCCATCCAGGCATCCTTGAACGCATCGATCATCTCATCAATCGTCTGCGGGCGGAACGCATTGCGCTTCTCAGGCCGGTTGAACGCAATCCGCGCCATCCCCTCGGCCTTGTGATACGTAATATCAGAATATTTTTTGGCTTCAATCCAATCAGTCATGATTTATCTCCTTAAAAATTTCTTCGGTTCTTTTTATGATGGAAATTCGGACTTTTTCGCCCGCTGGCGAATCCGTCCGTACCTCGAGCATGGTCTGCCCTTTGGCCTGTATCGCGGCGGATACTTCCGCCCCCAGCGCCTGAATCCCGTTTAACCGGCGGAATTCCAGCCCGAACATCTCCGCCGCCGGGGCAAAATCCAGCCCATGCGGCGTGACAAACATCCGCGTAAACGGCGGCTCAAACTGCGCCACCGGCAGCCGGTGGAAAATCCCGCCGCCATCGTTATGGACTAAGACAATCGTCGCCTGAACATCACACCGTTTAAACGCAATCAACCCGTTCAAATCGTGATACAGCGACAAATCGCCCGTTACCAGCACCAAGGGCCTGTCCGTCCCCTTCGCCGCCCCCAACGCCGACGAAATCGTCCCATCGATCCCGCTCGCCCCGCGATTGCCAATCACGCGGATTTTCTTGCCATTGGGCCGCGCAAACTGATCCAAATGCCGCACCGGCAGGCTATTGGCGATATACAAAATTGAATCTTCGGGCATCGCATTGACCACTTCCGCCAGCGCTGCGCCTTCAAAATCGACGCCAGCCTCATCAATCGCCTGCCAGGCGGCTTGTTCGGCTTGCGCCCACACCCTCATCCCCGGCCCTTCTCCCGGGGGGAGAAGGGAGAGAAGCCCCCTCCCCCCTCGGGGGAGGGCGGGGGGTGATGGCAAGATGCGACGACACACCTCCGCCGCATCCCCTCGAATCACCTCGCTCACCACTGACATATCATCCATCCAGCGCGCCGATTCGCTTATGGCTACCTGGTATGCCTTTGATTTGGCAAGGTAGCTCATCAAAGCTGTGGATGTGGGCAAATCGCCAAAACGCAAGATGAGTTCCGGCGCGGGCAAAGCCTTCACAATCGCGTCAGACGACAGGAAGGTGTCATAGCCTCCCGAGATGAGCGCATCGTACAATCGCTCGGGTATATTGAAGATGTCATCAGCCTGACCCATCTCAAGCAGCCCGATCGGGCGGACTTTACCTGCAAACCTGACCCCCGAGAGCGGGTCTGCCAGCACCGGGAATCCTGTCGCCTCGGCCAGCCGCATCAGCGCGGACGAGAAATCGTCGCCGGGGCAGCGCGGCCCACAGACGATGAGACCTGTTTCAGCGAGATGTATTCGCGCCCGGAGTTCTAGTAGAGTCACAAGATCAATCTCAGGGCGCGGGCGCTGAATCCGCACCCAGGGGCCGCCATCCGCCCGGCCCGGGAAATCAAACCCGGGCGCGACATCCCCATCCACAAAAACCGGCTCAAGCGGCTTGCGGAACGGGAAATTGAGATGCACCGGCCCCGGCGCGCCATCCAAGCCAAGCGAAACGGCCACCGCGCGGTCCGCAATCGTCCGCAGCGACGCCAGCAGGTGCGCCGACGGGTTGGCTTCGGGGATGGGCATCTGCATAAACCAGCGCGGATAGCTGCCGTAGAGTTTGAGCTGGTCAATCACCTGGTTCGAGCCGCTGTCGTACAGTTCCGCCGGGCGGTCAGCAGTCAGCACCAGCATCGGGATTTCGCTCAGGCTGGCTTCCACAATCGCCGGGAAAAAGTTGGCCGCCGCCGTGCCGGATGTGCACACCAGCGCTGCCGGGCGCCCGGTGGTCTGCGCGAGACCCAGCGCAAAGTACGCCGCCCCGCGCTCATCCAGCAGCGAGTGGACGCGGATTTCGCTCCGTTCCGCGAAGGCAAACGTCAGCGGAGTCGAGCGCGAACCTGGCGCGATGACCGCATCCGTCACCCCCGCGCGGATGAGTTCATCGACGAAAATACTTGTCCAGAGAATGGTTCGGTTGGGGTAAGTCATAAAAAATCAGTACACGGATTTCACGGATTACACGGACGAACACGGAAAAATCTTAAAAAATCCGTGGAAATCCGCGTTTTCCGTGTAATCCGTGTCCAGGTTTTGAATTAAACGTGCGCAAGACTCATCGTCCGCGCATATTGAGCCACCGGGCTGCCCGTCAACGCATCCATCAGCGGCTTGAACTTGAGTTCGGTCTCCTGCCACTCTTTGGCCGGGTCCGAGCCATCGACGATGCCCGCGCCCGCATACAGCAGCGCCCGATCCCCTTCCAGCAGCGCCGAGCGGATCGCCACGGCAAATGTGCCATCACCATTCGCGTCCAGCCAGCCGATGGGGGCGGCGTACCAGCCGCGCGCCGTTGGCTCGTTGGCAGCGATAAACTCCAGCGCGGGCTGGCGCGGCACGCCGCCCAGCGCCGGGGTGGGATGCAGCGCCGCCACCACGTCCAGCGCGCCATAGCCCGCCGCCAACCTGCCGCGGATGGGCGTCTCCAGGTGCTGGATGTTCGCCAGCCGCCGGATTCCCGGCACGTTGGGGATGTCAAGCTGCGCGGTCAGCGGCTCCAGCCCGTGACGGATGGCGCCCACCACCAGGGCGTGTTCGTGACGGTCTTTGGTGCTGGAGAGCAGTTCCGCGGCAAGCGCTTCGGCTTCGGCGGGGGTTTTGCCGCGCCCAACCGAACCGGCCAGCGCCACGCTGAACAACTCGCCGCGCTCGACCCGCGCCAGCAGTTCAGGCGTCGCGCCTAAAAACGTTTTTTGCCCATACGGCGCGAACAGAAAGCGGAAGGTGTTCGGGTAATTCTGGTTGAGCGTCACCAGCGGGTGCAGCGGGTTCAGCGCGCCGTCAAACTGCGCCGCGCGGGCGCGCGCCAGCACCACTTTGCACATCTTCTCGTTGCGGATTTCGTGCACGCCGCCCGTCACCATCGCGGCCCACTCGTCGTAGCTGGTGGCGTCGCACAGGTGCGATAGCCCCGCCGGGGCGGAGACATCCACCGGGCGAACGGCGCGAGCTTCAGCGGCCAGGGTCTCGAGGGTCACACCCGCACCGGCGCGGCGGCAAATTGTCAGCCAGGTTTCGCCATCGAGACGGGTCACTTGCAGGCGCGGCAGGATGAACTCGGCAGCGGTGAACCCGCTCCAGTCAACGGAATCCAGAGTCGGGGTGAAAGAGAATCCGCCAAAGAGACGATTCGGCACGGGAGCGGGATTCAGGTCAACGACTTGACTCAACACTTCCGCCGCATCCCGTTTAATTTGCTGGAATTTTCCCGCCCCCGAGCCGGTCAACCGGGCTTCGGCTCCGGTGCCAGCCCAGGCATCCTCGCTGCCCGGCTCGGCCCAGAAAAAGCGCGGGGAACTGGCATCGAGAATATCAAACGGCGAAAGATCGTCGCGGCGGAGGTGGTAGCGTAGGTATTGCATTTTGTCTCCCGTTGTAACGCGACATTAATGTCGCGTTACTTCTTTTATTTTTTCTTCCCCCACCCCGATACTTCTCAAAAGCATCGTTTGCAGGGTGGGCAGCATGCGTTCGGGGGTGGGCTGGCCGGTGGTGACCCAGCGGATGACGACATCGTACAGCGCGCCCATCCAAACATGAGCGGCGGTTTCCGCGTCCAGCGGCGGGATTTCGCCTTCGGCGATGGCCTGCTCGATCTGCTTCTGGATGATGAGCGCGAAACGCTCTTTGGTTTCTTCGCGCTTAAGCTCGAAGGCCTGCCCCAGCCCCACCGCCTGGATCAGGAAAATCTTGGCGAGCGATTGGTAATTTCCAAAGGTCTCCACACAGACCGTCAGCGCTTTTTGGACACGCGCAATGCCGCTGCTTTCGGTTTCGATGACGTTTTGCAGGCGCTTTTCGAGCAGCGACGCGAATTTATCCACCAGCCCGAAGAAAATATCTTCTTTGCTGGGAAAGTGAAAGTAAATGGAGCCTTTCGAGGAGTGCGCGGCGTCAACGATGTCATCCATGCGGGTGTTGTGATACCCTTTTGTGGAAAAAACTTCGATGGCGGCATCCAGGATGCGTTCGCGGGTGGGTGCGGGTTTTTCTTCCATATTGGCCTTAAAATAATACTAGACTGACCGGTCAGTCTAGTATATCGCAACTCAAAGTGGATGCGCCAGATTTTTTTGTAAATTTTTACAGGCAAAAGGCCCAAACTTACAGCATTTTGGCTGTTTTAGCGCCAGATATTCTCGTAGTTGCCTTTGATGGGCCGCCCATCGGCAAAGCGCATGGGCGTCAGTGACGAAATATTCACCGTTTTAGAAGCGCCATCCAGGATCAACTCAGACATGCACAGCCCTACCGCGGGAGCCGTCTTGAAACCAGTGCCACTGTGACCACAATCCAGGTAGAAACCGTCTGGGCCAGCCGCGCCAAGCACCGGGTGCTGGTCAGGTGTAATCCCATCATAGCCGCCGTGGGCGCTGTGCAGGGCGCCTTTTTCCATCACCGGCATACGCAGGCAAATTCGGTCGATGGCGCGTTCCACAAATCCTTTTTGGGCGTGGTCAGTATCGGTATCGGGCGATTCGCCCAGCGGGTTGCCATCTTCCAGGCCAACCAGCGTCAGCGGGCCTTCCGGGCGGAAATACATCTCATGCCCAAAATCGATCACCGCCGGATGAGATGGCCCCACTTCGGGTGGGCGCACCACAAACATCGTGTCGTGCCGCCAGGTGGTCAAAGGCAGGTCAAAACCCACCATCTTATTGATGGAATTGGCCCACGGCCCCGCGGCATTGACTACCACCGGGGCAGAAAACAGCCCCTGAGAAGTTTCCACGCCCGTGACCTTGCCACCCGTCACCTGGATACCGGTTACGGTGCAATCCTGCACCAGACGGGTTCCATTCTCACGCGCCACCGTCATCAGCGCCGCGGCAGTATCGCTCGGCATGGCATAGCCCGATTCCGGCTCATAAGCTGCCACTTCAATATCGTCCGTGGCAAGATGTGGACAAATGCGCTTAACATCATCCGCCGTCACCACCAGCGAGGGTATCCCAATTTGCTGGTGCATCTTGACGTTAACTTTCAAGGCCTCGACATGCTTGGATCCCACAATCTGTAAGAACCCTGTGCGGGTGAAACCACAGTTCGTATTCCCGCCTACCAGTTCCTTCCAGTTGCGAAAATACTGGAAAGACACCCAGGCAAAGCGTGAATCGACCTCGGTATCATAGTGCATTCGCACCAGGCCGCTCGAGCGTCCCGTAGCCCCCGCCGCGACAAACTGCTTCTCAAGCACAATGACTTTCGTCCCGCGCCTGGAAAGGTGGAACGCCAGGCTCGCGCCCTGCACCCCACCGCCAATAATAATGACATCTGCTGTGTTGGACATTTTGGTTGCTCCTGCGTGACTTTGTGTATTGGATCAGGATGCCGGTTGCCGGTGCGCGCCACATTTCCAAGAGCCGTGTTCGTGCCTGGCCCAGGCTGGATCCTGGTTTAAGAAATTGTACCAGACCAGCCCCCACATCGGATGGGAATTCCCGGCAAGCTGCGTTTATTGCGAGGGCCACAGTAGTGGCTCTGGCTCAAGGTAAACATCGGGGCTGATGGAAATGCCGCGCCCAACCTTGAGCCCCGCCGCTATTTGGACATTTTTGCCAATAGTAGTGACGCCAGGCTTCCCATCTGAATCATCGATCGCGCCAATCCTGGCATTTTGGCCAACGATCACATTTTTGTCGATAATGGCACGTTCGATGCGCGCGCCCGCTTCTATGCGACTGTCGGTAAACAAGATTGATTCACGCACAACCGCATTGGGGCCAATATACACACCTGGAGCCAGCACTGAATTTTCCACCACCGCTCCCGACTCGATCACCACTCCATCTGTAATCAGGCAAGATTGGGCCAGCGCCCCGCTGTCAATAAACATGGGCGGGCGTTCTTCCGAACGAGTATGGATAATCCACGAGCGTTCATTCAAATTCAAAGCAGGAGGCTGGCGCAGCAAATCCATGTGTGCGCGCCAGTAAGAATCCGTTGTGCCGACATCCATCCAATAGCCTTTATATGGGTAGGCAAAAACACGCTGACCGGTCTGCACCAGTTGGGGCAAAATATCTCTGCCAAAATCATGGGTTGATTTTGGCTGGTTATGGTCATCATGCAGGTATTTTTCAAGCGTTTTCAGGTTAAAAACATAGATACCCATGGATGCCAGCGTTCCGGATGGTACCTCAGGTTTTTCGGTGAAGGTCAACACGCGGCGATCAGCTTCATTGATGCCCAATATCCCGAAGCGTGAAGCTTCTTCTGGCTTGACGACGATGGTCGCAACGGTCACATCAGCTTCGTGCTCCACGTGAAAAGCCAGCATCGGCCCGTAATTCATCTGGTAGATGTGATCACCCGCCAGAATCAGCACCAGGTCGGGGCGTTCGTCTTTGATAAAGCTCAGGTTTTGCAAAACGGCATCGGCAGTACCCGAATACCAATCGGTGCTGGAGCGGTCTTTGTAGGGGTGCAGCAGGCGCACCCCACCGGTAAAGCTGCGATCCAGGTCCCAGGGACGGCCCACGCCGATATGTTCGTTGAGTGAGTGCGGACGGTATTGGGTCAATAACACCACATCAAACAGCCCAGAATTGACGCAGTTGGAGAGGGCAAAGTCGATGATGCGGTATTTTCCAGCAAATGGTACAGCGGGTTTGGCCCGGCGCGCGGTTAAAACCCCCAGCCGGGCACCCTCTCCACCGGCCAGGATGACGGCGCGGGTCTGGAGGGAAGACATCCACACATTTTGGTGGTTAGAAACCGGTCTGGGGAAATCTCCCAGGGGACGGGTATGTAATTTCGATATCAGGGGCGGCAGCGCCTGTTCTGGATAGGCCAGTTTGGGCAGCAGGGAGTAAATCAGTGGCAGGAGTTGCTCGCCAAAATCAGCTTTGGGGATGAATCCATCGGCCCCGGCCTGGTGGGCAGCTTCGCGATATTTGGGGGTGTCGTACAACGTCAGGATGATGACCAGGGGCGCATTGGGCATGGCTTTGATTTTGTGGGTGGCCTCCAGCCCATCCATTCCCGGCATGGCAACATCCATGAGCACCAGGTCTGGGCGCAGGCGCATCACCTGATCAATCGCCTCGATCCCCGAAAGCGCACTACCCACCACATTGACGCCCAATTCTTCTGATAAAAAGCGTTCGGCTGATTCGATAAAGTGGAGGCTGTCATCTACAAGAAGGATACGTGCTGGCATAGCTCACCTCGTTCACTGGTGCCTGTTAGCGTGATTTTTTATTGCGCTACGGGTGTGTTGAAGACAACCTGGATGCTGGTGCCGTTTCCGGGCGAGGACTCAATCTCCAGATGCCCACCCGCCAGCGCTACCCGCTCTGCCATACTCAACAGGCCGACGCTGGTTCCAGATTGGGTAGCACGCATACGCGCATTGAAAGGCTCGAATCCCTGGCCATCATCTCGAACGATCAGGCGCAATTCAACCGGGGTGTGTTGTAAATCGACCCAGATGCGGCGGGCTTTGGCATGGCGCAAAATGTTGGTCAGGGCTTCCTGGGCAACCCGGAAACAGGTAATCTCGATTTCTGGCTGCCAGCGTGGGGCGTTTTCGGGCAAGTTGAGGCTTGGTTTAAGACCGGCCACCTGGGCCAGGCGCTGGGTATACCATTCCAGGGCAGCGCTCAACCCCAGATCGTCGAGGATGGATGGGCGCAGGTCAAGCGAAAGGCTGCGCACTTGATCGAGGGCGCGCTGGACACTGTCGATGTTTTCATCCAGGCGCGGAGCGTAGTTGGTAAATGCCTGGTGACGCCGCAGGGTTTGCAGGTTGATTTTGACGGCTGTAAGCACCTGCCCGACCTCGTCATGCAGTTCCCGGGCAATGTGGCGGCGTTCGGCTTCCTGCACTTCCACCAACCGGCGCGACAAGATTTGTAGTTTTTCCTGGCTGATGGAGACTTCGGTAAACAAACGCGCGTTGATAATGGCCTGGGCGGCCTGGTTTGCCAGCCCACGCAACAGGGCCAGGTCATCTCCCATCCAGGTATGCGATGAGCCAAAGGTATAAACTGCCAGCACGCCCAAGTTCTGGTCAGCATGCGCTAAACGAGCTGCAATCAGTGACCCAACCCAACGGCGCGGAGCTTCGGGCGGCAGGACAAAGATGCCGTCGTCCCACTCACCGGTGCCCATTAACTCGAGCAGTTCACCCTGGAATTCTGCCTGGTTTACAACAGGTTGTGTAGAGATGGATGTAGTATGGCAAAACGGGCTGGAACTGCTGCCATTTTGCAAGCAAACGCTGGCAGCCGGGAATCCCAGGGCGTTCGCAGCTTCTTCGCAGACAGTTTTTAGCACAGCCGGCAGGTCAAGATTGGCATTGAGGCGCGCGGCGACACGCGCGAGTGTGGCTACGCGCTCCGCTTCGCGCCGGGCTTCATCTTCGGCGCGCTTGCGCCGCAAGATGCGCCACAGATTTTCAGCGGTGAGCATCACCTGGCGGATGTCGGCATCGTCATAATCAGAAAGTTTGTTGCCCACCCCCATAATCAGCCGCACTGCGCCAGCTTCCACAACGGGTACACTCAAATGGCGGACGAGATGGGCATGGCCTTCGGGATAGCCCTTTTTATCGGGTGCGTTCTGGTAGTCGTTATGCAGCACCGGGCGTTTCAAACGCGCTGAATCAGCCCAAACCCCGGCCTGTGTGATGGGATAATGTGAATCGTGTGCCACTGTACAATTCCGCAGGGTGTTCTGCGACCAGGTGAAGAGGTGGATACTGCTCTGGTCGGGGTTGACAAAGTGCAGGTAGCCGATATTGCTGGAGGTCAGGCGCTCCACTTCTTCCAGCGCCAGTTGGATGATGTCGCGCTCGCGCAGCGTGGAGGCGCGCTGGCTCAAATCCAGCAGTGAATTGAGGCTCATTTCGCGCAGCATCAGTGCTTTTTCGGCACGCTGGCGCTGGATGAAACCCGCCAGGCGTTGCCCCACTGCATCCAGCAGGAGGCGCTCTTCGGGCAAGAAAGGGGAAGCATCTGAGCCTGGCGGGGGTTCGAGGTAAACCAGGCTGATCTGGCCCAGGGCAACCCCGGCCATATCGATGTTGGAAACCATGCTGATGGGTGACGGCCTGTAATTGGCCGTGGCATAACAATGTTGGGGCAGGATCAGTTGGGCAGCCGCCAGGTCAGGATATTGCCAGGCAGGCGGGAGCAATTCCACGGCCTGGCGCAATACTTCATCGGTGGTTAGATCGTCCCGTTCCATCAGGGTGGATAAATCCAACAGGCAGCGCAACTCTTTAACACGCTCGCTCAGTTCATGGGTACGCTGATGCAAGATCTTATCGGCGGCCTTACGCGCGGTTATATCACGCAAAAAAACAAAGATGCGATTTTTGGCAATATCACAATGGGCGCTGACTTCCAAATATACTGTTCGTCCATCCCGGGTGCGATGACTGGTTTCAAAACGCCCACTCCCCCTGGCCTGCAAATCTTGAATGTGCCGGGCAACATCAGAAGGTGTTTCGGTAGCCTCCACATCCGCAATGCTCATGTTCAACAATTCCTGGCGTGAATAACCGATCATTTCACAATAAGCATCATTCACATCCAGGAAGCGCGCCTGGTCATCCAACATCCAGAACCCATCCAGGGCCGCGCGAATGAGAGTCTGGTAATCGCTGCTGGCTTCCATCTAAGCCTCCAAACCTTATAAAATCATAACAAATCACATAGTTAAATTTTAGAGTAAAACCAGCAGATTTCAACCGTTTTGAACAAACATTTTTAACATTTGCAATAGCAATCTCAGGAACCGGCCATACGGCGCTTAATTCAAGCTGGCGGTAATCACCGGCTCCAACTGGCGCTGGATGGTGTTCAGCTTGCGATACAGACCGTCTTGATGGCGCATCAACTCCTCATGCGTGCCCATCTCGCGGATGGATTTCTCTTCCAGCACCACGATCTTATCGGCATTGCGAATGGTGGAAAGGCGGTGGGCAATAATGATCGTTGTGCGACCCTTCATCAGCCGCTCTAGCGCCTGCTGGATCAGCAACTCGGTCTCAGTATCCACCGACGAGGTGGCTTCATCCAAAATCAGGATGGGCGCATCTTTCAGCAGCGCCCGCGCAATCGAAATACGCTGTTTTTGCCCACCCGAAAGCTTGACCCCGCGCTCGCCGATCAACGTGTCATAGCCATCTGGCAGTTCCATGATGAACTGGTGCGCATTCGCCATCTTCGCCGCCGCGTACAGGTCAGCCTCGCTGGCATCGGGGCGGCCAAACAGGATATTCTCGCGCACCGTGCCATAAAACAGGAAGACATCTTGCAACACAATGCTGATCTGGTGGCGCAGGCTGTGGAGCATATACTCCTGCAACGGGCGGCCATCCAGCAAGATTTTGCCCGCACTGGCATCGTAAAAACGCGGGATCAGGCTGACCAGCGTCGATTTGCCAACCCCCGTTGGGCCGACCAGTGCCACCACACTCTGCGCCCGGATTTCAAGGGAAATGTCTTCCAGCACCGGAACACCGGGCACATATTCAAAGCTAACCTTTTCAAAACGGATGTCACCCTTTACCCGGCCAGAAATTGCCAGCGCTCCCGGGGCATTGTGCGGCTCTTCACCTTCTGCCATTAAATCCGCAACCCGGTCGGCACCGGCCAGGGAGCTTTGGACTGACTCCCAGGCGCCGCTCAGGTTGCGCACCGGGGTGTAGAACATCTCCAGGTACAGGAAAAAAGCCACAAGGTCAGCCACCGGCAGGATTCCTTGCAGGGCCAACTGTCCGCCAAAGTAAATCACAATCAACATCCCCAGCGACGAGGTAAATTCCACAAACGGCTGGAAGGTTGCCATCAGCTTGAGCGCGTTCAACAGCGATTGGCGGTAATTGTCGATGCGCTGGTGAATGCGGCGGGCTTCGTCACCTTCACGTGTAAAGGCCTTGATCTCACGAATACCCGACAGGTTATCGTTGAGCGTGGCATTCAAATCGCCCAGGTCTTTCTGGCGCTGGCGAAAAGCCGGGCGCACAAATTTAGCGTAAATCCGCAGCGAAACCAGCACCAGTGGGATGGGAATGGTGCTCAACAGGGTTAGTTGCCAGTTCAGGCCGAGCAAGACAGCGGTAACGGCCACAAATGTGATGACGTTAACCACCACATCTGGCACGGCATGTGAGATTAATTGCTCAAACAGGTCGGTATCGTTGACCACGTTAGACATGAGCTGCCCGACCTGTTTGTCTTCGTAAAAACGCAATGACAGGCGCTGCATGTGTTCATAAATGTACTTGCGCACATCGGCCACCACGCCCCACCCGGCCACGTGTGCCAGGTATGAGCGCAGGAATTGCAGCCCGGCGCGTGCAATGTAAACTACCAGCACGATAACGGTTAGTTGCGTGACCAATCCCATGGCCGCCAGCGTCGCGCCTGGCGCAGTAACTGCCGCCACCAGCGTCCTAACGATCCACGGGATAAGCAGTTGCACACCCACCAGCGCCAGCATGCTCAGGGCGGTGACGGTTAGGACAAAGGTATAGTTGCGGGCATAATGAAAGATTAGTTTGAAGGGTTTCATGGAAGGTTTCTTTGAATTCCTTTTCCGGTAGTTGAGAGATATTCCCATTATCCAAAGTCCACTCCCTAAAAACAGGCGCAATTCAGGGTTTTTCAGCAAAGATATAGCGCGCAGCCGGGAAACCCAATGTCACGTTTTTTTTGCCTACACCGATAGTCAGGGTCTGGTTAAAGGGCAGGATATCCACAATATGAACTTGCGCCCCCGGGCATATCCCATTTTCGATCAAGAATTTCAGCAACTCCGGGTTGTCTTCAGCCAGCTCGTGGATGCGCCGGATAGTAATTGTTTCGCCAACGGCCAGTTCAGTCAGCGGAATCCAGTTGCTGACCACGCTTTCGCAGCCAGGGAAGGGATTGCCGTGCGGGCAGACCTGCGGGTCGCCCAGGATGGCACGCATGCGTTCTTCCAATTGCGGGGATATGGCGTGCTCGATGCCATGCGCTTCATCGTGGATATTGGGCAACGGCACTTTCAGGATGCTAACCAGCAGCCACTCGGTCAGCATGTGGCGACGGGTAACAGAGTGGGCAGCAGCCTGCCCGGTTTCAGTCAGGTGAATAGCTTTTCGTCCCGTGCCGGTGATCCAGTTGTCGCGTTCCATCCGTTTAAGGGTCATGGCTACTGTCGCCGGGGCAACCGCCATCATTTCGGCCAGACGGGCGGCGATGATTTCCCCGTGATCGCGCTCCATGACGTGCATGGTCATCAAGTAATCTTCGATTGTATGGGTGGGGCGGGTTTCAGCGCCTTGCGGGGCATGTCGTGACATAAATCACCATAATAATATGCAGAATGATACCCTAGACTAAATTATTAAATTAGCATATACTAACTTTATAGATATCAGTATACTAAAAATATTCTATCACAGCCATTTTGGCTGTCAAGCCGACAAGAAATATGCTCTCGGCCTGGCAGCCTTTGCAAAAAAATCCTTTTTGTTTGGAGGTCAATATGGTACCCAGTTTTCTCCTTTCGATGCGCGAGGGGCTTGAAGCAGCCCTGATTATCGGTATTGTGCTCGGTGTATTACTCAAACTCAGGCGTAGCGACCTGAACCAGATGGTGTGGTTCGGCGCAGGTGCGGCAGCACTGGTCAGCGTGCTTGCGGCCATCGGACTGAACCTGCTGGGGATGGAGTTTGAAGGCACAGGCGAGCAAATTTTTGAAGGTGTTGCCATGCTGCTGGCAGCCAGTGTACTGACCTGGATGATTTTCTGGATGCACAACTCCTCGCGCACACTCAAGAGTGAGATCGAGGCCAAAACCAACCAGGCCCTGCGTGGGGATAGCGCAAAAGCCATTTTTGCGCTGGCTTTCCTGGCCGTGGTGCGCGAGGGCATCGAACTGGCCCTGTTCCTGCTGGCAGTGGAAAAAACTTCCAGCCCGCTGGAAACGCTCGCCGGAGCGCTGGCCGGGCTGGCCGGGGCAGCCATCCTCGGCTGGCTGTTGTTCAACTCCTCGCGCCGACTCAGCATCTCGGGCTTTTTCCGCGTCACCAATGTGCTGCTGATCATCTTTGCAGCGGGGCTGGTCGGCGTGGGTGTGCATGAATTCAACGAGGCGGGCATCATCCCGGCTGTCGTGGAGCACATTTGGGATATCAATGGCATCTTGAGCGATAAAAGCGAGTTAGGGCTGCTGCTCAAGGCGCTGTTCGGTTACAACGGCAACCCGTCGCTCACCGAAATGCTGGCTTACCTGGCCTATCTTGGCGGGATCGGATATGTGCTGTTGCTGCGCAGGCCAGCTTCCAGCCCCGCACCTGCCCCGATGACGGGAGACTGATACGGGTTGAAAATCACCAGCATTTTTGCAACTTTTCCCTGGCAGATACATCTAACAGATTGAAATTCAATCCAATCGCCTGCAAGGAGAAAAGTTATGCAACAAAACCTGGGTAACGCTGATCGCATCGTTCGTGTTATTATCGCTGCCATCCTGATTTTCCTGTTCGCCAGTGGAACTGTGACCGGGGCGCTCGGTATTGTGCTGCTTGTGGTAGGGCTGGTCTTTATGGGCACCAGCGCCGTTGGCTTTTGCCCGCTTTACCTGCCCTTCAAATTCAGCACGAAAAAATAACCCGCATTCCCCAACTTTTTCACATACTCTTTCGCCCGGCGAGTGATCGCCGGGCGAATTCATACCCAGCCCATGCCACCTGATTTCACATCCCCGCGCGTTACCGTTCGACCCAGCCTGCCTGCCGATACCCCCGATGTGCTCGAATTTTGCAAACACATCTGGGGAGGGCACGATTACATCCCATCCGTCTGGCATGATTGGCTGGCCGACCCAAACAGCCGCCTGTTCACCGCTCAATATGGCGCCCACGCCGTTGGGATTGGCAACCTGTACCGGGTGGCAGATGGGCAGTGGTGGTTCGAGGGCTTCCGGGTGGACCCGGCCTACCAGGATCGCAAAATAGGATCGCACCTGCAAAGCTACATCACCGCCTGGTGGCTGGAACATGGCAGCGGCACACTGCGCCTGTGGACAAATGCCAGGCGAGTCAAAGTCCACCACCTGAGCCAGCGGCTAGGCTTTCTTAAAACCGGCGAGCGCAAAGCCCATATTGCCAGCCCACTCTGGCACACAGCCGACTTCACAGCCGTCCGCGCCGAAGAAATCCCGGCAGCGCTCGAACACGTGCGCCAAGCTGCATCCTTCCAGCGCTCGGGCGGCCTGCTAGACATGGGCTGGCGGCTTTCGCTCCCGGCAGCAACCTGCCTGCGCGACCTGCTGGCCTGGCCCGATGCCCGCCTGTTATGGTGGCGCGGGCGCGAGGGCCTGCTCAGCACATGGGAAGAAGCCAGCCCCGAAGGCCGCTTCTTGTGGATTGGCCTGGCGGCAACTTCTTTGGAAAAACTGCCCGAACTTTTGCGCGATGCCCGGGCATTGGCCGCCGCCCGATATGATTCCGTTACCTGGAATATCCTTCTCGACCCGTACCTGGCAGATGTGCTTCGACAAACCGGGTTCCAACCCGACGAAGAGAACTGGAATTACCAGTTTGAGCAAAACCACCCCATCCGGCCATGATGCAACTCCCCGACTCTTTCATAAAAACCATCAGCACCGCCTACCCAAATGGCCGTGACTGGCTGGAACAGCTTCCGAGCCTCATCCAAACTGCCGCCGAAAGTTGGCACCTGACCGAAATCAATCCGGTGCCAACACTTTCCTACAACTTTGTCGCGTTTGCCAGGCAACATCCCCAGCCTGGCCAGGGATTGGCCGGGGGCGAGGTTGTCTTAAAAATCGGCCCGCCCAACCGCGAACTGCTCAGCGAGTTGAAGACCCTGCGGCTTTTCAACGGTGAGGGGGCCTGCCGTCTGCTCGATGCCGATGAATCCAGCTACAGTTTTGTGCTCGAAAGGCTCAGGCCAGGTCAAATGCTGGTTGAGCTGACAGATGATGAAGCCGCCACCGAAATTGCCGCAGACGTGATGCAGCGCATCTGGCGCAACCCACTGGCAGGCCAGGGATTTATCAAACTATCAGAGTGGTTCGATGAGTTGAATGGCCTGCGACCACGCTACCAGGGCGGAACAGGGCCGTTCCCAAAGTGGCTGGTTGAGCGGGTTGAGACCAATCTCCCGGCTTTGTTGGCTGACCCCAATCCACCAGTGCTGATGCACGGCGATTTTCACCACTTCAATGTGCTTTCATCAGAGCGCGGCTGGCTGGTGATCGACCCCAAGGGCGTGATCGGCCCGCGCGGCTATGAGTGCGGCCCGCTGCTCATCAACCCCTGGGCTGACTTCTTAAAAAGGGACGCCGCCCCAATAACCAGGCGGCGGATTTCGATTTTGAGCGAACGTTTGGGTCTGGCGCGAGATGTCATTTGCGAGTGGGGCATCTGTCACTGCCTGCTCTCCTCGTGGTGGGATTTACAGCCCGATGACACGGGCGGTGAGTATGCCCTGGCCTGCGCAGATGTGTTTGCATCGGTCTCGTGATGCCCGGGCAAAGGTGTAGTGCTAAGAACCGCCGGGAGATAGAATGCAGGCAGAATCTGCTAAAATAATAGTATAAGATGATTGGGTAACCAAAGGAGCAAATCATGGCAGATATTCATCGCAAAGCCAGTGATGCAATTGCACGTAAGAGCTATACACTCTCACAAACTATCGTGGCGCAGCAATATAAACTCCAGCCCAATGAGTGGGAGCATTTTGGCGAGAAACACCTTGAGAAAAGCACCCGGGATACACTTTATCACTTGAGCCATCTTTCCCAGGCGCTGGCGGCAGGCTCACCCCAAATTTTTGCTGAATATGGCATTTGGTGCAAAACCTTGTTCACCTACCTGGGATTTGTCGATAATGCCATGTCCACCACCCTGAACTGTATGCGCAGTGTGATTGGCGAATACCTGCCACCTGACCAGAGGGAAGTAGCGTGGGCATACATTGACCAGGCCCTGGCGCAACTACCAGTCATTACCAGCGCGCCCACCAGTTTCATCTCGCCAGATGCGCCTTTATACGAAGTCGCACAGGATTACCTTGAAGCGCTTCTAAGCAAACAACAAATCCAGGCCAGGCTGTGCATCTTGCGTGCCGCCCAACAAGGTGCGCGCGTCCAGGATATTTACATGTACGTACTGCAGCCATGCCAGCGTGAAATTGGGCGCTTGTGGCACATGAACAAAGTCAGCGTCGTCCAAGAACATTACGCCACCGCCATCACACAAACTATGATGAGGCAGTTATATCCCTATCTCCTGAACGAAGTACCTGGCAACAAAAGTCAAAGAATTGTAATTGCCTGTGTCAGCGGGGAATTTCACGAACTAGGCGCGCGCATGCTGGCCGACTTTTTCCAAATGGCAGGCTGGGATACCTGTTTCCTGGGCGCAAACACCCCCTCAATTGGTATCATCGAAATGGTACTCCAACACCACGCCTCAGTGCTGTGCCTATCGGTCACATCCACCATGAATGTCAGCCAGGCCACCGAAACCATCACCAGGTTGCGAGCCGTATCAGACCTGAAACATGTGCAGGTGATGGTTGGTGGTTACCCATTCAACCTGGTGCCAGACCTGTGGCGGCAAATCGGCGCAGATGGTTATGCCCCCGATGCCCAGAGCGCGGTCACAATTGCCGAAGAGCTGGTCGCGGGTCTAAAACCCTGGTAATTACGATTTCGCCAGATTGACGAACACATCTTCCAGGGTTGGTTCCCCTTTTTGGATGGATTGGAACCTCGCCCCGGCGCTTTCCAGCGCCTTTATAAGCGTTTTCTCGCCCAGGCCTTTCTCAACAATCACCCGCAAGTGATCTCCCGCCAAACCGGTACGAAGCACCCCGGGGGTTTTCTCCAATGCTGCCAGGCCAACCAGCAATGGAGCGGCATACAACTCCCAGACATCTCCCGGCACAAGCTGTTCTTTCAAAGCCAGGGGTGAATCCATCGCCAGCAGCTTTCCGCCGCGCATCATGCCCACACGCCCGCAATATTCAGCCTCGTCCATATAATGCGTTGTAACCAGGATGGTCACACCCTCTTCAGCCAGGGCATAGATCAAATCCCAAAAAGCGCGGCGCGCGTTCGGGTCCACGCCGCTGGTCGGCTCATCCAGGAAGAGCAGTTGCGGTTTATGAACGAGCGCAATCCCCAGCGCCAGGCGTTGCCGCCATCCAACCGAAAGATCACCTGTCAGGGCTTTTTCGTGCCCAATCAGGCCCACATGGGCGAGTGTTTCCGCAATCCGGGCTTTATCGGTGATGCCATACACCCCGGCATAAAATCGCAGGTTTTCCCATACCGTCAGATCGTCATAAATCGCAAACTTCTGCGACATATACCCTGCCCGCATCCGCACTTGTTCCGTCTGGCTGAAAGCATCATAGCCCATCACTGTGGCGCTGCCCGATGTGGGTGCCAACAGCCCCAGCAACATGCGGATGGTGGTTGTTTTCCCGCAGCCATTGGGACCAAGGTAACCGACAATTTCCCCGGCGTTGACTTCGAACGAAACGTGGTCAACCGCAGTAAAATCGCCAAATTTGCGGGTTAATTCATCGACGTAGATAATGGGTAAAGGCATAAGGGCTCCGAAGCAAAATTCAGAACTATGAATGCAGAATCAAATTCATAATTCAGAATTCAGAATTCATCATTTTTAATTTTCCAAAACAGACTTCAGCCGCGCCAGGTTTGCTTCCATCTGGCTTTTAACCTGCCCGGCCAGCAACCCTTCGGCGACTTTGAAGAAACCAGCCGGGTTGCCTTCGGCGTGCAGCGAGATTTTCGCGCCGCTGCCAGCCGGTTTCAGCGTCACAGTAACAGTCACCAGCATCGGCCCGGCCTGGTTGGTGAAGCCAAATTTGTTAGGCGGCTCGAAGGTGGTAATCTCCATATTCCCGTCAATCTGGCGGCCCATCACTTCGGCGGCAACTTTGAACTTGGAACCAACCCCTGGCGCGCCCGGTGTGACCGGCTCAATTTTGGCAACCATCGACTGCCATTGGGGCAGGTTGAGCGGGTTGGAAAGAAAAGCAGACACATCGGGCAGCGGGCGATCAACCAGGGTGGAAAGATCTAAACTAATCATTCTCACTCCATTTGGAAAGACGGGGCAACCCGCGATTATTCATCATGCGCCAGCGCCATGAAAACATCTTCCAGCGTTGGCGGGATTGGGCGGGAGTCGATAAACTGTCCGCCACCCGCCGGAATGACGGTTTTCAACAAGCCGATGACAGCCTGCGCCTGGCCAGCCTCCACCCGCAGGTGCAGCCGGTCGCCAAAGGCGCGCACATCTTCCACACCCGGCTGCTGTGCGGCAATCTGCTTAAGCAGCGGCAGCGGCGACCCGCGCAGTTCCAGGATGCGCTCATCCAGCATGGAACGCAGCTGTCCGGGCGTGCCTTCGGCGATCATCTGTCCCCTGCGCATGAAGCCGATGCGATTGCAGCGGGCGGCTTCATCCATGTAGGGGGTGGAGATGATGACAGAGACGGCTGGGGAGTTGTTGGGTTGTCCGGTTGTTCGGTTATCCGATTGACTGGATAACGGCTCGACTGGATAACCGGATGACTGGCTAACGAGTCTGATGATCAGCTGCCAGAAATCCTGCCGGGTAACCGGGTCAACGCCGGTGGTGGGTTCATCCAGCAGTAAAACCTGCGGGCGGGTGACGAGGGCCGAGGCCAGCCCCAATTTTTGTTTCATACCGCCAGAGAGCATCCCGGCAAAGCGGTCTTTGAAGGCGGCCAGGCCTACAAAATCGAGGATTTCCATGCAGCGCGGGTACCACTCGTCAGATTTCATACCGCGCACTTCGGCAAAGAAGCGGATGTTTTCCAGCACGGTCAGATCTTCGTACATGGAAAAACGCTGGGAAAGATAGCCGATGTAGGCGCGGGCCTGCTCGGTCTGTTGGCGGATGTTGTAGCCCGCCACAGAGACCTCGCCTGCATCTGCGCGCAGCGCACCGCACAACAGCCGCAGCGTGGTGGTTTTCCCGGCCCCATCCGCGCCAACCAACCCGTAGATTTCGCCGGGGGCAACTTCAAAAGATACGCCATCGACAGCATGAACGTGGCCGAAAGATTTTTTAATATTGGATACTGTGATCATGGGACACCAGATAAGCAATAAAACGGACAATTTAGCATAATACTTTATTCGATAACTCGAGGGCTTTCTGGAATTCACTGGCACTGATAGGATTACTCATCACAGAAACGGCTGCACGACAAATCTGGTCTTTCAGTCCAAAATCTCGGAAGAGATTATCATCCCAGTTGACAGGTCATTCGGATTCTTGGTTTAACGGGTCAACCGAACAACTGGTTTACCGGAAAACTGATTAACGGAAAGTAACATCCGCCGGCATGCCAGCCTTGAGTTTGGCTTCGGGATCATCCACACGCAGTTTGATGGCAAAAACGGTAGATTTGCGGCCTTCCACGGTCTGGACGTTGCGCGGGGTGAATTCGGCTTTGTCGGAGATGTAGATGACGGTGGCGGTGAAGGTCTGGCCCGGGAAGGAGTCCACGGTCACATCGACAGACTGGCCCAGGCTGACTTCGCCGTAGCGGTCTTCGGGGATGTAGACAGTGATGGTCAGGTCGTTGGCACGCGCCAGGGTGATGACGACTGCGCCAGGGCTGGCAAATTCTCCGGGTTCGAGGTTGCGGTCGATCACCGAACCATCTTCAGGGGCGGTAACGGTCAATTTGGCAAGTTGGGCGTCGATCAGCGCCAGGCTGGCTTCAGCCTGTTTGATAGCCTGGCGGGCCTGGTCAGCGGCAGCCTGGGCCTGGTCAAGGACTTTTTGGGCAGCTGCCACTTTAGGAGAAAGCTCGCCAGTTTGCAGGGCGCGCAGGCGGTCAGCGGCCAGGTCATAGCGTTCCTGGGCAACCCGATGCTCAGCGCGCGATTGGAGCACATCAGCAGCGCCATCAGTAGTCATAGCATCGTCGAAAGCCTTCTGGGCGTCGTCCAGCTCAGATTTGGCATCATCAAAGCGGGTCTGGGCGGCATCGCGCAGTTCCTGGTCGGTGCCGTTGGTATTGTCGAGGATGGTTTGGGCAATTTCGAAGGCTGCGCGGGCCGCAAGCAGGCGATTCTCGGCACTCAGAAAGCTGCCGGAGGTGGCTTTTTCTTCGTAGAATTTGACGTTTTCAACCGCCTTATCCAGGGCGGCTTTGGCATCGTCCATTTCAGCTTGCAGGCCGCTGATCTGGTCGGTCTTGTCAAAATACCAGGCGGGCTGGTTGAAGTCGGTGGGAGCGATGTTGGTTTTCCAGTCATCGAGCCGTTTGGACTGTTCTTCGTTGAGAGCGTTGATCAGTGCCAGGTCAACCTGCGCCTGGGCGCTGGCAACGGCAGCTTCAGCGGTGTTAATGGATGCTTTAGCGGTATCCAGCGCGGCCTGGGCCGATTGTTTCTGGGCGTTGAGCAGGGTTCCGTCGAGGCTGAAAAGCACATCGCCCTGTTTAACGCTGTCGCCTTGATTCACATTCACGCTGACAAGTTTGCCGGAAATCTCGGGGGAGAGTTTGATCTGGGTGCTCTCCACCGTGCCAGAAGCCGAAAGGCCGGTATCGGTGGTGGTGGCAGCGCGGGTGGGGATGATCTGTGGGTAGAAGAAGTATACGGCACCGGCGATGATTGCCAGGATAACAATAACGATCACGGGAAGCGGGGGGCGGTTGTGAGACATTTTTACTCCTGTAATTCACATTTTTTAGTTGATAGTTTTTAATCAAGACGCTTGCGGAAGCGTAGCGCTGCCGCGCCCATGATGACCACACCAAAAATGGTCAGGGCGATGACATCGTTCCAGATCATCTCGATGCCGACACCTTTGAGCAGCAGCACGCGGATGATGGTCAGGTAATAGCGCAGCGGCATCAGGTATGAAATATAGTAAAGCACTTTGGGCATGGCATCCAGCGGGAAGAAGAAGCCCGAAAGGAAAATGCTTGGCAGCAGTGTCATCCAGACGGTCAGCATGGCTTCCTGCTGGGTATTGGCGATGGTGGAGGCCAGCAGGCCGATGCCCAGGCCCGAGAGCAGGAACAGTGCCGAAAGCAGGATGATCAGCATCATCGAGCCGCGAATGGGCACACCAAACCACCAGTGGCCAACCAGCAAAACTTCGATGGTGTCGAACAGCCCCAGGATGGTGTACGGCAGGATTTTGCCAAGCACCAGTTCCCATGAGCGGATGGGGGTGACGATCAGTTGTTCAATTGTCCCGCGCTCGCGCTCACGTACCACAGCGCTGGCGGTCAGGATGGCGGTGATGGCGTACAGGATCATGCCGATCACGCCGGGGATCATGAAGTAAGATGAGATTAAATCGGGGTTGTACCAGACGGTAGTGCGGACTTCCACTGGCGGCTGAAGCTTGAGATTTTGCCCACTGCGGGAAACTTTTTCAGCCAGGATACCAGTAGCGTGCGTCTGGCCGATCAGCTGGGCAGCGGATAGGGCGGTGGAAGCCACTGTCGGGTCGGAGCCATCCAGGATGAAGGCCACCTGCGCAGAACCAGCCGCCAGCGCGCTGGCATAGTCCGGCGGGATGATTAATCCAGCTTTGGCATCGCCCCGGTCAATCAGCTGTTGCAGTTCGGCTTCTGACCCAACCGAGTAGGCAATTTTGAAGTAGTCGGCGGCGCGATAGGCATCCAGCAGGGCGCGCGCTTCGCTGCTGCGGCTTTGGTCATAAACCGCCAATGGCACGTTGCGCACATCATTGGTGGCGGCATAGCCCAGCAAGAAAAGCTGCATGATCGGGATGATCAGGATCAGCATCAGTGTACGCTTGTCGCGCGCAATCTGGATAAATTCTTTGCGGATGATGGAAATCAGGCGAGAGTTCATAGCACTCCAACGGGATAAATTATGAAATCAGGGGGTGAAAAGTCCAGCCTTCAGCCTTCAGCCTTCTGACTTTCAAGGATGCCGTGCAGGTAAATATCCAAAAAATCGGCCAGGGTGGTATTACGCATCTCGGTGGGCAGGCTGGCATCGTTCATCAGGAGGCCGGTGACGTAAAAGGCAATGATACTGCCCATAAACGTGCGCAGGATCACCGGCAGCGGCATGGAACGCACGCCACTTTGTTCAGCCGAAAATCGCTGGAGCAAGGGCAACGCCTGGGGATAAATCCGCTCAACCAGCTTGGGAAAATGGCTGCCGCCGAACTCCACGATTTCGATGAACATCAACTTCATAAATTCGGGGTGATGACCAAGCTCATCCTGGATAAGCGGGGCGCTGTTGCGCACAAACTCCTCGGCTGTGTCACCCGGAACCCGCAGCAGCAGCGGGAAGATCTGCATATAAGGATGCTTGTTGATGATCAAGGCCTGGAAAATCTCATCCTTGCTGCCAAAATGGTTATAAATGCCACCCAGCGCCACCCCGGCGCCCTCGGCGATCTGGCGCATGGAGGTGGCACTGTAACCCTGATCCAGGAACAGGCGGTACGAGGCATCAATGATAGCCTGGCGAGTGCGTTCACCTTTGGGAAGTGTAGTGTCGTTTGTCATCATAATTAAATGAACGAACGTTCGTTTTTTATTTTATTCTTTCGGATTAAAATGTCAAGAGGCAATTCCTGGAGTCTTTCCTACTTGCGGAAGGGCCAGGGGCCCTCGCAAACAAAAAAGCGATCCAAAAGGATCGCTTTTTATAGGAAATTGGGGATTTTTACTCGCTGGCAGGGGCTGCGCTGGGGGGCTTGGTTGCACCCGCATCTGGGCTGCTGACAGATGGAGCCGCCGCCGTATCTTTGGTCTCGGTTTTCGTAGACCGGCTCACCCCGGAAGGAGATTTATGATCAGTGGCATACCAGCCAGACCCCTTAAAGATGATTCCAGCCGGGGTAATGACCTTGCGCAGACTGTTCTTACTGCATTCCGGGCAGCGCTTCAACGGCTCATCTTTGAAGGATTGCTGTCGCTCAAATTGGATGCCACAGCTTTCACATCGATAGGTATAAACAGGCATTTCTTCCTCTCTTTCAATATAGCGAAAGGATTATAGCCTCGTTTTAGATATGCGACAAGCTATGTCGAGAATTTCTGACCGTTTTCTAATAGATTGGTGACTTCCCGGTCGTTTTGCACCACGCCACCGTCTCCATAAGCGTTTGCTTCAGCGGAGCAGCCTGCCAGCCGAAGGCTTTTTCAGCTTTGGATGAGTCCATGATGAACGGCGCGTTCCATTCATACATCATCTCTGGCATTTCGGCCATTTCTTTGTTGAACAGCCCCAGGATGCGGGTCATGATTGCGCCTGCGGCCATTGTCTTGACCGGGTGACCCACCTCGGCCTCGAGCAGTTTGACCAGTTCGGCCTGGGTGATGGCGGGAGCGCTGGGCGTGAACCAGACCTGGCCGAGAGCCTCCTCGCGGGTGCCGAGAGTGGCCAGCAGTTTGCCAAAATCCGCGATGTAGGTGAAGGTGTGGGGCTGGTCGGTGCGTCCCAGCACGTTAACCGCCTTCCCCGCCAGCGCCGGGCGGATGACCAGGTCGTTGAAAACATCATAGCCGGGGCCAAAAAAGTCGCTGGCGCGGCCAATCGCAGCGCGGATTTTGCCCGCTTTGTGGGCATCCAGCACTTCCTGGGCCATCGCGGCGCGGGTTTTGCCCTTGCGCGTGTGCGGCTGGATGGGCGAATCCTCGCGGAGGGGTTGGCCTTTGGGGTCGCCGTACATGTACAGGTTATCGCCAACGATAAATTTCGCACCGTTGGCTGCCGCCGCTTCCAGGATGGCGCGCTGGAGCGGCGGGAATTTTTCGGGCCACTCGTAGTAATGCGGCTGGGCACACTGGTAGATGGCGGCTGCGCCTTTCGTCAGCTCGATATTTTTCGCCGCATCGTAAGCATCACCCGCGACGATTTCCACCCCGGCGGGCAGGTCGTCTGTTTTGCCCGAACGGTTAACCATGCGGACAGTTTTGCCGAGCCGCACCAGTTCGCGTGCAGTATATTTGCCCAACGGGCCGGTTCCAAAAACTACGTGAAGTTCTTTTTCCATTCGTTCTCCTAAAACTGAATATCCTTCTCGAAATACGCTTTCACCGTTTCAACCTCCAGCGGCCCGCCGTGACCGACGTACAGTTTTTTGGCTTTCAAACCGATGATTTTTTTGATGCTCGTGCGCACCTGCTCAAGGTCGTCAGCGAAGTAGTGGTAATGCGGCCTGGAGGGGAACAGGTTCCCACCCACGCTGCCACCGCCCAGCAGGTCGCCGACGATGGCCTGCCCATCATTGAGCAGCACCGAAATCGACCCGGCAGTATGCCCCGGGGTGAAAATCACCTTGCCATCGATACCAAACTCCTTGAGCGAGATTTCATCCTGGATGACCAGGTCCGCTTTGACGGGCGAAAAAGCGATGCCGCCCAGGAAAGGTTTCATCAGTTTGCCTTCCAGCGTGATGGCGGTCAGGGGTTTTTCGAGCCGCCCACTCGCCAGCATAGCCGCGTCCGCCGCATGGATGGCAGTTGGGACGCTGATCCAGCGTTTGAGTTGCAGAGTGCTCCCAGCATGGTCAAAATGTGCGTGGGTGTGCAGGATCAGGCTGAAATCTTTGGGGTGGATGCCCAGGCGCGCCAGTCCGCGCAAGATTTTCGTCCCTTCGCGCGGCGAACCGCTATCAACCAGGATGGTTTTGCGTCCCTTGACCAGGTAGGCATTGGAAGCCGAGAGTTTGAGCTGGATGATTTCGGTCATAAGTTCTCCCATGCGAAATCAGGGGCGGTAGGGACGCGCATCCAGGCGCTTTTTCGCGCCATATTCTTTGGCTTGCTGCTTCCAGCCGAAACCGCCCATCAGACGGTAGAGCCAGCCAGGGATGAAGGGTTTCGCCAGCAGGTCGCGCGCCGCCTGCGGAATGGCCTCGCCCTGTACCAGCGCCTCCGCCGACAGGTCGAGAGCCTTTTTGAGCGGGATGGCGCGCCCGTCCATCTCGTTCAGTGGCGTGCCGTGCACAAGTCCCTCGCCTTCCGGGTAGATGCTCCAGCCCGGTGCGCTCGAGGGCATCCATCACCGGCGCGGGCAGCGAATCCACATAGAGCGGGAAAGCCAGCAGCACCAAATCTGCTGCATCGATGGCGTCCATCATTTTTTGCGACTTTTCGGGCGAACGCAGGGTGGTATGCAGGAAAATCGTCTCGGTCTGGATGTTCTGCGCGCCTAACTTATCAAACAAATAGCCGCCGAGCGAATGGGATGTGCTCTTTTTGGTGCGTGGACTGCCGACCAGCAGCACGGCGCGCCGGATTTCGGGCGACCCGGAAATTTTCTGGCCGATTTCGGGCAACTTCACTGCCTGCGTCTTGATCCCGTTATCAACGCCCTTCAGCCAGCCCTGCACCGAGGCCTTGATCTCCCCGTCAGTTTGGCTTGCCAAAACCATGCCCGTCACCGCGCTTTTGGCGTAAAAATTCAGGGCATTGCGCCAGGCCAGGTGCCGGAAAACCGCTTCAGACTGGGCGTCGGCCTGTTCCTGCCAGCCAATCGCCAGGAAGTTGGGATACTTCTGATAGCGCGGCGCGTGATGCGTCTCGCCGTTGACCTTTGCAAAAAACGGCGCGATGTTCTGGATCTGGTGGTCAACCGCCCGTTTCAGCGCGGAGGAATAGCCGCCGAACGTGACCGCGGTCAGATAAATCATCAAATCGCTGTTGACGACAGCAGCGGCGATCTCACGGTTGTCGTCGTCGGTGTTGCAGACGCCGGGGTTGCGAATCCAGCAGAAAAAATCCCCGGCGCAGTTGCCGATTTTCTTGTCGCGCAGCGCCAGGTCGTTGATTTCCCAGCCCTGGGCGGCCAGTTGCTCCACCAGCGCGGCTTTGACTCGCCCGCCGGTAATATCGTTTATGTGTGAACCATCCAAAATGACCGCTTTCATAATTTTCTCCTTCTACGTGGCAGGGGCGCCCCGTCAAGGCCAGCCTGATGCTTGTTATGCCAACAACACTTGCCAGAAATCTCATCCTTTGCGCCGGGCGGGTCGCCCCTACGACGGTTTCACAAACTGTTTTTCCACCGCCAGCATCTCATACAGGTACAGCCCATCCCCATTCGCACCGAAGGGAGGCAGGTTGTGGGAAATTTCGAGCGAGACCAGGCCATGCACCCGCGCCCAGATCAGGGTGGCGACTGAGAGGCTCAACAGGTCATAATTCCCGCCGAACTTTTGCCACATTTCAAAGCCAAACTTGTACTCATCCTTGACTTCGGGAAAATCTGGCGCGTTGAGCCTTCCGGCTTTGCGAATTTCATCCACCACGCTGACGAGGGCACTGAGCGAACGCGCCGCCGAGGGCAGCACCTGCTCAACCGGGGCAACATAGCCAGGCAGCGGTGTGCCAAAGATGAGCTGGTAACGCTGCGGGTGGGTCAACGCCCAGGCGCGGTACGCCATCCCGATGGCGAGCATCCGCCCGGTCAGATTCTCCGCGGGGATGGCATCCCGCGCTTCAAGCTGCGAATCGCCAAAGGATGTGTAGGCCTCGATAATCAAGGCCGTCACCAACGCATCGCGGTCGGGGAAATAGTTGTAAATCGCCGGGGCGGTGATGCCCAGTTCGCGGGCAATCGCGCGTAAGCTGAGGGTGGCGGCTCCGGTTTCGGCAATCTGCTTCCAGGCGGTATCTTTGATGGCTTCCTGCAAATTGCTCTGTTGTTTATCTCTACGTGGGCGGGGTGACATGGGATTCTCCGGTTCAGGCTGGAACTTTATCAAATAAATAAACACTGTAAATTTATACCATAAATATACAGTGTTTATTTATTCTTGTCAAGGGAGAATCGCCCTCATCTGGTAGAATCCTTCCATGACCACCCTCGCAGCCCAAATCAGAAAAAATTTACGCCTGAACGTCACCGTCAGCATGATCGACGCGGCTTTTTTTGGCATCGGTTGGGGTTTTAGCTCGTTTGGAACCATCATCCCCTTATTCGTCAGCCAGATGACCACCTCGGCCATCCTCATCGGCCTGATTCCAGCCATCCATGCAGTCGGCTGGCAGCTTCCGCAGCTTTTCACCGCCAACTGGGTCAGCCGCATGCGCCGCTACAAACCGGCCGTCTTGATGATGACCATCCACGAGCGGCTTCCGTTTATGGGACTGGCGCTGGCCGCCTGGCTGCTGCCCCATTATGGAGTCGGCGTCATCCTGCCTGTCACCTTTCTCCTGCTGATCTGGCAGGGGCTTGGCTCAGGCTTTACTGCCAACCCCTGGCAAAGCATGATCGCCAAGATCATCCCCGCCGATTCGCGCGGAACATTCTACGGCACCCAGGCCGCAGTGGCCAACGTGCTGATCAGCGGCTCAGCGGTCTGGGCCGGCTACCTGCTCGATTGGTTCGACAGTCCGCTGGATTTTGTGTTGTGCTTCAGCATCACGTCCGCCGCCCTGTGGATCTCGATGGCAGTCCTGGCCCTCACCCGCGACCCGGAAGACACCGAAAAAGAGATCCCGACCCACCAGCCATCTGTTTTCGCTGGCATGGGCGCAATCCTGCGCAAAGACAAAAATTTCCGCTGGTTCCTGGTAGTGCGCATCCTGTACCAGTTCGCTACCATGGGATTTGCCTTCTACATCGTCTACCCGCTGCTCAAACTGGGCATGGGCGAAATAGAAGCCGGGTATCTCACCGCCACCCTGACCATTACCCAGACCGTTGCCAACGTCGGCCTGGGCTGGCTCAGTGATCGGGTCGGGCATCGCCAGATCCTGATCTTTGGCATGATCGCCGCCAGCATCAGCGCCCTGCTGGCCTGGTACGCCGACGCAGTCTGGTGGTTTTACCTGGTCTTCATCGCCAGCGGCATCGCCAACGTAGCCTACTGGACCATCGGTATGGCAATGACAGTGGAATTTGGCACCGAAACCGAGCGCCCGGTCTACATCGGCATGTCCAACACCCTGGCAGCGCCCGCCACCATTTTTGCGCCCGTTATCGGCGGCTGGATTGCCGATGTGGCCGGATACAAGACCACCTTCATGCTCTCCGCCCTTGGCGGCATCATCGTCGCGCTGATCCTGCTCTTCCTGGTCAAAGACCCACGCCGCACCAGCGCCATCCTGGAAGAAATCCCCGAACTGTTGGCATCCATCCCTGAGCCGATCCAATCGCCAGGAACCACCATCCCGGAGCAAAAAAACCATCATGAAAGTTGAATCCAACCCCAATCCCTATCTCGCCATGGCCGAAACCGGCAAAAACGATTGGTGGCGCTACCTGCTCGGCTACTTTTTCATCATCGCCGGGTGGCTGACGCTTGGCAGCGTGCCAGTCATCATCGTGGCGATGCTGGCCGAACTGGATGGCAACCCCGCCACTTTGATTGACAAAACTACCGGCAATATCGTTGGGTATCAGTTGATTTCCTTCTGGGCACTGCTGCTCAGTTTCGTACCACTCTTCCTGGCCGTGCTGATCGTTGTGCGCTTCCTGCATGGACGCCAAATACGAACGCTCATCAGCTCCGCGCCGCGCATTCGCTGGGGACGGCTTACCAGCGCCGCTGGCATCTGGATACTGCTGGCCCTGCTGACCTCGCTGATAGAATCACTACTCTACCCGGGGCGCTATGCCTTCAGCTTCGATGCCGCCACACTTGCGCCCTACATCCTGCCAGCCCTGCTGCTCATCCCAATCCAGGCCAGCGCCGAAGAACTGCTAATGCGCGGCTACCTCATCCAACATACCGGGCTGAAAATCAAAAACATTTGGATCTTAAGCATCCTGTCTGGCATCCCATTTGCCATGCTGCACCTAGGCAACCCCGAAATCTCGGCCAGCCTGGTTTTGATAATGCTTTTCTACTTCTCTTTCGGATTTTTCGCTGCCATTCTCACCCTCAAAGATGGCGGACTGGAACTCGCACTGGGGATGCACATCGGCAACAATCTTTTAACCCTGCTGGTCAATTACGACAACTCGGCGTTATCCAACCCGTCCGTTTTTATGGTAAAAGTGCTTGACCCTGTCTATGGCCTGGTTGCCCCGCTGATAGCAATGGCCGTTTTCTATTTGCTCTTTTTCACCCTTACCAAAAGCGCACCGCACAAGGTAGACTGACTCACCAGGCTAAACCGTGCCACGCGCCATTCCCGTTTCAAAAGTGAGCCTCCATGCCTATATTCGACCGTTTCATCAGCCCATCCACGCGCGCCTTCATCAAAGAGGCGCGCAAAACCCCCAATTACTCATCCTTTGACATGCTGCATGGCTACGTTTATGCACGCTGGACACACCTGTATATCGCCATCGGCACAGGCAGGCACCCGCTGGCAAAAAAACTCGCGCCGCTGGCCGCCTGGGTGGAAAAACAAATTACACGCGGCAAAAAACAAACTGATGAAAACGAAACCGTCAGCATGGCAGACACTTACCACGGCAAAGCCGTTCCACTGGCAACCGCCAAAACGCTGGTAAACATCAATGAAAATATCAAAATCCCCGACCTGGAGCAGGTGGTGCCCTATAAACGCGCCCGCGCCCTGATCCTGGAACACCCCGATCACATCGTGGCGCTGGCTTGCCCCTGCCGCTCGGCCAAGCCCAACCCCTGCCTGCCACTGGATGTCTGCCTGGTGGTTGGCGAGCCATTTGCCAGCTTTGTGATGGAGCACAACGCCGACAAAGCCCACTGGATCACACAACAACGCGCCTCCGAAATTTTGCAAGAAGAAGACCAGCGCGGGCACGTACACCACGTTTTCTTCAAAGACGCCATGCTTGGGCGTTTTTACGCCATCTGCAACTGTTGCTCATGTTGCTGCGGCGCAATGCACGCCCACCAGACCGGCACGCCCATGCTGGCATCTTCCGGCTACGTGTGCACAGTTGACGAAGACAGCTGCTCTGGCTGCCTGACCTGCCAGGATTATTGCCAGTTTGACGCGCTGCACACGGTTGATTTCCTGACACAGGTAGATGAGTCAAAATGTATGGGCTGCGGTGTATGCGTGGACAAATGCCCACAGGAGGCAATCACACTGCGGCTGGATGAAGCCAAAGGTGAACCGCTGGAAATTTTCAGGTTGATGGAAAAAGCGGCGGGTTGAGACCAGTCTCAAATACCATCCCATGTTGGGGCTGGATTCTCACATAAAAAAGCCTCCGCTTTTCAGGCGGAGGCTTTTTTATGGTCAGGCAGGGATAGACAATTTTACAGCTTGGCCCACTTGCATAGACGAAGGTAGATCAGCACTTAACTTTGCTATAACAATTGCGGGATTGCCACCGCCGCAATCACGCCCAAGCAGCAGCAGAACAGGAGCAGCGCCACGCCACAACCAACCACCCAACGCACCCAGTTATTCTTTTTAGGCGCAGCCACCTGCTCATCGAATGGGTTCGGGCTGATGGCAGGCTCATTCGATGTCATTGTCTGGGCGGAAGTGGAGTCAGAACCGCCGAAAAGCGACCCGGATGAGATCATTGTTTGGGCCGATCCAGAATCTTCCATAGCGGGAGCAGACTCGAATTTGAGTTGGGACTCGATCGCCTCCACCGCGTTTTTCGATTCGGCCAGCCCCATATCAAAATACTCGCGATGGGTTTTAATCGCCTCGATTTTATTGCCTTCGCGCAACAGGCGCTTGATTTCATCCATCGCTTCCGCGCTGCTATTGAAGCGACTGTGCGGAACCCCTGAAGAAATCATGGTGGCTCCCGCTGAGGCTACCGGGAAACCCGATTCCATGGCTTCAACAGCCTCTTTGGCCTCAGCCAGGCCAACATCAGTAATTTCGCGATAGCGCTTTATGGCCTCAATTTTTTTGCCTGAAAGTGCAAGTTCACGCACCTCATCAAGCAAATCAGACTGACCAGGGTCGCGCCCCATGTTGTTGAAGGCTTCACGGCTCATCCGGACAGTCGGCGCGGACATGGAAGGATCAGAAACAACCACGCCGCAATATGAACAGGTGCGGGAGGCTGAATCAATCTTCGCACCACAAGAGACACAATTAATTTCAGACATGATCACTCCTTGATAATAAAACGAACAGCCTGGTTGGAATTATAAATCGTCATCAAGCGGCCATCGGGGTCAATCGTCAGGCCAAACGCCACGCCAGGAATATCATCACCAACCAGGCCAATGTAGCGCCCATCATTTTCAAAGACCTGGATGCCTTTGAAGTCACCCACAAAAATACGTCCCTGGCCATCAACGGTCAGGCTGTGCGGGGCGCGGAACTGGCCCGGCTCATCGCCATCACTGCCAAAACGGTTGACATACTTGCCGCTTGAGTCGAACCTGAACAGGGCGCTATCACTCCCTGTCACCAACAAGTAAAGGTTCCCAACCCCATCCAGCGCCATGCCAGATGTTATCGCAGGATCGCCAGTTACATCGTATACCAAATTATCAATTTGTGCAACCAGCTCGCCCTGGGGCGAAAACACCGTCAACGTATCACTGCCATACACATACAGGTTGCCATCCAGCGCCAGCGCCATTTCTTCAAGATAATCATCCTGCGCAATTGTGTTTTGCAGCTCGCCAGCTTCGTTGAAAACATACACCTTGCCGCTCATCAACACATACACCTTGCCACTCCAATCGGTAGCCAGGTGGAAGATGATTGGGTCGCGTTTATCCGGGGGTTCCAGCAGCCATTGGGTGATGAATTTACCCGACGAGTCAAACACCTGCACCCGCCCGCCCTGGTACTCCGCTATAAAAATATTTCCTGTCTGTGGGCTGACCGCTACGCTGCGAGCATCTTTAAACTTCCCAGCGCCAGTCCCTTCGCTGCCAAATTGCAAATCGATCGCTGCAAAGGATGGCGTAGGGCTGGATTCCGGCTCAAAAGTTGGCAATTCCATCGGGAGAATGCTGATTTCGGTGGCAACAGCGGGCTGCACCTGGTTAACCAGGGCCGCCATCCCCACAAACGAGCCAATTACCGGGATCAACACCGCCGCCAGGATTCCGATGACAAAAATCGTTACCGCCAACCCGATGATGCAGCCCAGACGGCGCGTATCCGCCTGGCTGGATTGCACCTGAGGCTGCCTTACAGCCCGAACCTGGGCTGCCACATCCTGGGCAGTAAAACCCGTCAGGGTAATGGGCTGACCCGATGACAACTTCCCAACCGCCTGCCGGGCGGCATATTCATCCTGCCCGGTGATCTGGCGGTACAACGCTACGGCTTTATCCATCTCCCCAGATTCTGCCAGGTCTTTGACTTCTTTCATGCGCCGTGCCTGGTTGATCAGGCTGCCCATATCGCCAAAACCGCTCAGGGTGAAATTATCAGGTTTTTGGGAAAAAGCCGGTTTTGCGCGCAAATTCTCAGGGACGATGACCGAGCTGCTGCAATACGGGCAACGGATGATCGGGTCGCTGCCCTGGTAATCCAGCGGTGCGCCACAATTGGGACAGTTGAAAGATTGGCTCATGGTTTCTCCTGTGAATATTCAACACAGATATTGTAGACTGTTTTGGGCGAAATTCAAGGCCTGTAATGATGTTAAAAATAAAACCATTTCCATCTCTGAAAATGGTTTTTGCGAACGTGGGGCAAGATAGTATCTCGCCCGTACATCGTTTACTCTTCCTTACGCAGCGCCGGGAAGAGCAGTACTTCGCGGATGGAGCGGTTGTTGGTCAGCAGCATGGTCAGCCGGTCAACGCCCATGCCAAAGCCACCGTTGGGCGGCATGCCGTAGCGCATGGCGCGCAGGTAATCTTCATCCAGCGGGTTTTTCTCTTCTTCGTCATCTGTGTAATCTTCCTGCATATCGAGGAAGCGCTGTTCCTGGTCGAGCGGATCGTTCAACTCGGTGAAGGCGTTGCACAACTCGAAACCGGCGGCATACCCCTCGAAGCGTTCCACCGTTAGCGGGTCGCCGGGCAGCGGTTTGGCAAGCGGGGAAATATCACGCGGGTAGTTGTACAGGAAGGTTGGCTGGATCAAGGTGGGTTCGAGGAACTCTCCAAGCAGGAAATCAATCAATTTACCGCGAGTCACATGCGGGTCGGGGGTTTTGTGCGGGTGTTTGGTCACGATTGCTTTGAAGAGCGATTCCGCCGTGGGGTGGTTGTTGATGTCGATCCCGCTGGTTTCCAGGATGCCCTGGCGCATTTCCAGCCGCCGCCAGGGGGTGCTGAAATCGAGATCGTAGGCTTTGCCCGGCTCCTTCTCGAAGGTGAATTTGCGCGTGCCAAAAACCGTGTCGCAGACATAGCCGATCATGTTTTCGGTTAGTTCCATCACTTTGAGATAATCGGCGTAAGCGCAGTAGAACTCAAGCTGGGTGAATTCGGGGTTGTGTTTGAATGAAACGCCTTCGTTGCGGAAGTCACGCCCGATTTCGTAAACACGTTCCAGGTTGCCAACCAGCAGGCGTTTGAGATATAGCTCGAAGGAGATGCGCAGGTACATATCCTGCTCAAGTTCGTTGTGGTGAGTGATAAACGGACGCGCCGCCGCGCCACCATAGAGCGGCTGGAGAATGGGTGTCTCAACTTCGAGGAAGCCATTATCGTCGAGGAAGGCGCGCAGGGCTTTGATGATGGCCGCGCGTTTGCGGAAGTTCTCGCGGATGTGGGCGTTGACCGCCAGGTCGGCGTAACGCTGGCGCGCGCGGATTTCGGGGTCTTCAAGCGCGGCATGGCGGATAACGGTGCCATCTTCCATGGTCTCATCTTTAGCGGCGGGCAGCGGCGAAACAGCTTTGGCCAGCATTTTGAAGTCGTGGACAAGCAGCGTGGCCTCGCCAGTGCGGGTGCGCATCATTACGCCCATCGCCTGGATAAAATCGCCAATATCGTAGTATTTGTTGAAAAAGTCGACTTTTTCCTGACCGAGTTCATTGACGCGCATGAAAAGCTGGATTTTGCCATCGCCATCTTCGATGTGAGTGAAAACCAGTTTGCCCATCGGGCGTGTGGCGCGGATGCGTCCAGCCAGCGTGGCACGGATTTCCTGGGCGGGGCTGCCCTCGCTGGTTGAGTCTTCGGCCATTTGGAGCGAGGTGATAGCCTGGGCGCTGGTATGAGTCCGTTCGGCGCGGGTCGGGTACGGGTTGATGCCCTCAGCGCGTAATTCTTCAATTTTTTGGAGACGGATTTTTTCAAGGTGAGTGTATTCGGTCATAATGAGTTCCTTTTTGCCCCACCGGCACTGCTGCGCCACCTGCCCGATTTCACACCAGGTTCAGCGGGGAGTTGGAGAGGCCGGGTAGGGTTGGATCAAATGAAGAGAATAAAAAAGCCCCGCGCCAGGTGACCCTGCTATTGCAGAGCCAGCGCGAGGCTTGAGTTGACTGCCCCGGTCTTCTAGGTGGTCTTCAATACTTTGACTTTGAACGATCCGCCAGGAGCTTCCACAATAACAACATCGCCAGGATGGTGATTGAGCAGGGCTTTGCCCAGCGGCGATTCGTTCGAGATTTTACCTTCGCGCGGGTTGGCTTCGGCTGCGCCCACAATAGTATACTCTTCCGGCTCGCCACCGTCTTCCTGGATGGTGACTGTATCACCCACCTGGACAACAGTCGGGTCGGCATGGGCAGCCGAATCATCGATGATGTGCGCAGCAGCCAGGATTATTTCAACCTCCTGAATGCGCCCTTCCACAAAAGCCTGTTCATTCTTGGCGGCTTCGTATTCAGCGTTTTCAATGAGTTCGCCGCCTTCCATGGCTTCGTGCAGGCGTTCAGCAACTTCCTGGCGTTTGACTGTGCGCAGGTAATCCAGTTCATCCTGGAGCTTTTGAAAACCATCTTTGGTCAGGTAAGTGACAGACATTTCGTTCCCTTGCTATATAGAGATAAAGCATCCCTTGAGGGGATGCAGTGTGTATTTATACGAAAACAGGCTAAATTGTGCATCAAATATATCACGAATCCAGCCCCAAATCAAGCGGGGAAAAAGGGGGCATTCAGACAAGCTATGTCCGATTATTCAGCTTCCCACAGGCGCAGCCCATCGAACTGGCGCAGGTAGTCGCGGATTTTCTGGCGCATCTCGGTCACATCGGCAAAAAGCGATGAGATTTGTGATGTGTACGAGGCAATGCCATTCTGCCAGGCAGTCAGGCCACGCGAGGAAACGTAAAAAGTGCGGGGTGAGAGTCGCGGCGTGGCGGCGAACAATTGCTCAGGGTGGCTCAAAAAGTAGGGGATGTCGGCATAGTACCAGAGCGGGCGTGCCAGTTGTTCAACAGCAGTTCTGGTGATAACGTGATCGACATGCCCACCCACTGCCAACGGACAAACAACCGTATCGTATTGAGTCAATTTATGGGCCAGCAGCCTGGTAATTTCATCCACAGATTTGTCGGCGCTGTGGATCGGGACGAAAATATCCTCGGTGTAGAGCGGGCCGTAACCATTGGAGCGGCGGTAGATGGCATCGGGCATGCCAAAATGAAAAGGCGTGGCGCGCACTCGCCGGGCAGCATTTTTATCTTCAGCGCGGCGTAACGCCACAGTTTCCACTCCGCCAGTCTGCCACTTTTCGTGGAGCATTTTGGCAAAGTTGGAGAGTTCTCCTGGCGGGGGATCACCGGCGCAAATCGTCCAGATTTCGACGGTAACGCCACTGTGAACCTGTTCCCAGATCAGGCCACCGCAGGAGAGCACGGCATCATCAAGGTGGGGAGAAATATATATCCAGCGCATATTTGCATGGGTCTCTTTCTCCTCTAGGATAAACGCTTTTGATTCGGGCAGCATAATAGTTCCGTTACGTTAGGATTGTGGGCCGGCATCACCAGTCAGCACCTGGGCGGCCAGTTTGCCCAGGGCATCTTTTTCTTCTGGATTGGTTTTGACGGTGTCCCAGTAAAGATTCAGCAGTTCGATGGGCTGCATACTGGCTACGGGCCGGTCGCCGGGGATACGAACCCGCGCCTCCAGCTGCGGGCGCTTGACAAGGTGCAGTTCAAACGCCCCGGCAGTGTAATCGCGCAACTCGGCTTCGTTGATCAGCTTGTCGTAATCGCGGGGGTAGTCAATTACCAGGCGGACGATGGCTGATTCCATATCGGCAGCAGGCGGCAGGGCAGATTTGATCCGCGCGGTGACGTTTTCGGGGGCGTCCAGGCGGATATAACGGTCGATGAATCGGCGCACACCTGTCAATTTTTTCCAAAAAACCCGGGTTTTCCCACGCTGGATGTCTGCAATCACGAAGAATTTGTCGTCGGCAGCTTCGCCAAAGTCAACGCGCTCAATGGAGCCGGGGTAGATGACCGGCGGGTGCTGGCCGTCGTTCAGGTCTTGCGATTTGTGGATGTGACCGAGGGCGACGTAGTCGAGATGCGGGTCTTTGACGAGCGAGGCGGGCAGCACAAGGTCGGCGCCGAGCATGATGGTGCGTTCGTGGCCGAGTTTCGCGCCCTGGATGGATGCATGAGCGGTTATGATTAGTGGAATGTTGGGGTCAGCCTTTTCGATGTAACCCTGGACGAGTTCGGTCAGGCGCGTTTCGAGCTGTTCGTAGATTTCGGCGGGGCTGTTTTGTTCGGTTTCGAGGGCGGCCATCAGACCGGAGCGCGAGACCCACGGCAGGCCGATCAATTGAATGGGCAGGCCTAGCTCTTCGGGGGTGAGGAACTGCGGGCGCGAGATGACGCGCACATAGGGGATATGGAGGGTTTCATATTCCTGGAGGGCGTGGGCGCGGCCGGTGGCTGGCGGCAGGTCATGGTTGCCAACGAGCAGGATGGTTGGGATTTTGGCCTGCGAAAGACGTATGATGCGTTTGCCCCACTCGCGCTGGAAGGTGGGCGCAGGAGTGCGGTCTTTGTAGGCATCGCCCGCGAAGATGACCAGGTCGACGCGCTCTTCGATGGCGGCATCCACGATGGTGTCGAAGGATTTGAGAAAATCGAGCACGCGCAGCGGCAGACCGGTGGCGGGGTCGTGACGGCCATAGTTGGCCATATCGATATGGGCGTCGGCAAAATGGAGGATTTTCATGGCGGTGGGATAGTTAGAGAGTTGCCACAGAGACGCAGAGAAACGGCGTTTTTGTGGCTTTTTTAGGGGATTCCGCCCCACTCACTCAGGCGGGCAAGGCCGGCGGCGAAGTTGGGGTTGTAGTAGACAGCTTTGCGCATATCTTCGATGGCGATGGCTCCCTGGCCGAGGGCGTATTCGCCCATGGCGCGCCAGTAGAGCGATTCTTCAAGGGTAGGCTTGTCGACGGTCTTGAAGGTGGTGTTGGCCAGGTCAACGACATCCTGGTAGCGGCCTGTGTAAAAGTAGGCCCAGTAGGGGCCGGTCTGGTACCACATGATGCGGTAGGGGCGCTGTTTATCATCCTGGCCGAGGGTGGCATAGATGCCAAAGGCTTTATCGTAAGCTGTAGCAGCGTCACCATACTCGGTGAGTTGAACGTGACTGGTACCTTTGTTGAACCAGGCAAAGAACGCGTCCATGCCGGTGAGGGTTTTTATCTCAGCATCGGCAATTTCAAGGGCATGGCGATTGGCCCAGACAGGGTCTAGCCAATCACCGAGCAAGGTGAAGACTTCCTGTTCACGGTCTGGGGGGTAAACAACCATGAAGAGGAAGTTGAATGAACGCCAACCTTCTTGAAAAATCTCATATTTGCTGATGAGGTTTTTGCCAGGTTTGAGATAGGCATCCTGGACGATGAATCCGCCCTGGGAGTCGTCATAGCCGGTGATGAAGAGATAGTGGCCGAGCCAGGAGATTTTGCCGGTGTAATCGCGCTCGAAGTAGCCTTTTTCGATCATCACTGGGAAGCCGGCAGCGAGCAGGCGCTTAATCAAATCCATTTCACCGCCATAACGCAGGACAACATTGTACTCGGTCTGGAGTTGGACAAAATCGGCCATTTCATAGGGCATGACGTTCTTATCGGTCTTGCCACGGTCGATGAAGCCTTTTTTGGGATCATTTTCGCCGGGTTTGATGACTTTGGCGATGTCGTCACGGTTGCCCTTCCAGCCCCAGAAGTTGAGGGCCATGGTCAGGTTGGCGGGGCCGCAGTAGTTCCAGCGCTCGTGCTGGTCGACGTATTTGACGCCGGGGAGGTTGACATTGGCCGGTAACGGGGTAGGCGTGATGGTGGGGGTAATGGTGGGGCCTTCCAGCGTGGGAGAAGGTTCAGGTGTGGGGGTCTTGGTTGGGGCGGTGGTGGGCGTCGATTCGACAATAGCCCGCTGGGTAGGGACGAAGACGGCTTGTTCGGGCGGGCGGAAGAAGTAGATGACCTGGGTGCGCAGGGCGTCGAGTCGCCAGGAGAGTTTTTGGTTGATGTAGGGAATGTTGTAGATGGCTACAGCCAGAATCAAGATACCGATAACGGTCAGCAGGATGCGGGTGAGGCGGTTTTTGTTCAGCATGATGAGATTATAACGTAAGGGAAACAGGAATGTTCCCGCTTTCCAAAAGCCGGGCTGCTGGACTTCATAAAAAAGTAGGGGCGAGCCGGTGGCTCGCCCCTACACTGGGTTTGAATTGGGTTAGATGTCTTTTACTTCGCCATCGACGACATCGTCGCCACCAGGGGGCGGAGGAGTAGCCGGACCGCTGCCGGGTTGGCCAGGCTGGCCCTGGGCGTAGAGTTGCTGGCTGAGGGCGTAGAAAGCCTGCTGGAGTTCTTCGGTCAGTTTCTTGATGCGATCAACATCTTCGCTCTGGAGGGCCTGTTTCAGTTCGCTGATTTTGCTCTCGATCTTGGAGCGTTCAGATGCAGAGACTTTGTCGCCAAGGTCACGCAGCGCTTTTTCGGTCTGGTAGGTCAGGCTGTCGGCCTGGTTGCGGACTTCGATGATTTCTTTGCGCTTTTTGTCTTCGGCTTCGTGAGCGCGGGCTTCCTGCACCATTTTGTCGATTTCTTGTTTGTTGAGATTGGTGGAGGCAGTGACAGTGACTTTCTGCTCTTTGCCGGAGGCTTTATCGCGGGCGGTGACGTGCAGGATGCCATTGGCATCAATGTCGAAGGTGACTTCGATTTGGGGGATGCCACGCGGCGCAGGCGGGATGCCATCCAGGCGGAAGCGGCCCAGGCTCATATTGTCACCGGCCATGGGACGTTCGCCTTGCAGGATGTGAATGTCGACGGCGGTCTGGCTGTCAGCAGCGGTGGAGTAGGTTTCGGTCTTTTTGACCGGGATGGTGGTGTTGCGCTCGATCATGACAGTCATGACGCCGCCGAGGGTTTCAACACCCAGCGAGAGCGGGGTCACATCGAGCAGCAGGATATCACGGACTTCGCCGCCAAGCACGCCGCCCTGGATTGCTGCACCAACTGCGACGACTTCATCGGGATTGACGGATTTATTGGGATCTTTCCCGGTCATCTTGCGGACGAGTTCCTGCACCATGGGCATACGGATGGAGCCACCGACCAGGACGACTTCATCAAGCTGGTTGGCGCGCAGGCCGGCATCGCGCAGGGCATTCTCAAAGGGGCCAACACAGCGTTTGAGCAGGTCTTCGGTCATTTGCTCGAATTTGGCGCGAGTGAGCTTGAGTACCAGGTGTTTGGGGCCGCTGGCATCGGCGGTGATGTAAGGCAGGTTGATTTCGACTTCCATCATGCTGGATAGCTCAATTTTGGCCTTTTCGGCAGCTTCACGCAAGCGCTGGAGGGCCTGGCGATCGTTGCGCAGGTCAATGCCTTCCTGGCGTTTGAACTCGTCAGCAGCCCAGTTGGCAACGCGCTGATCCCAGTCATCGCCGCCCAGGTGAGTATCACCATTGGTGGATTTGACTTCAATGACGCCTTCGCCAACTTCCAACACGGAAACATCGAAGGTGCCGCCGCCAAGATCAAAAACCAGGATGGTTTCGTTCTTTTTCTTGTCGAGGCCGTAGGCCAGTGCAGCTGCAGTCGGTTCGTTGATGATGCGCAGGACTTCCAACCCGGCGATGCGCCCAGCATCTTTGGTGGCCTGACGCTGGTTGTCGTTGAAGTAAGCCGGAACGGTGATAACTGCCTGGGTAACGGGTTCCCCCAGATAGGATTCTGCATCCACTTTGAGCTTGGCCAGCACCATGGCAGAGATTTCCTGCGGGCTGTACTCGCGCCCGGTGGCCGGGATCTTGACTCGCACATCACTGGCAGGGCCTTCAATCACCTGGTAAGGCACCATCTTGCGTTCCATATCGGTTTCGTTGATATGCCGTCCGATGAAACGCTTGATGGAATAGACTGTATTTTCCGAATTAATGACAGACTGGCGTTTGGCAGTCTGCCCAACGAGGCGTTCGCCGTTTTTGTTGAACGCGACAACAGACGGGCATAAGCGTCCCCCTTCAGCAGTGGTGATGACTGTCGGCTGACCACCTTCCATAACGGAAACCACGCTGTTGGTTGTTCCAAGGTCAATGCCAATGATTTTTCCCATAGTTGATTTGCTCCTTTGAAAATAATTGCTTTGCGTAGCTATATCTTGCCAAAGGATAACCGATGAACGATAGAAAAACGTTAACACCGTGTAGAAATTTTGCAAACGGAGGGGAGCCCAGGCAGGGGTAAACGTTCGGGCGAAGGCGCAAACCACAAATTTCGTTAGGAGCAGAAAGTTTCTTTGTAGCCAGAGGTGGGGAAAGTGGTGAGGAAAATGCTATTTGCGGTTCAAAATCCACAGAGCCGCATAAAACAACGTCAGAAATGAAAAGGGGCTGTCCAAAAATCGGACAGCCCCTGGTTGGCGCTATATGTACGAGAGGTCATCTCGCGGGAAAGGGCGAAATAAAACTTCACCCCACATATTATTACGGCTGGGCAACCGTGAAGTAATCGACGCCGATCAAAATCGGCAAAACATCGAAGGATGAAACACCCAGGCCAACTTTGCCTTCAGGCAGGTTGTACTTTGTATCTTCGACTGTGCGTGCTTCTACACCGTTAATGTATAGCGAAAGTGTACTTCCATTGCAATAAGCGGTGTAGGTATTGGTACCACGCCCAGTCTTGATGGCATTTGAACCGCCATTATAGATCCGGTTATAGGCATTATCGGAGATGGTGTAAGCGTAAATCCAGTATAAACCATTGTTGGCAATGTTGAATTCGTACCAACCCTCATCAGAGTAACGGCAAATTAAGCTTACGTTGTTATTGTTCTTGCCGCGATTTTCAACCTTCATTTCCAGGGCAACATCGGTGTATATGTAAGGATCATAGGTAACATACGTCCACAGATTCGCTTTTTGAAGGTCAAAGACCAGGAAGCCGCCATCGGCATTGAGATTTACGTCATCGTCATTACCGTGGTATTCAAAGAACGAGTAATTGCTCAGATCAACCCCTTCGTTGAAATCCTCGGTGAAGAAATCGGCTGCCTCGCCGCCGCTGGAGCTACCACCCGAATTTCCGCCAGAGCCGCCCCCTGTATCAAAGTTGCCGGTCACTTCGAGGCTGCGGCCATTGAGCTGGCCTTCAAGCAGTTCGCCAGACGCAAAGCGGATGACGCTGACTGACAGGGTATCGGAGGCTTTGTGACTGCGCAGGATATCGCAGTAATCTTTCATGGTGCCATCGGTGCCAAGGACGAGGCCTTCAAGCTGGTAGAGGATGTCACCACCTTGCAAGCCAGCCGCATCGGCGGGGGAGCCGGATTTGACGGAGGAAATCCATATACCGGTCAGGGAGCCATCATCGTTGGAAACGGCAGAGCCGTTGATGCCAATGGATTCGATATCCTGGCTCTGCTGAAGCTTCTCAATCACAGGGATGGCAAGTTTGGTGTCGATGGCAAAGTACTGGTTGGCATCGGGGCGCGACATGTAGTTGACGCCCACCACCTTGCCATCGGCGGTGACGAGCGGACCGCCAGAGTTGCCAGGATTGATGGTGGAATCGTGCATGATGGCGTAATCCAGCGAAGCCCAGGAGCTTTTGCCATCAGCGCGCTCTTTGGAGATGATGCCTTTGGTGAGGGTGAACTCAGGTTCGCCAAGCGGATAGCCCGCTGAGTAAACTTCCAGTCCGGGGGAGATATTGCCTGAGTACCAATCCATGTAAGGATAGCCATCACCATCAATGTCGATCACAGCCAGATCGGAGCATTCTGAGACGCCCAGGATTTTGGCGTTGCGCGGAGTGGTTTCACCGCCCACCCATACTTTGATGAGGGCTGCCCCGGTGACAACATGGTTATTTGTAATGGCAATCCCAGACGGGTCAATGATGAAGCCCGAGCCGCGACCAGCGCCGTTGACCACCAGACCAACCTGCGGGTCGACGAAAGTGCCCTGGGATTCAATCTGGATGGTGGCTGTGCGCACTTTATCGAGGTTGTTGACTGAATTGGAGCTTGATCCAGTTGATTTGGTTGGCTCTTCTGGCGGGGAGGTTGGATCGCCGGTTGTAGGTGGTTCGGTGGCTTTGGTGTCGGATGGTGCGCCAAAATTACAAGCCAAGCCTACGATTAGTGTAAATAACAACAAGACAACAAAAGGACGATAGATCTTCATGATGTTCTCCTTGGTAAACTGGGGTATTTGGACTGTAATTACACAAAAATAGTATAGCATTACAGGATAATTTTGCAATGGTAAATGCATTAAATTGCAGTACCATCGCATAAAAAAGGGGCAACGGATGATCCGTTGCCCCTTTTTTGTTGCTTTTGGATGTTACTCTTTTACAACTTTGACCAGTATTGCCTTGACCGCCACGCGAGTCTTGTAAGTGTGAGTCTTTTCATCGTAATCCTTACAAGTCAGCAGGGTCAGCCAGGATTGGGTTTCGTGGGACATCACAGAGGCGCTTTCAGGAGAAACAAACAGGACGTTGCGCACTTCGTAGATGTATTTCTGCCCAAAGGCATGGATGATAACCTGGTCGCCCCAACGCAGGCTGCTGAGATACTGGAAGGGGCCTGGAAGGCCATTGGAGAGATAGACATGGCTGGTAATAACGCTATTGCCCTTCCAGGTGGGATAGGCAGTGCCGTTAAGCCAACCGGCCTGGCTGCCCAACCAGGTAACATCCCATTTGCCGTTGAACTGCGGGATGCCAACAACCGGCATGTTGAGGCCGAGACGTGGAATTTCGATGGTCATATCCTGCGCAACATAAGCCAGGTTTTCAGGCTGGCGCGGCAGCGCTGTGTATCGACCAGGGGCAAAGCCAGTGTCAGGCAGTTTCTCTTTGCGGGCGGTAATGCGCACGCCGTCAACGTTGTTGGTAGTGTCATCGGTCTGCGAAGTAGTTGTCAGGCGGGCAGTGTTGGTGACCGGTGGTTGGCCGTTGGCGTTAACAACGGTGTTGATGGTGATGGTGATAACTTCACCCGGGTTAAGGGTACCCAAGTCCACTTCAACCACGCGCCCTGTGATAGTTACAGTTCCACGCGGCGATGAGGTTGCCCCGATTACATCGAAGAGATTGGGCAGCGGGTCAACGATTTTTACATTCAACGCCGGTTGGTTGCCATGGTTGGTGACGGTAATGGTGAAGGTGACTTTGTCACCCACTGCCGCTTCGGCCACATTCGCCGATTTAGTGATGGCCGGGTCAACGAAGGAAGGTCCTTCGTATTCGTCGTGGCCTGTAACGGGCGGACAGGGTGCGACAGAGGGGGTACAGGTTGATGGGATGCCAGTGACATCAACCGCATTGATGTAGTTGTCTGCATCACCACCGGTATCGGCTTCCACCACGAGGGTGATTGTGCCAGATTCAGCCTGATCGAGGCTGTCGGTGCCAGCGAGCAAATTCTTATTGGTGGAGCCATTGAACGCGGGGTTAGCTGTCAGGTTGCTGGATGCCGCGATGCTGATGACTTTAAAGCTTGCAGCTTTGGCAAAAGTGGAAGTCAGGTTATCCACTGCCTGGATATTGTTCAGCACCGTGCCACCAGTATTGGTGATGGTGATGATGTAGGTAGCCCGGAAGATCTGGGGGTTGACAAAGGTGACTGTGGTGATGGACTTTTCAACGAGGATGGAGCTACTCGGAGTTACGATGGCGTTGTCGTCATCGTCTTCGTTGGTCGAGGTGTCCGGGGTCGAATCCGGGTCGTGCTGGTCACTCTTGGTGATCTTGGCCCAGTTGTCGTAGTCACCCGTGGCATCCACGGTGGCGTCGAAGGTGTAGCTG
>CAIJPN010000172.1 GCA_903822545.1 uncultured Anaerolineae bacterium | reverse complement strand
TGTCCAAATTCTTCAACGGCCCACGAGTTTTCTGCGGTTTGCGGTTTCTCTGCCATCTCTCTCTTCTCGCTCGGTTTCTTTAGGATGCTCACAAGTCTAACCGCTTTCCCTACTCACTCGAAAATGTGGGTAATAGATTGCCGTAGATGCCTTTACATCAGGAAGACTTCCACAATTTCACCGGCGGCCAGGCCATTGGCATCCGGGTGGATTTTGATCAGCCCATCGGCGGCGGACATGGTGAAAATCAGGTTCGACTTGCCAAAAATCGGTTCGGCCTCCCAGCCGCTATTCCCGCCGGGAGTGGGAACCAGCCGGACCGGCCACCAGTCTTCGCGGCCAGCCTGCGAGGCCAGGTTCACCGCCAGTCGGGCGCGGATGCTGGCGCGCGGGCGCGCAAGCTGCCCCAGCAACCGCTCAATCACCGGGACGAGCAGCATATAACCGTTCACCAGCGCGCTGACCGGGTTGCCGGGCAGGCCGATCACTGCTTTGCCGCCGCACGCGCCCAGGATGGTCGGTTTACCCGGGCGTGTGTTGATGCCATGCACCAGCACGCCTGGCGCGCCCAGCGTCCCGATCACCCGGGCGGTCATGTCGCGCGTCGAGGCCGATGACCCGGCGGTAATCACCACCACATCGCACTCGGTCAGGGCGCGCTCGGCAGCTTTTTGCAGCGCGGAAAATTCGTCAGGGATGATACCGTAGCGCACGGGCCGGCCGCCAGCTTTTTCGACCAGCGCCGCCAGCGTAAAGGTGTTGATGTCGCGCACCTGCCCAGGGCGTGGATGCTGCGTCGGGTCGATCACTTCATCGCCAGTGGAGATTAATCCGACTTTGACCTGCGCTGCTACGTGGATTTTTGTCACCCCGAGCGCCATCAACCCGCCAATCTCTGCCGGGCGGATCAGACTGCCCTGTGGCAGGACTACCTGACCCTTAGCAACATCCTCCCCGATGCGGATGATGTTCTCGCCATCAGCCACCGCGCGCATAACCTCGATCTCGCTACCGACGAGCTGGGTGTATTCGAGCATAACCACGGCATCTGCATTGGGGGGCAGCATTCCGCCGGTGTGGATGAGCGCGCACTCGCCGGGGTTCAACCCGAAAGTGGGCGCATCTCCCATGGGCACTTCCCCCTTCAGTTTGAGATAAGCTGGCAGTGATTCGCTGGCCCCGAAGGTGTCCCGCGCCCGCACAGCGTAGCCATCCACTGTGGTGCGCAAAAACTCGGGCAGCGGGTGCGGCGCGATGACATCTTCGGCGGTCACCCGCCCCAGGCTGGAATCCGTGTCAATGGCCTGCGAGGCAACTAAAGGGGCGGTAATGTTCGCCAGGAGCAAAGCCCGGGCATCGTCGGGAGGCAGGAGGGTCAGGAATTCAGGCATAGTCCCAATTCTCAAAAAAATTGTTAGCGCAGCCAGAAAGTCAGCGTCAACAGGTAAGTTGTCAGACCGAAGATGGCGGCGGCGTTGATGCTGATGGCGGGCCAGAGCGGTTTTGCGCCGCCTGCGATGTTGTTGAGCATGAAAATCTGGTAGGCCGATAGCGGCACGGTCAGCAGGGCCGGCCACAGCAGCGGCAGCGGGAATCCGGTGATGGGTAGTATGGGGAAGATCAAGTAGGCGGCGGCCAGCAGTCCGTTGTGGACTGGCACGGCGTTTTGCCAGGTCAGGCGCATCAGCAGGGTGCGGCGCTGGTATTTCAGGTCATCGGCATAAGCGGGGAAGTTAAGCGCCAGCTGCCCGGCCAGCGCCATCAGGAAGAGCGGCAGGGTCAGCAGGGTCAGCAGGCGGTGCAGGTCATTGGATTGCAGCAGGAAAGCGATGGCGGGCGTGCATACAGCCAGCAGGAAAGCCTGGGCCAGTTCGCCAAAGCCGGTGTTGACCAACCGTACTGGCGGGATGGCCTGGGCCAGGGCGATCAGCAGGAAAATGACCAGCAGGCTGGCGGCGTTGGGTTTGAGCAACCCTTGCCAGGCCAGCAAAAACCCGAGCAGGAACGCCACCGCAACGAGCGCCAGCCCGATGGTGAGAAGTTGGGTGCGCAGGCTTTCGCGCTGTGCACGCGTCAGATGGGGGTGGGATGGGATGGGTTCGTTGTGCGGGCGGAAGTGTTCTGCCAGCGTGGCCGAGGCAGCCATCAACAGCAGGATGATGACTCCCCCAACATATTGGGTTTCAAGGTTAATGGTTTTGCCCAGGTAGCGGGCAACTGCCAGGCCGAGACCGTAGTTCAACAGGGCCAGCAATATTTGGCCGGGGCGCGCGCTGCGAAGGATGAGCATGGTTATTTGACAGCCTTTTTGATGTCGCGCAGGTGCATCTGGTTGTGCAGGTAAACCATTTTGATCATTTCTTCAAGACTGGTGATGCCCATGGCGGCGTGGCGGCCTTTTTTGGCGAGGTCGGCCTGCTCGATGCCGGCAACCCACTGGATCATGGCCGCGCGCGTGGCCTGGAATTGATTCAATAGTTCGGCGGATGTCAGTTCGTGGGTGCGGGCCTGCTGGGCGGCGTTATAGCGGTCGATGTCGAAATCTTCAGATGCCCCCGGCCCGCCCTGCCGGACATTCTCAAACAACTTGATGAAGGCTTTTTCGGCGGTGACCAGGTGCGCCAGGATGGCGCGCACTGTCCATTCTGCACCTTCGGTGTAGATGCTGGTCTGCCACTGGGCATCGGTCAGCGTGCTGAGATAGGTGTGCAGTTTTTGGCCTTCAGCCTGGAGTTTCCTGGCAAGTAATGCGGGGGTTTCGGACATGGGTTTACTCCTAAAAGTCAAATGAGCGAATAACCGCCATCGATGGCGATGATCTGACCGGTAATATACTCGTTTTTGAGCAGGAATTCCAGCGTCGCGCCCAGTTCATCCAGGTGGGCGGCGCGCTGGAGCGGCAGGCGCTGCACCAGCCGCTGCCATTCTTCGGGCGTGACCACGTCCGAGGCCAGCGCCAGGCCGGGCGCTATCGCGTTGACGCGCACACGCGGCGCAAAGGAACGCGCCATCACTTTTGTGAGCGAATCAAGCGCGGCCTTGCTGACGGTATAGGCGGGGAAGGCCGTCCAGGCTTTTTGCGCGCCAATATCCGAGATGTTGACGATCAGGCCGCTGTCCATGCGCGCAAAAGCCTGTTGGGCGCACAAAAAAGCTGCGCGCAAGTTCAGGTTGAAGGTTGAATCCCACTCAGCGACCGGCATTTTGCCGATGTTGGCGCGTTTCATCACTGCCGCAGAGTTCACCAGCACCGAAAATTTTTCCAGTTGGTTGGTTGGGTTGGCAAGCAGGCTGTCAGCATACGCAAAAAGCGCATCGATTTTTCCCACGCTGGTCAGGTCGGCCTGGAAGGTGAAGACAGGCACGCCCAATGCGCGGATTTCGGCGGCTGTCGCATCTGCCCGCAGCGCAGAAGTGCGGTAGTGCAGCAGCACAGCGTAACCGTTTTCGGCCAGGGTGGCTGCCAGGGTTTTTCCGATCCGGTCGGCAGCTCCGGTGATAAGAGCTAGGGGAAATTTGGAAGTCATGGCCTGATTGTACCTTAGCAAAAGCATCAATATAAAGCGGCCCCGATATTTTCATATCGGGGCCGCTTTATAAGGGAGGTTTCCCAGAAAAAACAGTCGCCTTTCGGTGGGTTGGTAACATTAGCCCGGATGTAAACGTCTGGGCGGGGCCGAAGGGTGATAAAAGTGCAGCTTCTCAAAGAAATCACCGCGATACGGCGCCACGGAGTTTTTAAGGTTTTTCTCTGTGGTGAAACATTCATGAGTCCATTGCAAAAAGCATAAAAGCAGGGAGTCACAGAGTTCACGGAGAGAAAACGCCGGTTTGTTGTTAAAAACGCGAATTTTCTGCCAGGAAAAACTCAAAAACTTCGTGTTCTCCGTGGTGAAAATAACCTTTTTGCAGTGAAGTCACTCTCTGCAGGGCAAAAATTCACCCGTTTTTGCGAGAAGACACATAAAAGCCTATTAAACGGGGTTTCCTTCCGATAAAAATGGCTCAATCTTTGGCTTTTTCCGTTATATAGACGTTCCACTTCCGCGCTAAATTTCGAAGTCCTTCGGACTGTTCGTATCTGGCGGCTTGGGGTGAGATGCGCTCTGCCTATTTTTTGAAGAAATTCGAGATGAAGAACCAGATATTAGCCGGGCGTTCGGCCAGGCGGCGCATAAAATACGGATACCAGTGCGTCCCAAAGGGCACGTAAACGCGTACCGGATAGCCTTCTTTTGCCAGCGACTCTTGCAAATCGCGCCGGATGCCATACAGCATCTGGAATTCCATGCCGGTTTTGGGCAGGCCAACCTTTTTGGCGTAATCTTTGGCAAAGATCACGCGCTTTTCATCGTGTGTGGCAATGGCGGGAATGGGAGGAATGCGCCCATCCTTGCTGATTTCGGTCTTCTGGGCCAGCGAGGCGTCGATCAGGATGGAGGCCAGCAGATCGTAGTTGGCATCCACATCCGCTTTTTTGGGGAAAGCCACCTCGGGTGGTTCCTTGTAAGCTCCCTTAATCAGCCGGAAGGTGGTGCCTTTTTCCAGCATGGTGCGCGTATCTTTTTCAGCGCGGAACAGGTACGATTGCACTGCCATGCCAAAGTTCCGGTTTGAGAAACCTTTCGCCATCATAGCATCATACAGGCTGATGGTTTTGTCCACCCAGGGGCTGTCTTCAATGTCGATGCGGATAAAGTTGCGATTTTCCTTGGCGCTTACCAGGATACGCTCCAGGTTTGCCAGGCAGACTTCATCATCCATGCCCATGCCGATCTGGGTCAGCTTGATGGAAACATTGGCGCGCACCCCGGCTTTTTGAATCTCACTCAGCAGGTTGATGATCCCATCGGCAGAGCGGTTGGCTTCTTCGGGGGTGGTGGTATGTTCGCCAAGCTGGTCGAGCGTGGTATTAATGCCCTTTTCATTCAAAGTTTTGACGGCTTTAATGGCATCTGCCACCGTCGACCCGGCGATGAAGCGGGATGCAGCCTTCCAGGCAAAACCCCAGCCTGTGACCATTTTCTGGGCCCAGGCAGCTTTCGAAAGATAGATCAGGAAAGAACGGAGCATGTAAACCTCGTTTGTTTTCAGGGGATGGATTGGATTACATTGTAAATTTTAGCACAAACCGCGCCAATTACATCATCAGCGGATTCCCCCGTATTTTGACCAGGAACACTATGTTAACTCAAGTTGCTACCTTTGGCGCAATCGCCCTCATCCCTGGCCTTCCCCCGGCGGGGGAAGGGAATTACCCCCCTCTCCCTTTGGGAGAGGGCCGGGGTGAGGGAACTCCTTGCAAAAAGGCAGTTTGACATATCAAGGTAGCAACTTGGGTTATGTTATACTTTTTATCGCTACAACCAGTTCTTTTGGAGGCCAGGTGAGAATCACACGCGACGCTTCTTTTATCTTACGGTGGGTATCTCTTCTTTTCATTGCCGCTGCCATCGTATTGACAATGGTCGAATTGACCAAATACAGTCGCCAGCGTGGCAACTACCCGCCCGGTATGACCATCGCGGGCGTTCCGGTTGGTGGGGTCAGCCCGCAGGAGGCCTCCGAACGGCTTTTGCAGGTTTACAACTCTCCGGTGGAAGTCAAAATAAACGACCAGGTTGTCCTGCTCGATCCAACCATCACCGGCTTCCAACTGGATATTGAATCCATGCTGGCTGCGGCAGATTTACAGCGCACCGGCAGTTCGTTCTGGACTGGATTTTGGGATTTTCTCTGGAACCGGGAATCACCTACCGAAAACGTGCCGCTGGTGGCCACCCTGGCAGAAGACCGCCTGCGGGAATATCTCAAAAACGAAATTTCTTCCCGCTACGACCAACCGGCCGTCGCCGCCATCCCACTGCAAGGGCAAACCTCCTTCCAGCCGGGCGCCAGTGGAACCGAAATCAACATTAACAGCTCGGTCTCGCTCATTGAAGATGCGCTGCGCTCATCCAATAACCGCACAGTCGCCCTGACCATGCAGCGCACCGCCCCCTCGCGCCCCTCGCTCGAAAACCTGGAAATCCTGATCAAACAAATCGTCGACCTGACCCCCTTTGATGGTGTGGTCGGCTTCTATATGCTCGACCTGCAAAACGGCAACGAACTGCACTTTGGCTACAACCAGAACCGCCCGCTGGCTGTTGACCCTGATATTGCCTTCACTGCCTCCAGCACCATCAAAATCCCCATCCTGGTATCGGTATATCGCAACCTGGGGCCGACCCTTGACCAGAACACCACCGCCCTGGTGCAGGAGATGATCACCAAGTCTGAAAACCCGGCATCTGATGCCTTGATGGACCTGATTGCCTACAACCGCGGGCCGATCCAGGTGACGGAGGATATGCGCGCCCTGGGGCTGGGAAACACCTTCCTGGCTGGATACTTCTTCGATGGCGCTCCGCTGCTACAGGTGTACCGCACCCCTTCCAACGAGCGAATCGACATCAACACCAGCCCCGATATGTATAACCAGACCACACCATCTGAAATGGGCACGCTGCTATCTGATATTTACCAGTGCGCCCAAAACAGCGGTGGCGGCCTGGTGGCCGCTTTTCCAGATAAATTCAGCGCGCCGGTCTGCCAGCAGATCATCGATTATCTCAAACGCGACAAAATTGGCGTATTGATCGAGGCCGGAGTTCCCGAAGGCACTGCTGTGGCGCACAAACATGGCTGGATCAGCGGCCCATCGGGTATTATCCAGAACATCAGCGATGTTGGCATCATATACACACCCGGCGGGAATTTTGTGCTGGTCATCTACGTTTACCACCCCGACCAGGCAGTTTGGGAACCGGTTTCTGGTATGATCGCCAGGATCACAGAAGCGGTGTATAACTACTTCAACTTGCAAGTCAAATAGCGCCAGAATCACAACCCGCCAGCACACGCCCCCGAATTTTGATCAAAATTCGGGGGCGTTTTGTCAGTTTTTTCACAGCCGCGAGTTTTTACGGCACACTCGGGATCTTGAGCAGGTATCCAACCAGGTAACCCGCCAGCGCGCTGATGGTTCCGATCGCGGCCATTTCCAGCCCGCTCTTCCACGGACGTCCGATTGTGATGCGGGCCTTGTAGGCCCCCACAAAGAACAACACCAGCGCCGTCACAATGATGGATGCCCAGATACTGGCATCCACCGCCAGGAACATGAACGGGACAAGCGGGATGAGCGACCCGACAATGGCAGAAAACCCCACGATCAGCGCCGCGCGGATGGCCTGTGAACGGTCGGTGGGAATGAGCTGGTGCTCCTCCGCCATCATCACCGCCACCCAGATATCCTGGTTGGTGGTGATCGTTTCCACAATGCGATCCAGTAGTTCACCGCTGAAACCCTTCCGCGCATAAATCTCGCGGATTTCGGCCCGCTCTAATTGCGGCACTTCCTGGATATGCCGGTACTCGCGGGCGCGTTCACTTTCATAAAAATCTGCATCGGCCAGGGTAGAAGTATAAGCCACAGCGCCCATCGAAACCGATTCAGCAAAAGTGGCCGCCAGCCCCGCCACCAGCACAATCTGCGTATCGCTGGTAGCCGCAGCCACCCCCAGGATAACGCCCAGAACATTCACCAGACCATCCTGCCCACCGAGAATAATATCCGACAGCCCCGAAGCACGTTTGTGCGGATCGATACTGCCGTGAAAACGGATTTGTTCGGAATGATGGAGCGATGTTTCAATACTCATCGTTACTTATCCTGAATGTGAGCCACGCCTTGTTGGAACAGCGTGATGATATGCGGGTCTTCGATTCGGTAAAAAACTTCTTTACCTTCACGCCGGGCGGCAACCAGGCGCATTTGCCGCAGCCCGCGCATATGATGTGAAACAGCCGATTCGGTTACGCCCACAAGCGCGGCGAGTGTGCCTACGTTGAGTTCGCGCTCAACAATGGCGGATAAGATGCGCACCCGGCTGGTATCGCTGAACGAACGGAAAAGCTCAGCCACATGCGCCGCAGTGTGCTCATCAAGAACAGGGAATGGATTATTATTTGTCATAAGAGAACACCTGAATATATGCTCATATATGATTATACTGTAAAAGTTCAAATGACAATCATTCTTGCGCGCAAAAACCGTATAATCATTTCATGCCTGCCCGTATGATTGCCATCCTCTCCATTTTACTGATACTCATCACCCAGCCGCTCAAAAATCCCGGCCAGGCAGTGCTTCCCACAGACACCCCAACCATATTTTTAGAAGAATCGACACTTTCACCTGCCCCCGAACCGGCCAGCCCAACCCCGGCATTTTCCACCCTCGAACCAACCCCTGGCGCGACAGATACCGCCCTGGCGCTGCCTACCGTTACCGCCACATCCACCACCCCGCCCCAATTCTCCTCCGAATACCTTCCCGATAGACTGCTGGTCAAATTCCGGCGCACCGCCGCATCCGGGCAGGTCAGCGCCGCCCTGGCCGATTCCAACTCCCAACTCATCACCCGCCTGGACGATTTGGGCGTACTCCTCGTCCGCGTCCCCCCCGGACACATCCTCGACACCCTCGCCGCGCTGCGCACCCGCCCCGAAGTGCTCTATGCCGAACCCGATTACACCCTCAGCGCCCTTGATACCATTCCCAACGACCCCACTTGGGATTTGCAATACAACCTGCGTGCCATTCACGCCCCGCAAGGCTGGGACTATGCCACCGGCTCCAGCGCCATCACCATCGCCATCCTCGATAGCGGCGTAGACCTTTCACACCCCGACCTGGCCGGCAAACTGCTGCCCGGCTACGATTTCGTCAACACAGACAGCCTCCCGCAGGACGATTTTGGTCATGGCACACATGTGGCGGGCATCGCTGCCGCCTCCGCCAATAATGGCATCGGCGTGGCAGGTGTTTCATGGGGTGCCCGCATCCTGCCTGTGAAGGTGCTAAATTCTGGTGGTGGAGGCAGCATGTCAGTGGTTGCACAGGGCATCACCTGGGCCGCCGACCAGGGCGCGCAGGTGATCAATCTCAGCCTGGGCGGCTCAAATTCCAGCCAGACCCTCATTTCCGCCATCGACTATGCCATCGCCAAAGGCGTGATCATTGTGGCCTCGGCGGGCAACAATGGCGGCAGCCAGGTTTACTTCCCCGCGCGCTATGGCCCGGTGATCGCCGTCGGCGCTACAGATGCCGCCAATGCCCGCCTGTCGCTCTCAGCCTACGGCCCTGACCTGGATTTGATGGCCCCCGGCGACCAGGTTTACAGCCTGGGGCTGGGTGGCAGCTATCTCACGCGCACCGGCACATCCATGTCGGCCCCGCACGTGGCCGGGTTGGCGGCCATCCTGCTGGGTATTCCCGGTAACAACTCCCCGGCGCTGGTCGAGTTCCAGATGAAATCCACCGCCCTCGACATTGGCTCCCCTGGCTGGGACATCTACACCGGCTACGGCCTGCTCCAGATGGATGCAGCTTTGCGCCTGTCAAACCCGCCTACCGCCACCCCGACTCCTACCGCCACCTTTACATACACGCCCACCCCCACAAAAACGCTCACCCCCACAAAAACGCCCACCCAGACGCCTGCCCGCAGGAAAGCGGACGCCAGCGCCACCCTGCCGCCAATCCTGCCACCTTACCCTGGCCCATCCGCCACCGTGATGGCCTTCTTCACGCTGCTTCCGTCCAGTGTGACCCCAACATCAACCGTTACTGCGGCTTTTGTGCCCGCCACAGACACCCCAACGCCAACCCCCGAACCGCGCTTCCCCCTGTCCACGCCAACGGCAGCCCGGCCCCCGGCCAGCCGGGATAATTCACTGCTTTATAACGGTCTATGCCTGCTTATTCCTGGCCTGGGGCTGCTGATCCTGGCCATCCTGCTGCACCAACGCCTGGAACAGCATTCTCGCAACTGACACCACCGCAACTTGTGTTGATATCATTCTTTAATTTTTATAACATCTTTCTAATATATTCCTGTTAAAATCTGGACAAATTAAGTCCAGATTTTATTTTGTAGCGAGGAGAGACAGAAATGAAATGGCAGTGGAAACTTGGAACCTTTGCGGGCATTGACGTATTCATTCACGCCACCTTTTTGCTGATCGTGGGTTGGTATGGGCTGACCTACTGGCTGGAAAGCCGCACCATCGGCGCAGTGATCGAAGGTGTGGCGTTTATCTTGCTGTTGTTTGCGGCCGTTACGTTGCACGAGTATGGGCACGCCCTGACCGCTCGCAAATTTGGCATTCGCACCCGCGATATTACCCTTTACCCCATCGGAGGGGTAGCGCGGCTCGAGCGGATGCCCGAAAAGCCCATCCAGGAATTGTGGGTGGCCCTGGCCGGCCCGGCGGTGAACGTAGTCATCGCGGCGGTTTTGTTCGCCTACCTGCTGGTGAGTAACGCGCTCGTGCCGCTCAATCAATTGACGCTGACCACCGGCTCATTCATCGAGCGCTTGATGATTGTCAACATTTCGCTGGTGCTCTTCAACCTGATCCCGGCCTTCCCCATGGATGGTGGCCGCGTGTTGCGCGCCATCCTCGCCATGAACATGGATTATGTCAAAGCCACCAACATCGCTGCCATCATCGGCCAGGGCGCGGCCCTCTTGTTTGGGCTGGCCGGGCTGTTTGGCAACCCCATGCTGGTGTTCATCGCTTTCTTCGTCTGGATGGGCGCCGCCCAGGAAGCCAGCATGGTACAGATGAAAAATGCGCTCGGCGGTATCCCCGTGCGCAACGCCATGCTGACCGATTACCAGGTGCTTTCGCCGCGCGATTCCATTTCGCGTATGGTGCAGCTGATCCTGGCTGGCTCACAGCATGATTTCCCGGTTATCGATGAAAGCCGCATCGTTGGCGTCGTTACACGTGATGATTTCCTTGCCGCCCTTACCCGGCACGGCCAGAATGTAATGGTTTCCAGCATCATGCGCAGTGGGCTGCCCACCGTGGATAGCTACGAAATGGTAGAAATCGCCATCGCGCGTCTCCAAGAAGCTGGTACACCCGTCCTGCCAGTGTTGCACAACGGTCAGATGGTTGGCCTGTTGACCGCAGAAAACATCACCGAATACTTGATGATCCGCTCGGCGATGAAAATGCCTGCTCTGGCAGTGTAAACAGCCTCTTACGAATCTCTTATTTGACAATCTCCCTGCGATTTCGTATACTACCTTATAACTCCGGTGGGGAGTAGCCGCCCGGCAACGGGATGCGCAGCCGTCAATACGGATTTTTCCCGGCTGTCCAGTTAAAAGGCCAGACCATCGCCAAACCTGGCGGTGGTCTTTTTTTTCGCCGCAGCCACCCGTCTTGGAGTCTGGGAGCCCTGCTTACGGAATGCACTCCAAAAAAGAAAGGAATTTTTAACCTGATGAACTGGCACACCCTGGATACAAATTCTGCGCTGCAAACTTTGCGTGCCGACCCCGCCCTGGGGCTGGCTACCGTTGAATCGGCCCGCCGCCTGGCCGAATATGGCCCCAACGAACTGACCGAAAAAGGCGGGCGCACCCCGCTGCAAATCCTGTGGGAGCAGCTGACCGCCACCATGGTGCTGATTCTCATCGGCGCGGCAATTGTCTCTGCGCTGTTGGGCGATACCAAGAATGCCGTGGCCATCGGCGCAATTGTCCTGCTGTATGCCATTCTCGGGTTTGTGCAGGAATATCGCGCCGAACAGGCCATTGCTGCGCTGAAAAAGCTCTCGGTGCCCAATGTTCGGGCGCTGCGTGATGGGAAATGGAGCGAAATCTCAGCGCGGGAACTGGTTCCGGGGGATGTCATCCAACTGGAGACCGGCAACCTGCTCCCGGCGGATGTGCGCCTGCTGGAAGCGTTCAACCTGCGGATCCAGGAATCTGCCCTGACAGGTGAATCCGAAGCCATCGAAAAACATACCCATGCCCTGGCCGGCTCCGACCTGCCTTTGGGTGATCGTCGCAATATGGGTTACCTGGGTACTACCGTCACGCAGGGGCGCGGGCTTGCCCTGGTGATAGCCACCGGCATGAAAACCGAGCTGGGCAAGATCGCCGATTTGATCCAACAGGTGCCGCAGGAGGAAACCCCGCTGCAAAAGCGTCTCGACAGCCTGGGCAAAACCCTGGCGGTGATCGGGGTCGCCATCGCCGGGTTGATCTTCATCCTGGGGCTGCTGCGCGGCGACGAAATCCGCCACATGCTGCTGACAGCTGTCAGCGTGGCCGTTGCCATCGTCCCGGAAGGATTGCCAGCGGTGGTGACCATTACCCTGGCGTTGGGCGCGCAGCGCATGCTCAAGCGCAAGGCGCTCATCCGCAAACTGCCGGCTGTGGAAACGCTCGGCTCGGTGACGGTCATTTGCTCGGATAAAACCGGCACGCTGACTGAGAACAAGATGACCGTGCTGGTGCTGGATGTGGCCGGGCACCAGGTGGATTTGACAGAAGAGATGAAGCGCGATGGAGGGATTACCATCCCACCCACTCCTCGCCCGGATGGTGCGGAGGTGCGTGGTGGCGCGTTATCGCTGCTGGCTATCGGTGGGGCGTTGTGCAATGATGCCAGGTTGGTGGAACAGAACGAGGGCCGCTATCACACCCTGGGCGACCCCACCGAAGGGGCGCTGGTGGGGGCCGGGCTGCGGCTCGGTTTTTGGAAGGATACGCTCGATTCGGATTTCCCGCGCGTGGGGGAGGTGCCATTTGATAGTGACCGCAAACGCATGACCACGGTTCACAGTTTATCGGCTGGCCTGGTATCTCGTTATCCGGCTTTGGATGGTGTTGCGGATGGCGCGCAGTTGATCGCGTTCACCAAAGGCTCGGTGGATGGGTTGGCAGCGATCTCGTCGCATGTTTGGGTGGATGGGAAAGCCGAGATAATGGATGCAAACTGGCAGGGCCGGATCGAATCGTCCAATGAAAAACTGGCAGCGCGGGGAATGCGCGTGCTGGGAGTGGCCTTCCGGGTGTTGGAATCGATCCCTAATTCACCTGAAATTGAACAAAACCTGACGTTTGTGGGCCTGTTCGGCATGATCGACCCGCCGCGCGCTGAAGTGAAGGATGCTGTGGCGACCACCCGTACCGCCGGGATGCGCACGGTGATGATCACCGGCGATCACCCGCTGACCGCGGTTGAGATTGCGCGGCAGCTGGGTATTTCGGAAAACGGGCTGGCGTTGACCGGCACGGAGATTGAGCGCATGTCAGATGAGACGCTGCAATCGCTGGTGGAAAGTGTCAATGTGTTCGCGCGGGTTTCGCCGGAGCATAAAATCCGCATTGTGCAGGCGCTCCAGGCGCGCGGGCACATCGTCTCGATGACCGGTGATGGGGTGAACGATGCCCCGGCGCTGCGGCGCGCCGATATTGGCGTGGCGATGGGCATTACCGGCACGGATGTTTCGAAGGAAGCCAGCGACCTGGTGCTGCTGGATGATAATTTTGCGACGATCGTGGCGGCGGTGAAGGAAGGCCGCACAATTTATGACAACATCCGCAAGTTTGTGCGTTTTAGCGTGGCTGGGAATATCGGCAAGGTGCTGGTGATGTTGATCGCGCCGTTCCTGGGCAAGCCGATCCCGCTGCTGCCGCTGCAATTGCTGTGGCTAAACCTGTTGACGGATGGTCTGCTAGGGCTGGGCATGGGCGTGGAACAGCCTGAACGCGATACGATGCGTCGCCCGCCGTATGCGCCAGGCGAGGGCATTTTTTCGCGCGGGGCGGGCGCGCAGACGATATGGGTTGGTGCGCTGGTGGGTGTGCTGGGGCTGGGGATCGGTTCCTGGTACTATTTTGGCGGTTCCCCGGCCTGGCAGACGATGATTTTCACTGCGCTGGCGTTTGCACAGGTGGGCCAGGCGCTGGCCAGCCGCTCCAGCCGTGAATCGCTGTGGGAATTGGGGCTGGTGACCAACCCGCTGCTTTTGGGGATGTCGGCGCTGGTGCTGGTGCTGCAACTGGCTGTGATCTACATTGCCCCTGTGGCTGAATTCTTTTCTGTGACCCCGCTGGGGCTGGCCGACCTGGGTATTTGTGTGCTGGCCGGGCTGCTGGTCTTTGCCGCGATTGAGATTGAGAAGATGGTGAGGAAATAAGGGGCGACCCGCCCGGCGCAGGAAAGCGAGGTTTTCCGTCAGGTTGCCCTGTGAATTTGCCCCAGTTTATGCCCTGAAGGGTCGTCCTTACGACTGATGACAAGTGGGGGCGCAGCAGTGCTGCGCCCCTACAATTTCAAGATTTGCGGATGTTCTTGGGGTTGAACACCGAAATCGTGTCAAAGCCCAGGATGGCGCGCACGTCATCGTCGAAACGCACCCAGTAGAAGCTGCGGTGCGCTGAATACGGGTCGATGCGCACCACAGTTCCGGGGTACCAGCCGGGGCTGCGGGCGCGGCTGGCATCCAGGTACACCTGCACACTGTCGCCGGGTTGGATGGGGATTCTTTCATCGCTCATATCACTCTTCAATCAGCCTGCCAGGATGATCTATAAGTAACCCAGGTTGCTACCTGTAGTAGAGAATTTGCCCTCATCCCTGGCCCTTCCCCCGGAGGGGAAGGGGATTTCCCCCTCTCCCATCGGGAGAGGGCTGGGGTGAGGGTAAAACTACTCTTCAATCACAAACTTGGTCGGGTTCTCGAAGAACACCGTCCAGGCCAGGATTTGGCGCGGGGAGAAGACGAACAGGCCGCCTTCGTTCCATTGGTCGGGTTTGGGGGCGTAGCCGTGCGGCTCGTATTTGGCGCAGAAGGCCGCCGAGAGCCTTTCGGCCAGCGCGGCGGAGGGTTTCCCGGCGGGAGCGCTGGTTCCATCGGCAATGATGGCCTGGTCGCCACTTTCCAGGTGCAGGGTGACGTGCGGGTTGGCGCCGATGTTGATGGCGTGGCGCGTTTCGGGGCTGCCGTCGTAGTAAAACTTGTCGTCGAGAAAGACGCCCCAGCGCGGGACAACATGCGGGCGGCCATCTGGCCGGGTGGAGGCCAGCCAGTAGTTTTTAGCCTCAGCCAAACGCTGGGCAACATACTCCCAGCTGACGAACCCGGTTGGGGCATCCACGTAACCAGGCGGCAGGGCGGGGCGGGTGACCGTGACGCGGGTCACGCCGTCACCGCCTTATCCGTAATCTCCAGGGCCTTATCCAGCACGTCGAAACCTTCTGCAAGCTGCTCTTCGGTGATGATCAGCGGCGGGATGATCAGGCCGGTGTGCCAGTGCACATCCAGGTACAGACCGTGATCGAAGCAATATTTCTTGAAAGCGGTCATTTCGGGGCTGGAACCGTTGAAGGGGGCCATCGGTTCCTTCGTTTTTCGATCCTTGACCAGTTCCAGGATGCCGAACAGGCCAATCGAGCGCACATCCCCCACCGAGGGATGCGATTCGCCCAAATCTGCCAGTTTTTTGTGGAGGATTTGGCCCATCGCCGCGGCATTTTCCACCACTTTTTCATCTTTCATCACCTGGATGTTTGCCACCGCCGCCGCCAGCGATACCGGGTGCGAGGTGTAGGTCAACCCCGATTTGAAGGCCACGTTGTCGAAGTGCGCCGCGATCTCGGGCTTCATCGCCACTGCGCCGAGCGGGGCGTAGGCGGAGGTCAGGCCCTTGGCCATCGTCATGATGTCGGGGACGACATCCCAGTTTTGGATGGCGAACCATTTGCCGGTGCGCCCGAACCCGGCCATGACTTCGTCGGCGATCATGACGATGCCGTATTTGTCGCACAGGCGGCGCACGCCCTGCATGTACCCATCCGGCGGGATGATGATGCCGTTGGTGCCGGTGACGGATTCCATCAGGATGGCGGCGATGGTTTCGGGGCCTTCGTATAGGATGATTTCTTCCAGGTGGTTGAGGTAATCCTGGGCGAAATCGGCGTCGGAAATATTCGGGTTGGTGCGGTGGAAGGTGGAGCGATAGCGATATGGGTCGAGGAAGTGCACCACGCCGGTCATCAGGTTCGGTTCCCAGGCAGTGCGGCGCGGGTCGCCGGTGGCGGCCATCGCCCCGGCAGATGCGCCGTGATAGGAGCGATAGCGCGCCAGGATTTTGTGGCGTCCGGTGTAGCCGCGCGCCAGCTTGATGGCGTTCTCGTTGGCATCCGCCCCGCCCAGGGTGAACAGGATTTTGGTCAGCGCGCCGCCGGGGGTGATTTCGGCCACCGCTTTGGAGGCCAGCGCGCGGATTTTGTTGGTCATGGATGGCGCGGCGTAGGGCAGTTCGGCCACCTGCTGCTGCATGGCCTGGATGATGCGCTCATTGCCATGCCCCACATTGACGCACATGGTCATCGAGTTGAAGTCGAGATAGCGTTTGTCGGCGGTATCCCAAAAATAGACGCCTTTGGCGCGTTTAACGGCAATCGGGTTGACTTTGGCCTGGGCAGACCAGGTAAAAAAGACATGCTCTCGGGTGAGCGGCATGATTTCATCATCGGGCAGGTTGAACATGGATCCTCCGGGGAAATTTTGTTTGGGATGGGTATTATACATCTGCCAGGCAAGCGGCCAATAAATGGGGCTTTCCGGCCCCGTTTACGGGGCTTCGTACATTAGCCCGGTGATTTATCACCGGGCGGCGCGGCAACCCCACAAATTTCAGCAGAGCCATGGATTTTGCCGGTTGTTATTTCATTCCACAACTGGTGGCCCCTGCCGGATGCGTTCAAGAACCTTTTCTTTGGGCGCATCCCATAATTCTTCCACCCACCAGGTCGCGCCTGCCTCCACCCAGGGCATGATTTTATCTTTTTGCGCGGCAGTATCCAGGCCAAACGTCCGGCCGCTAATGACAATCTCAAAGGGGGTGGACAGGGTGCGGTTCGCTTCCACGTAAGTTTTCATCTCGCGCACATCCTGCGGGGTGACTTCTCCGGGCTTCCCGTGGCCCCATTTTTCGGCAAACAGGCCATCACACTTGAGAATACGCTCTTTCGATTTTGCGAGCGGCCAGATCAGGGGAGCCCAAAGCGGAATGCGCGGCTGCTGGACGGGCCGGGGCGGGAAATGCTGCTCGTCCAGCAAAGTCAGCTTCACCGGATAGTGCTTTCCGTCGTAATCAAACTGCCGGCCCTGGTACAGCTTATCCAGGATGTCGATCGTTTCATCGAGCATTTCGGCCCGCGCCCTGGCATCCACCACTTCACCGGGGAATCCCTGCCAGCCCATCCAGACTGCGCCGGTGCCCAGACCCAGGATCAGGCGGCCCCCTGATAGTTGATCCAGCGCCAGCGACTCGCTGGCAATTTTCCACGGCCGCCTGAGCGGGGCCGGGACGATCATTGTGCCCAGCCGGATGTGTTTGGTGGTCATGGCGGCCCCGGCCAGCGCAATCATCGGGTCTTCGCACCAGATTGCATCGCCCAGGAAACAGCCATCCCAGCCAAACTCTTCGGCCATGTGGGCAGCTTCTGCAACGAAACGGGTTTGGTTGTAAGGAAAAGCCAGGCCATATTTCATGATTAAAATCGTTCCTTTACTCCAGACGATCCTTGCCAGGTTTTTTTTGCCAACCATCCAGCGCCGCGCGGACTTTCAGCAGGGTGGGGTAAGTCAGCGGGTCTTTCATCAGCAGTTCGCCCCAGTCGCTTTCATCGTGGAGTGTGAACCAACCGACTTTGACGATTGCGTAAAATTCGGAGGCTTCTGGCTCGGGCTCGTAGCCGGGCGCGGCTTCGCCTGACAGGATGTGGCACAGGTAAGTCTTGAAATGGCGCGGGGAACCGTCAAACGGGTCGCTGATGTGGTCATCCAACAGCAAGCCCAGCACTTCAACTTCCAGCCCGGTTTCCTCGCGCATTTCGCGGCGGACACAGTCTTCTTCGCTCTCGCCAGCTTCCCGGCCTCCGCCGGGAAACGTCCAATAAGCGCGCCCGGCGTGTTCACGGTGTTGGATGAGCAGGATTTCATCGCCGCGCAGGATGGCGGCCTGGTAACGTGGCATGGTTATCGCTCCTTCAATTCCTTTATCTTTTCAATATATGCCAGGCTTTGGTGACGGAAATAAGTATTGTAAAGCTCCGCGTAGTGCCCGCCCTGAGACAGCAGGTCGTTATGGTTGCCCTGTTCGATGATCGTACCCTGTTTCATCACCACGATCCGGTCGGCGGCCTTCACCGTCGAAAGGCGGTGGGCGATCAGGATGCTGGTCGAATTCGCCAGGATCAGGTTGAGCGCCTGTTGGATCTGCCATTCGGTGAACGGGTCGATGCTGGCGGTGGCTTCATCCAGGATGAAAATGGCCGGTTTCTGCACCAGGACTCTCATCAGCGCGACGAGTTGGCGCTGGCCCATGCTTAACCTGCCACCACGCTCCCCCACTTGTGTTTCCAGGCCATTGGGCAGGGTTTCCAGCCATTCGCCATCCCCAATCCTGCGAGCCATGGCCGTTATCTCGGCTTCGGTGGCGTTTGGGGCTGCGTAACGGATATTTTCTGCCACCGTGCCAGAGAACAGGAATGGCACCTGTGAGACGATGCCCAACTGGCGGCGGTATTGTTGCAGGTCAAAGGTGCGGATGTCGTGACCGTCGATGGTCAGCTCGCCGCTTTGGAACTCGTAGAAGCGGGCAATCAGCTTGGCAATGGAGGATTTTCCAGCGCCGGTATGACCTACCAGCGCCAGGTTCTCTCCAGGCTGGATGTGCAGGCTGAAGTCGCGGAGAATGGGTTCTTTATCCGTATAACGGAATTGCAGATTCTCGAAGCGGATTTCCCCCTTAAGCGGCGGTACCCTGTGGTTGTCCTTCTGCACTACATTCGGGTCGGCATCGATCAATGCGAAGGCGCGCTCGGCAGCAGAAAGTCCCGATTGGATTTGTGCCCAGAAGGAGGTCAGGTTCATGATCGGGAACATGAAATAATCCAGCGAATTGATGAACAAATACCACGCGCCCACGGTGATGAGGCCAGCCGCGGCGCTCCATCCGCCCGCGTAGACCAGCACGCCGATGAAGATGCCGCTGGTGGCGTTGAGCGTGGGGAAAACCAGCGAGAGCACGAAGCCGCGCCGCACATTGACGCGGTACGACTGCTGGTTGGCAGTGTCGAAGGTCTCGAAAATGCTGTGTTCCTGGCGGAAGTTCTTGGCGACGGCGATGCCGCTGACGGTCTCTTTGATGGCGGCGTTGACATCCGCCATCGCTTTCATCCCGTTTTTGGTGACGACGCGCGCCAGGCTGCGAAAGCCCATGGCGATGATGAAAATCACCGGCATGAAAGCCAGCATGACCGTGAACAATTTCCATTCGGTGCGCGCCAGGATGATTCCCAGGATGACCGTTTGGACGATTTGCGAGGCCACGTCGGTGACGATGACGACCAGTTGGCCGAAGTCGTTGGTGTCGCTGGTGATGCGGCTGACGATGCGCCCGCTGGAAAACTGGTCGTAGAACGACAGGTCGTGTTCAGCGGCGGCGGCGAAGGCGCGGGTGCGCAGTTCCAGTACCACATCACCCACCGCGCGGACGGTGAGTGATCGTCGCAGCCAGTTCAATCCCCAGTTGGCGAAAGCGATAAAGGTCATCCCAACCCCCACGATGGCGATGGCCTGCGGGGTGGGCTGGTTTTTCATCAAATCCATGATATTGCTGACGATGACCGGCAGGGCGGCACCCAACCCGGCCATCACCAGCACCAGTATCACAATGCTCGCGATGCGTTTTTTCTGCGGGGCAAAATACTCCACCATGCGCCGCACCAACTCGCGGTCCGTGTACTGGCGGTCGTATTTTTCGTTGTTTAATCCGGCAAAGAAACCCATAAAATGTCTCCGGTAGGGGCGAAGCATTGCTTCGCCCCTACAAATTATTCCCTAAAAATCCGTCCATACGCTTCTGACGTTTTCATTAGCTCGTCATGGTTGCCCATCGCGGCGATTTTGCCTTTGCGGATGACGATGATCAGGTCGGCCCAGCGGATCTGGCTCAGGCGGTGGGTGATCAACAGCGTGGTGCGGCCCTTCGCGGCGGCAGAGATCGCTCGCTGGATTTTATCCTCGGTAGCCGAATCAATCGCGCTGGTTGAGTCATCCAGGATGAGAATGCGCGGATCGGTCAGGAAAGCTCGCGCCAGGGCCAGGCGCTGGCGCTGACCGCCCGAAAGCGTCACCCCGCGCTCACCGATGACAGTTTCATAGCTTTTATCAAAAGTCTGGATGAATTCGTGCGCCTGGGCTGCTTCAGCGGCTTTTTCAACCACATCCTGCGTTGCGCCGGGCTTGCCAAAGGCAATATTGTCGCTGATGGAGCGTGAGAACAGGAAAATATCCTGCTCGATCATCGAAATTTGCGAGCGCAGCGATGCCAGGTTCCACTCGCGCACATCCACACCATCCACCAATATCTGCCCGCTGGTGATGTCATACGTCCGGTTGACCAGCCGCACCAGCGAAGTTTTCCCGGCCCCGGTCTGCCCGACGATGGCTACCGTTTGTCCGGGTTTGACTTTGAAGGAAATCCCATCCAAAACATTTTCGGGGGAGGCATCCTTCTTTCCATTTTCTTCTTTCTTCTCATTTGGATAACCAAAATTGACATTCCGAAACTCTATCTCGCCTTTCATTTCACCGCTGTAGCCCGCCGTGTTCTGGTCGAGGTCGGTTTCGCGGTTGACCAGCTCCAGAATGCGGCGCGCGCCCGCCAGCCCCAGCGAAACCTGCGTATAGGCCCAGGTGGAAGTAAAAGTTGGAAAATCCAGCATTCGCAGCAGGCCGAAGTAGCCGATCACCTGCCCGGTGTTGAGCAAACCCTCTCGAAACAGGATCAAAGCGTGGGTCAGCCCAGCCGCGATGGCGATCCCATACAAGAGGAAGGCCACAAATCGGGCTTCAGTATCCCCTTGTTTGACAAAGGCATCCCGCACCCGTCTGGCGTTGACGCTGAACTTTTCCACCTCGGCATCTTCTTGCGCTGCGCCTTTGACCGTTTCCACGCCATCCAGTGATTCCGATAAATGGGAATTCATCTCCCCGAAGCTGCTGCGCACCTCGTCTGAGATGGGTGACAGGTTCTTGAGATAAGTTGCCAGGGCGACGAAGTAAGCGATGGCAAAAATCACCGGTATGGCCAGCAAGCTTGGGTGATAGCGTGGCGCAGCAAGGATCGGCATCAACAGGAAAAATCCCGAGCCGATTACCAGGTTGATGCCGGGGCTGAACATAAAGTTGACTTCGCGCACATCATTGGTGGCGCGCGCCATCGTATCGCCAACCGGTTGCAGGCTGTGAAAGGTCATGCTCTTGCCCAGCAGCGAGATGTAGATTTCATCGCGGATCTCGCGCTCCAGGCGCTGGCCGAGCAATTCCGCGCCAAAGTTGCGCCCAAGCTGGAGCACCCCGCGCAGCACTTGCGTGCCGCCGATCAACAGCGCCAGCGGCAGCAGCACACTGGTATCAGGCACTTCCTGCAACATGGCGTTAAACGCGTCACCAACCAGCAGCGGCACGACTGCCGCCAGCGCGGCGTTGCCGAACGCGCCGATGAATAATATGACGATGATCCACCAGTGACGGATGGCGTGGGAAGCAATCCAGCGGACAGGGCCGCCGCGATTGAATGTAGGACGGGTAAGGGTAAATTCTGCGGGTATGGCAAGTTGGGTCATAGGGTATTTATTTGGTGGGACAAAAAGACCCCCGGCGGGATTCTCCAGCGGAGGCCTTTAGGGGTTGGAGAAGAACGTTTACAGCATCATTTCCAGGCTGATGTTCCAGAGTTTTTCAGCATCGGCTTTTTTGTAGGTGGCCGGGTCTGATTCAATCGACTGCATATCGTAAAAATAGCCGCCGCTGACGCCATCCACCTCGCGCGAGGAGGCCAGGTAGATGGCTGTTTCTGCGCCTTTTTCGGGTTTGCGCGCAAAAAGACCGACCACTTTCATGCCCATTTGTACCACTCCGCTGTTGTTTTTGGCGAAATCGGTGGCTACAAACCCCGGGTGCAGGGCATTAACGGTGACTTTGCTGCCTTCCAGCTTGCGCGCCAACTCGTAGGTGAAGAGCACATTCATCATTTTCGAGCGCCCATAGGCCCCGAAACCGCTGTAGTTTTTCTCGGTTTGCAAATCATCAAAATCGATTTTTTGCCCGCGATGGGCATCTGATGAGACATTGACAATCCGCGCAGGGGCGCTGGCCTTCAACACATCCAGCAGCAGCATGGTCAGGTAAAAATAATTGAGATGGTTGAGCGCCAGTGTCATCTCAATGCCTTCGGGTGAAACCTGCCGCTCCATGAAGATAGCCCCGGCGTTGTTAACCAGCACATCCAGCCGCGAACAGCGTTTTTTGAATTCAAAGGCCGCCTGGCTGATGCCGGTTTTGGTCGATAAATCGGCTGTAATGTATTCGACGTTTTGGTTGCCTGTCTGGCCTTTGATTTGTTCCGCCACGGTGACGCATTTCTGCTGGTTGCGGCTGATGATGATGGTGCGCGCGCCTTTGCGGGCCAGTTCGCGCGCTGTGATCATCCCGATCCCTGAAGTAGCGCCGGTAACGAGCACGGTTTTTCCCTGCAAGAATAAACTCATAAAGGCTCCTTATAAAATTACACGTAAATTATACCCGTCACAGCCACAAATAGCGCAATTTCGAATCAGGCTGGAGCGATAAAAAAAGCCCCTCAAGCAGCATGCTCAAGGGGCCTGACGGTTTCAAACTGGTTTATTCGGTGGTGATCCACTCCAGCGCCTGGTCAAGATTGTCAAAAGTGCTGAAGCGTGTGCCGCCGGTGAGTTTGTTAATCAGCTCGATGAAAGCGCGGCGCGCCCCGGCTACGCCGATGACTGCCCGGCGGCGGACATATCGATTGGAGCGTGGCAGCATGTTCTTTAGCACATTCAAATTGCTGGGGCTGGCAACAGTCCCTTCGGCATTCGAAATGGAAAGGACTGAGTTGCGCGGCTCACGTTCCAACTCGCGGATGATATCGTCACATTCCCGCTGGAGCGCGGCAGAATCCATATCAAAGTTTGAAAAATTGGCAACAAACACTCGCTTTCCCTTATGAATCACCCAATATGATTTCATTTGCTCATCCTTTCACTTTCGATATAAAAGTATTTTAGCATAATTTGAGAATAACATTTCAATTATGCAAATTTGCTTCTTGACAAACCCCTGGGCAATCACTAGAATAGTTTTATCTAAAGATACAGAGTTTTACTGTATGAAACAAGATGTCATCCCTCCCAAATCGCGGTACAACATAGAAGCCCTGGCGCGCGGGTTGGAAATCCTGTCGCTATTTTCATACGAAACCCCGGCGCTCTCACTCTCCCAGGTTGTGGATCTGCTCCAGATCAACAAAAGCACCGCCTACCGGGTGCTATCCACATTGCAGTCGATGGGCTACCTGGAGCAAAGTTCCAGCACGCGGTTGTACCGCCCTGGGCTGAAGGTGCTCCAGCTTGGATTCACCGCCATCAACACGCTTGAGTTGCGCCAGGTCACCCGCCCTTTTCTCGAAAAACTCTCACAGCAAATTGGGGAAACGGTCAGTCTGGCCGTGCTGGATGGTTTTCGCACCATCTATGTTGACCGCATCCGCAACCAGGCCATCGTTGGTGTGGTGCTCGGGGTGGGTTCCAGTCTCCCGGCGCACTGCACTGCCCTTGGTAAAGTCCTCCTGGCCGGGCTTCCAGATGATGAACTGCGCACCCTGCTTGCATCACAAGATTTAAGCGTTTACACCCCAAAAACCATCGCAACCAAAGAAACCCTGCTGGCTGAGTTGCAAACCATTCGTGAACAGGGATATGCGCTTGATGATGAAGAATTGGCCTCCGGCCTGAGAGCGATTGCTGCTCCTGTGCGCAATCTTTCCAAGCAGACGGTTGCTTCCGTTAATGTCACAGGTACTACCCTCAATATTACCCAGGAACGCCTGTTCGAAGAGATCCTCCCGGCCTTGCTTAGCACCACCAACCAGATTTCCAACGCCCTGGGAGTTTTCTCAGGCTGATCGTTTTTGTTTGCCCGAAAAGGATGGATTATGTCCGTTTCTGCGCTTTCAGGCATACGAGTGGTCGATTTTTCCAGGGTACTGGCGGGGCCATATTGCACCATGCTGCTGGCCGATTTTGGCGCGGATGTCATCAAAATCGAGAGCCTGGATGGCGACGACACCCGTCAGTGGGGGCCGCCCTGGCAGGAAGGCGAAAGCGCCTACTACCTGAGCGTTAACCGCAACAAGCGTAGCCTGGCGCTGGATCTGAAACACCCCCAGGGCCGCGCCATTGCTCGCCGCCTGGTCGAAAAAGCCGATATTGTGGTGGAAAATTTCAAAGTCGGCGGCATGGCAAAGTTTGGTCTGGATTACGCCACACTTTCTAAAACCAACCCCGGAATGATTTATTGCAGCATCACCGGCTACGGCCAGACCGGGCCGTATAACGCGCTGGCCGGTTATGATTTTATGATCCAGGCCGAGGCCGGGCTGATGTCGATCACCGGGCCGGTGGAAGGGCCGCCCTATAAAGTGGGTGTGGCGATTGTGGATATTACTGCCGGGATGTATGCCAGTCACGCCATCCTGGCGGCGCTGCATCACCGCGAGAAAACCGGGCAGGGGCAGTGGATCGATGTGGCCCTGTTCGATGCGCAGCTTGGCTGGCTGGCTAACGTGGGCCAAAACTATCTGGTGAGCGGCAAACCGCCGCAGCGTTATGGTAACGCCCATGCCAATATCGTCCCTTACGAAGTTTTCCAGTCCGCAGATGGTTACCTGGCGTTGGCGGTGGGCAATGATCGCCAGTACCAGCTGTTGTGTGAAACTGTGGGGCGCGCTGATTTGTGGCAGGATGAACGCTTTCAGACCAACCCCGGCAGGGTGGTTAATCGAGGGGTGTTGATCCCGCTATTGCAGGAGATTTTTCTCACCCGCAGTACTGCCAGTTGGATCGAGACTCTCAGCCAGTTGGGAATTCCCATCGGGCCGATTAACGACATCCCGGCGGCGCTGGCGCACCCGCAGGCGCAGGCCCGCCAGATGGTCAGGGAAGTGCCTCGGGTGGATGGTGAATCCATCAAAATGGTTGGCCCGGTGGCGCAGCTTTCACATACTCCCGCGCAAATTCACAGCGCCCCGCCTCGTTTGGGCGAAAATACCCGCGAAATTCTCGCTGTCGAGCTGGCGCTAAGCCCGGCGGAGATTGATTCCCTGCTCAGGGAAAAAGTTATCGGCGCAAGAGATTGAAAGGAGGTGCTGGAGAGAAAAATAAACTCAATGCACGTGAATGTCAGAGGATCGCTAATAAACCAATTCAAAAAAGCCATTGGAGGAAGAATGAAAAACAACCTTAAACTCACACTGCTGACCCTGGTAGTCGCACTTTCGTTGATCCTGGCTGCCTGTGGTGCGCCTGCTGCCACGCAGGCACCTGCTGGTGGTGGCGGCGCTGCCCCGGCTGGTGGAACCGTTAAAGTGGGTGCGCTCTACCCGCTGACTGGCGATCTGGCCAAGCTGGGTGAAGAGAATAAAAACGGCCTGCAACTGGCCATCGATGAAATCAACGCTGCGGGCGGCATTAAGTCGCTGGGCGGCGCTAAGATTGAGCTGGTCTGGGGCGATTCCCAGGGTAAGCCGGAAATTGGCATCAGCGAGGTTACCCGCCTGGTGGAACAGGAAAAAGTCGTCGCCATCATCGGTGCGTATCAATCGGGTGTGACCACCCCAGCCACGCAGGAAGCCGAGCGCCTGGGCGTGCCGTTCATCGTCAGCATGGCCGTTTCAGATAAGATCACCGAGCGCGGTTTCAAGTACACCTTCCGTATTTGCCCGAAAGCCAGCTGGTATGCCAAGGATCAGGTCACGTTTACCAAGGACCTGAAAGAGCTGGCCGGGTTGGATGTGAAGAAAGTTGCGTTGCTGCATGAAGATACCGATTTCGGTGAATCGACTGCTGCCGGACAGAAGAAGTACCTCCAGGAAGCCGGGATCGAGATGCTGATCGAAGTCAAATATTCGGCCAGCGCTGCCGATCTGACCACGGAAGTGGCTAAGGTTAAGGCTACCAACCCCGATGCTGTCCTGACGGTGACGTACCTGAACGACTCTGTGTTGATTGCCCGCGCTCGCGAAGCCCTTGGCATGATGAACATTCCCTTCATTGATGCTGCTGGTGGCACCGTTGACCCGGAATTTATCAAGCAGCTTGGGCCTGCCGCTGAAGGTTGGTTCACTGAAATCGAGTTCACCAAGTACGCCGCTGGTGCCGATGTGCTCAACAACGCTTTCAAGGCCAAGTATGGCAATGACATCACCGGTAACGGTGCGTATGCCTACCAGGCCGGTTATGTGATCGCGGATTCGCTCGAGCGTGCCGCATCCACCGATCGCACGGCCGTGCGCGATGCCATTGCCAAAACCGACATGGCCTCCGGCCCGCACATGGTGTTGCCCACCGACCATATCTTTTTTGGCGAAGATGGCCAGAACCCGAATGCTCCGCTGTTTGTGGTGCAGGTGCAAAACGGTGAGTTGATCCCCGTCTGGCCTGCCAAATATGCGGCCAAACCGGTGCAGCTCAATAAGTAGGGTTGTAAATTTGCTCCAGGGGCGCAAGCCTGCGTCCCTGGAGCAATACTATCCGCCCTCACTCCATCCCTTTCTCCGCAAGGGGAGAAGGTGGGCGCGCAACCTGGCGCCAGCCTGAACAACGACAGCTCTCCTTCATCGTAACGGAGGCCGCATGGTATTTTCACCTGAATTGCTTTTGCAAGCCTTGATCACAGGCGTGTTGCTCGGCGGAATTTTCGCCCTGATTTCCGTTGGCCTGAGCCTGATCTGGGGCGTGATGCGCATCGTCAACTTTGCCCATGGCGAATTCCTGATGATTGCGATGTATATCGCATATTATCTGGTGGTAAAAGGCGGCTGGGATCCTTACCTGACGATTTTGATCACTGCCCCGGCGCTGTTCCTGATCGGGATCCTTATTTTCCAAACCACCATCCGGCCAATCCTGAAAGACCCATCGATGAACCAGATCATGCTAACGGTGGGCCTGTCGCTGATCATGCAGAACCTGGCGCTGGTTTTTTTCAAAGCAGATGTGCTGACTGCCAACACAACCTATACCCGGCTTAACTTTATGCTGGGGCCGGTGGTTGTGCGTGGCTCGCAGCTGATCGCTTTTGCCGGTTCGGCACTGACGGCTTTCCTGTTGTACTGGTTCCTGCAAAAGACCGAGACCGGGCGCGCCATCCGGGCCGCTTCGCTGAATCGGGATGCCGCCACGCTGGTGGGGATTAACGTGCGGAATACATACCTGCTGGCCTTTGGGATTGGTTCCGCTTCGCTGGGTGTTGCCGCCTCGCTCATGATCCCGTTTTATTACACATCCCCAACGGTGGGTCTGTTCTTTGGGCTGATTGCCTACGTGGTGGTGGTGCTTGGTGGTTTGGGCAGCTTTCCCGGCGCGCTGGTAGCCGGATTAATTATCGGGTTGACCGAGTCGGTTGGGGCCTCGCTGCTGCCGGGTTCGCTGGCGCGCGTCCTGACCTTTGGCATTTTCATCGTGGTGCTGCTGTTTAAGCCGCAGGGCATCTTTGGAGGAAAACAGAAATGAAACCACTGTTGAAGAATTCTTCCATCCTGCTGGCGGTAATTTTACTGGTGGCGCTGACCCTGCCGCTGTATGCGGGTGAATACTACATTCACATTGGCGTGATGGTTTTGTTTTATGCCTACATGGCGGTGGCCTGGAATATTCTGGGCGGATATGCCGGCCAGCACTCGCTGGGGCACAGCCTGTTCATGGGCATCGGTGCCTACACATCCACCTACCTTTTCAGCGTGATGGGGATCACCCCCTGGCTGGGGATGTGGGTCGGCGGTGCGCTGGCCGGGGTGATGGGGCTGTTTGTTGGCTACCTGTGCTTCCGGTATGGCTTGAAAGGCCCGTATTTTGCGCTCGTTACCATCGCGTTGGCCGAGGCGGCAGTTTACATTGCCACCAATGCCGAAGGGATTGGCGGCGCACAGGGTCTGAGCGTGGCCTGGACCGGGAATGCGCCCGAAATGATGCAGTTCAACGGTAAAGGCGGCTACTACTACGTTATCCTGGTCATGACTGTCGCGGCGATTGTGTTATCCACCTGGATCATCCGGCGGCGTTTTGGCTACCAGTTGTTGGCGGTGCGCGAAAACGAAGACGCCGCCGAAGCCCTGGGTGTGGATACGCTGCGCGTCAAGGTGCAGGCTTCCATTATCAGCGCCATGCTGACTGCTCTGGGTGGGACGTTCTTTGCCCAGTATTTTACCTACATCAACCCGCGCAACGTTTTCGGTGAAGGGCCTTCCATCCAAATCCTGTTATTCGCCATTATCGGCGGGTTGGGGACGGTTTGGGGGCCGGTGGTGGGTGCGCTGGTGCTTGTCCCGGTGGCGGAGCTTTCGCGCGGCTGGCTGGGCGGCTCCTTCTCGGGCGCGCACATCCTGCTTTATGGCACGGTCATGGTGCTGGTGATGTTGTTCATGCCGAATGGGATTGTCGGCCTGTATGAAAAGATCCGGCAGCGGATTCAAAACCGCAACGAGAAAAGCGAGGTCGCATGAGCATGCTTGAAGTTTCCAAACTCCGGCGTGATTTTGGCGGGTTGACCGCTGTCCACGACCTGACTTTCAAAGTCGAAGCCGGTGAAATTGTCGGGTTGATCGGGCCCAATGGTGCCGGGAAAACCACCACGTTCTCGATGCTGGCAGGCTTCATCCCGCCCACTTCTGGCGATATTGTTTTCCAGGGTAAAAGCATCCTCGGACTCAAACCCCACCAGGTCTGCAAGCTGGGGGTAACGCGCACCTTCCAGATTGTGCAGCCCTTCCCTGATATGACTATTCTGGAAAATGTGATGGTCGGGGCCTATGCACGCTACACCGGCACCGTTGATGCGCGCCGCAAAGCGCTGGAAGTGCTGGAGCGCGTAAACCTGGCGCACAAAGCCAATACCCTGGGCAAAAACCTGAACCTGCTGGAACTCAAACGCCTGGAAATTGGCAAAGCCCTGGCTACCGAACCCAGCCTGCTGCTGCTCGATGAAGTGGCAGCCGGGCTGAAAGACGCAGAAGTGGATAACATCCTGGTGCTGGTGCGTCAGCTTAACAAGGAAGGTATCACCTTCCTGATCGTTGAACACCTGATGAAGGTCATCATGAACCTGTCGCATCGCGTTATCGTGCTCGATTTCGGCCAGATGATCGCGCAGGGCACACCGGATGAGATTACCAAGGACCCGGCCGTGCTGGAAGCCTACCTTGGAAAGGAAGCCTGAAATGTTGGAAATCAAAAACCTCCGCGTGCAATATGGCGCTTTTGCCGCATTACAGGATGTCTCGCTTTCCATCAACGACGGGCAGGTGGTCAGCATCGTTGGCGCAAACGGGGCCGGGAAAACCACCTTGATCAACACCATTTCGGGGTTGCTGCGTCCGGTTTCGGGGCAGATCAGCTTCGATGGCAAGGATTTGCTCCAAATGGAAGGCCACAACATCGCCAGCATGGGTATTGCCCAGGTTCCTGAAGGCCGAAAACTGTTTAGCGATATGACCGTCTACGAAAACCTGTTGATGGGCAGTTACTCGAAACACGCCCGGCCGCAGCGCCAAAAACAACTGGAAATGGTTTACGAACTGTTCCCAATCCTGAAAGCGCGCGACAAGCAGCTTGCGCGCACTCTCTCTGGCGGCGAACAGCAAATGCTGGCAATTGGCCGCGCCGTGATGATGTGTCCGCGCCTGATGATGTTCGACGAACCCTCGCTGGGCCTGGCTCCTAAAATCGTCCAGAGCATCTTTGAAGTCATCCTGCGCCTGAAAGCCGCCGGACTGACCATCATGCTGGTCGAACAGAATGTCCGCCAGAGCCTGCAAATCTCCGATTACGCCTACGTACTTGAAACCGGCCGGGTTGTCATTCAGGGCAGCGGCCAGGAAGTGCTGGCCAACGAACACACCCGCGCCGCGTATTTGGGCATCTGAGAGTCATCTTGAGACGATTTTGTGTGATTCCACCCGATGTTCACACCGGGCGGAATCGAAACGATTACATTGCCCATTAAATGGGCCTTCTCCCAGCCGCGCGCAGCCCGCCCTGCAAATTGCATCTTCCAACTGAGCATTTACCACCCCAACTATGCCCGGCGCTAAAACCGCCGGGCTAATTTGCAAACACCCTCACCCCAGCCCTCTCCCAAAGGGAGAGGGGGCAACTCCCTTCCCCGCCGGGGGAAGGGCCGGGAATGAGAGCCAAAGACTGGAGTTCCCATGATCACCTACCCCTACATCCCCAACTCCGCACCCCAAACCAAAGCCGATATGCTGCGCGAACTGGGCTTCGAGAGCATCGAAGCGCTTTTCTCTGCCATTCCGCCCGAACTGCGCCTCCATCGCCCGCTTGATCTGCCCGCGCCGCTGCTCTCTGAATTCGCCCTGCGCCGCCACGTGGAAAGCCTGCTGGCGAAGAACACACCCGCCAGCCAGGCACTCAACTTCCTCGGCGCGGGCTGCTACCAGCATTTCGTCCCGGCTGCCTGCGACGAGATCAACGGCCGCAACGAATTCCTGACCGCCTACTCGGGCAAAGCCTACGAGGAACATGGACGCTGGCAGGCGCTCTTCGAGTACAGCAGCCTGATGGCCGAACTGCTCAACATGGATGTGGTCAGCCTGCCAACCTACGACGGCCTGCAAGCCGCCGCCAGCGCCATGCGGATGGCCGCCAGCATCACCGGGCGGCGGGAAATCATCGTGGCGACATCCATCCAGCCCGATAAATTTACCAAAGCGAGGGAATACAACCGCCACCTGGCGCTAAAACCCCTCGACTTTGAGCCTGCCACCGGGAAACTGAATCTCTCCCGGCTGGAAGAATTGCTCTCACCCCAGACCGCCGCCGTGTACTTCGACAACCCCAACTTCTTCGGCATCATCGAAACCGATGGGGCGATGGTGGCCGAAATGGCCCACAAGGCCGGTGCGCTGCTCATCGTCGGGGCTGACCCCATCTCATTGGGCGTGCTCAAGCCCCCGGCAGATTACGGCGCGGATATTACCTGCGGCGACATCCAATCGCTCGGAATTCACATGCAGTTTGGCGGCGGGCACGCTGGCTACATCGCCACCCACGACGACCGGCGCTTCATCATGGAAATTCCCATCCGAGTCGTTGGTTTTGTGCCAACCCGCGTGGAGGGCGAATACGGTTTTGGCGAAGTGGCCTCCGAGCGCACCTCCTTCTCGAAGCGCGAAAAAGGCAAGGAATGGGTCGCCACCACCGCCAACCTGTGGGCCATCACCGCGGCGGTTTACCTGGCGGTGATGGGGCCGCAGGGCATGACTGAAATCGGGCAGGGCATCCTCCAGCGCGGACGCTATGCCATGCAAAGGCTGGCGCAAGTGCCGGGGATCAGCGCCCCACATTCAGCGGCGGGACATTTCCGCGAGTTCCTGGTCGATTTTTCGGGCAGCGGCAAAACCGTCAGCCAGGTGAACCACGCCCTGCTGGAGCGCGGCATTTTCGGCGGCTATGACCTGGGCGGAAAATTCCCGCAGTTTGCAAACCACGCCCTGTACTGCGTGACCGAAATCCACGCTCGCGCCGATATTGACCTGCTGGCGCAGTCGCTGACGGAGGTGCTGTCATGACGAAGCGAATTTTCCAACAGGCGCGCTGGAACGAGAAATTGCTCTTCGAGCTGGGCAGCGAGGGCGAGCGCGGGATGTTGATCCCGCCTTTCGAAACGGAAGCAGGCGGCAGGGCGGAAAATTCTGTGCCGGAAAGTATGCGGCGGCAGAATCCGCCCCATTTGCCAGAAATCTCGCAGGTGGAAACCCTCCGCCATTTCCTGCGGCTCTCGCAAGAAACGCTGGGGGCCGGGCTGGTGGCCGATTTTGGCATGGCGACATCCACGGTCAAGTACAATCCGCCGGTCAATGAGCAGTTGGCGCGCGATGCGCGGCTGGCGGAACTGCACCCGCTGCAAGACGAGCGCACGGTGCAGGGCCTTTTGGAAGTGATGTACCGGCTGGAGCGTTTTTTGCAGGAAATTTCGGGCCTCGACCGGGTTTCGCTGCAACCACGCGGCGGCTCGCAGGCTATTTATGCCAACGTCTCGATGGTGCGGGCTTTTCACGCCCGGCGCGGGGAGACGCAGCGCGACGAGTTTATCACCACGATTTTTTCGCACCCCTCCGACGCTGCCGCCCCGAATGTGGCTGGCTGCAAAGTGATCACGCTCTACCCGGAAGAGAGCGGCTACCCCGGCCTGGGCGCGCTCAAGGCGGTTTTGTCAGAGCGCACGGCGGGCCTGATCGTGACCAACCCGGATGACACCGGCATTTTCAACCCGCGCATCCGCGAGTTTACCGATTTGGTGCATGCGGCGGGCGGGCTGTGTGTCTATGACCAGGCCAACGCCAACGGGCTGTTGGGGGTGCTGCGCGCGCGCGAGGCCGGGTTCGACGCCTGCCAGTTCAACCTGCACAAGACTTTTTCCACGCCGCACGCTTCGGGCGGCCCTGGCGCGGGCGCAAGCTGCGTGACGGAGGCGCTTGCGCCCTTCCTGCCGGCCCCGACGGTGGAATTCGACGGCGAAAAGTATTATCTCGACCACGACCGGCCCGATTCGATTGGCAAAATCGGCAGTTTTTACGGTGTGACGGCCAACTTCCTGCGCGCCTACGCCTGGATCATGTCGATGGGCGCGGACGGGCTGCGGGAAGCCGCCAACCTGGCGGTGCTCAACAACAATTACCTGCTCAAAAAAGTGCTCGAAATCCCCGGCGTGACTGCGCCTTACCAGCCCAACCAGCCGCGCCTCGACCAGGTGCGCTATAGCTGGACGGAGCTTTTGCAGGAAACCGGCCTGAAAATCACCGACATCTCAAACCGGTCAGCAGATTTGGGGATGCACTTCTTCTTTAGCCACCACCCGTATGTGGTTTCTGACCCCGCCACACTGGAGCCGACTGAATCGTATTCGCGCCGCGACATCGACACCTACGTTTCCTCCTGGGCGCAGATCGCCGATGAAGCCCGCACCCAGCCCGAGCTGGTGCGCTCTGCCCCGCACAACGCGCCCATCCACCAGATGAGCGACCCCACCTATCTTACCGACCCGGAGAAGTGGTCGCCAACCTGGCGGGCATATCGGAAAAAGCACAGCGAGTAATTTTGGCGGCAGCGCCTTGAGCAAAGCAAAGCCCTTCTCCGTGTCCAGGCACACATCCTGCGGGAGAAGGGCAGCAGTGATCGAAAAGAGCGCAAATTTATTGGTTTTGGGGGTTGGTTTGTGGCGGGCTGGCCTGTGGCAGGAAGAACAGGCTGGCGACAAAGCCGATCAGCATGATGACTGCGCCGGTGATGAAGGGATAGTTGAGATTCCAGTCGAGCGCTGCCCCGGCCCACAATGGCCCGACGATGCGCCCCAGGCTCATAAAGGCGTTGTTCAATCCCATGGCGGCTCCCTGGCCGATATCGGTCTTTTTGGAGATGAGGGATGAAACGCCCGGGCGCAGCATGGCATTGGTCAGCATGAAAAACCCGGCGGCTGAAATGACCATCGGCAGGGTTTCGGGGAAAATCATTGCGGCGAAGCCGAAAACGCTGAAAAATAGCGAGCCTTGGATGATCCACTCATCGCCCAGGCGTTTGCTCAACATGCCGGTCAGCCCACCCTGAACGATGGCAGAGACCAGCCCAATGATGGTTAAGATCAGGCCGACGGTTTGCTCATCGTAGTCATAGCGTTTTTGGGCGTAGAAGCCGTAGATGCCCTCGAAGTTGGTCAGGGCGAAGTTATGCAGGAAGGCCAGGATGAGTAAAAAGCCGATCGGCCCAGTTAGCGCCCGGAACATTTCCCCAATTTGCGGGCCTTTGATGCGCACTTCGTGACTGGTACGATTTTCGGCGGCGTGGGATTCGGGTAGGAAAACCCAAATGAGAAGCAGTGATACCACCGACAGGGCGGCAGCCAGGTAGAATGGGGCCGAGAGAGACATTCCACCCATCATCCCGCCGATGCCGGGGCCAAGTACCATTCCAACCCCCATGGCCGCGCCGATGATGCCCATGCCGCCGCCGCGCTCTTTTTCGCTGGTGCTGTCGCTGATGAAAGCCATCGCGGTGGGCAGTGTGGCCGAGGAAAGTATCCCACCAATGAAACGGGCCGCCACCAGCATCCATAGTTGGGTGGACACGGCAAACATGATGTGCGAGATAGCGTTGCCCAGGATGCCGATCATCAGGATGGGTTTGCGCCCGTAGCGGTCAGACAGCCCGCCCCAGATGGGCGAAAAGATGAACTGGGCGATGGAAAAGGCCGACATAAGCAAGCCCATTGCCATCCCACCCCCGCCAAAATGTTCTACATAGAACGGCAGGATGGGGATGATGATGCCAAAGCCGAGCATGACAACAACAAGCGTGAACGAGAGAATTTGCAAATTACGATTTTTCATGGAATCCTTTTGGAGAGAGAACAGCGTGTATTTTACGTGAATTCCTGGGTTTTCGTGAGCAGAAATCGAAAGATTTGTAGCCGATCTCTCCGTTTTTTTTTACCTTGACAGTGCCAGGTTTTGGCCTGGGCGCAGTTGCGCGGGGCTTGGCGGGTTCGTTGAAGCATGAAAACAGGTGATTCCTGGCTGCCTGTGAGTCATTGCGCTGGCAACCTTAATATCCAGGAACACCGGAGAATGTAACTTTTAGTTGGTTTTTGCATCTGATAAAATGGACTGCGATCTAATTTTACGAGGTGAAAATGTTCAATCTTGGTAATCTAACACCCCCGTCGTCGAATTCTGGCGGCGAACGACATGTCAAAGTGCTGGTGCTGGGATCCGGCCCGGCGGGACTTTCAGCCGCGCTGTATGCCGCGCGCGCCGAACTCGAGCCGGTCGTGCTGACCGGCATGGAACTTGGCGGCCAGGCAGCCCTGACTCACACCATCGAGAATTATCCGGGTTTCCCGGAAGGCGTCGGTGGGGCGCAGTTGGGCGAATTGATGCAGAAACAGGCCGAACGCTTCGGCGCGACGGTGGAATTTGACACGGCCCAGGCTGTGGATTTATCCAGCCGCCCCTTCAAAGTCACCACCGATAGCGGCGTGATCCTGGCTGATACATTGATCGCCGCCACAGGCGCGCGCCCCACTCACCTGGAAGTGCCCGGCGAATACGAACTGACCGGCAAAGGCGTCTCCTATTGCGCTACCTGCGATGGCTGGTTCTTTAAAGAAAAGAAGGTTGTGGTGGTCGGTGGAGGGGATTCAGCGCTGGAAGAAGCCATTTTCCTGACCCGTTTCGCCACATCGGTGACGATTGTTCACCGCCGCGATACGCTGCGGGCGGGCAAGGTGCTCCAGAAACGCGCCTTTGACAACCCCAAGATTAACTTTGTTTGGAATACGGTTGTGACCAATGTGGTGGGAACCGATAAAGTAACCGCTCTCAAGCTGAAGGATACCGTTACCGGCGCAGAATCCACGCTGGAGACGGATGGCGTATTCATCTTCATTGGGCATGTGCCCAATACGCAGATGTTCCGCGGCCAGCTTGAGATGAGCGAGGATGGTTATGTGACTGCCAACAACCGCATGGAAACCAATGTCCCCGGTGTGTTTGTGGCGGGCGAGGTGGCTGATAATCATTTCCGTCAGGTGGTGACTTCGGCAGGGATGGGCGCGGCCGCAGCCATCCAGGCCACACACTTCTTGCAAAAGGAAATGGCCGAAGCGGGTGCTTAATGGGAGATTCCCCGGCTGGGCGGCTGCTGGTTTAACGGTGGCAGGCGCCAGGGCGGCTGGTGTTTTTCCCAAAAAGGAATTACTCCTTTTGTTACAATCCGGCGAGCCTTTTGTGACAAAAGTGTCTACAAATCAGACCAATTGTGGTGTATAACACCCATAAATTCTATAAAAAGTTGAGTTTTGGAGGAACGATGGCTAAAATTTCCATTATTGGCGCTGGCATGACCGGCGCATCCACCGCTGTCTGGCTTTCGCAGCGCGAAATTGCCGACCTGGTGCTGATTGATGTGGTTGATGGTGTGCCGCAGGGCAAGAGCCTTGACCTGCTCGAAGCTATGCCGATTATCAGCAAGGATGTCACCATCACCGGTTCGACGGATTATGCCGCCACTGCTGGTTCCGACATCATCATTGTGACGGCTGGCCTGCCGCGCAAACCCGGTATGAGCCGTGATGACTTGCTCACCGCCAATGCCAACATTGTTGGCCCGGCTGTTACCGAAACGCTCAAATATTCTCCAAATGCGATTTATATCATCCTGACCAACCCGCTCGACACGATGGCTTACCTGGCGATGAAGGTTGGCAACCTGCCCCGCAACCGTGTTATCGGCCAGGCTGGCATTCTTGATTCGGCCCGTATGCGCGCTTTTGTGGCGATGGAAACTGGCGTCAGCGTTGAAAATATCAACTGCTACGTGCTCGGTGGCCATGGCGATGAGATGGTTCCGCTGACCCGCCACTCCAACATCGCGGGCGTGCCGCTGAGTGAGTATATCCCCGCTGAAAAGCTCGAAGCCATCGTCAACCGCACCCGCAAGGGCGGCGGCGAAATCGTCAACCTGCTCAAGACATCGGCTTATTATGCGCCTGCTGCGGCCTGCGCCCAGATGGCCGAAGCCATTCTTAAAGATAAGCACCTGATTGTGCCCTGCGCGGCTTACATGGAAGGCGAATATGGCCTGAATGATATGTTCTTCGGCGTGCCGGTGATGCTTGGCCGCAATGGTCTGGAGAAGATCGTTGAATATGATCTGAACGAGACTGAAAAAGCTTCTTTCGAGAAGTCGGCGGCTGCGGTGCGCGAGACGCACGAGGCGCTCAAGAACCTGGTCAAACTCTAACCTGATACATTTTGTGGGGGCGCAGCATCGCTGCGCCCCCACAGCTTCATACCCAAGGAGACTAAAGATGATCCTGCACGAACAAATTTCTGCCCAATTGCCCGCCTGGCGTGAACGCTACAAGGCTCTTAACAAAGAACATGCCGAAGTCGTGGTGGATAAAGTTACCATCGGCCAGATTGTCGGCGGGATGCGCGACATCAAATCGCTCGTCACTGACATTTCTTTTGTCGACCCGGCTGAGGGCATCCGTTTCCGCGGCATGTCCATCCCGGAAGTTTTGGAAGCTCTGCCCAAACCCGCAGGTGCTGACATGCCCTACGTTGGCGGTCTGTACTACCTGTTGATGGTTGGCGAAGTTCCCACTGCCGAGCAGGCCGAAGCCGTTGAAGCTGAATGGATCACCCGCAGCAATGTGCCCTCGCATGTCTTTGACATGCTGCGCGCCATGCCCAAAGACACCCATCCAATGACGCTGCTCACCCTGGGCGTCCAGGCTTTGCAGACCCAGTCCCAATTTGCCCGCAAGTACCACGAAGGCATGAAAAAAGATGCCTACTGGGAACCCGCGCTGGAAGATGCTCTCAACCTGACGGCCAAACTGCCCGTTTTGGCGGCTTTTATCTACAGCCTGAAATATCGCGATGGACGCGAAGTTAAAATCGATCCAAAACTGGATTTCGGTGCGAATTTTGCCCAGATGCTGGGTGTGAAGGATCAGAAAGGTTACGCGGATCTTTCCCGCCTGTATTTTATCCTGCACTCTGACCATGAATCTGGCAACGTCAGTGCCCACGCCACCCACCTGGTCGGCTCATCGCTGGCTGATGTGTATTATGCCTTTTCGGCTGGCCTGAGTGGCTTGGCTGGCCCACTGCACGGCCTGGCCAACCAGGAATGCCTGGGCTGGCTGTTGGATGTTCACAAGAAGATGGGCGGCGTACCCTCGCGCGACGAACTATACAAGTTCGCCTGGGATACGCTCAATGGCGGCAAAGTCATCCCTGGTTACGGACATGCTGTTTTGCGCGTGCCCGATCCGCGCTTCACTGCGCAGATGAAATTTGCCAAAGAACGTTTCCCCGAAGATGAACTCGTTCGCCTGGCCGACCTGGTTTTCGATGTGGTTCCAGCGGTGCTCAAGGAACAGGGCAAGGCCAAGAATCCTGCCCCGAACGTCGATGCCATCTCTGGCACGCTCCAGTACTATTACGGCGTGCGCGAATTCGACTTCTACACCGTGCTGTTTGGTGTTGGCCGCGCCCTGGGCGTGACCCCCAACTACGTTTGGGCGCGCGCTCTCGGACAGCCGATCGAACGCCCGAAGTCGCTGACCACCAAGATGCTCGAAGATATTGTGGCGAAGGCTAACGCGGCCTCAGCCGGGTAATTTATCAGGCACAGAATCAAAAATCCCCGTCGCTTTCAAAGCGACGGGGATTTTTGATTCTGGAAAACTCCGTTTAAAGGGGTGTTTTTTTGTTGGTAACTTTCCCCTTAACTCTGGCGCGATGCATTTTCCCGGGTTCAGGGGATGATTAAAGCCTGGGGGGTTCGTTATACAGCAGCCAGTACATCCCCAGCAAGCGGGCGGCTTCGATGAATTTGTCAAAATCCACCGGTTTGACGATGTAGCTGTTGACGCCCAGCTTGTAGCTGTCGATGATGTCGCGGTCTTCTTTGGACGATGTCAGCACAACAACGGGGATGGTGCGGGTGCGTTCATCGCCGCGGATCTTGCGCAGCACTTCCATGCCATTGACCTTGGGCAGTTTCAAATCAAGCAGCACAACTTTGGGGTGGTCGAGCACGTTGCGGCCAGCATAAGCGCCTTCACCGAAGATGAAGTCGAGAGCTTCCTGTCCATCACGGGCAACGCGCACCTGGTTGCCAAGCTTGTGCTTCTTAAAAGCGTGCATGGTCAATTCCAGGTCGTCTGGATTGTCCTCGACAAGTAATATTTCAAGAGGGGCATTGATCATGTATGGGTGTCTCCAACGGGCGTGTAGTATAGCATGGATAAAAATCCGATGGTTTTCAATCTTGTTGGGTATCGCGCAAATCAGCAAAAGCTGCCTTTTATTGATGCTGAAAAAGCATTAAAAATCTCAAAAACCGACAAAAACGCATCATAAAATGCTTTTCGATGAGCGCTTGTTACGCCAGGCGGTCTATCAGGAAGGCATACTCAAAGGCTACTTCTTTCAGGTAGTCGTATCGTCCGGATGCGCCTGCGTGACCGGCATCATAATTGGTTTTGAGTAACACCAGGTTGTCGTTGGTTTTGAGTTCGCGCAGTTTGGCGGTGAATTTGGCCGGTTCCCAGTAAGCCACGCGCGGATCATTCAGCCCGGTGGTGATGAGGATGTGGGGATAAGCGGCAGGGCGGATGTTGTCGTAGGGCGAGTAGCTATACATATAGTCGAAATATTCTTTGTTTTCGGGGTTTCCCCACTGGTCATATTCCATGGTGGTGAGAGGGATGGTCGGGTCGCTCATGGTGTTGATGACATCCACAAACGGGACGCTCGCCACAACCGCCTGGAACAGGTCGGGGCGCATCGCCAGGCAGGCGCCGACCAGCAGCCCGCCAGCCGAGCGGCCCATGATGGCGAGTTTGGCGCTGGACGTGTAGCCTTTTTCGATCAGGGTTTCGGCGCAGGCGATGAAATCGGTGAAGGTGTTGCGCTTGTGGAGCATTTTGCCGTTATCGTACCAGTTGCGGCCCATCTCAGAGCCGCCGCGAATGTGGCCGATAACGTAGACGAATCCGCGCTCCATCAGGCTCAGGCGATTGGCGTTGAAAGTCGGGTCGATGCTGGCCCCGTAGGAACCGTAGCCATAGAGCAGGGTTGGGTTTTCCCCGTTGAGCGCCAATCCTTTTTTGTAAACGATGGACATGGGGACTTGTACTCCATCCGGGGCAGTGGCGTACACCCGCTCGGATGTGAACTGGCTGGGGTCGTAGCCGCTGGGGATTTCGTCCTGTTTCTTGACTTGCCACTGGCCGGTGGGGATGTGGTAGTCGATTACGGAGTTGGGGGTGACGAGGGATGAGTAAGTGATGCGGTAGGTGTCGCTGTCAAATTCGGGGTTTTTGTGGGCGTAGAAGCTGTAGACTGGTTCGGGGAAGGAAATGTAGCGAATGTTGCTAACCGCATCTGGGGCGGAGATTCTTAGTTGGCGGAATCCGCCCTGGCGTTCGGCGATAACTAGATGGCTGGAAAAAGCATCCAGCCCCTCGATGGTCACATCCTGGCGATGGGGAATGACTTCCACCCAATTTTCGTGGCTGGTGGTGCTGGCGGGAGTTTTCATCAGCTTGAAGTTTTGGGCGTTTTCGTTGGTGGAGATGAAGAAAATATCGCTGTGGTGTTCGATGTTGTATTCGATGTTGGGACGGCGCGTGTCGAATACCTGGAAGTCGCCCTGGGGCTGGTCGGCGGATAGGATGTGCCATTCGTCGCTGGTGAAGGAGCGCGCCCAGACCATGAAATAGGCGCTGCTGCGCGATTTTGCCAGCCACAGGCTGAAAGTTTCGTCGCGTTCTTCGTATAGCAGGCGGTCGGAGGCCGGGTCGCTGCCGAGCAGGTGGTGATGGATGCGATAGGGGCGCTGGGATGCGTCCAGGCTGGCGTACAGGAATCCCTGGCTGTCATTGCTCCACTCGATGCCGCTGTGCCCGTAGACATCGCCGAAGGTGTTGGTGATTTTTTCGGCCAGGAGCTGGCCGGTGGATAGGTTTTTGACGAAGATTTCGCATTTTTCCGAGCCGTCGGGGTCGATGGAGTAGGCCAGTTTGCTGGCATCTGGGCTGACCGAGAAGGAGCCGATGCGGCAGAAGGTTTTGCCTTCGGCCAGGGCATTCTGGTCGAGCAGGAGTTCTTCGGGGCCATCCGGGACGTTTTTGCGGCAGTAGAGCGGGTATTGTTTGCCGGCTTCGTTGCGGGTGTAGTAGTCATAGTCGCCGTTTTTCTCCGGGGCAGAGGCATCGTCTTCTTTGATGCGGGCTTTCATCTCGACGAAGAGCGTTTCTTGCAGCGGCTGGGTGTGCTGCATGATCTCGTCGAGATAGTCGCTTTCGGCGTGCAGGTAGGTCAGCACTTCGGGGTCTTCGCGGTAGCGCATCCAGAAGTAGTTGTCGATGCGCGTCTGGCCGTGCTGGGTGATCTCTTTGGGGTGTTTGGGGGCAAGCGGGAAGGATGGCATGGCATTTTCCTTTTAGAATTTCATTATGCTATCCAGCCCGCGAGGCAGGCCGGTTAGTTTTCTAACTTCGCGGATGGTGTGCAGACAGGTTTTAGCCGGGTTATGATTTTTCCCCAAGCATTTTCTGCCGCCCGGCGTTGTACCGTTCCAGGTCGGGGGTTTTGTGCTCGTATTCGCGCGCCATCAGCGGGGATGAGATGATAAAGTCGGCAGTGGCGCGGTTGGATGCCGTTGGGATGTTGTATAGTACGGCCAGCCGCAGCAGCGCCTTGATATCGGGGTCGTGGGGCTGCGGTTCGAGAGGGTCCCAAAAAAAGATCAGGAAGTCAATCTCGCCTTCGGCAATTTTTGCGCCGATTTGCTGGTCGCCGCCGATCGGGCCGCTTTTGAAACGGGTCAGGGGCAGGTCCAGTTCTTTTTCCAGCAGGCGGCCGGTGGTGCCGGTGCCAAACAGGTGATGGCGCGAAAGTGTTTCGCGGTTGTACCTGGCCCATTCCAGCAGGTCGTTTTTCTTGTTATCGTGGGCCACCAGGGCGATGCGTTTGCGCGCCTGGATGGTGGGGATGGTGGGTTTCATGATGTCTCCCGACAAAAAACCCTCCCGCTTGGCTGCGCAGGAGGGTTTTTTGATAATTTTATGGTGTTGGTGTCACCGCTGGGGCAATCCCCTGCCAGGAGAAGACTCTTTGTAGAGAGTTGGCGCCTGCATTCGTCCAGATGGGCTGTCCCTGGTCGTCTGCGCCGGCCTGCCGGGCAGTGGTTACCCACCAGCGGAAGATGTGCGGGATATTGTCTTTGGGCCGGAAGGAGGCCGGGACGATGTACTTGGTATCGGTCACATAATCCACGATACGGCGGCCCTGACCATCGGTCACATCTTCGATGATGACCTGGTAGGCTTCGTTTTCGCGCAGGGTACCGATGGAGGCCCATTGCAGGGTGATGGTGTCGTTTGCCAGGGTGAAGGAAGTCCCATCGGGCGGCAGCAACAGATTCGGGGCGGTGTATGGCGGCGGGATGGTGGGGGTCGGTGATGGCCCGGGTGTGGCGGCCCGCTGGCAGAGTGGGATGATCAAATTCATCCCCAAATAAACCGTGTCTGTGGGCAGTTGGTTATAGGCCCGGATGGCCTCCTGCGGCACGGCATAGTTGGCGGCGATGCTCGAGAGTGTGTCGTTGGCCTGGACGGTGTAACCCACCCGGTCACAGGCTTGCAGGGTGGCCTGGGCAGAATCCAGTGTGGCAGTGGCGATTGGCAGCGGGGTGGGCGTGGGGAAGGGAACCTTCAGCTTTTGGCCCACAAACAGGGTATTGCAGGCCACTGGCAGGTTGTTCAACACGATGATGCTTTGCACCGATACTTTGAACGCCACTGCGATGGTGATACAGTTATCGCCTGCCGCGACCGTGTATTCCTGTGGCGGCATCGGTGTATCGGTTGGAATTGGGGTATTGGTTGCCATCTCGGTGGGCGTGGCTGTGACGGTGGGCGTCAGCGTGATGGTGGCGGTAGGCACGCTCCCATTGGCGGTGGCTGCTGCCCCCAGGCCTGTAAAGCGCATCACCACAAAGACCAGCGCTGCGCCGACAACCAGGAAGAGTGCCAGCAGGCCAAGCGCCGCGGGCAGGCTCAGGGTGATTTCGGGCAGGCGTCCGGCCTGGATGGCAGCGGGCTTTTTGGCTTCTGCCGCCTGGGCTAATTCTGTGCCGCAGACCAGGCAGCGCGTGGCGTTTTCGGCCAGTCGCGTTCCGCAGGTTGGGCAAATTTTTGATGTGGTAGGGGTGGTTTCTGGACTCATACGGGAGAAAATTATACCATGCCGAATCTGCTATAATCCCCTCCATGCCTGATAATTATGCCCTTTACAAAACCATGCTCACCATCCGGCGCTTTGAAGAGCGCGCGCTGGATGAGTTTTCCACCGGCAGGCTCTTCGGCACCACCCATGCCTACATCGGCCAGGAAGCCAACGCCGCCGCCATCTTCTCGCTCACCGACCCCGGCGATGTGGTTTTCAGCAACCACCGCTGCCACGGGCACTTCATCGCTTATGGTGGGGAACCTTACCGCCTGGCCGCCGAATTGATGGGCAAAGCCACCGGCCTGGTGGGTGGGCGCGGCGGCAGCCAGCACATCCAGTGGCGCAACTTCTACTCCAACGGCATCCAGGGCGGCATCGCGCCGGTTGCCACCGGCATGGCGCTGGCGGAAAAGCTGCAAAAAACCGGCAAAATCGCCCTGGTATTCCTCGGGGATGGCACCCTGGGCGAAGGCGCGCTCTACGAAAGCCTCAACATCGCCGCCCTGTGGCAAATCCCAGTGCTCTACATCGTCGAAAACAACCGCTACGCCCAGACCACCCCGGTCGAAATCGGCGTTTCTGGCTCGATCGCGGCCCGCTTTGACGCTTTTGGGATACAAAATTGGGAAGTGGACTCAAGCGACGTGCTGGAAATCCGCTCCCAGGCAGGATCGGCCCTTGAGCAGGTGCGCGGAAATTCCCGCCCTGCCGCCTTGATCCTGCACACGCACCGCTTCTCCGCCCACAGCAAAGGCGACGATACCCGCCCCCGCGAACTGGTTGCAAAAATCCGCGCCGAACGCGACCCGCTGCAAATCCACGCCCCCCGGCTGGATTCCGCCCAACGGACCGCCGCCGAAGCCGAAGTTTCTGCCCTCATCGAAGACGCCTTCACCCGCGCGGCGGGGGATAGTTTCCCGGTTTTCCAGTTTTCCAGTTCTCCAGTTCAAACATCCAACCATCCCACCGCTCAACCGGAAAACCGAAAAACCGTCTTAGAATCCATCAACTCCGCCCTCCTCACCGCCCTCGAAACCGATCAGCGCGTCTACCTCCTCGGCGAAGACATCCTCGACCCGTATGGCGGCGCGTTCAAAGTCACACGCGGGCTATCCTCGCGCTTCCCAGAACGTGTCCTGACCACACCCATCTCTGAGGCCGCCATCATGGGAATCTGCAACGGGCTGGCCCTGCGCGGGCTGCGCCCCGTCGCCGAAGTCATGTTCGGCGACTTCGTCACCCTGACCGCCGACCAGCTTATCAACCACGCCGCCAAATTCCGCTGGATGTATAACGACAACGTGCGCGTACCGATAGTTTTGCGTCTTCCGATGGGTGGGCGGCGCGGATACGGCCCCACCCACTCCCAATCGCTAGAAAAACACTTCCTGGGCGTCCCCGGCCTGAAAATGGTGGCCCCCAACAGCCTCGGCAATCCCACCGACCTGCTGCTGGCCGCCATCGCCGATGATGATCCCGTGCTGTTTGTGGAGCATAAAATCCTGTATACCCGTCCGCTGCTGGAAAAATCCGATTTAACGGACTGGAAAGTGGAAAGCGGCGGCGAACCATTCCCCTGGCACATCCTCCGCAATGCCGATGGCCTCCCGCCGCAGATCACCATCGCCACCTACGGCTACAACTTCGAGCTGGCGCGCGCCGCCGCCCGCGAACTACTCTACGAACACGAGATTTTCGCCGATATTGCGCTTTTCAGCCAGCTCAGCCCCTTCAATCTTTCCCCGCTCTTTGACTCTCTTCGCCACACTCGCAAACTCCTCACCATCGAAGAAGGCACCATCACCCTCGGCTGGGCCGCCGAAGTTGCCGCCCGCGCCAGCGAAGAACTGGGCCACATCCACCTGCGCCGCGCCGCCGCCCTCGACCTGCCCATCGCCAACTCCAAAACCCTCGAAGAAGCGATCCTGCCTTCGCACCAGAAAATCATCCAGCTTGCGCTGGAATTGGTGAAATAGATGCTGTAAAAACCTGCAAGGGCGACCCGTTGCGCATGAGAAATTAACCCTGTACACACCTGGTTGTGCCCTGGACGGCTTGCCCCTACCACTCAACCACAAAAAAACAGCCCCTTCCAGGTAAGGAAGGGGCTGTTTTACAGGTAAAACTATATTCCAACCGGCGCATTCGCTTGCGCGGTTTTGGCAGCATTATATGCCTGCCCATACAGGTGAGCATTCATCGCCATGGCCAGCGCAGCAGTGAAAACAACGCCGATAAAACAGGCGATCATGCCCAGCATGGCAATAATGCCAGTAACAATACCACCCAGCAATGCCATCAGGTATGGCCCAGGTGCAGCGCGCACCAGGCCAAAGATTTCACCAAAGCGTAACCCAGCCCCAATTTCGCCACTGACAACAAAATTGGCATAAGCAGCAGGCATCACCACTCCCAGGAAAATGCTGTAAAGGAACGAAAAGCATCCAATACACATTGAAACAATCCCAACGCCGGCTACAAACGCCCCACCAGCATCACTGCTGGAAAAATCAGGGTTGGTTGCCAGCACATTGAAAATACCCTGGCAGATTGAGATGAAAATCGATGGCAGTGCAAACACCAGCCCAATCACAAAGGCCTTCACCCCGCGCATGAAATGATCCATAAAATCAGTCCAGTCAGGTAGCAGGTCAGTTACCTGGCCCATAATCAGCCGCCGGGTGATTTCCAAACTCCAACCCAGCACAGCAATTTGGCCCAGAATGGGTACGAGCATTGCCAGCGCCGCAATGCCCACCTTCTTCATCCAATCCGAATCTTCAAATACATACGAAAAAGCGCGACCGAAATCCATGGCAAACTCCTTTGAATGGTGAGTAGACAACTATAAGATTATAGGATGAAAACAGGTAAAATTGCAATATCTTTGGAGAAATTGTGACCCAAACACCCATTCTTGTCCCCATGCTCAACGCCAACGAACCGGAAGCGCGCCTGGTAGGCGTTCACGTCCCAGACGGCCAGCCTGTCCAAAAAGGCGACCTGCTCTTCACCATCGAAACCACCAAAGCCGCCTCCGATATAGAATCCCCGGCCAGCGGCTTCCTGCGGAGGATCGCCAGCCAGGGAGACACCCTGCCCGTCGGTGGATTGCTGGCCGCCATCACCGGCACAGCCGATGAAACACTGGAAATTCCAGGTGTTGACAACCCCGCCCTGCCGCCTGCCACCGATACACCGGCAGATGCCACTTCCCAACCTCCAGCCCCGGCTGGATTGCGCATCACCAAACCGGCCCGCGCCCTGGCAGAATCCCTCGGCCTCAACCTTTCCGCGCTGCCCCAAGACCGACTCATCACCGAAGCAGTCATCCGCCAACTGGCCGGGAGCCCTGCCCCCACGCCAGAATCCGCTCCCCAGCCCAATGCCTCCGCTGGCCTGCTCATCTACGGCGCGGGCGGGCACGCCAAAGCTGTCATGGAAATGGCGCGCGCCATCGGCGCCTTCCGCATCGCCGGAATCGTCGATGACAACCCGGCCCTCACCGGCACCAGTGTTTTGGGCATCCCTGTGCTCGGCACGCGCCAGGTACTGCCCGAACTGGCCGCAAAAGGCATCCTGATGGCGGCCAACGGCGTCGGCGGCATCATCAACATTGAAGTCCGCATCAAAATTTTCGAGTTCCTGGCAAATTTTGGATTTGCATTCCCTATTTTGCAGCACCCCCGCGCCACCATCGAAAATTCTGCCGAAATCTACGCTGGTGTCCAGGTTTTCGCCAACGCCTATGTTGGCTCATCCACCATCCTGCACGAAAAGTGCATGATCAACACCGGCGCCATCGTCTCACACGATTGCGAGATCGGCGCCTACACCCACATCGCCCCCGGAGCCATGCTGGCCGGGCATGTTCACGTTGGCGAACAAGCTTTGGTGGGGATGGGCGTTACCACCGCGATTGGTGTTAAAATAGGTTCACGCGCGCGTATCGGCAATGGCGCCATTCTGCTGGCAGATGTCCCTGATAAAGGGATCGTACAGGCAGGCAAAGTCTGGATGGGATAACACACGCTGCATTTGCCCGGCAACACTCTAACAGGAGAAATATGCACATCATCAACCCGATCATCTTCTCTTACAAGATTGGCGCAATCACATTGACACTGCATTGGTATGGCGTTTTAGTAATGCTTGGCGTCGCAACAGGAGCGTGGGTGGCTGACCGCCTGGTGACCCGCCTGGGCGAAGATGGAGAACGTATCTGGGATTCCATGCTGTGGGTTGTCCCGGCTGGCATTGTAGGTGCGCGTCTATGGTATGTTGTCAATGCCACCCTGGGTGGCAGTACCCATTACACCGCCCAACCGCTTAAAATCCTGCTTATCACCGAAGGCGGGCTGCATTTTTATGGTGGACTGTTGTTCGGCGCAGTAGCACTGTTCATCTACATGCGGAAGAATCATCTCGACCCCTGGCTGTTCCTCGATGTTATTGCTCCTGTCACCCTCCTGGGACAGGCCTTGGCGCGCCCGGCCAACTTCATCAACCAGGAACTCTACGGCCCCCCAACCACACTCCCCTGGGGCATACCCATCGACGCTGACCACCGTGTGGGTGCTTACTCCAACCTGAACATCTTCCCGGTTGAAACCACCCGTTTCCACCCCACCTTTGCTTACGAAATGCTGTGGAACTTCCTGGCATTTGGCCTGATCATCTACCTCTGGCGAAAATTCCCCGAAAAAGCCAAACCAGGCACTGTATTCTTTGGCTGGCTTGTCCTGGCAGGCGCCGGGCGTTTTTGGATTGAATTTTTCCGCCCAGACCAACCTAAAATTGGCGATTTTTGGATGACCACCACCCAACTTGTGGCCCTGCTGATGGCGGTTTGCGGCGGCCTGTTGCTGGCTGCCCGCCTGGGGTGGGTGAAGCTGCCCTTCAAGTTGAATATTCCCAACCGCTACTTCATCTCCCTAAAGAAAAATTGATTTCGCTCTCCCACCATCTTTCTCTGACAAAGAGGGGATTGAGCGTATTTACTACATGAATACCTCCTATATTTTGGGGGTAGGATGCATTCCTGTAAAGTAAAATAGCTTTGGAGAGATGCCTCATGCTTCGCCACTGGCTTGATACTTTATTTGCACCCTTCTTATATGATGAGCGTGAAAAAGCGCGCATAGCCCGTTTTTTGCGCGGTACCTTGACTTTTGGTATTGTAACAACCATCGTTTCCACTATGGGGCTGTTGGTTTTTGTGGCCTGGCAGCCAATCGTCATAGCGCTTAACGGTTCGCTGTTATTCCTTGAAGTTGTGATGTGGTTCCTGGTACAAAAGGGGCAATTGCGCCTGTCCAGTATCTTTATGTTGTTTACCTTTGTAGTTTATATCAGCATTGGCCTTTACATTTCGGATGGCATCAGTAATTCGCTCCTGAGTATGTACATCGTGCTTGTGCTGATCGGTGGTACATTGCTTGGGCAATTTGGGGTGCTTTTTGTTTCGATCCTGGCGGGTTTTTCCACACTACTGATCTTATACCTGCAAATTCACGGCTTGTTGCTGCAAACCAGCATATCCAATCCGATTGGGAACTGGATCACCTTCATCTCCATCATGCTTGGCGGCACGGTGGTGATGTACCTGTGGTTTGGAACAGTGCGGGATTCGATCAATGCCGCCCGGCACGAGTTGGCTGAGCGCCAGCGGGTCGAATCTGCTTTGCGAGCCAGCGAATCTCGCCTGAGCCTGCTCTTGAACGCCCTGCCAGACCTGGCCCTGGTAATTGATGCATCAGGAACTTACCGTGATATTTTCACTGGCAACCCAAACCTGTTGAATGATGGTTTTGAAAACTTTATCGGCAAAAAAATGCAGGATGTAATGCCCCCCCAGGCCGCCGAAAAAACCTGGGCTGTGGTTGAGCGGGCCTTGCAAACCGGGGAAGTGCAGGCCTATCATTATGAAATGGTCACGAAAATTGGCCGGCGCTGGTTTCATGCGCGGGTGGCCTCTTATGAAAATGAAGGGGAAAAATTGGTTTTATGGGTGGCGCGCGATAATACTATCCAGCAAAAAATAGAGAACGAATTACGCGCCAGTGAAGAACGTTATCGCCTGATCTCTTCTGTCATTTCTGATTATTCCTTTGCCACACGTATTAACCCAGATGGCTCGCCACGACAGGAATGGGTGGCGGGCGCGTTTGAAGCGATCAGTGGTTACGCTTTCGATGAATTTATCGCCACGGGCGGTTGGCTTGCGCACCTGCATCCAGACGATATCTTGAAAGACCAGCAAGACATGGAATTGCTCAGGCAGAACCAGCGCACAACCTCCGAAATGCGTATCATTCACAAAGACGGCAGTACGCGTTGGGTGCGGATTTATGCGCATCCGGTTTGGGACGATGCCCAAAACTGCCTGGTGGGTATTTATGGCGCGGTTCAGAACATTACCATTCAAAAGATTGCCGAAGAGCGTGAAGCCCGGCAGCGTAAGATGCTCGAACGGGTGCTGGCCCTTGGGAAGAACGTCACCGCGATCAAGGACCTGGATGCATGCCTGCGTGCCATTCACCAGAGCGTGCAAAAAGGCCTGGAATTTGACCGGGTTGGGATCTTCCTGTACGATCCCGCAACAAAAAATATAAAAGGTACCTATGGCACCGACCGGAATGGAAATATCGAGAATACAGACTGGTTTGAACAATCGGTTGAAGATTTTGCCGGGTGGAAAGTTGCCATTGAAAACCCGCATGGTTTCAACCTGGTGGATGATTACCAGCAGTTGCACCAGCATTCAGCCGATAATGAAATGTACGGTGTAAAGCAGCACGTTACGCTGGCAGCCTGGGTTGGGGAAAAACCTATCGGGCTGATTGCAGTGGATAACTTGATTAGTGGGCGGCCCATTTTGCGAGAAAATATCGAAGCTTTGCAGCTTTTTGTCGGTTATGCCGGGCTGGCGATTGAGAATGCGCGCATGAATACCAGCCTGGAACAACGCGTGGCCCAACGCACCGCTGAATTGGAGATGGTGGTAAACGAGTTGGAAGGATTTTCTTATACCATTTCGCATGATCTGCGTGCGCCACTGCGCGGGATACATGGCTATCTCAGCATCATGCTGGAAGAAGTGGGTGATGACCTGCCCTACCAGGCCAAAACGTACCTCGATAAAGTGCGCCGCAATGCCCACACCATGGGTGAACTGGTGGATGATTTGCTGGCTTTCTTGCGCTTAAACCGCAAAGAAATCCGTAAAGTTTCCTTCAGCATCGAACAGACCGTGATGCGTGTTTACGGTACCCTGCGTGCCGGGGAACTGCCCCAGCGTACGATCGAGTTTATTTGTGATCCTTTGCCGAGTTGCGTTGGTGACCCCGAACTGATTGCCCAAGCCCTGACTGACCTGATCTCGAATGCGCTCAAATTTACGCGCGCGCGTGAGCATACCATTATCCATTTTGGATCGATGGAGCAGGATGGAAAGACAGCCTATTTCATCCGCGATAATGGGATTGGGTTTGATATGCGCTATTATTCTAAATTGTTCGGCGTTTTCCAGCGATTGCATGCTCCTGATACCCAGGTAGCTTTTGAAGGCACCGGGGTAGGCCTGGCCATTGCCCAACGTGTCATCCAGCGTCATAATGGGCGTATTTGGGCAGAGGCTGAAGTGGACAAGGGTGCAACATTTTTCTTCACAATTGGATAAATTCCAACACCTGGAGCTTTCTTATGCCTGTAGCATACAAACTCACCATACTATTTGTAATCGCAGCGCTTGGGCTCGGCGGCTGCGCTGACACCAGCCCCATCCTGGTGGGTTTTTCGGCCCAATTGACAGGGCGGCAGGGTGAACTGGGGGTGGCATCACGCAACGGGGCAGAACTGGCTGTGGAGCAGATCAATGCCAGGGGTGGCATCGATGGTCGTCCAATCCAATTGATTGTGATGGATGACCAGGGTGAACCGGAGACAGCCCGCCGGGTGGATGCCGAACTTGTGAAACAGGGCGTGGTGGCGATTATCGGTCATCCCACCAGTGAGCAAACCTCGGCAGTTTTTGAACAGATGAATCAATCTGGGGTGGTTTTGCTCAGTTCCACATCGTCCAGCTCGAAATTTACAGGGCAGGATGATCTTTTCTTTCGCGTCATCCCCAGCAATGAATTCATCGGGAAAGCCCTGGCCCGTTATATTGCCGGGCAGCCGGGCATCCAAAAAATTGTGGGGGTGTACGACCTGAATAATAAGGCTTTCACCGAGACGCTTTGGTTTATCATACAAAACGAGTTTGTGTCTGAGGGGGGGGATGCCCGGGTTGATTTTGCTTTTGGATCGGGGAAAACCGATTTGCAGACCCTGGCCGGTGAAATTGTGGCCCAAAAACCAGATGCGATTGTTTTTATGGCTGCCGCGGTGGATGTAGCCCTGATGAGCCAGTACGTCAGGCAGCTCGGTTTTGAAGGTCGCCTGTTTTCATCTCCCTGGGGACAAACCCGTGAGTTGATTGAAAAAGGCGGCAAATCTGTCAATGGTTTGGAAATTGTGGCTGTGTATAATCCTTCGCACCCTTCAACTGCGTACGTGCAGTTTACCAGCCAGTTTAGTGAACGCTTCGGGCGCGCTCCCACACTGGGGGCTTCACACAGCTACGAGGCGGTTAAGGTCCTGGCAGATGCCCTCAAGCAGACCGGCGGACAGGCTGCTGGCCTGGCAGATGCGCTTAAACAAACCAGTAACTTCCCTGGGTTGCAGGGCAATATTTCCATCGACGAATTTGGCGATGTGGTGAGAGAAGTGTATATTGTGCGCGTGGAAGATGGAAACTTTAATATCGTCGAAATCGTTAGTCCAAACGAATAATGCTTGACAAGGCTACCCCATGATAAAACCAGTGGTCAATGATGAAATCAGGCACACCAGGCATCTGAGCCCATTGCGGGTTTTGTTGTTTCGCCTGTTCTTTGTGCCGATGGTGGGAATTTCGCTGATCCTGATTGGGATGACGGTTTACCATGCCAGCACCTTGCTCGATGAAATCAGGCACGAACAGCAAACTCGCATCAACTCATTGACCCAGATCACTGACCAGTATATTGATGATACCTCCAACCTGATCCACACCCTGGGACATATGTTTAGTAGCGATAATGAAGGTGTGCATCGCACCGAGATGCTCAAAAATATCCGCGAGGATTATCCGCGCTTTACCACCGTTTATTTTTTAGATCGAAATGGGAAAATTGTTCTGGAAAATGGCAGCATGGTCAACATGCTAGGCCTCGACCTTTCGGGCGAACCTTTTTACAAGGCAGTTATTAACACCAAAGACTCATACGTTTCTGAAACTTTTATCTCGCTAGAAACGGGCTTGCTCACCATCACCGCAGCCACCCCGGTGATATCCGATGGGCAAATGATCGGCATCCTGGTTGGTGAACTTGACCTGGCCTATCTCCAAAAAGTCATTGAGACGGTCAATTTAAAACCCGGAACCCAATCCTTCATTGTTGACCGCGTTGGCAATATCATTGCCCATCCCAACACAATCTGGGTTGAAGAACAGCGCAACCTGGGCAGCCTGCCGATTGTCCGGAAAAGCCAGCTGGCCTTTACCACATCCAGCTTCTATTACGACGAAAACCAGCAAACCTATGTGATCGGCAGCGCCTCCATTTCTGATCAAGGCTGGATTATTGTCACATCCCAACCGCTCAGCCAGGCCATGGGGCCGCTCATCGTACTGGGAGGCATCTCACTGCTGCTGGCTTTCCTGAGCGCCGCCATCCTTCACTGGGTACAAACATACAGCCGCCACATTATCTCTGAACCGCTTGCCCACCTGGCCCGCTACACCGACCAGCTTGCCGAAGGCGATTATCCCCTCGAACAAACCCTGCCAGATTTTCAAATAGAAGAACTCCATCGCCTGGGGAAAAGTTTCTTTGCCATGGCCGAAGCCGTGCGCCAGCACACCATCGCCCTGGAAAATGCCAACGCCCGTTTACAGGTACAGGTGCAAGAGCGTGAACTTGCCGAAGAAGAGATTCGCAAACTCAATGCCGAATTGGAAAAACGCGTCCGGCAGCGCACCGCCGAACTGGAAGTCGCCGTCAACGAACTGGAAACTTCCTCCTACACCATCTCACACGATTTGCGCGCCCCCTTGCGCGCCATTCACGGCTACATCAGCATATTGCTAGAAGAAGACCGCTACAGACTCTCCTCCAGCAGTGTGCTCTATCTTGAAAAAGTCCGCGAAAATGCCCTGACAATGGGCACACTTGTTGATAGCCTGCTGGCCTTCCAGCGCCTTAACCGTATCCAACTCAAAAAACAAACGATCGATATCGAAACCCTGGCCCGTCGCACCTTTGCCGCCATGCTTTCCATCGAAAACCCCGAAAGGAACATCGAATTCACCTGCGATGCCCTGCCCCCCTGCCAGGCCGACACAGACCTGGTGCGCCAGGCCCTCTCCGCCCTCATCTCTAACGCCCTCAAATTCACTCACTCGCGCGTAGTTGCTCGAATCCACATCGGTTTCACCCAAATAGATGGCCGGGTTGCTTACTTCATCCGCGATAACGGCATCGGCTTCGACATGCGCTACTCATCCAAACTCTTTGCCATCTTCCAGCACCTGCACTCCCCCAGCCTGCGCGAATCGGGAGGAACCGGGGTTGGCCTGGCCTTCGTCCAGCGTATCATCGCCAAACACGGTGGCGACATCTGGGCCGAATCCGAAATCGACAAAGGCGCCACCTTCTACTTCACCATCCCAAACCATGCCGGTTGATAACCAGCTATATAACCACAACGCACATGGTTGGTGGGATGAAAACAACTTCCTCCACACCCTCAAAACGGGACTGAACCCCGCGCGTTTTGCCTACTTTCAGAAAATCCTGCGCGCCAACCGCCCCGCCCTGCCGCCTGCACCCGTTTCGATGCTGGACCTTGGCTGTGGCGGCGGCCTGCTCGCCGAAGAATTTGCTCGAATCGGCTGCCGCGTTACCGGGATCGACCCCTCAGCCGCCTCCCTGATCTCGGCGCGGAACCACGCCCTGGCCTGCGGCCTCGCCATCCACTACCTCTGCGGCCCCGGCGAAACCCTGCCCTTCGACAACTCCCAATTCCACCTTCTCACCTGCTGCGACGTACTCGAACACGTCAACAACCTTCCCGCCGTTCTTGCCGAGAGCGCAAGGGTTCTGCAACCGGGCGGGATTTTCCTGTTTGATACAATCAACCGCACGTTCAAAAGCTACTTTGAGAACATCTTCATCGCCCAGGATTTCCCCTTGACCTCCTTTTTCCCAAAAAACACCCACGCCTGGAGCCAGTTCATCCGCCCCACCAACCTGACCCTGATGCTTGCACGTCTCGGCCTTCAGGTGCGTGAAATCACCGGCATTGGGCCTGGTATCCACCCCCTGCGTGTGGCCCTCCTGCTGCTGCGCCACAAAACCCGGAAAATCACCTACGCCGAACTTGGCCGCCAGCTCAAATTCACCACCACCACCGATATTTCCGCTTCCTACATCGGATGGGCTGTCAAAGCCAGGTCATGAAAACCCTCGGCGAACCACTCGCGCATGGCCGCATGGCCCAAATCTATGATTGGGATGAAACGCACATCCTGAAATTATTCCGCGATTCAGTGGGGTATCACGAAGCCCAGCGCGAAGCCCAGCACGAAGCCTCCATCAGCCAGGTAATCTGCGCATTGGGCGCTCCCGCCCCACACCCTGGTGAGATTATCGAAATCGATGCGCGCGTCGGCTTGCTGTACGAAAAAATCCCCGGCGCAACCATGACCACCATCGTACTAAAAGATGCCAGCCGCCTTCTTCCAATGGCACAGTTGATGGCTCGCCTGCATCGCCAGATCCACACCCTTTCCCCTGGAGAAAAATTCCCGCACCTGAAAGCCCAGATCACCGATCGCCTGCGCGAAGCCTACCTGCCCCGCGAACTGCGCCACAAAGCCATCCTGGCGCTCCAGCGCCTGCCAGCCGGGGCAGCTCTGTGCCATGGCGATTTTCACACCGAAAATATCCTCATTGATGGGCCTCGCGCCGCCATCATCGACTGGCCCAACGCCACCAGCGGCAACCCCCTGGCCGATGTCGCCCGTACCTCGATAGTGCTGCTTGGCGCAGTCCACACCCTCAGCAACCTGCTCAACAAAATTGCCCTGCGTTGGTTCCACTTCAGCTACCTGAAGGCTTATTTCAACAACCAGACCCCTCCCGCCGAATATTACGCCTGGCTGCCCATTATCGCCGCCGCCCGGCTGGATGAAAACATCGACGGCCAGCACGACTTCCTGCTCGCCGAGGCCGCCAAATTGGGGAAATAAATAATCCGAGCCTCCCGCTCCTCTGGTGGTACAATCGCCAATGGGCCGGTGTCGGCCCTTTTATTGTACTTTCCAGACCAAAGGACCACTTTTACGCATGACCTACAACCTCCGCTTATTCTGGCGCATGGCCTTTCGTTCGTTTTTTAATACGAAAAACACCCATGGACGCTTGACTCGCAAACGCCTTGGTTTTGTGCTGCTATTCTATACCGTATGGCCGGCATGGTCGCTCTTCACCTGGCTGTGTTTCTCGCTCGATGACCTGTTCTTCCCTGCCTATCGCCAGCAGCCTGTGGAAAAACCGCTCTTCATCATTGGCAACTTCCGCTCAGGCTCCACCTTCCTGCACCGGCTGCTCTCCCGCGACACCGAAACTTTCACCAGCCTGCGCACCTGGGACATTTTCCTGATGCCCTCCATCACCCAGCGCAAAATCTTCTGGGGCCTGGCGCGCATCGACCGTATCTTTGGCAGCCCGCTGGTGACCTTCCTGAAAAACATCGACAAGCGCTCCCTCGGCCAGGTGCGCATCCACAAGATCAGCCTGTTCGAACCAGAAGAAGACGAAAACATCCTGCTGCACGCCTGGTCGACCTTCTTCGTCAGCTTCATGTTCCCCTTCCTCGACGAAATGCCGCCTTACCAGTTCTTCGACACGGCCCTGTCAGCGGATGAGAAAAAGCGCATCATGAGCTTTTACCGCTCCATGCTCCAGCGTCACATCTACGCCACCGGCGGGAAAAAGCATTTCGTGGCCAAAAACCCGGCGTTCAGCGCCAAAATTGAAACCCTGGTGGAATTCTTCCCCGATGCGCGCATTCTCTACCTTGCCCGCAATCCGCTCGACATGCTGCCATCCACCATCTCATGGTTGAGCTACGCCTACGGGGTTTTCAGCTCCCTCGAAACAAAATACATCTACCGCGACGAAGTGCTGGCCCTGACCAAATTTTGGTACCACCACCCACTTGGATATCTCGACCGCAACCCTTCTCCCAACCGTTTGATTGTCAGCTACGACGACCTGATCCAGCAGCCGGAAGCGGTGGTGCGCCACTTTTACACCCAGTTTGGCTACGGCAGTGTCGATGCGCTGGAAAAGATCATCGACCAGGCCATCGAAGAGACCCGCGCTCATCGCAGCGACCATGTCTACAAATATGAGCAAATGGGCTTCACCCGTGCTGAAATCGTGCGTGAATTCGACGACATTTTCACTCGCTTCAACTTTGACCGCCGTGACCCGGCCCACCCCGAATCTGCTCCTGTTATCCTGCCGCGCATTTCTGCCGAAGTACCCTTCGCCGCCGATTAGTGGGGCCAGATGCTATCGCGCCTTTTTTCGCTATAACCCTGGTATAAAACATCGACCGCCAACCCTGGCGGTCGATGCCGTTAAACAACAATTTCTCGCCATCATCCCCAACCCTTCCCCCATCGGCGGAAGGGAGTTGCCCCTCCCCCTTTGGGACGTGTACCCGCCAGGGTAGAGGCCGGGGCGAGGGGAATTCTACAACGACTGCAAATAATCCAGGAACAATCGCACGCCGAAGCCTGTGCCGCCCTTGGGGCTGTACAACATCTCTCGCTCGGCTTCCATCATCCCGGCCACATCCAGGTGCGCCCAGGCGGTGTCATCGTTGACAAACTGCTTCAAGAACATCCCGCCGATCACCGTCCCAGCCTTGCGCCCGCCAGAATTCTTAATGTCGCCATCATCGCCCTTGATCTGGTCGAAATATTCCTCATCCAGCGGCATCCGCCACAGGCGCTCAAACGTGCGCTCACCCGATTGGAAGAGCGCGTTTGCAAGCTCATCATTGTTCGAGAGCAGCCCGGCGCGCACCGTTCCGAGCGCAACCACCACCGCACCCGTCAGCGTGGCAATGTTGACCAGCGCACGCGGCTTGAAGGCCTTCTGCGAGTAAGTCAGCGCATCGGCCAGCACCAGGCGGCCCTCGGCGTCGGTTGAAATAATTTCCACGGTTTTGCCCGAAAGCGTCTTGAGAATGTCATCCGGCCGGTAAGCCCCGCCCGAGATCATATTTTCGGCGGCGGCGATCACGCCGATCACGGGCGTATCCAGCTTCAGTTTGGCAGCTGCCATCAGCGTGGCTATCACCGTCATCCCGCCAGATTTGTCATATTTCATGCCCACGATGCCTTCGGTGCTCTTAATGCTGTAACCGCCGGTATCCATCGTCAGCGCCTTGCCCACCAGCACCACCGGGTCGCCGCCCGCCGTCCCGGCATGTTCCAGGATAATCAGGCGGCTGGGGGTGTTCGAGCCTTTGCCGACTGCCACAATTGCGCCCGCGCCCATCTCGTCCAACTGCCTATCATCCAGCACGGTGCATTTCAGGCCCACTTCGGCGGCCAATGCCTGGGTTTTTTCGGCCAGTGTCACCGGATTGATGACGTTCGGGGGCTGGTGCGCCCAGGCGCGGGATAAGTTGACAGCTTCGCTCGTCACCCGGGCAATTTCCAGCGCGCGCTCAAACTCAGCCGGGGCCTGGTTCTCATCTACAAGCAGGTCAATGCTGATGGTTTTTGCCGCCTTCCGCTCCGACTTGAACTCGTCGAAAACGAAATCACCCAGCAAGATACCCTCCACCAGGGCTTTAAATGCCGTTTGCGGGGGGATTCCCAGGCTGATCAACCCGCCCAACTCGATGCCCGCTGCATCCACATTATTCTTTTTCAGCCACTTGATCAGCGCTCCGCCCGCCCGGCGGATGGCCTCGGCATTGAGCTTTTTCTGTGCTCCCAATGAAACGACCGCTTTCCCATCCAACAGGCGCACTTCGCCGGTATCCTTCCCAACGCTGGTCGCGCTGACCGTTTCGGGGGCCAGCGCAAAGCTAGCGCGCATCCCCCCGCCAAAATCGGCAGCCTTGCCCAGCCGGGTCACAATGTTGCTCATGTTTTGCCTCCAAAAATGTTTTTTTTACCATGAAGCAAATCTATTATAGATTTGCTCTACGTTAGAACAAAAATGGGATAAACAGCCTGACCTTTTTCTTATATTCTGCAAATTCGGGATAGCGCTGCATTGACTTCTCTTTGCGCGAAATATACAGGCCAAAAATAACCAGCGCGCCGATGAGGTAGGCCAGCACCAGCCACCAGGTCATCGAAAGCAGGGTTAGCGATAGGTAGATCAGGAATTCGCCAAAGTAGTTGATGTTGCGCGAAAGCCCCATCATCCCATCGGTGATCAGGTGCCCGGGGTTGTAGCGAATCTGGATGGTTTTCTGCATGTCTGAAACGTAGTGGAAAAATACCCCGAACGTGAACATGCTGACGGTCAGGCCCAGCATCCAGGCGGGCGCTTCCACAGCCTGGGAGGTGATGATAAGGGGGGCGATCCAGTACAGGAGCAATCCGCCGCTCAAGAGCAGGTTAAACCACAGTGGGGCGGGCCTTTCCCAGTTTTTATCGGGGAAAATGTTGCTTTTCATTAGCCACAGCAGCCCGTAGGTGCCGTGCATCCCCAGGTATACCCAGGCGGTGGTGTTTTGCCACTGATGGAACCAGGCCATCAGGCCCAAAACGACGGTAAATGTCAGGAATTTGTGGGTGTCGATAACGTATTTTTGCTTCATCCCCGCAAATATAACCCATTTTGGAAAAAAATCAAACTTTGGCTGTCAAAGGGTGGCTGTGTTGTAAGGGCGAACTGTCCAGGCATAACACGAAGGTTTTTTGCAGGCCAAGTTTGCTTAAAATGGCGCTTTTTGGCACAGGGCGGGTCGCCCCTACTGCACCACAATCTCCATGTAAATCGGCTGGCCGAAGGGCTGGCCGAGCGCGTCGTAAGCCTGCCAGGTGGTGCGGTACAGGCCGGGGAATTGCGGGGCGGTGAATTCAATTTCGATGATGGCTTCGGCCCCGTTCATCGCCGGGTAAAGCGGGAATTTGTTGTTCAAAGCGCCCAACTGGTCACCGGATGAGAAGCGTAAAACGAAGCGATTGTCCCAGTTGCAGGTGCCGTTGTTTTGTACGCGCCACTGTTTGATGATGGTTTGTCCCGGCAACACCTGGGTCCCATCGGGGTAGGAAATGTCTTCCAGCCATTGCAGGTTGCTGAAACAGACCGGGGTAGGGGAGGCCGGCTGGGGAGTGGATGTAAATGCGGGCCGGGGGGTTGGGGTGGGGATTTCCAGTGTCACTTCTGGCACGGGCGTGGCAAAAACCACGCTGGTCACTTCGGTGGGCGGGACGTATGGCCGGGTGGGCGGGATAAACGGCGTGACTTTGACCGGGGCGCAGGCGGCCAGTATGGAAAATAAAAATACGCAGCACAAAATACGAAAAGCATATCTTGTGCTGCGTAGGTGGTTGCGCATGGTTGTTTTATTCGTCCGTGTCGCCACCGTCGCCGCTCATGTCGATGGGCAGCACCAGTTCGCCGCCGAGCGCTTTCTGGCGAATGACGGTCTCGATGTCGTTGGCGAGTTCAGGGTTCTGGCGCAGGAACTCTTTGGCGTTTTCGCGTCCCTGGCCCAGGCGCACATCGCCATAAGAGAAGAATGCGCCGCGTTTGGTGATAACTTCCAGCTTGGTGGCAAGATCGAGCATATCACCGGCCTTGGAAATGCCTTCGTTGAACATGATGTCAAATTCGGCGGTGCGGAAGGGCGGCGCAACCTTGTTTTTGATGATGCGCACGCGGGTGCGGTTGCCGATGACTTCCTCGCCGACTTTGATGCTCTGGATTCGGCGCACATCTAGTCGCACAGATGCGTAGAATTTGAGCGCCTGGCCACCGGTGGTGGTTTCGGGGTTGCCGAACATGACGCCGATCTTTTGGCGCAGTTGGTTGGTGAAGATGACCATGGTTTTGGTCTGGTTGATGGCCCCGGAGAGTTTGCGCAGGGCCTGGCTCATCAGGCGGGCCTGGACGCCCATGGTGGCATCGCCCATGTCACCTTCCAGTTCGGAGCGCGGGACAAGCGCGGCGACCGAGTCCACCACGACAATATCCACAGCGCCGGAGCGGACCAGGGTTTCGGTGATTTCAAGAGCTTGTTCGCCGGTGTCGGGCTGGGAAACCAGCAGGTTGTCGATATCCACACCACATTTGGCAGCGTAAGCCGGGTCGAGGGCGTGTTCCATATCGATGTAAGCGGCGGTGCCGCCCAGTTTTTGGGCTTCGGCTACGATATGTTGGCAAAGCGTGGTTTTACCGGATGATTCCGGGCCATAGATTTCGGTGATACGCCCGCGTGGGATGCCGCCAACGCCCAGGGCGATGTCTAGCGAAAGGGAGCCAGTTGGGATGGCATCTACGACCATGCTGTGGGCTTCGCCCAGGCGCATGATGGAGCCGTCACCGTAACGTTTGATGATATCCCCCACGGCTTTATCGAGGACTGCGCGTTTGGCATCATCCAGGCCGGGACGCCCGGACGAAGGGGGGAGTTCTTGTTGGTGCTGCTGGGATTTTCGAGCCATGTTTTTGTTTCTCCAAAAAAGGTTTTAAGGTAACGAATTGGACAGGATGAGTAGAGTATAGCACATCTGTTCGGTTCGTCAAGGCTGTTTCCTGTGGCGCGAGATGTTATCTCGCGTAATCTCCATCAGCCAACGCGAGATAGCACCTCGCGCCACGTTGGGTTAAGGGGTGGGAACCGGGACAATGGGTGCGAGGGGCAGGTCGCGGCTGTAGCCGTGTTCACCGCGAAAGCTGAAGTATGTCACCTGGCCGGGGACAATCTGGACGGTGAGGTAGTTGTTGGCATCGCCATATTGGATGGCGATGCGGTAGCGCCCGGCGGGCAGGTCGCTAATGACCATGTTTTCGTTGTAATAATCATCCGGGCGGACGGATTCGGGGCCGTAGGTGTAAACGGTCCATTCGCGGGTGGTGTCGAGGGCGCGGATGTAGACCGGTGCCTGGTGCATGGCTTTGCGGCTGGAATCCATGATACGTCCGGCCAGGACACCCCATCCCTGTGATGGCGCAACCCACAACTCGGGGTTGCGGGTGTGGAAGTAGGTGTTTTTGCCGATACGAATTTCGAAGTGCAGGTGCGGGCCGGTGGTGTAGCCGGTATCGCCAACTTCGCCGAGCTGGTCGCCGGTGCTTACAAATTGACCAACGGTGACATTTTCGGAGCGCATGTGGGCGTAGATGGTGTAAAGCGGTTCGCTGAGATAGCCAAAATCGTGGCGGATGGCGACGGCGATGCCGTAGGCGTCTTTTTCGTTGGTGGGGTCTTCGCTAAACAGGCCCCAACCGGCCCAGATGACTGTCCCGGGCCCGGCGGCGATGACGGGCACGCCGGGGTCGGCGGGAATATCGACGCCGGAGTGGGTGACATCGGCGAAGAAGACTCCGCCGTAGCGGTAGGTGGGCAGCGGCCAGTTGACGTTGTCGGCGGCGATGGGGCGCTCGAAGTAGAAGTGGTCGAATTCGCTTAGGGCCCAGGGAACCGGGTAGAGCGGCGGCCTCCAGGCTGAGACGGGTTCGTCGCCGGGGGTGGGCAGGGCGAATCGCAGGGGTGTTGGCTGTGGCCCGGGGGTCACGATCACACATTCAGCGTTGGGGCAGGGGATGGATGTGGGAACGATTTCGGTAACGGCGGGCAGGGTTGGGGGCGGGATGAGTTCGATGGTGACAGGCGTGGGGGTTGGAGTCGGCTGGGGTGCGGTATATGGCGCGGAGCGAGATAAAATCCCCGATAATCCTAAAAAGATGAGCGCTGCGGCGAAAATTCGCTGCCAGCGGGTGAGTTGTGGCGGTTTCATGGGGTGTAGGTGGGGCGCGGGGTGGGGGTGTTGGTGATGGTGGGGGTGGGGCTTTTGTAGTAGTAGCCGCGCGGGGTGGGCGTGAAGGTGGGTGTGCGTGTGGGCACGGGTGTTTCGGTGACGAGCAGGTCGATGGGGTAGAGTTGCAGCATGGCTTCGCGCCAGGTCAGGCCGCCGGTTTGGATAAACTGGTTGAAGTTGGCGCCGTTGAAATAGCTGCGCCAGTTGGTGCGGGCCGAGATGCGCTGCCAGCCAAATTTGCGCGCCAGTTCGGTGAAGTCGACCCAGTAGCCGGGTGGGATGCTTTTGGCGGGCGCGCCGCCCTGTTCGTAGGCGCGCGGGTCTAGGCTGTAGCGGGCGTTCATGTCCCAGGGCAAGTGGCGCAGGGGTTCGCCCATTGAGCCATCTTGGGCAAGGGCGCGCAGGTAGACGCGCCAGGTGGTCTGGTCTTCGGCGCTTTCGCGGGTGATGAGCATCCAGCCGGCGTTGAGCAGCAATGGGTTGAGTGCAAAGGCGCGGCCTGTGTAGAGCCAATCTTCGGTGCGGCCAGGGTCGAGGGTGGATGTGAGCGGGGTGTAGGCGGCTTGCAGGCTGGCCAGGGTGTCCCAGCCGGTTTCGGCGCTGGTGCGCTGGCGCAGGGCGTTGTAGGCTTCGTTCAGGGCGTCGTGCAGGAAGGGGTGTGGGGCGTCCACATCGGTCAGGGGGATGATGGCGCTGCGGGCGTTGGGGATGTCGGTATAGATTTCTATCACCGGCTGCCAGGCAGGGGTAGGCTGGAACTGGCTGCTGGCTGCAAAGACGAAGGGCAGGTTGGCTAACTGGGTGTTTTGCCAATCCAGGCCGCGAATCAGATCGAAGGGCTGGGGAGGCAGCCTGACCAGGTTGTTGGTGGTATAGCCGGTGATGTAGGTGTTGTTGGCATCGCTGAGACGGGTGGAAAGCTCGCTGTTGGTGTCTGACCAGATGGGCCAATCGCCTGCCCCGAGGCGGGCTGCGCCGACTTCGGGTTTGTTCACGCTCCAGGTGTAGATGCCGGGCCCTTCGCTATTGCTGGTGGAAGCCCAGGCCAGGCGGGCGCCATCCTGAGACCAGGCCGGGCGGGTTTCATTGCTGTGGTGTAACTGGCTGAGGTTGGTGAAGCGTTTGTCTTCGGTCTGGTCGAGATTGGCAAGCCAGATTTCATCATCGCCGCTGCGGTTGGACGAGAAGGCGATGGTGCGTCCTTGCGGCGACCAGACGGGCTGCTGGTCTACGGCCGGGTTGTTCGTCAGGCGGATGAAGGGCTGGTCGGAGGTGCTGGCAGCGGCGCGGATGACGATTTCGAGATTCTGGTCGAGGTAGGTTTCAAAGATGATCCATTGGCTGTCAGGTGACCAGGATGGGTTGCCATCGTATTCGCGGGTGTCGGTAAAGCGGCTGACGGTGGCGGTTTTCAGGTCGAGGATGTAGATGTCCCAGTAGTTGTTGCGGTTGGACGAGAAGGCGATTTTTGTGCCATCGGGGCTGAAGGAGGGTGAAACGTCATCCCATTGCCCGGTGGTCAGGCGCAGTGGGTTAAGCGCAGAGGGGGCGTAGATGAACAGGTGCTGGTATCCGCTGTCGTTGAGGGAGAGCACATAAGCGGGGATGGATCCTGCCGGGAGCGGGGTGTTGGTGGGCGTGTTGGTGGGCGTGCGCGTCAGGGTGGGGGTGAGGGTGTTGGTGGGTGTCAGGGTAAAAGTCGGCGAGGGTGTGATGGTAGGCGAGGGTGTGATGGTGGGTGTCTGTGTGGGGCTGGGGGTGAAGGTGGGTGTAACGGTGTGGGTGGCGACGATGATTTCGATGACTTTGGGAACGGGGTTGGTCAGCCAGATGATGAGTCCCAGCGCGATGGCAGAGAGCAGCCCCATCAGGCTGGCGATGGCCTGGATGATGGGCCGGCGGTTTTTGGGCGGTGCGCTGGGGGCGGGGCTTTCGGGAATCTCAGTCACGGAGTTATTTTACCTGTAAAACAGGCTGGGGATGATGACTTTTGCGTGTCGGATAAGGCTTTCACAAAGTCTCAATATCGAACCGCCAGGGCCGCGAAGAATGCCAAGAAAATTGTAAAAACTTTGCGTTCTTTGCGATTTTTTCCTGGATCAAGCTATCAAACGACTTTGCGTTGATGATTTTCCCATCCTGGTAATTTAGGGGGCCAGCAGTTCCATTGGGTTGAAGAGTACAAATTCCCCGCTCATGCGCCAGCGTTCGTAGTTGGCGAGTTCTGGTTTGGTGGCATCGGCGCGGTAGTAGGCAATCGAGTCAAAGCTCTGCCCGGCGGGGCCGTGACGCGTCTCGAAGTGCAGGTGCGGGCCGCTGGTGAAGCCGGTCAGGCCGGTTTCGGCGATTTGTTGTCCGCAGGTGACTGCATCGCCAGGGGCGAGTGGTTGCAGGTTTTGCAGGTGGCCGTACACGCTGTAGAGTGAGTGTTCGGCCGGGATTTTTTCGCGCAGCGGCTGGGGAATCTGGCTGTGGGGCGTTTCGATCATCAGCATGTTGCCGTAGGGCGGGCGGTTGTGGATGATGGCGGCGATGACTCCATTCAGCGCGGCCAGGACGGGGGTGCCGGTGAAGAGTTTTTTGTCGCGGGTGTAGTAGCCAAGATCGACACCGTGATGGGCATCATCTTTGTAGCTGCCATTGGGCATGATGCGCGGCATTTTGAAGGGCTGGGTGGTGATTTCGCTGATTTTGTCGAGCGGTTGGACGGCCAGGGGCGAAGATAGGCAAGGTTTGGGGGTGGGGCTGGCTGTTGGGGTTTCGGTTTCTGGCCCTTTGATTTCGCTCAAGACGGGGGTGGGGAGGACTTCCAGGGTGGGGGGAGGTTTGATGGTCTGCGTGGCAGGCGGCAGGGCGGTGTGTTCGGTTGGGGCAGGTTGGGGTGTTGGGGAATGCTGGGGGCTTGCGCAGGCTGCCAGGGCTAAGAGAAAAATCCCGATTAACCAGAAGAAAAATAAACCGCGAAGTGCGCGAAGGATGCTAAGATTTAAGACTTTCTTTGCGTTCCTGGCGAACTTGGCGGTTCGATAGGCTGGTATCACAGGCTAAATTTCAAATTTGCTGTGCGCCTGGTCACTTTCGGGGCCTTCGGGGTAGTACAGCCGGGCGTGCAGGCTGAATTTTCCGCTTTTTTGGCCGCCGCGCACGTGCATGGTGAAAACGTTTTTGCGCTGGATGGGTTCGATGACGCTTGCGGAGGTGATTTCATTGTCGTTGGCATCCAGCAGGGCGACTTCGATGTAGGGGCGTTTTTGGAAGGCGGTGGTTTCTACATAGACGCGCAGGCGCAGCGGGCCATCGTCGATGACAGGCTCGGCGCGCAGTTCCAGGAAGCGCATTTGCTCTGGCGGGACGGGCACGATGCCCTCCTCGGCGGGGTTGAGTTCGGGGAAGAAGAAAAAGTCGTCGGGCATGGGGGGCTTTCGTGTGTAAAACAAATCTATAGATTTGTTTTACGGCTATTCATCGAAAAGGAAGGTGGCTTCGGCGTAATAGCGCACGTTTTTCTTTTTGATGCGATCTTGTATCCAGCGTTGCAGGTAGTTTTCTTTGTACTCAATTGGTTTGGCGCTGGAAAGTTCGTGTAACGGATAGTTCAGGTGCAGGGCGCGCGGCGAAGCGGTGAAGCGGGTGATGCCGGTTGGCAGCATCGAGCCTTTAGATGCCAGGTCGAGCACCATTTTGACATCGAACTTGGGGAAAACGAACAGGGCCGTCAGATCGGCGTGGATCTCTTTGAAAAACGATACATCGGTATGGCTGGTGCGGTCTAGGAAGGATTTATCTTTGTAGCTATCCACGATCCCATGCAGGTAAGCCGCCAGGCGCATGCCCTCGCGGGTGGTGCAGGTCAGGTAGCGGGTCTCATCTGCCAGTTGGATTTCGACCGGCATACATTCCAATAATTCTTTGCGTTTGGTGGATCCTTTTTTAATGGACATCAGCTTCAGCCCTGGCACTTCGTGGATGTTGGCCAGCAGGTCACTCTGATTCATGCCCCAGACAACGTGATTCCAGACTTCCAGCACCACATTGGGGTCGTCAGGCAGCACTACCTGGGCCACCACATGCGGGAAATCCATCTCTTGCAGGCTGGTAACACGGTTTGCGCCATCCAGCACCATGTAGCGGCCAGTGCCGTCTAGCAGCGGCATCACAATGGGCGGATTGCGCAAAATGCCCTGGGCGCGCAGCTTGTCCACCAGTGGCAGGGTGCGCTGGCGGTCGTGGTCTTCGTGTAAGATCAACGAAGGCAGGGGAACTATGTGTAGGGTGGGAATTTCGGGAGCCATGGGCGCAAAAATACCATGAATTCAACAATCCGTAAACATCCCAATTCCAACGTCAGGAAACGTTGGAGTCCGAAATCGGGAGATTTCGGGCAGGTGTTTTTAGCGATCTCAGCGCTGCCGAAAAATCAGCGGGGTAGGGAGCCTGGAAATCGACGATTTCACCGGAGGCTGGATGTTTAAATTGCAAAGAGAAAGCATGCAACGCTGGGCGTTGTATCACTGCGGATTTATCCGCCCCGTATAGTATATCGGCCAAAAGGGGGTAGCCCAATGCTGATGCGTGCGCCCGCACCTGGTGAGTTCGTCCCGTTTCGGGGGTGGCTTCCACCAGTGCGGCGCTGGCAAAACGCTCCAGCACGCGAAAATGTGTCACAGATGGTTTGCCCTTATTATGATCAATGGCGGTGCGATGTTTGTGGCCCACATTCACCCGCAGCGGGTGTCTGGCAGTGTGCTCATCCCATTTGGGGTTGCCCTGCACCAGCGCGTGATACACCTTGTGGGTTTCGTGATGTTCAAATTGCAAACTGAGCGAGCGATGAGCATCAGCGTTCAGGGCGAACACCATTACCCCCGAGGTGATTTTATCCAGGCGATGGACAACCCATATTCCCTGGCCGGTGCCCACCGTGGGGCTGGCAAACTGCATCTCGAGCATTTTCAACAAATAGGGGGCGCCTGGCTCCCAGCCATCGGGCAAAACGGGCAGCCCGGCGGGTTTATTGATGACGATGATGGAAGGATCGGAATGGATGATGTTCATAATTTTTTGGCAAAAAAAAGCCCATCCCGCGCGGGATGGGCGCTGGTTATTCGTCTGACTCTTCCATGAGCATGTGGTAAAGCCTGTTGAGTAGTCGCCACATCAGGTAAGAGCCGGGGATAAAAAATGGCACGAAAAAGAGCGCAAAATACAGGTTGATCACAGCGTTGGTGGCTTCTCGCTCCAGGCCGGGCATTACCAAGCCATCTGGGCTGACGCAGGTGGCGACAGCGGTGTTGGCTGCTGCTGATAATGATGTGGCGATTATCTGGGTATGATTGGCTGACAGCGAGGTTATGCCTGGTGGGCAAAAAAAACGCTCCACTATTTGAAAATGAAAGCCGGGGGCCAGGAAAATACCTAGGCGTCCGGTAACTTGGGCCAGCAGGAAGGCCATCAGCCCGCCCAGTAAGCCCATGGACAGGATGGAAAGCACCTGGATGCCAAATTTTGCGAGATAGGTTTGGGTTTTCACTGCGGGGTGCCTTTATCAGGTAATTTGGATAAGTTTTGTTTTCTTTGCTGGCGGCGTATAGCGGTATTATACAGGCAGTATCCAAACCTTACAATATTGTTTGGGAATCTCTGCGCAGGTGGCCCGGTGGCTGACTGTGTAACCTGGGGTTCTGCGCCCTGGCTGTTTTTTACGGCCAGGGGATTTCGCTGGGGCCGGTATAGCCGTGTTTTTCCTGGAAGTAGATGCGTCCATGCGAGGGTTGTGCGCAGCCGGGTTCGTCGGTCACGGTGACCTGGGCCAGGTTGGTGCCAATGGGGTTGAAAGTCAACTGCCCGGCCTGGCAGATCCAGGTTTCGATGACATAGATGAGCATGTTGGCGTCTTCTTCATCGCCGGGGCGCAGGGCCTCGCTCTTCCAGGTGATGGTGACGCTGCTGCCACTGCGGATGGCGACGACATCCCAGGGTTTTTTGTAGCCCTGGTTGGATGGGGGGATGGTGTATTTATCTGGATAGACGATCTCGAGGCTTTGCATATCACCGTTCAGGATCAGGTAGTCGCTTTTGATCCAACAGGTTTTGTTGTCGCCGCGCGATTTGGTCAGCAGCCATTTGCCGCTGTCGGTGCGTCCGATGACATCCTGGTTTGCGCCCTGGATCAGGCCGTAGAGATACAGGTAGATACTACCGGGGCCGTAACGGCAACTGGCGCGTTCCACGTTGATGGTTCCGCGCAGGATGGTGTAGGTGGGAACGGGGCTGGCTGTGGGGGTGTCGGTTGGGAGCGGGGTGGCGGTTTTGGTTGGGGCCGGGGTGTCTGTTTGGGTGGGGGGGACAGGTGTGGGTGATGGTTCGATGGTGGGGGTTGGGAGTTGCGGGGCGGTTTCGGTTGGGGGTACGGTGGCAGGCGGCGGGGCGGTCGGTTGCGCTGGCACTGGCTGGGAGCAGGCGACCAGGCTGATGGTTAGGAGCAGGCTAAGGAGGTTGAGAATTTTCCAATTATTTTTCATGCTGGTTTTTCTTCTTCGCTGAGGGTGAAGTAGAAAGTAGCGCCTTGGTTGGGGGCGCTTTCTACCCAGATGCGCCCGCCGTGCCGCTGGATGATGCGCTGGACGATGGCGAGGCCGATGCCGCTGCCTTCGTATTCTTCCTCGGTGTGCAGGCGCTGGAAGACTTCGAAGATGCGGCCGGCGTGTTTCATATCCAGGCCGATGCCGTTGTCTTTGATGTGGTAGATGTTTTGGGTGTTTTTCAGCTGGCTGCCGATTTCGATGCGGGCATTGGGGCGGGGGCGGGTGTATTTGATGGCGTTGCCGATGATGTTGGCCAGGGCCTGTTTGAGCAGGGCCAGGTCAGCTTCGGGTTGGGGCATTTCGGCGATGGTGAGTTCGATTTGACGGTCATCGGGTTGGGATTGGCGCAGTTCGTTGAAGACCAGCCGGGCCAGTTCGCCGATGGGGATGGGTTGTTTGTGGAGCGGCTGGCGTGTGGTGCGCGAGAAGGTTAGCAGGTCATCGATGAGGCTGTTCATTTTGAGGGCGCTTTCGTTGACCCGCTGGATGTAGCTGGTGCCTTCGGCGGGCAGGTTGGGGGCGTAATCTTGGAGGATGATGCGGGTGAAGCCGCTGATGGCGCGCAGCGGGGCGCGCAGGTCGTGTGAAACGCTGTAGGCGAAGGATTCCAGTTCTTTGTTGGCAGTTTCGAGTTGGGAGGTGCGTTCGGTTACACGTTCTTCCAGGCTGGCGTTCAGTTTGCGGATTTCGTCGGCTTGTTGGTGGGCCAGGCGGGCATTTTCTTCGGCTTCACGTTGGGCGGCGTCTGCCAGGGCGCGCGCCAGGATGAGCCCGAGGGTGGCGACGAGGTAGGCTCCAAAGGCCTCGGGGTCAAAGTATAGGCCGTTTGCGCCGGTGCGGTAGATGAGGATGGCCCAGGTGAGCAGGCTGCTGATGAAGATCCAGGTGGCATCGGCGAAGATGAGGGCAATGACGGGCGGGACGATGATAAAGAGTGGCAGCAGGTGGTGATTGCCCAGGTCACCTAAGGGGACGATGAAGGTGGTCATCAGGGTTGCGAAGATTACGTTCAGGTAGCGGGCATAGTCTCCGCCGCGCCAGTAGATGATCCACAGTATCATGGATACAGGGAAGGTGACGACCGCCACCCAGGGTTCGACGCGCGGGCTGGGGGCGATGAGATATTGCAGCAACAGGATGATGGATAGTGATGCGCTGGCCCCCCAGATGATGACGATCGCTCGTTTGGGTGAGATTTTCATGGGATTGGTCTCTTTGGGTTGGTTTTCCAGGTTGGCAGGCGTTACAAGCGCCTGCCAACCATATTTATTGTACAACCAAACCAATGATCCTGGCCTTTCCCCGCAGGTGGAACTGTTTTGGTGTGTTATTTCAGTTGGCGCGCAGTTTGAACGAGTTTTGTGAAAGATTCGATGATGCCGACTTTGAAAATGCTATCGAAAGTCAGTAAGAACCAGGCTATCAGGATTACTGTAAGCGTGTTCAGGTCGGCTTTTTCAGGAACGATGTTGGGGTTGAAGATGTAGATGTTGAGCAGGGAGAAGATGGGGATTACCAGCCCGATAAATCCCAGGATTCCGGTGGCCATTTTGCGCCAGTAGGGGGTTTCTTCTACTTTTTCTTGTTTGTTGCTGGCTGGGACGGGGAAATCACCATAATTGGCGTTGATGAAAAATGGGAGCAATCCTGCGAAATCGCTTCTTAGTTTTTCAAGTGTTTCTGATGTGGGAAGCACGACCCATTTTTCGCGCTCGCGGACAAATTCT
>CAIJPN010000171.1 GCA_903822545.1 uncultured Anaerolineae bacterium | reverse complement strand
GGCCGCTGCAGGCGGCGGGATGAAGATTTGGGGGAAGATTTGGGCATGGATTCTCTCTTTGGTTGGATTTATGTTTTAGATGCAAGCATGCGCAAAAAGTTGCGCTACCCGGCCCCCCGCGGGCGGCAGAACATCGCGTATATCGCCTGGGCTTGCTGGCAAGATTGTCGCTCCAGCCCGGAAATCACCGCGTTAAAAGAGTCAATCTCTTCTGGGCTTTGGGGGAAGATAACCGCCAGGTTTTTTGGGGGAAACTTACCTTGATACTGGCCCCATAGCCTTCACCGTCTACTGGCAGCACAAAGCCGACAATTTTTTCCTGACCATCCACCAGTTCCAGCTTCAAGACCACCGGCACACTGACACCGGAACCCATCTCCAGCATTCCATCTTTGGGGTAGTATTCCTGGCTCAACGCCCACACATAGAGATGGCTGGCATCACTCCCAAGTACCTGGAACGCCGAAAAAACCTGCCCGCCAAACCCCGCACTGCCGACATTTTGCGAAAGGTAAGCCAAGATCTCTTTGGGTGGCAGCTTCCCGGCTGGCGCGCCGGTAGAGAAATCATAACCAGCCAGCGCACCATCGCGCAAGATGATCTTTTCGAGCACGCTATAGGGCACAGTCACCGTTTGCGGCCCGGCGGCATAAGCAGCCACCTGGTACTCATCAAAGGTGATCATTAGCCCATCAGGGGTGATATTCCAGTTGCGATAGTTTGCGGGGCTGGGGTTGGCCCCATCGGCGAACATATCAAAGCCAATATCGCGTTTGGATAATTCGGCTTTGCAATAATCAGCGATGATTTGCAGGGGTTCGGCATCATGCCGGAAAATCTGATCCAGCCTGAGTTCCTGTCCGGTTTCAAGATCATAATTGATAGTGATGGTGTAATTGCCGGGGTGCGCCGCGCCTGCCGCGTAGTAGCTCAGGCTTATTTTCAGGCTGAGCACACGCCCGGGTGCCGAAACCTGGCTGTAGGTTTGGATAAACCCGCTGGGCGGGAAATCTGGCGGGGGCGTCCAACCGTTGAGATTTTTGGCAAACCCATCCAGCTCACCCTGGAGGAGCGTTTCCATGCGCTGGTTGAATTGTGTCACGCGCAGATCTGCGCTGCCGGCCAGCCGGGGAATTTGCAGTGAGGCGTTATAGGCCGGGCTGGCACTGCTTACCTGGCGGACAACCGGCCAGAGCGTCACTTGCCGGTAGAGCGGCTGTCCCAACGGTGGCGGTATCTGCGTGGGGGTGGGCTGGGGCGTAGCAGTGGCTGCCGGGGCCGGGGCATCTGTCGAAACGGGAGGCGCAGCCGGGGCGGTCTGGCAGGCTGCCAGCACAAAAACGAGCAGGAGCAGCATCCATTTTTTCATCTGGGGCTTGCTATCCTGCTGGTGATCACAATTGCGCTTGCCCGCTTACTCATATAACGCCTTCACCTGTTCCTCGGTCATACCCTTCACGACCGGGCGGTCGAACTGCTCGGGTAGGTGGATTTTGCCCTTAAAATCTTTCAGATCAATCATGTGACCGGATTTCTCGGCTTTTGTCCGCAGATAAAACTCGTTGTGCGGGTTGGGCGGCAGGATGTGCGGCAGTCGTCCGCTGACCCGAATGCCATAACGCTGCAAATCGTTCAATTTGCGCGGGTTATTGGTCATCAGCTTGATCGAAACCACCTTGAGCGACATCAGCATGTGCGCTGCCACGGCGTAATCGCGTTCATCGTCGCGGAAACCAAGCGCCAGGTTGGCCTCCACCGTATCCATGCCGTAATCTTGCAGCGCATAGGCGCGAATTTTGTTCGCCAGCCCAATGCCGCGCCCTTCCTGGCGCAGGTACAGCACAATCCCGCGCTCCATCGCCCCAATGGCCTTGAGTGCCGCCTCCAACTGGTCGCGGCAGTCACAGCGCAGCGAACCGAGCGCATCGCCGGTCAGGCACTCCGAATGCAGCCGCACCGGAATGTCCTCGCCATCGGTCACATCCCCGCGCACAATTGCGATGTGATCCTTGCCATCCTTATTATTCTCAAACGCCACAATCTGGAAATCGCCAAAACGCGTGGGCAGTTCGGCAATCGAGACAATCTTCACGCACACACCCTCCGGCCCGCAGCCATCGCAGCAGTGTGTTTCGTTTTCCAAAAGCAAATCTTTTACGGGCAATTGTGTAAAAGCCATGATGTTTTCCTCCGTTGTAGGGGCGCGGTAACTGCGCCCCTACAAAAATCATTTTTTGATAAATCGATAGCAGATGAGGACGCCTCCACCTTCATCCACCACCCGGACATTGACCATCTCCAGCTTTTGCGCGGCGGATTCTACCGCCCCGGGGCCGCCCACCAGTGTTGGGGCTGTTTCCCCGCCGAAAATTTTCGGCGCAACATACACCTGAAGCTCATCTGCCAGCCCCAGGCGGATGACTTCCGCGATGAGCGTGGCCCCGCCCTCCAGCATAACACTGTTGATCCCAAGCGTTGGCAGCACCCGGAAAGCTTTCTCCAAGTCTACTCGCTTTTCGCCGATTACAAATACTTCCACACCCAGCTTTTGCAAAACGTTAACTTGTTCTGGCATCGTCTGCGTGGTCGTGAAAATGATCTTTCTGGCTGGCCCGGCGGTGATGAAATCACCGTTTGCATCCAGGAGGGGCAGGGCGGATCTCTCCACGTTTTCGTTCCGCCCTGTCCCTACCGTGCCAATCTTGGTCACAATCCCAATTTTTGCCGGGTTGGGCGTTTTGCCCTCGC
>CAIJPN010000170.1 GCA_903822545.1 uncultured Anaerolineae bacterium | reverse complement strand
GCCCGGTCGTGGAGCGCCGCGTCGGAGGCCTGTCCCGTGCCGATGATGTGGATGGGATGATCGGTGTAGAGATGCGCCTGGTCAGCGGCGACCAGCAAAACAGCGGCAGCGCCATCTGAAACCGGGGAGCAGTCAAACAACCGCAGCGGCCAGGCAATCATCGGGTTGCCGCCATCGTCGTGGAGAAAATCCCAGATGGTCGACCAGTTGGGGGCCGGTTTGCCCTTTTTGATGGCAGCTGCGATGCGGCCTTCCATCCATTTCTGGATGGTGACGCCAAACTGGGCGTTGGGGTTGAGCGCGGCGTTGTCGTGGTTCTTGATGGCGACATTCATCAGGTGCTCGGGCTTCATCCCATAGCGATGCATGTACGCGCTGGCAATGGCGGCGTAAAAACCAGGGAATGTGAACCCGGCCGGGATTTCGAAGGAAACATCGGCAGCAGTGGCAAGCGCATCAGTAACGGCAGCAGTGCTCAGGGCGGTCATTTTCTCAGAACCACCCACCAGCACCACATCCGCCATGCCAGAAGCAATCGCCATGACGCCCTGACGCAGGGCCACGCCGCCCGAGGCACAGGCATCTTCCACGCGGGTGGCGGGGATGGGAGTCAGGCCAACCGCATCCGCCATGAGCGGGGCGGTGTGGGCCTGGTGTTCAAACTGGTCGCTGGTAAAGTTGCCAACGTACAGGGCTTCAATGGCAGCGGGGTCAAAACCCTTATCCACCGAGGCGGACATGGATTTGTAGGCTTCCACGAACAAGTCGCGGCTGTTTTTCTCGGCAAATGCGCCGAATTTGGACATCCCTGCGCCGACGATGGCAACGCCGCGCGGGAGTTTGTTGAGGGGCATGGGGAACTCCTTTGTCAGTGATCAGTGATCAGCTTTGACTGCCACTGATTACTGATCACTGTAAACTGATCACTATTTCAGCACTTTGGCAAACGCCGCCATGAACTCTTCCGGTTTTTCCACGTAAGGAGTGTGGCCAGCGTCGGCGATGACAACTTCTTCATAAGGGCCATATTTTTGCAGGATGGCGCGGGTCTGGCCAACCATCGGCTGGGGCGGATACACAGTCTCGCCAGGCCAACCGGGGACAAAGCCCAGTTTGCCGAGCGTGCCGAGGTCGAAGAATGAGTTGTCGGAGACGATCATGTCAGAGTCGCCGCGAATCCACAGCATGAAGGGTTTTGGCTGGGCGGCGATGAATTTCTTGACCGAATCACCGACATATTTGGGTGAAATGGCGTTGATCGGGCCAAATTTGCCAGGGGCGACGTTCGGCCAGTTGGCGGAGGGGGTCAGGTCGCCGGGGTATTTATCGGGGCCAACTTTTTCGGTCAGCAGCGAGGAGAGCAGGTCTTCTTCACGCGCTGGGACGAAAGGCGGCTTCCAGTAGAAGGAATTCATCACCACACGCGGCGAGGCCTGCGGGTTGTCGGTCGAGCGATCGCCAGCAGCCATCAGCTTGGGGAAGTCGGGGTTGACCACGCCGCCACCAGAACCGGCGCAATCCTCGTAGCAGGGGGTGCCGTCGAGGTCTTTCGAGCCGCCGAAGCCATAGGGCGAGCCGGGATTAACCACCGTCCCGCTCAGGACGCGCGCCGGGGCCGCCGCCACCAGGTTGAACACCAGCGTCCCGCCCATCGAGTGGCCGACGAGATGGGCTTTTTCAACCTTGAGCGTGTCCATCAGCGACAGGATGTCATCCACCCAATCGCCTGCGCCGCGGGTGGCATCGATCAGCTTGTCTTCCGTGTCACCGTAGCCGCGCAGGTCGGGCGCGATGCCACAGAATCCGGCCGGGAGTTTGAGCATAATCTCCTCCCAGTAGGTGGCCGACGATGCATTGCCGTGCAGGAACAGCACCGGCGTGCCATCTTCCGCGCCGCTGAACAGGACGTGGGTCTTGATGCGCGGGGTGTCGATCATTTTGGATGTGATACCGGGTAAAGTAGGGACTGTGGGCATGGTTTCTCCTTTTTTTGAGTTGTCTGGCAAAGCGGGATTATCCCGCAATGGTGGCTAACCGTTCTTTTGGGTTCCCTGCTGAGCAACAGGGAAATTCGAGCACAGCCATCCTTCTCAGGATAACAGATGGGAGGTACAGCAGAGTTACAATGCCGGGATGTCGATCATCCGTAAGAGATGAGCTGCGCGACCAGTTCCCGGGCATGATTGACAGGTTGTTTACATACAAAATCCTGGCAAACATAGGCGGTTGGAAGGCCATCTTTCAAGGGGCGGTGCTGTAATAATGCTGGCGAAGAATCGGCGGGAGGATAAGCAGAAATTGCGCTCACCACCCGCGGCCGGTACTCACTCCACAGAGCCTGGACAAGCGTCTGGCTTTGCTCCCCCAGGATGGCAACTTCTTTGACCGGGCCAAGAGCAAAATCAGCAGCGAATAGCCACTTCGCAAACGCCGTGGGATATTGAATAGCGGTTTCCAGCATCGGGGCGAGCATGTCTTCGGCCAGTTTTCGCCATTCGGGGCGGTCTCCATATGCTGAAAGCTGGAGCAAGGCATTCGCGGCCAGGGCATTCCCGGAGGGGGTTGCGTTATCCTGAACATCTTTCGGGCGAAGGAGCAGTTTTTCATGATCATCACGGGTGTCAAAAAAGCCACCCGCTGGATCGCTGTAGTGGGCAACCATTTCATCAGCCAGCCTGAGTGCCTGTTGGTACCAGTAGGGGTTGGGATCTGATTGATACAGCGCCAACAAAGCCAGGACCAGCCCGGCATAATCTTCAAGATAGGCATTGTGCCTGGCTCTCCCGGCACGCCAGGAGCGCAGCAAGCGACCGCCCTGGTAAAGATTGTCCAGCAAAAAATGGGCATTACGGATGGCGGTGTCAAGAAAATCCTGACGATTTAGGTATCGGCCTGCTTCGGCAAAAGCAACCAGGGCCAGAGAATTCCAGGCCACCAGGACTTTATCATCGGTGCCAGGGCGAATACGCTGGCTGCGGGCTTTGAGCAAAAGAGCATGGCAGGTTGATAGCCTGGTAACAACATCCTCCACGCTGGTTTTAAATCGGGCAGACAGGGTGGCATCATCCATGGCGCGCTGCAGGATGATTTTCCCTTCCCAGTTTCCGTTAACTGTCAGGCCGTAAGCCGTCTTGAAGAATTCAAAGTCAGGCCCAAGCAGTTCCTGGATCTGGTTATATTGCCAGACATAAAATTTGCCCTCCTCGCCCTCTGAATCAGCATCCAGGCTGCTGTAAAAACCACCAGCGGGGTCGGTTAACTCGCGCTGGATGAAGGTTAATGTTTCTTCGCAGACCCTGCGAAAATGTTCTTCACGTGTAACCAGGTAGCCATGCAGGTAGGCCAGGGCCAATTGACCAACATCTGGAAGCATTTTCTCAAAGTGCGGTGTCTTCCAATGATTATCAACGCTATAGCGCGCAAAACCACCACCGATGACATCATACATGCCGCCCCGGGCCATTGCCCGCAAAGCATGAGTGACAGCATTGAGATAGTTTTGCCGGGTCTCCTGGTTTGATTCCAAAACAGATGCCTTCACCCTGTTCAACAAGAATTCAATGGTCATGGGCTGCGGGAATTTGGGTGCGCTGCCCCACCCGCCAAATCCCCAATCGTAAGATTTGTGCAAAAAATCTGCGGCATTATCCAGCAGATGGTGGGTCAGCGGCTTGGAGGTTTGCCCACCAGCCAGGCTGGCACGCTGGATATGCTCTGTCACCTGCCCGCCCACACGAAATAACTCATCACGCCGGTTTGCCCAGGCGCTGGCAACCCCAGTGAGCAAATCACGGAAGGAGGGCATGTTATAGCGTGGGGCCGGAGGGAAGTATGTACCAGCATAAAATGGAAGCAGGTCAGGTGTCAGGAAAACCGACATCGGCCAGCCGCCGCTGCCAGTCAATGCCATAGTCGCAGACATATAGATGCTGTCCAGGTCGGGGCGTTCTTCCCGATCAACTTTGATATTAATAAAATACTGGTTCATAATGGTAGCAATAGCCGGGTCTTCAAAGGATTCATGCGCCATAACATGACACCAATGACAGGCTGCATAGCCAATGGAGAGAAAAATGGGTTTGTTTTCGTCACGGGCGCGCGCCAGGGCAGTCTCACCCCACGGATACCAGTCAACAGGGTTATTGGCATGCTGGACGAGATAAGGGGAATTTTCGTGAGCAAGTAAGTTGGACATAGGTACCTTTATTGGATCAAGTATGCAAATTTTATCGAAATCATACCATTTCTCACCAAGGCTGAAGCTATCTGGCCTGATCGGATTGAAGCTGGCTTTTTCCTGAGTATGTGGGTTGAATCAACCCGCCAGGTGCAATGCACCCCCGGCTCCAATTAACTCCAAGAAGGCTGTGGATAGTCTGGCTGGCGGGATAGATGATAAAATGACTCTGCTTCACCTGTATGGGAAAAGTTTATATACCACCACTTTTATAACGGTAAAAATGACAAAAGTAGTTGTCGGCATGTCTGGCGGAGTAGATTCTTCGGTTGCAGCGGCCTTGCTCAAGGAGCAGGGCTATGATGTCGTCGGGATGATGCTCCGGTTATGGAGCGAGCCTGGCAAGGAAGATTCCAATCGCTGCTGTACTCCCGATTCGATGGCACAGGCGCGGCGAGTGGCGGCAAAACTCAATATTCCATTTTATGTGGTGGATGCGAAGGATATTTTCCGCAAAACAGTGGTGAATTACTTTCTCGATGGCTATGCCAGGGGTGAAACGCCTAACCCATGTATCTTGTGCAACCGCCAGATCCGCTGGGAATTCCTGTTCAATCATGCGCTGGCAATGGGCGCAGATTTTATGGCGACCGGACATTATGTGAGAATTGAAAAGGATGCTCTTGGAAGGTTGAATTTGTTGAAAGGCATCGACCCAGCTAAAGACCAATCGTATGTGCTGCATGTTTTAACACAGGATAAGCTGGCACAGGCACTTTTTCCAGTAGGGCATTATCCAAAGAGTGAGATCCGCGCTATCGCGGAGAAATTTGGTCTTTCAGTGGCGAAACGGCCAGATAGCCAGGATCTATGCTTCCTGGCCGGGGATGATTACCGGGGGTTTCTCCAACGCAATGCGCCAGAGATACTCCAGGCTGGGGCAATTGTGCGGCGCGATGGGCTGGTGCTGGGGCAGCATGTTGGGTTGGCAAATTACACAATCGGGCAACGAAAGGGGTTGGGAATCCCTTCGGCGGTGCCACTGTATGTGCTCGGCAAAGATGCAACCCAAAATACGCTCATTGTGGGCGAATCGGATGAGCTTGGAACGAGTGAAGTGCTGGTTGACCAGATTAACTGGTTGTGCGGTGATCCGCCCGAGGGGCCATTCCGGGCCATGGTTAAGACTCGCTATACAGCGCGGGAAGCCCCAGCCTGGGTAACTCTTTTGGATAATGGAACAAAGGCTTCAGGGCGGTTTGAAAATCGGCAGCGCGATATTACCCCGGGTCAGGCCGCGGTTTTTTATGACGGTGACAAGGTTCTCGGTGGCGGGATCATTGTCAATTCAAAATAATGGAATGCCCTAAGCCCGGGCAGGAGATTAAGGAGATTTTATGCCTTTACCAACAGTTCTTTTTGGGGTTGTGCTGGCAACGTTATATGGCGCGGCATTCCATTTTTGGCGCGGCGGAAGCATTCGCCGGATTTTTTTGTATTTTGTGCTGGCGCAGCTCGGTTTCTGGGCCGGGGATACGGCTGGCTGGATGCTGGGTTTTGGTTTTGGGGCGATCGGGCTGATGAATACCGGGCTGGCAACGCTGGGCAGTGTGCTTTTCTTGTTCGTGGGCGATTTTTTAAGTCGGATACGCGTTTCTGAGAAATAAAAATCCCCTGCCGGGCAGGGGATTGTGTTGGGGTGGTTGTATTAGACCGGTTTTACATCTGCGGCTTGCAGGCCTTTGGGGCCTTGCTCAATGTTGAACTCGACCTTTTGCCCTTCGCTGAGGGATTTATAGCCGTTCATTTGGATGGCTGAAAAGTGGACGAAGACATCCGGGCCGTTATCACGTTGGATGAAGCCGTATCCTTTGGTGCTGTTGAACCACTTGACTGTGCCAATTACTCTTTCACTCATTGCTGCCTTTACTCCTTGTGTATCTGAAGCGGATAGGATTACGCGGCAGTGTTTGATCCGAAAAATAAAATGGCCGGAGCGGAACACGCCCAGGCCATCTACTTGTGGAGCTAGAACACGTGCCACTTACGCGCGACAGTTTATCAGATGCATTGTGGAGTGTCAAGTAACGCGAAAACCTGGCAGCATAATTTTTTCCAGATTCGATATTTTGTGCTATAATCCGCACTCGCGCTTGTTCTGGCTGTTGTGAAACAGCAATAATCTATTCTGGTAAGGAAATAAGAAAATGACCGACCTCTTGAAATCTGTTGAGGCTCCCGCCAACCCCAATATTCCCGATCTTCGCCCTGGCGATGTCGTCAGCGTCCATGTCCGCATCAAGGAAGGTGAACGCGAACGTATCCAGGAATTCAAAGGCACCGTGATTCGTCTGCGCAAGGGCGGCCAGGATGCCAATTTCACCGTCCGCCGTGTGGCGACCAACGGCATTGGCGTTGAGCGCACCTTCCTGCTACGCTCCCCGCGCCTGGACAAAGTTGTGGTCGAGCGCCATTCCCAGATACGTCGTGCCCAGCTCTACTTCATGCGCGCACTTTCTGGCAAACAGACCCGCCTGAAGCAGAAATTCAACTAACTGCTCCCATACCAACGGAAAACCAGGTTCTCACGAGCCTGGTTTTTTCGTTTCCTGGTCAAGAGCGGCGCTTTTTCTCTGTGATAGAATGACCCTTAAAGGAGATTTTTCCCATGTCCCTGATTGGCTTAACGATAAACGATGGTAAAAACGAGGCGGGCAACCCCTACGTAAACGTTTCTACCCATTACATTAACGCGATATTACAGGCCGGCGGCACACCGGTGCTCATCCCAAACCAGCTACCACAGGCTATGTGGGTGGATTTGTTCGACCGCCTGGATGGGATCCTGTTCACCGGCGGGGGTGATATTGCCATAGAAATTTTCGACGGGATCGACCACCCGCGTGTGGGTGGCGTGGACCCGGAACGCGACTCGCTAGAACTGCCGCTGGTGCGTCATGCCGCCGAGGCTGGCAAGCCCTTCCTGGGCATTTGCCGGGGCTTGCAAGTGATCAACG
>CAIJPN010000169.1 GCA_903822545.1 uncultured Anaerolineae bacterium | reverse complement strand
CTCATAACCCGGAGGTCGTGCGTTCGAGTCGCACCCCCGCAACCTAGAAGAACCGTAGCTCTCCGGGCTACGGTTTTTTGCTAGCCCGGAGGTCGTAGGTTGATCAAATTCCCAACTATGGAGGATTTTATGAGCAACCCACGATCTCCGGGCTCGTTAGCCCTCAGCAAGGCCATCGACGGCTTTCTCAACTACAAAAGCGCCGAAGGGCTGTCTGACCGCACCATCGATTCTTACAAACGTCAGTTGGAAAAATGGCTGGAATACCAGGGGGACAGCATCGTTGCCAAAATCAAATCAGGCGAGCTAACCCAATATCTGCACTGGCTCCAGGCAGAGTATGTTCCACATAGTTTTGGGGAGAAGAAAGAACGGCTGTCACCTAAAACTGTACGTAACTTTTGGGTGACTTTATCAGCCTTTTTCACCTGGGCAACGCGGGAGTTCAAAATTGCCAACCCGATGAAAGACGTCCCTGCCCCAAAGTTTAAGGTTGCGCCAGTTGATCCATTCACGCAGGAAGAAGTTCAAGCATTACTCAAAGCCTGCATGTATTCGAAAGAAGTGCAGCCCAGTAATCGCCGAAACTTTGTGATGCGTTTACCGACAGGTTCTCGAGATCAAGCCATCATTATGGTTCTGGTGGACACTGGATTACGAGCTAACGAACTTTGTTCTTTGCTTATTGGTGATGTTGATCTCAAGACTGGCAAAATAGGAATTAAGCATGGCGATGAAGGTGGCGCAAAAGGTGGCAAAGGAAGGATCGTTTATCTGGGAAAAGCCTCACGCCGCACACTTTGGCGTTACCTGGCAGATCGTGAAGATGGGGATGATCCTGACAGCTTTTTGTTCATGGCACGAGATAATCGCCCGTATAACCCCAGTTCCCTAAGACAGCTGATTCAGGGTATTGCAGAAAAGGCTAACGTCAAAAATGCTTATCCACATCGATTCAGGCATACTTTTGCGATCACCTACCTCCGATCCGGCGGCGACGTTTTCACCCTACAGGCCCTACTCGGGCATAGCAGCCTCGATATGGTGAGACGCTATGCCCGAATTGCAGATCTGGATGTTGAGAAGGCTCACCGCAAAGCCAGCCCGGCAGATAACTGGCATCTATAGCGCTAATCAGCCAGGGCTTTGGCAAGCATATTGATGGTGTCAATCTTGGCTTGCTTGGACAGGCTCAATAAATGCTGTTGAAGTTCCTGGTTAGGCATAGACACTGGTTGGGCTGAAAGCCTGGCGATGCGGTTGCGCTGATCTTCTTTTTGCAAGTGAACATAAATACTATCCGTGATTTCCAGGCTTTCATGCATCAAGTTGAGCGAGAGCGCCTTGTAGTCAGCCATCGTCTGGCAATGTAAAATGCCGTAAGCGGCGTGACCATGACGAAACTTGTGCGCTGAGCGAAAGGGCAGTCCGGCCTGTTCAAACAGCAAACGCAGTCGTTTGTTGAGTGCCACATTGCGATTTTCACCCGGTTCTGCATCGGTAAGTGTTTGCTCACCCCACTGGCTATTGATAGACGCATACCAGGGAGCTGTCGGTGGCAGGTTGGCACGCACAAACGCATCCCAGGAGCGAGCAACTTCCAGCAATTCCGGTATTTTGAGCAGGTAGGTTGTGGCCTTTTTGCGATTCTTGGTTTTGACGCCCAGTTCTGGCCACTGTTTGAGTGAAAAAT
>CAIJPN010000168.1 GCA_903822545.1 uncultured Anaerolineae bacterium | reverse complement strand
TGGTTCACAAGACAGTTCGCACATTGACATTCGTGGATATTTGTTGGCATTCGATTTGTCCTGGTTTGGTATTGACCAGTAATTCTACCTGCCAGCAAACCTTAACAAATCATTCTGCGGATTTATACTTTTACAAGCACTACGATACACGCTCCAGGTTGCCACGCCAAACTACAAAATGCGTCCGTTGAAACGGCTTTTCCTGCTTTTGACTTTTTCGCTGCTCCTGGCCGGGTGCGCTGCCCCGGCGACTGAAACCGCCCTGCCACCTGCCTCCCGTACTATCGACATTTACGCCTCCCCGGCAGCGCGGCCCTGGCTGTCAGATTTTTTCGCTTGCGCCCGCGCTTTCCCCGCCCCTGATACAACCCTGCGCTCCACCGATGACCCATCTGCGGCGGCGGTTCGCATCCAGCTGGGCGAACCCGGCAAAGATGACGGAACCAGCTACCAGATCGGTTCCGACGATTTGCTGGTAGTGACTCACCGCCAGAATCTGCTCCAGAACCTGGATGCAGCCCAAACCCGGGAAATTTTCTCCGGGCGCGGCCTCCCGGCTGGGGTGCAGGTCTGGGTCTATGCGGCGGGAGAAGATATCCAGCGGATTTTCCAAAAAGAAGTGCTGGGCGAAGCGGTGCTCAGCTCGCTGGCAAAGCTGGCCACCGACCCGCAGCAGATGTCTGATACGCTGAACAGCGACCCCAACGCGGTGGGCATCTTGCCGCGCCGCTGGAAAATGGGTGACAGCCGCATCATCTTCACGCTGGCAAACCTGCCCGTGCTGGCGCTGACCAGCGGCGAGCCGGATGCCGCGCTGCGCCAGTGGATGGGCTGTATGCAGGAACCGTAGCCTGATATACTACCCCCATGCCCCGCATCGCCATCGTCCACGAATGGTTCGTGACCTACGCCGGGTCGGAGAAAGTTGTGGAGCAGCTGCTCCACGTTTACCCCGATGCCGACGTTTTTGCGCTGTTTGATTTTATGCCCGCCGCCGAGCGCGGATTTTTGCAGGGCAAGACCGTCCACACTTCGTTTTTGCAGAAATTCCCCTTCATCAGCCCCAAAAATTACCGCACTTTCCTGCCGCTGATGCCGCTGGCGGTGGAGCAACTTGACCTTTCGCCCTATGACATCATCATCTCGAGCTGTCATGCCGTCTCAAAAGGCGTGGTGACTTCGCCCGACCAGCTTCATATCGGCTACATCCACAGCCCGATGCGCTACGCCTGGGATTTGCAAGGGACGTACCTGGCGGGCAGCGGTTTCGGCGCGCTCAAAGAGATGCTGGCGCGCGCGATCTTGCACTACATGCGCATCTGGGACTTCCTGGCCGCCCAGCGCCCGGATAAACTGCTTGGCAATTCGGGATTCATCGTCCGGCGGGTGAACAAAATCTACAAGCGGGATGCGACCCCCTTATACCCGCCAGTGGATACCGATGCCTATTTTCCCGGCCAAACCCGCGAAGATTTCTACCTGGCCGCCTCGCGGCTGGTTCCGTACAAGCGCTTCGACATCATCCTCGAGGCTTTCCGCGCCATGCCCGAAAAACAGTTGACCATCATCGGCGATGGGCCGGATGCGCCGCTGTTGATGAAAGACCTGCCGCCCAACATCACCTGGCTCGGCTACCAGCCCAACGACACGCTGCGCGATTATATGCAGCGCTGCAAAGCCTTCATTTTCGCCGCCAAAGAAGATTTCGGCATCATGCCCATCGAGGCCCAGGCCTGCGGCGCGCCGGTGATCGCCTTCGGCGAGGGCGGCTGCACCGAAACGGTCATCGGCCTGGATGCGGATGCGCCCACCGGGGTCTTTTTCCCATCCCAGACAGCGGATGCGCTGCGAGAAGCCATCCAGGTGTTTGAATCGCATCAGTCCTACTTCAACCCGCTCGTTTCGCGGAAAAACTCCGAGCGTTTTTCCAACCAGCGCTTCCAGCGGGAGATACAGGAATTTGTAGATAATGCCTGGGGTGAGTTCCAGCGTCAGAAGAAGGGGGGGATGTGATGAAAACGGAAAACCCCTCACCCCTGCCCCTCTCCCAAAGGGAGAGGGGGGAAGCGCCCTCACCCTCCGCCCTCCCCCAAAGGGGGAGGGGACTAAACCCCTCTCCCGGCGGGAGAGGGGTTGGGGCGAGGGCTATTTTCATCAACGGCCGTTTCCTCACCCAGCCGCTGACGGGTGTGCAGCGCTACTGCCGCGAACTCTTGCGCGCCATGGATGCGCTCAACCCAGATGTGGAACTGGTCTGCCTGGCCCCGCCCGAAGAATTCCAGCGACCTGATTGGAAAAATATCCGGTTGGAAATTGTTGGGAAAAATCGCGGCAACCTGTGGGAGCAAATCGACCTGCCGCTGGCACTGCGCGGCGGGTTTTTGTTCTCCCCGGCCAACCTGGGGCCGTTTTTCTATACCAACCAGGCTGTGACGATGCACGACGCATCCACTTATGCTGTGCCGGAGGCATATTCGCTGGGCTTCCGGTTAAAATACAGGCTTGGGTTTGGGCTGCTGGCGCGGCTGGCGAAGATGATTTTCACCGATTCGCAGTTTTCGCGGCGCGAACTGGCGCGTTTTACCGGTGTGGGCGAAAGCCGCTTTCATGTTATCCTGCTCGGCGGCGATCATTTCATCGAAGCGGAACCCGATGACAGCGTGTTGGATGAGTTTGGGCTGCGCGAAAAGCCTTTCCTGCTGATGGTCGCCAACCAGAGTCCGCACAAAAATACGGCGCGGCTGATCGAAGCGGCCAGCCAGATACGGGTAGAAAATATCCACTTTGCGTTGGGTGGCCGGTCCCAGGCAATTTTCCAGCAAGAAAGCCTGGGCAGGCTGCCAGACCACATCCTGCCGCTGGGATATGTCAGCGACGCGGCGCTGCTGGCACTGTATCGCCACGCTATCGGGTTTATTTTCCCCTCGCGCTACGAGGGTTTTGGCCTGCCGGTGCTGGAGGCGATGAACTGCGGCTGCCCGGTGCTGTGCTCGCGGGCTGCGTCCCTGCTCGAAGTGGGTGGTGACGCGGCGCTGTACTTTGATCCGCTGGATGTGGATGATATGGCCGCTAAAATTGGGCAGTTTTTAGGCGATCCAGCACTGTCAGCCCGCCTGAAGGCACGCGGCCTGGCCCAGGCCCGGCGCTTTACCTGGCAGCAGGCTGCCAGTCAAACTTTGGAATTGTTACTGGGTTGACAGTCACCTTGCATACCACGATCCTCTTTAAAGACGAAGAATACGTATCGCCAAAGCGGGGCGGGCTGCGCTGGATGCACCGGCGGACGGTGATGGCTGTTTTTATGCTTTTAAGTGACATGCTTTGCCTGATCCTGTCTATTGAGGGGGCGCTGCTGTTGTGGAGTCAGGTGCGCGCCGACTTGTATCCCGAGATTTACCAGCCGCTGCTGTTGCCAGTGGGCATCCTGTTTAGCGGCATTTATTTTTCGATGGAGTTGTATCCGGGCATTGGGCTGGGTTCGGTGGAGGAAATGCGCCGGATGAGCCTGGGCACCACCCTGGGCATGTTGGGGCTTATGGGTCTGAGTTTTTACCTGCGCAACGTAAACGAATGGTCGCGCGCTGTGCTGGGGCTGACAATGGTTTTTCTGCTGATCGGTGCCCCGCTGGCGCGGAAAATCACCCGGCGGCTGGCGCTGCGCCTGGGTCTTTGGGGCATGCCCGTGGTGGTGATTGGTGAGAATGAGTACGCGCAGCATGTTTTCAATAATATGCGGCGCAACTGGTTAAACGGGTTGCGCCCCGTGCTGTGCATCCAGACCACTTCACTTCACCATATTTTCCCGCCTGCTTCACAAAAAAAGCTCATCCAACCCTGGGATGCGCAGGGTTTGTTTGATGGCATCGAAATTGCCGTTGTAGTGCCCAACCAGGCCCCGCTGGGTGCGGTAAAGAACATCCTGCTCAACCCGGCGCATAGTTTCCAGCGTGTCATTGTCATTTTCAACGAGACGCGCATGGGGCCGATGTGGTTCACACCGTTGCTGCTGGCCGAACACCTGGGGCTGGAAGCGCGCCACCAACTGATCAACCCCACTCACCAGTTCATCAAGCGGGTGGTTGACCTGGGGCTGATTCTGCTCTCGCTGCCGCTGACCGTGCCGATTTTCCTGCTGCTGATGCTTGCTATCCGGCTTGACAGCCCTGGCCCGGTTTTTTATACCCAAAAACGGCTGGGATATGGCGGGCGCGAATTGCGCATTTGGAAATTCCGCACAATGGTGCAAAACGCAGATGATGCACTTAAAGCCATATTGGCTGCCGATCCATCCCTGCGCCGCGAGTGGGAGCAAAATTTCAAGCTAAAAAATGATCCGCGTATTACGCGTGTTGGCAGCTTTTTGCGCCGCACCAGCCTGGATGAACTGCCCCAGCTCTGGAACGTGCTGCGGCGCGAGATGAGCCTGATCGGCCCGCGCCCCATTGTGGCTGATGAAATCCCGCTCTACAAAGATGATTTTGAGATTTTCAAACAGGTTTTGCCCGGTATGACCGGTATGTGGCAAATTTCGGGCCGCAATAACCTGACCTATGAAGAGCGCATTGGCCTGGATGTGTATTACGTCCAGAACTGGTCGATTTGGCTGGATCTGCACATCTTGCTGCATACAGTTTTCATTGTGCTGCAAGGGCGCGGGGCGTATTGATGAGAAAATTCTATCTCCCAATAATGCTAACGATAATATTGCTGCCTGTCGCCGGGCGGTTTGTTCTTCATGGTTTTGATGCCACATTCTTTATCGTTGCAGGCAGGCACTTCACCGATCCATCCAAACTTCCTTTCCCTGTCACAGTGGTGGATGGTGCGGGCTATGATGGGCAGTTTTATTTCAAAACGGCCCTGGATTTTGCCTTGCCATCAGGAACGGCCATTTCGTACGATGATCCGATTTATCGAAAACAGCGCATACTTTATCCAGCGCTGGCCTGGTTGGCGGCCTTTGGGGTGCCTGCCCTGATCCCATTTACGCTGATTGTGATTAACTGCCTGGCCATGCTGCTGGTGTGGAAGGTTTTTTACGATCTGTGCAAAGAGAAAAACATCCCGGTTTTTTACAGCCTGCTACCAGCCTTGTATAGCGGTATTCCTATGAGCATCGCGCGTGATCTGGCCGATCCGCTAGAGACCTTGCTGATTCTTGGCGTTTTGCGCTTCGGGATATCAAATCCCGCGCTTTTCTTTATTTTTTCCGGCCTGGCGCTTTTGACCAAAGAAACCAGCCTGGTTTTCATCCTGCCAGCTGCGTGTGTGCTGGGAATAAAATTTTGGCAGGAAAAAGCCAGCCCCTGGCGCTATCTGTGGCTGATCCTGCCTCCCATCTTGCCCATACTCTGGAAATATTTCCTGGAAAACACTGCCGGCTCAACCCTGGCTGTTCACGGCGCCTATAACCTGACCTATCCATTGACGGGGCTTATCGCCGGGTTTACGGCTTATCCGAGGGAACTTACGCTAAAAAACGTGAGCGAGTATGCCCTGGCGCTGTTTTCGCTGGGCTGGTTGGCCTGGTTGGTAGTTTTGACCGCCCCACACATCAAAACAGCCATGCTGGATAAATTCAAAGGTCACTACGCCGAGTCAGGCTGGCTGTCCTGGCTGGTATTCTCCATGTTCTTTTCGGTAGCCATTTATGAAGATGACTGGTCGTTTGTGCGGCTTTTTTCGGCTTTTTCAACGGTTTCATACCTGATTTTGTTCCAAAACAGCGAGAAACCTGGCGTGAAATTCATAGCAATGTCAGTTTTGATGTATATCGTCATCACGGCCCGGCTGTGGCTGCGGGTGTAAACACGTTCTCAAGAATAACTTGATCAGGAGAATCAACATGAAAGGAATCATCTTGGCTGGTGGGCATGGAACCCGGCTCAGTCCGTTGACACTTGCGATGAGTAAGCAGCTTTTACCAGTCTACGATAAACCCATGATCTATTATCCGCTCTCGGTCTTGATGCTGGCCGGAATACGCGAGATATTGTTGATTAGCACACCAAAGCACCTGCCGCTGTTCCAGAATCTGTTGGGGAGCGGCGAACAGTGGGGGCTTCATCTGGTATACCAGACACAGGATCAACCACGCGGGTTGGCAGATGCCTTTCGGGTTGGCGCAGATTTCCTGGCGGGTTCTCCTAGCTGCCTGATCTTGGGTGACAATATCTTTTTTGGACAGGGCCTGACCGGGATTTTGGAGTATGCAGCAAAAATTACCAGCGGCGCGCGCGTTTTCGCTTATCCGGTGCGCGACCCGGAGCGTTACGGGGTGATCGAATTCGACCAGACCGGGAAGGTGCTCAGCCTGGAAGAAAAGCCGCGCCAGCCTCGTTCAAACTACGTTATTCCGGGCATTTACTTCTTCGACTCACAGGCCGTTGAGATTGCCGCCAGGATAACACCCTCTGCGCGCGGCGAGCTGGAAATTACTGATTTAATTCGCACCTACCTTGAACGCGGAGATTTAACAGTGGAAGTTTTGGGGCGGGGCTATGCCTGGCTTGATGCTGGGACGCATGAGTCCCTGCTGCAAGCCTCCAACTTCATCCAGACGGTAGAAGAGCGCCAGGGCATGATGATCTCCTGCCCCGAGGAAATTGCTTTCCATAAAGGCTATATTGATCGGGAGCAGCTGCTCAAACTGGCAGAAAAGCACATAGACAATTCGTACGGAGCTTATCTGAAACGGCGCGCAAATGAAAAACCGTAAGGCCGGCATACCAGAGACGGTCTCTTGATATTCCTTCTTGACAGCCTTCCTCCAGCATGGCAGAATTCAATCGTTGAATTTTGACGCGCAGGGGCGGGAAAGCTCTCCCTTGCGCCTTATTTTTAAAAAATTGGCAATGCCCGGCGCTGCAAAATGATCAAATTATGAACCCATCTACCATAACGGTTGTACCTCACAAAATCATCAAACCTCCGGTTGGCTGGCAAGCCATAAACCTGCGCGAAGTTTGGCGTTTTCGGGAATTGTTATATTTCTTCGCGTGGCGAGATATCAAGGTGCGCTACCGTCAGACGGTGTTGGGCGCAGCCTGGGCCATTTTACAACCACTTTTTACGATGATTCTATTCTCAGTCATCTTTGGCAGCTTTGCAAAACTGCCATCCGAAGGCATTCCCTACCCCGTTTTCACTTATGCCGCCTTGCTCCCCTGGCAATTGTTCGCCACGGCACTCAACTCGGCCAGCAATAGCCTGATTAGCAACCAAAATCTCATCTCGAAAGTGTATTTTCCGCGCCTGATCGTGCCGTTTTCATCGATTTTGGCCGGGCTGGTGGATTTTGGGATCGCTTTTATCGTGCTGCTCGGGCTGATGGCCTACTACAGACTCATCCCTACCCTGGCTGTGCTGGCACTGCCCTTACTTTTGATCCTGGCTGTGGCAACTGCCCTGGCAGTTGGGCTGTGGCTCTCGGCCTTAAACGTGCGTTATCGTGACATCCGTTACGTGGTGCCCTTCCTGACACAATTTTGGATGTATGCTACCCCGGTTGCCTACTCAGTGTCAATTGTGCCTGAAAAATGGAGATGGCTCTACAGCCTGAACCCGATGACCGGCGTGGTGGAAGGTTTTCGCTGGGCGCTGCTGGGGCGGGCCTCGCTTGATCTGCCATATATCCTGTTTTCAACAGCGATTGTCTTCATCCTGTTGGTCAACGGATTGTTTTACTTCAAGCGTATGGAAGCTACTTTCGCGGATCTGATTTAGCCATGAGTGACATTGCCATCCGTGTTGAACATTTGAGCAAGCAATACCGCCTGGGCCAGCAGGCAGCCCCCTACGAGACTTTCCGCGAGGCGCTGATTGCGACTGCTTCCGCGCCAATTCGCTGGCTGAGGGGCGAACGCCAGGAGAAAAATACCTTTTGGGCGCTGGATGATGTCTCTTTTGACATCAAACACGGCGAAGCGGTGGGAATTATTGGCCGCAATGGGGCCGGGAAAAGCACCCTGCTCAAGATTCTTTCCTCCATAACGGCTCCCACACGCGGACGGGTGGAATTGTTCGGGCGGGTGGGTTCCCTGCTCGAAGTGGGAACAGGTTTCCATCCCGAACTGACCGGGCGGGAGAATATTTTCTTAAACGGGGCGATTCTCGGCATGAGTCGCGCTGAAATCACGCGCAAATTCGATGAAATCGTCGATTTTGCCGAGGTGGAGCAGTTTTTAGATACCCCAGTCAAGTTTTATTCCAGCGGCATGTACGTTCGGCTGGCTTTTGCCGTCGCCGCCCACCTTGAGCCTGAGATTTTGGTGGTGGATGAGGTGCTGGCGGTGGGGGATATCCAATTCCAGAAAAAATGTCTGGGGAAGATGGACGATGTGGCGCACCAAGGTCGGACGGTTTTGTTTGTGAGTCATAATTTAGGCTCAATTGCCCAATTATGTCTCCAAAGCATTTGGTTGCATCATGGCAAAATAATGAGTATAGGGAACACGCAGGAAATTTTAACAAAATATGTTGATTCTCTAGATTCATCTTCTGGATACCCAGATATAAGTTTTTCGGAAGACCCCAAGAAGGAAGTGCAACTTAGGCGAGCTCGCCTATTGAACACAAATGAATCTGTGAAGGATAAATATCAGTGTGATGAGCCGATAATTATTGACTTGGAAATCCTAGTCCGAAAAACTGTACCAGCTTTATATGGATATTTGGAAGTTTGTAGGCTTGATGGAACAAAAGTTATGGTTTCAGATAGTTGCGATATAACCCCGAATCACATGGATAACTTAAAAACGGGAGATCATACTATTCAAATTACTATACCACCACGAACATTAGCAGCTGGTCAATACTCAATCTACTTAAATTTTTCGAGTATAGCTGGTCAAAAATTTAATGTCGATAGTCCAGGAACTATCTTAAGATTTTCTCTTGATGATATGACTTCCCAAAGAGGAAACAGTCGAGCCGGTTTTTTTAGTGCTCTTTTGGAATGGAAAGTTACGCCATCCCAAAAGAATGAGTAACTTTTCGTTAGTGTACAACCGTTTAAAACTGAAGTTCAACGTTCAACGATGAAATAAAATCTTTGGGATGCAGGTTCCATGGATGAAACGAAAAAACGCAGACTTTTTAAGGTTTTTTCCGCGTAAATCCGTGAAATCCGTGTACAGGTACTGTAATTCTGGGATTCTTGCACTCACAAAAATGAACTCTAACTCAAGTTAAAGATGCTGAGGAATTTAAGGATGTTTCTCACGGAAAGCCCGGTTATTTTTTTCCCAAAGTGCAAATCTCAAAAGCATATTGATTGGGACTATCATCAACATGTTGGGAGATTCTATGCTTAGTAAAATTTATAACATGAGCATTAACTCGCCATGTTTGCCTCCTATAGTGACAAAACTCCTGGAGTATACGAAATATGTTTATGATTCCCGAAAAAAGTTGATTGCAAGAAACAAAGCCCTACGCAACACTTATAAACAAAATAGATGCTTTATATTGGCAACCGGACCATCTATAAAGCTACAAAACTTGAAAATGCTCAGGGATGAATATACGATAGCGGTTAATAATTTTTTCTTACATCAAGATTTTAAATTTATTGCACCTAAATTTTATTGCATGACCCCTTATCATCCACATGTAGGGGAACAGATTTGGCAGCAGTGGATAGATGAATTTGACCAAAACATCAGTTCAATGGGCACAACGTTGTTTTTTAATGCAGAAGATAAAGAAAGGTTATTTCAAAAAAATCGATTTATTAATAAGGATGCTTTTTTCGTTAGTTTTACCGATAGGGGAGGATATAACAAGGAATACGATTTATCCAAACCAATGATCCCAGTTGCATCTGTTTCAATAATGGCTCTTTATATAGCACTACATTTAGGATTTAAAGAAATTTATTTATTAGGATGTGACCATGATTGGTTATCCCACTTAGGAACCACAAAGCATTTTTATTCAGAGTCCGAAAGTGTTCTTTCTCAGAGAGGTTATTCTGAATGGAGTTTATCTTCTGATATAGGCATTGAGTTTGCATCACTAGCAGCTTTGTGGGATCAATATAGGCAAATTCGAACGTATTCTACAAATCATGGTATCCAAATTTATTATTCCACTCCAAACGGTATCTTAGATTTGTTTCCACCAAGAATGCTCGATGATATTTTCCCTAATCATCTTGAAAACTAAAAAACTTCTTAAAATATTCATCCCACCCATCCTGCTGGATGGCTACCGCGCCTTGCGCCAGGCCACTGGCGCGAACCGGGGAGAATTAGCCGGTGTAGTTCACCTGGTTGGCGATTTTGCATCCTGGCAGGAGGCCGCCAGCCACAGCAGCGGTTATGATGCCGAAATTATCCTCGAAAAGACTAAAGATGCCCTGCTCAAAGTTAAAAACGGCGAAGCCGCCTATGAACGCGATTCGCTGCTCTTCGACCGGGCGGAATATTCCTGGCCGCTTTTGGCCGGGCTGGCGTGGGCGGCAGCGCGCGCAGAGGGCTGCCTGAATGTGCTCGATTTCGGCGGCTCGTTGGGCAGCACCTACTACCAGCATCGCGCCTTCCTCTCCGGGCTGCGCGAAGTGCGCTGGAACATCGTCGAACAGCCAAGGCATGTCGAGGTTGGCAGGCGGTATTTCGAAGATGAGCATCTCAAATTCTACGCCAGCATCGAAGACTGCCTGGCAGACACCCATCCACAGGTGATTTTGTTGAGCAGCGTATTACAATACATCCCAAACCCATACGAACTGCTCGAAAAATTGCCCGCTCTGCCCTGTGACGCGCTGATTCTCGACCGCACGCCCTTCTACAACGGCGCGCGTGATTGGCTGTGCGTCCAGCATGTGCCGGTCCAACTCTACCAGGCCACTTACCCGGTCTGGATTTTTTCAAAAGAACGTTTCCTCGCCCACTTACGCCAGCACTGGGATGTAATGGCAGAATTCCCCAGCCTGGATGAACTGCCAGCTCCGGTACAGGCCGCCTGGCAGGGGCTGATTGCCACGAAACGGAAAGAGTCACAGTATGGATGAATCTCCTTCCTTCTCCGGCAGCCAGGTGCTCATCACCGGCGGGCTGGGCTTTATCGGCTCGAACCTGGCCCGGCGGCTGGTGGAGTTGGGTGCGCATGTCACCCTGGTGGACAGTCTGATCCCCGAATATGGCGGCAACCTGTTCAACATTGAAGGCATCGCAGACTGGGTGCGCGTCAACATCTCGGATGTGCGCGATGAACACAGTATGCGCTACCTGGTGCAGGGACAGCACATCCTGTTCAACCTGGCCGGCCAAACCAGCCACCTGGACTCGATGCAAGACCCTTTTACCGACCTGGAGATCAACGCCTGCGCCCAGCTTGACATCCTCGAAACCTGCCGTCGCTACAACCCGGGCATCAAAATCGTCTTCGCCAGCACCCGCCAGATTTACGGCAAACCCGATTACCTGCCGGTGGATGAGAAACACATCCTCCGCCCGGTGGATGTCAACGGCATCAACAAAATGGCCGGGGAGTGGTATCACATCCTGTACAACAACGTTTACGATCTGCGCGCCTGCGCCCTGCGCCTGACCAACACCTACGGCCCGCGCATGCGCATCAAAGATGCCCGCCAGACCTTCCTGGGCGTATGGGTGCGCCTGCTGGTCGAAAATCGCCCCTTTGAAGTGTGGGGCGGCGAACAACTGCGCGACTTCACCTATGTGGATGACTGCGTGGATGCCCTGCTGCGCGCCGCCGCCAGCGACGCGGCCAACGGCAAAGTCTACAACCTGGGCGGCGAGCGCGTTGTCAGCCTGCAAGAACTGGCCGGGCTGGCTGTGGATGCCAGCGGCGGCGGGCAATACCTCGTCCGCGAATTCCCCGCCGAGCGCAAACGCATCGACATCGGCGATTACTACGCCGACGACAGCCTTATCCGCCGCGAGTTGGGCTGGCAGCCGCAGGTTGCGCTGCCCGAAGGCCTGGCGCGCACCATCCGCTTCTACCGCCAACACCTGGAGCATTACCTGTGAGCCAGCCTCCTGCCAACATCCCGCAGACCAACCCCAGGGCCAATTACCTGTCCCACCAGCCCGCCATCGACGCCGCTCTCCAGCGCGTGCTCGAGAGCGGCTGGTACATCCTCGGGCGCGAAGTCGAAGCCTTCGAAGCCGAATTCGCCGCTTATCTCGGTTTGGGTTATGCCACCGGCGTCGGCAACGGCACTGACGCGCTCGTCCTGGCGCTGCAAGCCTGCGGCATCGGGCGCGGCGACCTGGTTTTCACCGTCTCGCACACCGCCGTCGCCACCGTTTCCGCCATCGAAACCACCGGTGCGCGGCCTGTTTTGGTGGATATTGACCTGGCAACGTACACGCTGGATGCGAATCTGCTTGCTGAAGCGATTCAACGCCACAAGCAGGATGGCCGCCCCGCAGCCGTGATTCCTGTCCATTTATACGGGCACCCCGCTGACATGGATTCCGTTATCAAAACCGCCCGGCTGCATCATCTCACCGTTATCGAAGACTGCGCCCAGGCCCACGGCGCCGCCCTGTCTGGCAGGAAAACCGGAACCTGGGGCGACCTCGCCACCTTTAGCTTCTACCCCACCAAAAACCTCGGCGCGCTCGGCGATGGCGGACTGGTCGCCACCAACAACCCCGAACTGCACGAGCGTGTGCGCCTGCTTCACCAATATGGCTGGAAACAACGCTACATCAGCGAAATCCCCGGCAGCAACTCACGGCTCGATGAAATCCAGGCTGCCATCCTGCGCGCCAAACTGCCCCATCTCGACGCCGAAAATGCCCGGCGGCGCGAAATCGCTGCGCTCTACAACCACCTGCTCAAAGATTCCGGGCTGATATTGCCGGTTTGCGCCTTCAATGCCAGCCATGTCTACCACCAGTACGTCATCCGCCACCCCCGGCGCGATGCGCTGCAAGCCTATTTGCGCGAAAACGGCATCGGCACGCTGATCCACTACCCGCAGGCAGTCCACCAGCAGCCCGCCTACGCTGGCCGGGTTGGGGAGAGTATCCACCTCCGCAACAGCGAACAGGCTGCAGGGCAGGTTCTCAGCCTGCCCATCTACCCCGAACTTTCAGATGAAAATGTGCGCCAGGTCGCCCAGGCCATCCTGCGCTGGAGCGAAAATGCCTGAAACCGGCGCGCCCCACTACTTCTGCACCTATTTCGACCGCAACTACATGACGCGCGGCCTGGCGCTCTACGAATCGCTCAAACGCGAATGCCGGCATCCTTTTCTCCTGTGGGTCTTGTGTTTCGACGATGAAACCCGCGCCACCCTGGCCGCGCTCAACCTGCCCGAAATCCGTCTGGTCAGCGAGCAGGAATTTGAAGCGGGCGACGAAGAGCTCCAGCGCGCCAAAACCAACCGCTCCCGCGTGGAATATTACTGGACGTGCAGCCCATCCCTGCCGCTCTACATCTTCAACCGCCACCCCGAAGTCGACATTCTCACCTATCTCGACGCCGATCTGTATTTTTTCAGCGACCCGCAGCCCATTTTCGACGAATTTGGCGGCAACTCCATCCTGGCCATCGAACATCGTTACACCCCCGAGCTGGCCGGGTTGGCGGATGAATCTGGCAAATACAACGTCGGCCTGCTCAGCTTCCGCCCCGACGAAAACGGCCTGGCCTGCCTGCGCTGGTGGCGCGAGCGCTGCATCGAATGGTGCTATGCTCGCTACGAAAACGGCAAATACGGCGACCAGTTCTACCTGGACGAGTGGCCGAATCTCTTCAACGGCTTTTGCAGTTTGCAGCACAAAGGCGCAGGCCTGGCTCCCTGGAATTACCTGCAATACCATCTGCAAGTCCAAAACGGCAAAATCAGCGTAGATGGGCAGCCGTTGATTTTTTTCCACTACCACGGATTTCGCTATGTTCACGAGCACATTGCCAACCCGGTGAGTTATGCCTACAAACTGACAGAATTCACCCTTTGGAATCTTTTTTTCCCCTACGCAGCGGCGCTCACCCGCCTGTCAGTGGATTTGAAACGCCCGCTTGTTGACCCCAACCGCCGTTTAACCTGGATCGAACTGCTCTCTGGCCTGTTCGAGAGAAGGATGTTCCTGACGAATTCAACGCGAAGCGCGTTGACCGCCTGGAACCTGGCTTTTTGGGCAAAAGACAACCCTGAGCGTATCACAACCGGGTTCGACGCGTTTGATCACAACAACATGGGACAGGTGCAGCGTTCGTTATTGCTGGCGCTCTTTTTTAACCCCCTGCAATTGGGCAATATCGAGATCACATCCCGCCTGGCGAAGTCCATTGTCGGGGAAAAGCTCACCCGGCTGGTGCGCGCCTGGAAGCACAGGAGGGCATGATAATGACATTTGCTTTCGACCCGCGCTTCCCCAAAAATCCCAATAAAACCACCTGGCCCTGGCAGCCTGGCCAGCCTGTTGCCAATGTGGGAGAAGAATTGCCCCATATCAGCATCATCACCCCCAGCTTCAACCAGGGGAAATTCATCGAAGAAACCATCCGCTCGGTGCTTTTGCAGGATTACCCCAACCTGCAATACATCATCATCGACGGAGGCAGCAGCGACGAGACAGTCGCTATCATCAAAAAATATGAGCCGTGGATCAGCTATTGGGTCAGCGAACCTGACCGGGGGCAGTCGCACGCCATCAACAAGGGTTTAGCGCTGGCAAGCGGGGATTGGGTGGCCTGGCTCAACTCTGACGATGTGTACCTGCCTGGAGCTTTATCCACCATCGGGCGGGCTGCCGTTGAAACAGACTGTGCCTGGCTGGTAGGCAAAACCGTTATGACCGACGAGCGGCTTCAGCAAATCGGCATCTTCAACCCGGAAATGTATACCGCCCTGGGGCGCGATCCGCGCTACCAGCCGCAGGGCTGGCTGGATTTTGTCTGCACCAAGCGCGCCGGGATTTCGCTGCCCCAGCCGTCCTCCTTCTGGCGGCGCGAAGCCGTGCTCTCCGCCGGTGGAGTCGACGAAACCATCCACTATGTTATGGACCACGAACTGTATGGCCGCCTGGCGCACCTGGGGCTGCGCCCCATCTTGCTCGATTCGCCGCTGGCCTGCTTCCGCAGCCACCCGGCGCAAAAAACCGCTGATTTCCCGGTGTCGTTCTGGCGGGAGGAGCTGTCCATCGTCAACAGGTGGCTGGTACGGGTGGATGCCAGGGAGCGGAAAAAACTTTCAGACTACGCAACGTGGCTGGAACGGTACATCGACCAGTATAAATATCGCAAATTGTGGCCTGGTTTCAAGTCTTTTGTCAAAAAAGTTATCGGATACCGCCGATGAAACTCTCCGCGCTGGTTGTCACCTGCAACGAGGCCAATGTGCTGGAAGACTGTCTGCGCAGCCTGTCCGGCATCAGCCAATTGATTGTCGTCGATTTGGAATCAAGTGACGGGTCGGCAGAGATTGCCCGCAAGTTCACGCAGCAGGTTTACAGCCATCCCAAAGTCCCGGCGGTGGAGCTTGCCATCCCTGACATCTTGCACCTGATCGAAAATGAATGGTTCCTGCGCGCCGACCCGGACGAAGTGCTGCCTGATGGGTTGATTGATGGGATTTTCCAAAGCATCGAGAACCATCCCGACGCAGCTATTATTGAAATCCCGTTTGAATATTACTTCTTGCGTAGGCCGCTAAAAACAACTGCCTGGGGTGGCATACGGCATTTTCCTAAGGTATTGAACAAGAATCGCATCGCCGTGCATAAGTGGGTACATGCGGGTATCTCCCCCGAAGAAGGCTTCACTGTTTTCCAGCTGCCGTTTAACGGCCACAACGCCGTCAGGCACTACTGGATCGACAGCCTGGAAGCGCTGCGCGAAAAGCACGAGCGTTACCTGCGGCTGGAGGGCAAGTCGCGCCATGAGCGCGGTGAGCGGTTTTCGTGGCTGAAAATGGCTTATAAGTCGGCGCGCTATTTCTTGTATAGTTTCCTGAAGATGAAAGGCATCCTGGGCGGGCGCGATGGCTGGTTCCTGAGCTTTTTCTTCGCCCAATACGAAGCCCGCGCCTGGCTCTCGCTGCGCGATTTTGAGCGGCGGTTGGAGGAAACGCCCGCCCATGACTGAGCCGCGCATCTCCATCATCACCCCCTGCCTGAACCGCGCCGCCACCATCGCGCGGGCGGTGGAAAGCGTTCGCGCACAGGGTTACCCCGAAACGGAACACATCCTCATCGACGGCGGCTCCAGCGACGGGACTCTCCCCATCCTGGCGCAGTACCCCCACCTGCGCGTGACCAGCGGCCCCGACAGCGGCATGTACGACGCCCTGAACAAAGGCCTGGCGCTCGCCCGCGGCCAAATCATCGGATTTCTCAACAGCGATGATTTTTACGGTGAAACCATTTTCCAGGCCGTCGCCTATGCTTTCCGCGACCCGCAAACCCAGGCGGTCACCGGCGCAGCCCTGGTATCGGGGCAATCTGCCAGCGGCGAAACCATCAGCGGCGAGCGCTTCCAGCCGCAAAACGCCGACCTGCTGCAGCTTGCCGCCACCGGTAACCCGTTTTTCAACGCCTGGTTCTTCCGCCGCGCAGTTTTTGAGCAAATCGGGCGATTCGATGCCAGCCTGCACATCGCCGCCGACCGCGAGTTCATGCTGCGCTTCGCCCTCAGCCGCCCGCGCTACGCCGTCATTTCACCGATGGTTTACCACTACCAGCAGCACGCCGGTTCGCTGACCTTCGACCTGACCGATGCAAAATTCCAGCGCATCGCCGCCGAACACATCACCATCACCAGCCGCTTTCTCAGCCAAAAAGACCTGCCTGCGCCCGCCCGCGCCCTCATCTGCGACCTGCGCAGCCGTGACACCGCAAAAATGTTCGCCATCAGCCTGAAATCCGGCAACCTGCCCCGGGCCGCACGCTGCGCCGCCGCCGGGCTGCAATTTGACCCGGCCTGGGCGTTCAAACTCATCAAAAAGGTCGCCGGTTACGTCTTAACCCGTAATGCGGAATGATACCCCGCGCCACAAACACCATGCGCATCCTGTTCACCAAACAACAGCCCCTCACCGCTCCCGGCGGCGAAACCAGCCATCTTTTTGCGCTGGCAAATCAAATGCGCTGGATGGGAAATGAGATTTATCTTATGCCGGTGACGGATTCACCAACCCCAGCTTCACTCTGGCCCCCGGCTTTTACCCGCGACGTTCCGCCCTTTGGCCTGCATCACCTTTTCGACAGTTTTTCCCTGTCTCAGGCTGTTTCAGCCTTTGTTAAAGATACCCCGGTGGATGCAGTCATTAGCTGGCAATACGAAACGGCCTGGCTGCCACGCAGGGGCAATATCCTGGCTGTTGTTGCCGCCGCCCCGTTTGGGTTTCTCAAAAAACGGGCAGAGTCCAGCCCCTCGCGCCGGCTCGCCTATCACTTTTTTCACTTCCGCCAGCTGCTCCAGGCTGATGTTATCTACGTTGCATCCAAATTTGCGCGCAACGAGCTGATCGAGCACCTTGGTCTGCCCACCGAGAAAATCGTCGTCATCCCCATCGGCGTGGATGATATCTTCCAGCCGCCTCTCGCGCCGCGAAGCGGGAAATTGCAAAAGTTTATCTTCACTGGTTCGCTGGAACCAATTAAAGGGATTTTTGATGCCATCGCCGCCCTGGGAATCGTTTACCAGCAGGGATATGCCGATTGGGCGTTGAAAATCGCCGGGTGGGGCGATGAATCCGCAGTGCGCGCTGCCGCCCGCCAGCGCGGGATCGAATCTAAAATCACCTTTACCGGCCCGCTGGAGCGCTCCAGCCTTGCCGCCGAATTGGCCCGGGCTGACCTGGCTATCCTGCCATCCCACACCGAGACTTTCGGCCTGTCGATTGCCGAGGCCCAGGCTTGTGGGCTGCCTGTCGTCAGTTACCGCACCGGCGCCATCCCCGAAGTTGTTGCCGATGGAGACTCGGCCCTGCTGGTAAAGCCATTTGACCAGAGGCAGCTGGCAAATTGCATCAGCCGCCTGGTTGATGAGCCCGATTTTGCGCGTGAGATGGGACAAAAAGGCCAAAAGCGCATCCGGGAGCGCTTTTTATGGGGAAGAACGGTATGCCTGATGTTGGAAGATCTTCAATTGCGCTGCCGGCTTGGCAGGAAAGAGCTGGCACGATGATGCGTTATGCGCTTTTCTTGAGTTATTCAAAAGCGCGATTTTTCCCGAGGAAAAATCGCGCTTTTGGTTTGCAGCACTTGTTTGGGCTTTACTTGCCAGGCGGTGGGGCGTCGGTCGATTGGAAATTTGCGCCGAACTTCAATAGCAGCAGTTGTTGGAAGACGCCCCAACTCAAAATGATGTAAGCCAGCTGGTAAGCGCCATCCACCATCAGGTTGGTGATGCTGCCAGACATTTCGTAGTTGTATATGTCGCTGGATGTGGCCCAAATATACAGGCTGTCGGCCACCACAAAGGCAAACAGGCTCAACCAGGGATAGGCCAGTGTGCCGCGTCGGAAGGTGATCACCAGTATCAGGGCGGTGGCTGCCACGAAAAAATCTGCGATCGGGTAGAACACACCCATGAAATCTATCAAGATGTCGGTGGAGCCTGTAATGGCCAGGATCATGGTTGTCAGCATGATCGAAAACGTCCAGATGACGGTGGCAGCCGAGTAGAGCGCGCTCATCTGCCCGAAATAGATTAACTTGAATTGGTTCAAGATGGAGGCGGTCAGGAAAACGTATCCGATGAACCAGAAGATATCGGCTCCGCTGAAATCAGGGACTTCCAGCACTGTCAGGTTGTACCAGGCCCAGATGACTTCACCGATTGTCCAGCACCACATTGCGCCAGAAAAAGCCCCCCACATGCGGCGCGGTGGTTCTTCTGGTTGGAAGCAGTCCACTATCAAGGTTAAGACTATCGCGGCGAATCCGGCTGTGGCGACTGTTAACCCATTTAATATCAGCCGGTTAATCAGTGGATTAAATGGCTCGTACTGGTAGACGAGCGCGTAGACCGATAGGTTCAGGGCCGCCAGGATACCTCCAGTCAGGGTCAGGAAATGTTTCTTAGAGAGATTATCTGGCATAACGGCCTTTATTCGAAGATGGGGTAGCGTTGAAGCAGCGTTTGATAGGGCTTGTTTAGAGATGTCTGCATCTGGCGCAGGATGATTGTCATCATGCCAACGCCAATTACTGATTGGATGTGGCGCATTTCCAGCCGGAAGGAATTCTGGTATGCAGTGAACATTTCGGCGGGGGAGGGAAAGATGGTTTTTTCGGTCAGGTTGGGGCCTGTTGTTGAAAAATCCCGCCCAAAGCGCAGGGCTTGTGATACCAGGTCGCGTGTCACTGAGCCGACCATTGTTTTGCCGGTCAGGTAGCCGTAGCGGTCAAGCAGCAGGCTGGCTGACCATTCAAATAACAGGCACAGTTGGGCTTCGACCCAGGCGGTGGATTCCATATTGCCACTATAAACGTTGACGCGGCATTCCTTGGTGGGCCACTCGCTCATCCTGGTCAGCGCTTCTGCATCCTCGCTGTTGCCCTGGGGTGACATAAAAGCGGCCTGTTGGTGGCCCAGGTTACAGCCCGAAACCAGAATCAGCCCTTCGGCATCCCTCCACTGGATTTGCATCAGTGTGGGATTTTCGTCTTTGCTAAACGATTTTGCCAGCGTCAAAAGTTCTGCCGAGTTTGAGTTGATCGTGCGCACAGCGGATTTGTGTTCGATTAACACCTTGCTGAACTGTACCACCCGCCCTGGCAGTGGATAAACGGAAATATTCCACGCAGGGGCCAGGGTCAGCTGCTCCGAACTGATGCGTTCGGCCCCGATACCGTTAGACTGGTATCCGTGGATAACTTCTCCTCCCATCAAGAGCCAGATAACCTGCTCTTTTGAACTTGGGTTGGCCGCTGCCAACCCAGTTAGCCCCCGTTCTTTCACCTGGGAAAGCAGATCGCGGTTGTCTACAGCGTTGAGCTTTTTGATCGTTTCAAAAGAAAGAATATTCATCTCAACTATTGTAGCAAAACGTTGCCTGGAAATCAAAGAAATTGCATTACTTTCTGAAATCTTGCAACTACTTTGATAGCTAATCCCGGCCCTTTGTCTGCTTGGCGGGTTCGATGGTTTGGAGTTTAAGAAAGCCCTTCTGGACAGGTAATCACTTGAGCCATTTGGCTCGAAAAACAGTACAATAAAAAAGAAATCCTGACGTTTGGCATTATCCTGGCCTGGAAAGGAGTTTTCCATGTACTATTCGCCTTCATCTGATATGGCTGCGGGCCCGATCATCGCGATGGTATTTGCAATGGGAATTGGCGCCCTGCTTGCCATTATTTTGATTGAAGCCGCTATTTTAACAAAGCTCAAATGGAAAAATTTCTGGCCTTCCGTGCTGGCCTCCTTTTCGGCCAACATAGCTTCTGCCCTGGCTGGGTTTTTCCTTGTAGATATATTCGGCCAACTTACATCAGCGCTCGATAAAATGGGAATTGAATGGTCAATGATTATCATCTTCTTCATTGGCTCGGCGCTTATCGAGGCGATCGTTCTCTGGCTTTTCAAGCGTGCATCCCTGCGTGAAACCGCCCTCGCCGCTCTTGCCATGAATGCTGCCAGCTACGCCCTCATTATCCTGCCCATGTTTATCTTCCTGCGCATCTTGTGATGCGATTCTGGCTCCTGCCGCTACTGCTTGGCCTTGCGCACGGCTTCTCAGATGCCAGCGCGGGCTTCCTGCTGGGCCGCGCTGCCCTGGGAGACCATCAGAATGCGGCCTTGCTCGTCATGGCTTACAACCTCATCGCCTTTGGTGCCATGCCATTTGCCGGGCTGCTCAGTGATCATCTCCGACGGCCAAAACTCATCACGCTGATTGGTTTGGCCTCCACGCTGGCCGGGCTGGCCGTTTTGGAATTTTCTGTCACCCTGGCCGTCACACTCGCCGGGATCGGTTCCGCGCTGTTCCATGCGGGTGGCGGATCGCTGGCCATCACCAGCAGCCCAGGCAAAGCCTCCAACCCTGGCCTGTTCACTGCTTTTGGTGTGCTCGGGCTCGTGCTGGGCGGGCAACAGGGCGTCTTGGCTGGTTCTCCGCACTGGCCGTACCTGTTTGGGCTGTTCATCCTGGCAGTAATGATTGCCTTCCAGCCTCATGTCCCCGTTCCCGAAGCAAAAAAAACTTTAGCGCTCCCAAAATACGAATTCCTGGCTGTTTTACTTATCCTTGCCATCGCACTACGCTCCACCGTCTGGACATCCAACCAATACGCGCTCATCGGCCTGCGCCAACAGGCACTCATGGTGGCTGCTGCCGCCATGCTGGGCAAACTAATCGGCGGCTTTTTGGCAGATAAAACCGGATGGAGATGGTACCTGCCGGGAGTCGTTGCCGTTTCGGTGCCTTTCATCATTCTTGGGCAGGGTTTTCCCGCCCTGCTGCTGGTGGGCGTCTTCCTGATGCAGTCATCCACCCCGGCCTCGGTCGCCCTGCTCGGGCAGACACTCCCTAACCGTCCCGGCCTGGCCGCCAGCCTGACGCTGGGCACGGCCCTGCTCCTGGGTGGATTGCCCTCCATGGCCGGATTCTCGCCCCAAATCCTTTCCACACTGCCCACGCTGATGATATTAGCCACATCCGCCGCGCTCTACTGGTTCACCACCCGTCACGCTGCCGGGTAGGAGCGACCCGCCCGGCGCAAAGAATCGTTGTTTTATGCCATGAAGGGTCGCCCCCACAAATTTTTACACCAAAAACAGTAGGGCCAAAATAATTTAGCCAAAAGGAGATAAACCCATGCCTGACCAGTTCGACTTCGGAGGAGAAATCGCCTGGCGTCCCACGCCGGAGTATGTGGAACGCGCCCACCTGACCGCTTTCATGCGCCAGCACAAAATCGCGGATTTTGCCACGCTGATGGAACGCTCTACTATTGATGTGCCTTGGTTCACAGACGCTGTGCTGAAATATCTCAATATTCGCTTTTATGAGCCTTATACCCAGGTTGTGGATTTGTCGGGAGGCATCCAACTGCCAAAGTGGTGTGTGGGTGGAAAGATGAATATTGTCCACAATTGCGTGGATAAATACCAGCCATCAGTTATCAGCCATCAGCCTGCCGTTGTTTGGGAAGGCGAAGAAGGTGTCACTAAAACCCTGACGTACCGCGAACTCTTCCAGCAGGTGAACAAAACCGCCAACGCTTTGAGAGAACTCGGGCTGAAAAAGGGAGACGCCATCGGGTTGTTTATGCCGATGACCCCGGAAATTGTCGTTGCGCTGCTGGCAGTGGCAAAAATCGGAGGGGTGATCCTGCCGCTCTTTAGCGGATACGGTGCCGGGGCGGTCGTTTCCCGCCTGACGGATGCCGGAGCGGCGGCGCTCTTTACAGCGGATGGCGCTTTCAGGCGCGGGAAAGCTGTCGAGATGAAATCCATTGCAGACGAGGCCGCCGCCCAAACGCCATCGCTCAAGCACATGATCGTGGTCAAACGCACGGGACAAGACATTCCCATGGAAGCGGGCCGCGACCACTGGTGGCACGAACTGGTGGAACGCCAGAGCGACGTGTCCGAAACCGAAAACACCGCCGCCGAAGACCCGCTGATGATCATTTACACATCCGGCACGACCGGCAGGCCGAAGGGCGCGCTGCACACGCATTGCGGATTCCCGGTCAAGGCCGCGCAGGATATGGCTTTTGGCACGGACGTACACGCGGGCGATGTTTTTTACTGGATGACCGACATGGGCTGGATGATGGGCCCCTGGCTGGTGTTCGGCACGCTGCTGCTGGGCGCGACCTGCTTCCTGTACGATGGCGCACCCGATTTCCCCGGCCCCGACCGGCTGTGGGCGCTGGTGGAGCGGCACAAAATCACCCAACTGGGCGTTTCCCCCACGCTGATTCGCTCTCTCATCCCGCACGGCAACGAGCATTTTGAGAAGCATGATCTATCGTCGCTGCGATTTTTCGCCAGCACCGGCGAACCCTGGAACCCCGACCCGTGGATGTGGCTGTTTAAGGAAGTTGGCGGCGGGATGCGTCCGATTATCAATTATTCCGGCGGCACCGAGATTTCGGGCGGGATCGTGATGGGCAACCCACTGCTGCCGCTCAAACCGTGCGCCTTTTCTGCGCCCTGCCCCGGCATGGCCGCCGATGTGGTGGATGAGAACGGCCAGCCCGTACGCAATGCGGTTGGCGAACTGGTCATCCGCGCCCCGTGGATTGGCATGACGCGCGGTTTCTGGAAAGACCCACAGCGTTATCTCGACACGTATTGGGGCCGTTGGGAAAACGTTTGGGTGCATGGCGATTTCGCGGCGATTGACGGCGACGGGCTGTGGTACATCCTGGGGCGCTCGGACGATACGCTCAAAATCGCGGGAAAGCGCCTGGGGCCTGCGGAAGTTGAATCAATCCTGGTGCATCACCCGGATGTCGTCGAATCTGCCGCGATTGGTGTGCCGGATGAAGTGAAAGGTATGGCGCTGGTGGTTTTCTGCGTGCTCAAAAAGGGCGTTTCCCCGTCTGACGAGCTGCGCGCTGCCCTGAAACAGATGATCGTGGCCGAAATGGGCAAACCACTCTCCCCCAAGAAAGTGCTGTTCGTCAGCGACCTGCCCAAGACGCGCAACGCCAAAGTGATGCGGCGCATGATCCGCGCGGCGTACCTGAGCCTGGAGCCGGGCGATACCAGTTCGCTGGTGAACCCGGATGCGGTGGAGGAAATTAGGCGGGCAAAGTAAATAAAAACGACCTTTACCGTTTTTATTGTAAAAAAGAGTAGGGGCGACTCTTCCGGGCACCAAGATGGCGCATTTTTGCCTGGAAAGTTGGCCTAAAAAGATGCTTTTTCGCGCATGGCGGGTCGCCCTTACCATGCCATCCCTGTAAAACGGGAGAGCCATAAAAGCGTTGCGAAGGTTTCAAACCTTCGCAACGCTTTGTGTTTGTGACGATATTGGAGAACGGCAGCCCCTACCGGCGCGAGACGATTTGGCGGGAAAAGCCACAGGTTGAACCCGGCCAAAGGCGCTGAATCACCGGAAGGCCAGGTGACAACACCCCGTAAACAGGGCTAAGAAAGACCAGCCTCCACAATCCCGATTTCAGCCTCATCCAGCCCGTATAACGCATACACAAGCGCATCGAAGGCGCGGTCGGTGGCTTCGATTTGACGCGCAAGCCTTTCTTTCTCTTGCGGAGTTTGCGCCAACGCCAGTCTTTTGTGCAAGGCCAGCATTTGTAATACATCTCACTCACGGTACATTGACTGTAAATATAAACGGCCCTTCTACAATGCTCTTAAAATCTTCTTCGATAATCCCATAAGCGGTTGACCGATCCATCCCTAGAGGCAGGTTATCGATGTTAAGGCCAGCCGCAAGCCCTTGCGGGTCAGAAGTGTCAATGTTGCAGGAAAAGTTGAGTTCAGGATAGCTGCGTTGAACTTTTTTACGGGTTGCAGCGCAATCATCCTGGGATAATGCATCCATAGCATTTATTGTCATTTTATTTATGGTAATAGACATTTGCTGCGATGAAGGCACGCTGGGGTTGATTTGATAGGGGACGAAGAACGAATACCGATAGCATCGTTCTGTTGTAAACTGGCTCATAAAGGTAGGAAAGGTTTTATGATACACATCCATGCGGGCTGTAGCGGTCTCATCGGCCTGGTAAATTTTTCCTTCCCAAGTTAGGGTAATATCAGGATACCAACCTTTATGGTTGTCATATGAAATGCACAGATAAGCATTCGTAAGTGTGGGATTGATCGCCAACCGATTTAAGGTTACAGTCATTCCATTCTTACTTTGGGTTATCTTTGAGTCTAGCGTCAGTGAACCAATGATGGGTACATCGAAATGAAAAACAAAGGGGCCATTCGCAGGAAACTCTTTCATCACACCGTTTTTAGTATAAATGCCGAACCCGCCTAGATCAATGCTCAAGGTTAACCCCAGCGACTGATTGTGACCGGCGGTTACGCCATAATAATTTTGGGTGACAATGTACTCGTCACCGTTTTCAGTTTGTCTACATTGAATCTCAAAATTCTCAGATGGTCCTTCAGCCGGGGGCCAGATATATTTTTCGTATTCCTTCCCTGCATCATCCTTCAAAGATGCTGCGCTAACTGGGCAATACAGGTGATAACCATCGGGAACCTTGATACCCTGAATACGGTACTCAATGCCAACCCGGGCAGAATCGGCATAGACCCAGGTTACGGCAATTGAAACACCTTCATGGGTCACAACTAGCGCAACAGGTTGTTGGCTGGGCAATACAGAACCTGATGGGGTCGGAAGAGGAATGAGGTCTCCAACAGGTGTTTCATCTCCCTGCGTTTTCATTGGAGTGAGGTCAGTTTGAGCAGACGTATAAGTTTGTGATGAACAGGCAAATAATAGGATTGATGCCAATAAAATCCAGATCAGAACACTTAAGTGAAGAACAAGGGTTTTGTTTTTATTCAGTATTTGCATAAATTATCTTCCATGAGAAAAATACATGGGACGGGTTTTCGTTCCAAAGACATCAGCCTTCGGAAATGGGATAACCCGCCCCATCAAATTAAGCTATGCTAATGTTATTGAGATAATTTTAGTTCCCAGGGGCCTTTGACGGTTTCAGTGAGCGCCTCTGCAATCAATTCCCCGACCTCATCCTGGGTCATTTTTGTGGGTTTTTGAACAACATTAAAAGCAATCCCGTGAGCACCGAATTCGCATGAGAAAGAAAAATCAGCATGGCTCATTTTGATTTTCTCCAGCCCTCGATCACAGTCCGCTTGGGTGAGCGATTCCGGGATGTCAGTTTGAATTTTACTTATCACAAATAGAGCAGACGGGGAAACCTTTCCATAAAAAGTGTACTGGTAGCAGCGATACGTCCCTTCAAATGTTTTTGGATCATCCGGGTTGATAATCGTATATTTAGAATTTATGATCGTAGTGGACCCATCCACAAGTGTTGCATAGGGCAACCAGTTTGCCTTACTCGGCAGGTCAAAACATGCGACAAATTCGGTTTGATCTTGATCAAATACCACATTGCTGATCGAAACAGTCATACCTTGATTGGTAACCTGGTCAATCACCTCTGATGTGGGGCCATTGTTGCTCGCAGAGACTGCTTTGTAGCCTACAAGAAGAATTACTCCTAAAATAGAGCAGCCCAGCAAGGTCATAAAAGCATACTTTTGCAGACGAAAATTAGCAAACATGAAACTATCCTTTCTGTCTAATTTTTCCTGGTTTATTGATCTACGGAATTCTGGTCGGGCAGAAGGCTCGATCATCCGCAGGTTGGATCGGTAACAGTATCAAAACTGCTATTAGCGAATCCCATTCTTCCAATGGCACAATACTTATATGCCGCAGTATTCATGGGCGACCACATAAGACTGTAACTACTAGAATCATCATACTGCACAATTTACCCCCAATTGGAGTAATTGGTTAGTTCAGGTCTAAGGTGACGAATGTTATTATTCTGATTCCAGGTTTTTGTCCATTTTGCATAACACGTACCTGAAGGTGATTTGCGCAATGATGTCCACAAAGTTCCTGAAGGCCCTGACCAAATTACTGTCCGATTTGTGACGTACTACCATCACAACCCTTATCATGCGGATCTTGGCCATTACAAGATGTCCCATTGCACCCCGCTGCCTTCGCAAATCCGAGCGGAATAAATAGTGCAAGGATAATAGGGTTGTTCCTGATTAGTGTGAATTCTGGTACATTTGGGTAAAACCTTGCGAGGAGATTACCAAGTGATCCCAGAAATCCGAGATGATCGTCAACAGCGAGCGTTGACAGGCGTACCGACAGAGAAATTCTCGACC
>CAIJPN010000167.1 GCA_903822545.1 uncultured Anaerolineae bacterium | reverse complement strand
TGTCCAAATTCTTCAACGGCCCACGAGTTTTCTGCGGTTTGCGGTTTCTCTGCCATCTCTCTCTTCTCGCTCGGTTTCTTTAGGATGCTCACAAGTCTAACCGCTTTCCCTACTCACTCGAAAATGTGGGTAATAGATTGCTGATATCAGCACTTTCCATGAACATGGTTTGCGTTTCGACATCGAAGAAAACTTCCTTGATGATAAATCTGGCGGCGTTCAACTCGAATCATCTGAACTGTTCGATAGACAGGCCTTGGCGCGCCTTGGGCTGATTATGGCTACTGCCACTTTGTATCTGGTTAGTTCCGGTTTGGCGGTTGTCGCTCGTGGTCTTCAGCCTTTGGTAGATGCTCACTGGGAACGTGGTTTGAGCTATTTTCAAATCGGTTGGCCTTGGCTCAAGTTTGCCTTGAGTAATGCCTTTAGATTATTTAACTTTTTCTCCTTCGCTCTTCGACCAAACCATCACAAAGTTATTCCTTCCAAACGCTTCAACATACCACGCTTTACTTTTGATACATTGTCCACAGAAAGTGCATAACTTTTGCCAATCAACCAGCGTTTTGTAAAAACCTGAACATTACAAAATTCCCGGCGCGTTTACCTTATTCGGCCTGGTATGTTTGCAAACGGGGGTTTTGGAATATAATTTTTTATAGCATCGTCTTGTCAGAATACTATTTTGACTTTTCAAAATAACCCAAAATATAAAAAGGAAAGGAGCCTTTTTATGATAAAAAATACGTCAGAACCTTTACTCGACGAAGTTGATACTGCCATCCTGAACGCCCTGCAAGCGGATGGCCGTTTAACAAACCTGGATCTATCCCGACTGATCCACCTGTCGCCGCCCGCCACTTCGGTGCGGCTGCGGCGGCTGGAAAAGGAAGGCTACATCAGCCGCTACACCGCCGTGCTCGACCGGGAAAAAGCCGGGTACGACCTGCTGTGCTTCATCCACATCGGCTTGCAGATGCACCAGTTCGAACAGGTGGAGCACTTCCGGGCGCTCATCCAGCAGATGCCGGAGGTGCTGGAATGCCACCACATCACCGGCGAGTACGATTACCTGCTCAAGGTGGCGCTGCGCAACCGCAAGGAACTGGAACGCTTCGCTGTTGACCGGCTGACCCCCATCCCCGGCGTGGCGCGCATCCACACCAGCCTGGTGTTCACCGAAATCAAATCCACGACCATTTTGCAGTTGAAATAACCCCCTTACCCTGACCATTCCCAACGGGGTGAGGACAAAAATCAAAAGGAGAAAAAATGCCCGAACCCCGCAAGAAAATGACCCTGCCCGGCCTGTATCAGAAAGTGGCCGCGCAACAGCCCATCACCTGGCTGACTTGCTACGATTACCCGACCGCCTATATGCAGGATCAGGCCGGCGTGGATATGATCCTGGTCGGCGACAGCCTGGGTATGACCATGCTTGGCTACGACAGCACCCTGCCGGTAACGATGGATGACATGATTCGCCACGCGGCGGCAGTCCGGCGCGGCGCGCCAAACGCCTGGCTGGTGGGCGATATGCCGTACATGACCTACCAGCCCAGCGTGGAATCGGCCATCCGCAATGCCGGGCGGTTCATGGCAGAAGCGGGCTGTGATGCCATCAAGCTGGAAGGTGGCGCGGCGATGGCGGACCGCATCAAGGGCATTGTGGATGCGGGGATTCCCGCCATCGGGCACCTGGGCCTGACCCCGCAATCGGTCTCGGCCCTGGGCGGGTTCAAGTTACAGGGAAAATCTGCGGCCATGGCCAAGAAAATTGTGGACGATGCCAAAGCCTTGGAAGACGCGGGGGCATTCATGATCCTGCTCGAACTGGTCCCAGACCGTTTATGCCAGCTCATCACCGAACGCGCGAAGAACGCCATCATCATGTCGCTCGGTTCCGGCCTGCACGCGCACGGACAACTGCTCATCTACCATGATGCCTTCGCGCTCTATCCCAAATTCAAGCCCAAAATGGCGAAAGTCTTTGCCGATGCGGGCGCGGTTATCCGCGAGGGGCTGAATGGGTACGTGAAGGAAGTGACCGAGAAAACCTTCCCGGCCAAAGAGAACTGGTTCGGCATGGCAGATGAAGAGTATGACGAGCTGCTCAAGATGCTTGATTAGGAGACCTGAAATGAACATCCAAGAAAAACTTGCCATTCCCCACAATCGCCTCGACGCCATCAACGCCGTTTTGCTCGACCCCAACTCGCGGGTGATGAAAAACTTCCTCGATGTAGTGGCAAGATACGGGACGCCAGAGGAGATCAACCACAAGCACCGCGAATCCCGCAAGCTGGAGAACCTGCTCAGGCAGGTGGAATCCCGCAATCCGGATTACATCAAAGACCTGAGGTGGCTGATCGAACAGCGTGACCGGGGGGCGTTCATCCCGGTGGCTGATTATCGCCAGAAGGTGCTGGGCGCAGCTGCCCAAACCACACAATTCAAGGATGATTATGCGGTCACCCTCGAAGTTTCGGCGCTGCAATATTTCCCGTGGGTGCGTGTGATGGCAGAACAGGCGCTTGCCAACCAAACGCTCATGCCGGGGCGCTACATCGCCGTCCGTAAGATGAAAGAATCCGAAGCGGATGGCGACCTGCCCGCCATCGTGGCCGCGCTGGACATCATCGGCGCATCGTTCGTCGAAACGCTCGACACCAAAGGCACGGACGGCTCGAACCCGCACCTGGGCGGCCCGGCCACCATCACCGGTTACTTTGGCGGCATCGGCCAGCCCAACGAGCACGCCCTGCAATGGCTGGACGAGTTCCTGTACTATTACACCAACTATGGTGTTCAGCATGTGCTTAACTTCAACGCGGGGACGATCCTGCTCGGGTTCATGCTCTACAAGCTGGGTGTGGATATCCAGTTCAAGATTTCGGTGTTTTTCGGCGCGGATAACCCCTATAACGCGTTATGGATTATGACGATGGCGAAATTGTTCAGCCGCGACGATGGCTCGTCTCCGCTGATTGGCTTCAACTGGTCGAACTCGATCCATAACGAGACGATGGAGCTGACCGCCGACTTCCGCAAGGTGCTCGGCTTCGAGAAGGTTGTCCGCTTTGAGCACCATATCACCGAGCCGCAGAAGAACATCGTCATCCAGCCCTACAATCGCCGCGCCGACCTGCTGGAAATCGCCGACCATGTCGCAAACATCGCTGCCAAGCACGAGGGCGGCGACCCCGAAGTGGATGTGACCCGCGCCCATCTCTCGGATGTGCTCGACTACTTCCGCGCCAAGGATGAAGTCATTGCCAGCGGCGACTGGGGCAACCTGCTGCAAAACTACCTCGACAAAGTCGATGCCGCCAACCGCACTGCCTGGGCGCTGACCGAACGTGGACTGAGCTTCGTGGCGGCCAGGAATCTGCATAAATAAGCAGAGAAATTGTACAGGTTCTAACGCAAAGTCGCAGAGTCGCCAAGAAGCAACTCTAAAATCTAGCGCCCTGGCGATTTTGCGTAAAAAAATCAACGCGCTACTTGCACCCAAGGGAAGAAAATGTTCACACTCGAACCGACCGAAGAAACACTGACCGAGACCTTGACTGCCCAGGAGATCGTCGATCTCAATAAGGAATACACCTTTTTCTCCTGGTCGGCCCAGGGGAAGCTGAATCCCATCCCCGTTACCCATGCCGAGGGGGTTTACTTTTGGGACGCCAATGGCAAGCGCTATCTCGACATGGTCTCGCAGCTGGCAAATTCTAACCTGGGGCACCAGCACCCGAAGGTGGTAAAAGCCATCCAGGAGCAGGCTGCCAAGCTGACCTACATCAGCCCATTCCACGCCACCGAGCCGCGCGCCCGTCTCGGCAGGAAACTGGCCGAAATCACCCCCGGCAACCTGAAGAAAACATTTTTCACCCTGGGCGGTTCGGACGCCAACGAAAACGCCATCAAAATTGCGCGCGCTTACACCGGACGGCACAAGATTCTGGCCCGCTACCGCTCCTATCACGGCGCGACGCACGGCGCAGCGGCGCTGACCGGCGATTGCCGCCGCCTGCCCTCCGAACCATCCATTTCGGGCGTTGTTCATTTCCTTGACCCGTACTGCTACCGCTGCCCTTTCGGCTGGACGCAAGATACCTGCAAGCGGCAGTGCATCAATCATGTGGAAGAAGTCATCCAGCACGAAGGGCCGGATCAGATCGCGGCCATCTTCCTCGAAGGCGTGACCGGCACCAATGGGCTGATCCTCCCCCCGGACGATTACTGGCCGCGCATGCGCGAAATCTGCGATAAATACGCCATCCTGCTCATCTCCGATGAAGTGATGAGCGGCTGGGGCCGCACCGGCAAATGGTTCGCCGTCGATAACTGGAACGTCACCCCCGACATCATCACCACCGCCAAAGGCATCACCTCCGGCTACCTGCCGCTCGGCGCAGTGATCGTTTCAGAGAAAATCGCCGATTATTTCGACGACCATATTCTGTACGCCGGGCTGACCTACAGCGGCCATGCGCTTTCCTGCGCGGCGGCGGTTGCGGCCATCGAGGCTTACGAGGAAGAAAATGTCTTTGAGCGCGTTGATGAAATGGGAAAAATTCTCGGCCAAAGGCTGGAAGCGCTAAAGGAGAAACATCCCAGCGTTGGCGATGTCCGTTATATCGGCCTGTTTGCCGGGATCGAGCTGGTGAAAAACCCCGAAACGAAAGAACCGCTGGATGTCGCCCCGCTCAAAGCCTTCCTGATCCAAAATGGCGTTTATGTGTTCACTTTCAAAAACATCCTGATCATCGCCCCGCCGCTAATCATCTCCAAAGAGCAACTGGACGAAGGCATGCAAATGGTGGATGATGGGCTGTCCATGCTGGATGGGAAAAACTTGTAAACTAACGCTGTACCGCATCGGCGGCAGCCACCATATTTCTTGCGACCAGGTTGTTGCCGTTATGCGTGAAACCGGGCAGCCCTGCCATCTTTATATCGCGAGACTTCCTCGGGTGGGCTGGCAGTCGCTTATCAACGCCGAAAAAATGGAGTGGTGAATCTAGCCCGGTAAGTTTGCGCCCACAGTTTGTTTGTTATATTGATAAAGTTCGGATCACTACGATGCGCTCTGATATACAGGTATAAGTACCACTCTTGATCCTCACCCAATGATTACACCCCCATTGCAGTGGGGGCGTAATCATTTTGGCAGGCTATTGATGATGAATATCCACCATATACGGGGATAATCAACCTCGCCGCCACTAAATATTGTGGTCTATTGTGATTACATCGCCAAGGCAATATTTGGAAATGATTGGGCGGTGGCAGACATGATTTTCATAGCATTTTGTGCACAAAATTGTGATTTTTCTGGCAAAAACACCACTATTTTGTGCGTTTTTCCTTTCTTTTGGCGTGTTCAGTTATGACTACATGATACCTTAGGCGATGTTTGGGGGCAACAGCTTCATAATCCAGCCAACTCTCGTTGCAAAGCTGGGCGGCGGGCGTAGGTAGCGCGCAGGTTGGATATGTAGGCTTGCCACTCAGATGCTTGCCCCTTATGCTGGTAAGCCTTCTTTGCGCGGGCCAGCCATTTGGCGGCTTCGGGGTAGAGATTACTCTGGGTTTTTAGAATCAAAGCGTCGGATTGTTTGATAGATGTGCGAATCACCCAATCGGGGCGGATGGGGATGAGTTTATCCGCCACACTTTCCAACAGGTTGGTTGACCATGTCTCCTGCTCGGCCACGGCAATGGCAGCATCCCACTCTTTTTCTTCCAGATGAATATCCACCAGCGTGTTTTTCATGTAGCCTTCCCCGGCTTTTTTGATCAGCTGCGGGCGGAGACTATCCCAGCCGGCGCCAGAGAGCCGCTTCATGTGACGATACAACTCAATGGCCGGTTGCGCATCAAAGGCGATGCGGTAGGCGCGAACAGCCATTTCGCTGCGGCCAATCGATTCTTCCAGAGGGGCCAGCCAGACGGCGATGGGATGGTCGTTGTTGATGTTCAGCCCACGCTCTGCCAGGGCGATGGCTGCGTCCAGGCGGCCAACTTCGCGCAGTTTTTTTGCAACTTCCAGCATTTCGCTGGCATATTCCAGGTTCTCACAAGCAGCAATGGCAGCATCCACGCAGCCAAGCTGAATCAGTTTAAGTGTGTAGCGGCGAGGGTTGGCTTCTTGGGCCAGTTTCAGGAATTCATCAACGCGGCCCTGGCGGTCGAGCACATTCAGGCGGGCATTTTCAAGGCTGTCGAAGTCCATCCATTCTATGTCATCGTCACCTACAGGATCATCCGCATCAGGTAACTGGCCCCAGCCATATTGGGCAGCAAGCAGGGCAGGTTCCAATTCACTGGATTCAATTTCGCCGGGAAGGTCGTCGTAAATTTTCTGGAAGGCATGTTCAAGTGTTGTCCGTTCTTTCTCGTTCATTTCACTGCTCAGGATCGCTTCGGCCAGTGGCATGCCAATAGCCTGGATGACACAGGCCAGGTCTCCGTTGTAATCCATTTCGCCATCGTAATTTTCGGTAGTCTCTTCGAGCAGGGCGCGCAGGATGATGAGCGCCCCTTCAGCATCGCCCGCTTCGAGAAACTGGACTGCCGTCTGGCGGATTTTTTCGAGGTCTTCAACGTATTCAGGCGTGCCGCCATACTCATCATAAAAATTTCCTTCATCGTAGCGACTGCGTTTAAGAATTTTGGTGATTTGTTTGCGATAGGCCTGCTCCGAAACCTGGGTCTGGTGTTTGACGTTGGAGGCCGGTTTGGGCTGGGATGCCGCCCTGGCAGTCAGCACTGCGATTTCGAGGTCTTCATACGCATCGGGGTTTTGACTCACCAGATGATGGATGACAGCTACCAGGGCGTCTTTTTCGAGGCCAGCCAGCAGGTCAGAAACGCTTTTTTGCTCGGAAAACTCCTTTGATTTGTGCAGGTACATCAGCAACAGGGCGACGATGTGTTTGCAATCCCCGCCCCAATCATAGGGGCATGTGCAGGAGGCGCTGCGCACGCCACCTTCGTCCAGTTCAATGCGTAAACGATAGGATGGAGCGCTGCTGCCTTCACAGCTTGCTGTTAAAACAACACTGCCCGGCGCAGATTGCCAGGCTGGGTTGTAAATTGCGCCGGATTGGTAGTATTCGCGGCCTTTTTGGTAGCTCTGGTCGCTGGCGCGAGAACGGATAAGTTGTTCGGTAAGTTGGATAGGCATGGGAACTCCGGTTTGGGGATATCCCTATTCTATCCCTTCCTGTTCAAGTTTGACGCCGCGCTTGAGCAGGTGTTCGATGACCGGGCACACGTCGCGCAGTTCAGGGCGGAGGAGTAGTTTTTTCAGGTTAGATTTGTCAGACGCGGTGAGAGGCCGCGAACGGGAGTAGTTGGTGTCGATGGTGGCGATATCCATACAGTGGGGCTGGGTGTCGGCGCGGACGAGGCGGCGAAGCTGGCTGAGGATGTTGAATCCGCCGTAGTCGAGGTCGGACCAGTGGTAGATGGGGGTTGAGTCTGGAAGCAGGCGCAGGATGCGGCGGATGGCGGGGGATGGGTTGCCGTAGGTGCAGATAACGGCATATTGATTATTTATGCGGATAAATTCGTGAAAGGATGTCAGGTTTTCGATGCAGAGAACAGCCCGGGCGTGGACTCTGACGCTTTGCAGTTGCCCGGTTTGGGCGGCGGGGAATCCAACCGAGGGAGAAAATCCGCCGAGGGTCAGGATTTCGCCGGTTTCGAGGGTCAGCTGCCAATCCCCGGCCAGGTGAAGGTAGTTGGGGTTGGGGACGAGGTTGAGTTCACGCAGGATTTCTTCGGTGGGCAGTCGTTTCCATTCGGGGTTACCAAGGCGGGCCAGGCTGACAAGTTGGGGTTTGATTGATTCGAGGCGTTTGCTGTCGTTGAAGATGCGCACGCTGAAGACGCGGTAGGGGGTCTCGGCCTGGAGTGCGGGTAATGCTTCCATAACGGTCAGCAGGTCTGTGTCCAGGGCGGGGTCGGTTAAGCTAAAGGGGATGGGGGACTTCCCGGCACGGAGATTCCCCAAAACGTGGCGTATCGCCCGGGCGCGCCAGTCATCCACAAAACGGAATTTTTCGGCAAGGATCAGGTTTTCGAGGCGAGTACGCTGGTCGGTGAGGGCAGAACGATGTAGCAATGCGTAAATCTGCGTTGTGTGTTCCGTTTTTAAGGTGACCGATTGAAGCAGATGCCCGGTTTCGCCGGAGAACCAGGTGAGTTTGAGCAAACCAGCTGTTTCGAGGGCAGCAAATTGCTCGTTTGCGGTCAGGCGGGCGATGGGGTCGGTCTGGGAAAAGTAGGTTGGCAGGGGCAAATCGGCCAGGTTGATCTTTATGGCGCGCGATTCGGGGTTTTTGCGGCGCTCGAAAATATCGAGCAAGATGTTAAGCGCAATGCTTACATCGGGAGAGGGGGCGAAAGAAATGGTCATGGGCAAAGCCGGGTTCACCCGGCGCTGTTTTGTAGCCGGGGGATTTATCCCCCGGCGGGTGTAGGGCAGGTTTTTCGCAGCCCATCAACGCCCCATCAGCGGGGCAAAAAAGCCCAATTGATTGGGCACGTGCCGTAGCCCGGACATTAATATTCGGGCGGGAGGCGATAGCCCAAAAATTCAGCAGGAATAGCGATTTTCGCAGCCCAACAACGCCCGAAGATAACTCTCCAGGCGAGAAAACGGAACCCCGCAAACAGGGCTATTCCTTCTCCAATTCCGCAATCATCTCATTTTTGTCAATTTCAATCACAAACGACTGGTTATTTTTGCGCACTACCGTCCGCACACTATCCACATACGGCAGGAGCGAGCCGGATTTGTCGGGCGGGGTGGCAAGCAGCACCTGCAAACCGGCGTCGCGCATAAATTGCAGAGCGCTGGCGGTACGGGCAGTGTCCATTTTGCCGAAGGCTTCATCGAACATCGCCAGGCGGATGGTGTCAGACGGGCGTGGCTGGTTCAGGCGGTAAGCCTGGGCAAACGAGGCCGCCATCGCCACGTAAAACGGCGTGGTGGTTTCGCCGCCGCTCTTTTTGGCGTTGATCTGGCTCAACAGCGCCCGGTCGCCGTTGGGATAATGGATGCGGATATCATATTGCAGGTAATTGCGGTAATCCTGCAACTCGCGCAGCTCAATATTCTCATCGTCGTGGCGGGTCAGGCGCTCAAAGAGCAAATCCCAGCCCTGCTGGTGCTTCTGGCGAAAGTCCGACTCAAACAGCGAACCGCCCATCACCTGCTGGCTGTCCATAATCATGTCATAGACCTGCTTGACCTGCGGCGAGGGCTGGGTAATAAATTCAAATTTCTCGCCGCCAAAGCGCAGGTTGGCGAGGGTGGCGTTCAGGAAGGCCAATTGCTGGCGGGCGTCTTCAATTTGTTCACGCAAGCGGTGGATGAAATTTTCGACCAATTCTTGCTCTGCCAATCCGCGCTGGGTGGCGATGTGGGATTCATAGTTGGGCAGTTCGGAGTTAACAAGTTTGTCTTTTTCGTCTGTGTAGCGTGTGGCGTTTTCCGTTTCGTCGTAGCCGAAATCATAGCGCAGCGAATATTCCTGTTTGGATTCGCGCAGTTTGTCGCGCGAGCGTTGTTCGGCGGTCTGGTAATCGCCCTCGTAGCGGCTGGCGTTTTGCAGAATCACTTCGAGCGGATGGCGCTCCAGGCGGCGTTCATATTCTTTTTGGATATCGGAAACGGTCTCGGCGTCGGCGTTTTCCTGTTCGAGGAAATTTATCGCACCTTGAAGCGCGTCATCGGCGGATTTTTCCAACCCGGGAATGGCTTCCGTTTCTAACTGCGTAACCTTCTCCCCGAGTTTTCCTAACGCCCGCTCGATGGCGCTGACTTCAGCCTGGGCCAAATCGAACGCCTTTTGGCATCCCTGCACTTCGGCTTTGAGCGTTTCGACGTTTTGCAAATCCAACTGTTGGAGTTCTTGCTTGAGTGTTGCGAGTTGTGTGCTTCGTTGGGGCAGGATGGCGAGGCTTTCGATGGCATGTTCGAGCTCGATGAGCGGGCGGATTTTGTCGCGGGTGAGGGACAGGCGTTCGCGCAGGCCGTTGGCGCGCTCGTTGAGTTGGATCATCTCGCTGGCAATTTCGTCGAGGCGCTGTTGGCGTTGCTCAATCTGACGGGCCGCGGCGCGCTCACCGATGAACCAGCGGCGGTAAACCTGCGGGTTGAGGTGGCTGTCGGTGTAGTTGCGGCGCACAAAGCACTCGCGGGTGATGGCGGTGCGGTACGGGCGCAGTTGTTCGAGCGTGTCACATTTGGTGTAGTTGCCCAAAATCAGGTTGATAAAAGCTTGGGCGGCAGGGTTGGATGTGACAACTTCCGCGGCGAGCATACCCGGTTGGATATTGCGCATTTCGTTTTTGAGAATGGAGTCGGTATCCAGCAGGGTTGCGCCATGCAGGTTATCTTTGTGCTTGCGGTAGAGCTTTATGGCTTCATTGTAATGAGCGGGATGGACAAGCAGGGTGAAACGATTGAAGCCGAGCAGGCCTTCCACAGCGTCCTGCCAGCTTTCGTCGGGGATTTTGAGTTCGTGGCACAGGTAGGTGACTTCGTTTGCGCCGAGGCCAAGCTGGGCGCGAATCAATTGGCGCAGTTTGGCTGAGTTGGGGGCTTCAGCTTCGATGGATGCTTCACGGTCGCCGGTGCGCAGTTTGCGGATGTCATTTTCAAGGCTGGCGGCTTCGGCGCGCAGGGCGGCGACTTGTTCGGCGAGAATTGCGTCGTCGCGAGTGTATTGGTTGGCGAGAGTGGAAAGGGCAGCCTGTAATTCGGCAATGCTCTCGCGTGTAGCGTTTTCCGTTTGGAATTTGGCGATAGCGACAGGGATTTCGAGTTTGTTGGCGCGGAGGAAGGCTGCCAGTTTGTGAGCGTCGGAGAGTTCGCGGGCCAGGGAGAGGTCGAGGGCGGTTTGGCGGCGGGTGAGTTCGTCCACTTCGATGTTGAGTTGGGCAATTTTTTCGCGCAGGTCTTTCTCGCGGGCGGCGGTCTGGTCGGAGCGCAGGGCAAATTCAGCGTCGGATAAAGCCGATTGGGTAAATCGAAGGCTGCGGGTGAGTTCGTCGCGCTGGTATTCGGTGCGGTTAAAATCCAGCTTAAGGGCATCCAGTTCGAGGCGGCGAGCCGCCAAATCCTTCAAAAAGATTTCGGCGCGCACCCGGCGGGCAACATAGGTGTTGGTGATGCGGCGGCGGCGATGGGAGGCGCGTTCTTTGTCGAGTTCTTCGATGCGGGTCAGGGCGTCGATGCGCTGGCGCACGTCGGCAGCCAGGCTTTCGAAGTGGCGCAGGGTTTCGAGTTGGGCTTGCAGGGTTTTGACATCTACCAGGTTTTCGTCGAGCAGGTAGGTGTGGACGAAGGAGCGGATATCGGTGAGCGGGCTGAAGGCCAGGCCTTTGACAATTTTTGCGGGGAAGGTGTCTTTGAGTTGGCCGAGGCGGTTGAGCAGGTGGACGCGGTAATCTTCCAGCCGGGTGAAGACCTGGGCGCGGCTAAGCGGTGGCAGGGCGAAATTTTCGAGGTGGCGCTTGAAGGCGCGGGTGTCGAAAAGCTGTCCGGGGGCTTTGAAGAACCAGTTGTCGTTTAATCCGGCATTGTGGACGATGAAATAGGCGATATCGGGGTTGCGGCTATCTTCGTAGGCGTCAATGACTGCGCCGTGGGAGAAAAAAGTGCCATCGGGGTTTTTGAATTCGAGCGCAACCAGGCCGGTGGCGTCGCCGCGCAGGTAACGCTGGCCTTCGGTGCCGAGTTCGCCGCGCACGTAGCTGGCGAGGGTGCGTTTGCCACCGCTGATGGCGGCCTGGTTGAAGCGCACGTCACGCTGTCCGCCGACGAGGGCAAATTGCACGGCATCGAGCACGGTGGATTTGCCCGCGCCGTTGATGCCGATGAAGTAGGTGGTTCCCTGGCAGGGGATGGTGGCGTTTTCAAAGAGATGCCAGTTGACGAGGCGGATGCGGGTGAGGAGTTTCATGATTAATTCCGTTTCAAGCCCCGTTTACGGGGCGCTGCAGGTAGCCCGGCGATTTATCGCCGGGCGAGGTGGGCAAACGAGCGGCGTTCATCCCAGGCAATTAGGTTTCGCCTTCACGCGCGGCAGGGAAAACCGGGTAAATGGATATGGCATTCACGTCTTTTCGGCTACGCCCGGGACGGGCAAACGAGCGGCGTTCATCCCAGGCAATTAGGTTTCGCCTTCACGCGCGGCAGGGAAAACCGGGTTAATGGATATGGCATTCACGTCTTTTCGGCTACGCCCGGGACGGGCAAACGAGCGGCGTTCATCCCAGGCAATTAGGTTTCGCCTTCACGCGCGGCAGGGGAAC
>CAIJPN010000166.1 GCA_903822545.1 uncultured Anaerolineae bacterium | reverse complement strand
TGTGGCGCGAGATAACATCTCACGCTACCGCACTGCAGTTGTGGCGCGAGATAACATCTCACGCTACCGCACTGCAGTTGTGGCGCGAGATATTATCTCGCGCTACTGTTTGGACGGATTGATGATCGCACCAGGGAAACGCGGGGTAGCAGCCCGCACTACGGTTATAGAGAAATCAATGCGCCAAAACGGCCGGTTTTGCCCTTCTCGGCGCGGTGCGAAAACCAGTCTTCGGGGTGGCAGGCGGTGCATATACCAGAAACTTCTATTTGATTGACACCAGCCTGTTCCAACGTCAGGCGATTGGCAGCCCACAGATCAAAGTGCAGGCGACCGGAGGAACTGTTCGGGGAGAGTAAAGCCTCAGCATCGGCGCCAAAGGCCCGGCGGACGTGAGCTATCACATCCGGGCCAATCTCATAATGGTCAGGGCCAATCGACGGGCCGATCCCGGCAATTACATCCGCCGGGTTACAGCGATAGGCCGATTTCATCGCCAGCACCGCCGCTTCTACCGCTTTTTTGACTGTGCCCATCCAGCCAGCGTGGACAATGCCCACCACTCCCTTTTTGGGGTCATGCAGCAGGATGGGGGTGCAATCTGCAAAACGCATAAAAAGCGTTACTGACGGGTTGTCAGTGATGATGGCATCTGCTTTGAATTCGGGCGGGTTATTGAAGTGCGGATGCGGGGCAGTGGAAATCACCACGTCTGCGCTGTGCACCTGCCAGACATCGTACATCGAGTTTGGGTCGCGGTTGAGGGCATGGAAGGCCCGCTGGCGGTTCTCGCGCACACGCTGGCGATCATCGCCGACAGTGCCGCCAAAGTTGAGGGAAGACCAGGGTTCGGGGCTGAGTCCACCGTGACGGGTGAAGACGGCCTGGGTAATGCCGGGGAATGAATCAAAAGTCAGGTAACGGATGCCGTCGCGGGTGTGGAAAGTCATAATCCGCTAATTTTTGATTTCAGATATGGCAAATTTCTTCGCCAGCAGTTCGCGGGTTTCGCGCATCGAGTCTTCGATGTAGGGGATGCCAAACCAGGCGGTGCCCAACCCAAACAGTGCGCCAGTGACGAGCCGCAGTAGCGGGGTGCTCTCGCGGTATGGCAGGAGTTGGGATAGGAATGGGATGTTGAGTTGGCTGAAGAGCTGTGAAAAACCATCCAGACCGATGGGGCCGATGGCGATGACCAGCCAGATCATCCAATGCAGGGGTTTGATGCGGCGTCGGGTGATGGAGAAAAGAATGCCAAAGAGCAGGATGGCGCCATAGATGGCAACATCGCGCTCGCACAAGGCCACTTTGTAGCCGACCTGTTCGTTACCCAGATAGGAACGCGCTGCCAATAAATCGTTTTCATCGAGGCCGGTGGCCTGTCCAAACGTTTCCACACCATCAATGCCGGCTGCGGCGCGCGGATAATAAGTCTGCGGGCCAAACAGGAAGAAGGAACGGAAGCCAAGTTCGTGGCAAAGTGGGCTGTAGGCGGTGTAGATGATGCGGGCAGGCAGGGTTGCGCCAGATTTCATTAAGACCGGCGCGAGGAAGGGTAGCCCCAGGTATAAAGCAAAGATCAGGTTGACCAGCAGCATGTAGTTGTTGGCAACCCACAACGAAAGCCGATCGCCGGTGCTAATGTTTTGCCCTTTTTGAACCCGTTTCAGGTAGTTGGGATCGGCCAGTTGATCCAACTGCACTTTACGGTCGCGGGCAGCGCTGAGGCTGACGAGCAGGTCGGTGCGGTTGAAGGGGGCTTTTTTGCGGTACGGGCCAACTTCCACCACCGGGATTTCGACCAGGAATTTTTTGAGCAGGTCGGGGTCCGTTTCGATGTCGATTTCGACCAGGCGATGGGGTAGTTCTTGCTGGATGGATTCCAGGTCGGCTCGGGCCTGTTCGCACAGGTGACAGTCTTTGCGGCTGTAGAGGGTGACGACCAGTTCGTTAGGCATATGCTAGATGCCAAACGACCACCCCGGGAACAGGGTGGCGATGATGTTAAATGCCCCGGACATGAGCATCAGGCCGATGATAACCATCAGTGTGCCCATGGCGATTTCAGTGTAGCGCATGACTTTGTTGTATTTGCGCAGGATGGTGCTGACCCAGCCCACACCGAGCGCCGCCAACAGGAACGGTACGGCCAGTCCGGCGGAATATGCTGAAAGGAGCACCACGCCCTTCGAAATGGAACCACCATTCAGGGCGAGGGTTAAAATCGCGCCGAGTACCGGGCCAACGCACGGCGACCAGCCCGCAGAGAAGAAAACGCCCATCAAAGCGGATGAGATGTATCCCAATTTTTGATCGGGCATTTCCTGGACGCGGGTGTCATATTCCAAAAAGGGGATGCGCAGGATGCCGATCATGTGCAGGCCAAAGACAACCACTACCAACCCGCCGATGCGTCCAAGCCAGAGGCGGAAATCGTAGAGGAAGGCGCCGAGGGCTGAGGCCAGTGCTCCGAATGCAATAAAAACCAGGCTGAAGCCGAGTACAAAGGCGATGCCGTGTGTGAAGGTAGTGAAGCGGTTGGCGGATTCGCTCTCGCCGCCCGCTGCACGCCCGCTCAGGTAGCCAACGTAGGCCGGGACAAGCGCCAGTACGCAGGGGGAGAGGAAGGAGGCGATGCCAGCCACGAATGCCAGCCCGAGCGATATGTTTGTGAATGCCATAAGATACCTCTATTGTTGAATATTGGCTAATAGCTGCGTTCGACCACGTCTACCTGTGTGCCGCCAGGCATCCCAACCGTAACGTCACCGGGTTCGATGGGTACGGTGGGTGAGGACCAACGGAAAATCCACTTGGCATCTTCGGGGCGGACGTTTAAACAGCCGTGCGAACGCGCTGTGCCAAAGTTGTTATGCCAGAAGGTTGAATGAATGGCAACGCCTGAACCAGCGAAGAAGTTGCACCATGAAACACCGGGGGTATCCCAGCCTGCATCGACTGTGCCGCCTGCCATGTGGACGGAGATCATCTTGCGCCAGGTGCGCTGGCCGTTCCCGACCGGGGTAGACCAGGTATCCGATTTTTCACCCGCTGCGTTGATCTTCATTCCACTTGACATGCGGCAAAAATACACTTCGCGGTCACCTTCCATACAGGAAAGTGTTTGGTAGGTCAGGTTGGCTACAACGCGTTTGTTATCTGGATCAAAATCGGGCGAGATTGGCGCAATCTCTTCGGCGGTGATGGGGCGAAACGCCGAGCCCTCGGCCCAAAATATATCGCCATAACTGCCGTAGCGCTCATTGATGCGGTAAACAATATTCCCTGTTACTTCGCTGGTTTTGATTTGATCTACCCACATAACCTGGCTGTAATACAGGCGCATGGGGTAGTTAAATTCCTTCAGGTTTTTGAGCGAGGGAGAACCAGGGTTAGCATTTTCAAGCGTAAAATCGACATACGGCACGGTCACTTCGGCCCAAAAACCATTCATTCCTGCCGGAATCTGCGTCAGAGGCTGGTTTGGGCGGTTTTCCACTGGCTGCACGTAGGGCGAGTAGATAAAGCCCTCGGGCGTCTCCACCCAGCGCTGATTGATCACGTAAATATCCTGTGATTGCGCGGTCACTTCGCGCAGCCAGGGCAGAATCGTATCAGGGTAGAGCTTTTTTGTTACCGGGTAATCGACTCGCGGCGCGGCGCGCACTTCCAGCGTTGCAACCAGGCGTCCCAGGCGCTGGCTCTGGGGAAACTCTGGCAGCGGCAGTACGCGGCTGAACGGGCGCAGGGCCATCATCCCGGCTGCGCCGCCAACCAGCTTGAGAAAATCTCGACGTGAGAGAGAAGTCATAAATATATCATCCCAGGTGACAGTCACTTTATTTTAAATGTTCCCGAAGGATACTCGTAAACAGGGTAAACGTCAAATCGGGGAGAAACAAATACTGGATTTGGATTAATCCGGGCGGAGGGCGATTTGCTTCCAAATCGCATTTTAGGGTTCCTGGCTATGAGAACATCTCAATCAGCTGTTTGAGCGCACCCGGCTCGGGCAGGTGGATGCGCAGGATGCGGCGTCCGCGGGCGGCCAGGGCTTCGTAATCGCCGAGGGATTGGGCGCGTTCGAGCGTGCCGAAGGTCATGCCGCCGATCGGGATGTCGAGGTCGGTTTCGGGGTCGGCGGTAATCTGGATGAAGACGCCGTTATCCGCGCCGCCTTTGTGGAGCTGGCCGGTGGAGTGCAGGAAGCGCGGGCCAAAGCCGAGGGTGGTGGCGCGGCCTGTTTTGGTCAGAATCCCTTTCCGCAGGGTTTGCAGGGCATCGAGCATCGAGTCGTTACGACGGATGTAGGCGTTGATGGCGATGTAGTCGCCGTCTTTGGTGGAGGAAAGGAAGTTCATAAGCTCGCCCTCACCCCCGGCCCCTCTCCCGGTGGGAGAGGGGGGCGTAATGAAGGGGACTTCTACCAGTTTACCTGTTTCCTTGTATTCCTTGATTTTCGCATTCGTCCGGTCTTTGGCATCCTGGACATCGGGCTGGTCGAAGGGATTGACGCCGAGGACGGCGCAGGCCATTGCGGTGGCGACTTCCCAGCGGTAGAACTCGGCGGCGAGGGCATAAACATCCTCCACGGGAAATTCCAGCACAGGCTGACCGGCAGCGCGCAGGGCTTTGACCAGGTCATCATGCTGGCCGGTCTGGCGCAGGTAGGCGAAGATGCGATCTTTTCCGTAGCTTTCGGCGGGAACCAACGGCTCGATATCGACCACGACGACGCCTTTGCCTTCTTTGCCGGTCGATTCGGCGATGAGCTGCTCCAGCCAGGAACCAACCGACAGGAGGCCGTCATCGGCCAGCAGGGTGAGTTTGTCACGGCCTTCGAGGGCGGCCTGCCCAAGGATGGCGCCGAGCACCAGGCCGGGGTTGCGCGCGGCGGAAACGTTGGCGGCGCATTCGCGCATCATCCATCCGGCGCGGGAGAGGAATTTGTCGAGGTCGATGCCCATCAGGGCGGCGGGAACCAGCCCAAAGGGCGATAAGACCGAGTAACGGCCACCCACATTCGGGTCGGAGATGAAGGTTTTGGCAAAGCCGCGGGCGTTGGCGAGCGCTTCCAGCGAGGTGCCGGGGTCGGTGATGGCGATGAAGTGTTTGGCACCTTTTTCACCCAGTTTCTCCTGCGCCTGGGCCCAGAAGTAGTTGAACATGGCGTTGACTTCGGCTGTGCCGCCGGATTTGGAGGACATGATGAACAGGGTTTTCTCTACCGGGAATTTGGCGGCGGTTTCGAGCACCTGGCCGGGGTCGGTGGAGTCGAGGATGGCGAAGGCCCTTACCCCTGACCCCTCTCCCGTGGGGAGAGGGGAAGATGTGCCCATCACTCCCTGCCCCTCTCCCGTGGGGAGAGGGGAGTTGACGAGCGACATCACTTCGGGGGCGAGGGAGGAGCCGCCCATGCCGAGGAGCAGGAAGTGGGTGAAGCCGTTTTCGTGGATGTGTTTGGCGAAGGCTTTGATGTCGGCCAGGAGTGGTTTCATTGTCTCGGGCAGGTGCAGCCAGCCCAGGCGGTTGCGGATTTCGGCCTGGCCCGCCGGGTCGGAGGTCCACAGGGTCGGGTCGTGCGACCACATTTTGGCGGAGGCGGAATCGGCTGCCAGCCGGGCAACTTTCCGTTTAACGGATGGCAGCAACGGGGCGATTTGATCCGCGGCGGATTGAGTCCGGGCGGCGACGGTTTCCAATAGTCCGGTAAAAGCGTCCTCGAAGGCTTTCACTCCTTCTTTTTCCAACTCATCTGTCACCTGCGCCATCGAAATACCGAGGGCTTCAAGGTCGGCGAGTTGCTGACGGCACTCGTCCACGCCCTGCATGATGGTTTCGGCGGGATTACCGTGATCGCGGAAAGCGTCGAGGGTGGCCGGGGGGACGGTGTTGACGGTGGCCGGGCCGATGAGATTATCGACGTAGAGGGTGTCGGGGTAGGCCGGGTTTTTGGTGCCGGTGGAGGCCCACAGCGGGCGCTGGAAGTTGGCCTGGCCCATCTGGAGTTTGCCAAAACGCGGGCCGCCGAAGACTTCGCGGAAGGCGTCGTAGGCCAGTTTGGCGTTGGCGATGGCGGCTTTGCCAAGCAGAGGGGAACCGGCGGGCAGTTTCGGGTCGATCTTGCTGTCGAGGCGCGAAACGAAGAACGATGCGACCGAGTGGATGTTTTCGATGGCGCCGCCCGCGAGCAGGCGATCTTCGAGGCCAGACAGGTAGGCATCCATGACTTCGTGGTAGCGCTCGATGGAGAAAATCAGCGTGACGTTGACGTTGATGCCCGCGGCGATGGCCTGGCGGATGGCGGGGAGGCCGGCTTTGGTGGCCGGGATTTTGATCATCAGGTTGGGGCGGCTGACACGCTCCCACAGGGCTTTGGCCTGTTCGATGGTCGGCTCGGTCTGGTTGGCGAGGTAGGGGCTGACTTCGAGGCTGACGTAGCCATCGACGCCGCCGGTCTGGTCGTAAAGCGGGCGGAACAGGTCGCAGGCGGCCTGGATGTCTTCCACGGCGAGCTGCCAGAAGATTTCCTCGGCGCTCCAGCCAGAGAGGGCCAGCGGGGCGAGGGCCGAGTCGTAGTCGTGGGTTTTGGCGATGGCGTTCTGGAAGATGCTCGGGTTGGATGTGACGCCGCGAATGTCGCCGCGTTCGATCATGGCGGCCAGTTCGCCGTTCTCTAAAAGGCGGCGCTGGATGTTGTCGTACCAGAGGGACTGGCCGAGGGATGTCAGGGTGGAAATTGGGGTAGTCATGGGAAAACCTCGTGAAAAGATATAACCACGGAAACACGGAGTTCACGGAGAAAACCAAAAAGCTTTGCTTTTAAACTCCGGGTTCTCTGTGTCTCCGTGGTGGAACTTATAAGGCTCGGCGGTAGATGCCGTTTTTTAAGACGGGAACGTTGAAATTGAGTAGCAATCCAACGCGAATCCCGGTTAGCTTCATGTAAGTCAGGAGTTGGGCCTCGTGAACGGGTAAAACTTCGTCCACGGCTTTGAGTTCGACGATGACTTTGCGCTCAAAAATGAAATCGAGGCGGTAGCCAGCATCGAGGGTCACGTTTTTGTATTTTACCTGCAAAGGAACCTGCTGCTCAAATTGCATGGAACGGAGGGTTGCTTCGTGCGCCATGCAGACTTGATAGACCGATTCAAGCAAGCCGGGGCCGATGGCGCGGTGAACTTCGATGGCGACATTGAGAATTTTATCGGTTAGTTCACGCTCAAGGAGCGGCGCTTCTTTGCTATTTTCATGCAAAACGATATGTGGTCTCATAAAAACTCTTTCTGACAAACAACAAATTTACCACGGAGACACGGGGTTCACGGCCCATCCTGGCGTACTGGGCCAGGGAGAAAAACAAAAAAGGTTTTAAACTCCGTGTTCTCTGTGTCTCCGTGGTTTATTCTTTTCAAATGACACGATGCAGAACAGCATAAACCGCCACGGACTCGGCCTTTCCACGGACGGAGACCGGTGCGAGCGGCTGGACGGCGATGGAGAAGGTCTGGGTGGCGGCGCGGATGGCGGGTTCGTTGGCGAGAATGTCCTGGTGGAGTTCTTTGGTCAGGTCTTGCAGACGCGAGGCCAGGTTGACGGTGTCGCCAATCACGGTGTACTCGATGCGCCCCTCGCCGCCGACGTTCCCGGCCACCGCCGGGCCGCTGGCAATGCCGATGCCGATTTTCAGGATGGGCGCATCCGCTTTAGCCTGTTCTGCATTGAACTCTTTCAGCGCGGATTGCATCGCCAGCGCGGCGCGGATGGCGCGGGCGGCGTGGTCATCAAACGGGTTGAGCGGGGTCCCGAAAATCGCCAGGAGCGAGTCGCCGCCAAATTTGTTGACGATACCACCATTGGCGATGACCACATCCACCATACGGGACATGTAACGATTCAGCAGGGCAATCAACTGGTCGGGCGGGAGTTTTTCTGAGAGCGAGGTAAAGCCCCGGATATCGGAGAACAATATCGTGCAGTTGACCACCTGTCCGCCGAGATTCGTCCCCTGCTCGATGGCGGCGCGCGCCACTTCAGGGGAAACGTAGAGATTCAGCAGGTTGCGCAGCACTTCGGCGCGGCGCAACCCGCCCACCATCTCGTTAAAACGCTCGGAAACGTAACCCAGTTCGTCGTTGGAGACGACCGGCACATGGGCGGTCAGGTCGTTGGATTCCACTTTTTCCATCGCCTGTTGGAGCTGCCGCAGCGGCTCCACGATGGAACGCGTCACCAAAATCGCCATGCCGATGCTGGTCAGCACGCCCACTACGCCAATAAAGACCGCCGCAATCAGCATGTTGGAGTAAATCACCTCGGGGTTGGGTGCGTCCAGCATGGCGCGGGCACGCGTCAGGGTGACAAAAGCCAGCATTGTCACCGGGTAAACGCCCACCAGGAAAAAGACCAGCGCCAGCCGCCGCAAAACCGACATTCGAAAGGCTTTGATCACGCTGAGTTTGCCGTGTGGCAGGAAAAACGGGGTGATTGGCCGCCAGACTTGCTCAATTGCAAAATAAGTCACAACGGATGAAAGAATCCCCCCGATGCCAAATACGCGAAAAAAAGCACCCACCTCGCCAGAGGGCAGGTACCCAAGGGCAAATCCGGCAATCGCCCACATCACCAGTGATGAAGTCGCACTTAAAAAAGGATAATTCATGACTTCACGCCGGACGTTGTCAGGCATGTTTTCGGCAGGCTCACCAGCCTGAAGCCGTTCCACCCACTTGGGATGGTATTTTTCTGTCAGGCCACCGATAAACACCCCTCCGGCCAGCAAAAGAGCGGTCAACAACACGTTAAAGGCCAAAAGGAGTACAGGCGGGGACGCCACGGGAGCATCCCCGGTAGGCACAGACTCAAAAAAAGAATAATAGGCGATGGTCAGCAAAGCCCCAATGCCGTTCGCGCCAATCACAATCCAACTGGCGGCGCGGGAAACAGATTTGTAGGGTGGGGTAGATATATTCATACTTCCAGCTTTTCAAGCGGCCATCAACCAACGCGGCTTACTGATTTTCCAGCTTCAAGACCTTCCCAACCCGGCGCTGGTGGCGCTCCTGGCCGGGATCGTTGCCGACAAAACGTGCGCCCAGGAAGGCAGTCACAATCTCCCTGGCCGGTTCGGGGCCAATAATCCGCGCCCCAAGACAGAGCACATTCATATTATCGTGCTCCACGCCCTGGTGCGCCGAATAGGTATCGTGACAAATCCCGGCGTAGATGCCTTTCATCTTGTTCGCGGCAATATTCGCGCCCACGCCCGAGCCGCACAGCATAATCCCGCGCTCGGCCTGGCCGCTTTGCACCATTTTCCCGACCTTTTCGGTGAAATCGGGGTAATCCACCGCCTCGGCGCTATCCGTGCCCAGGTCGATGGCCTCGTGCCCGGCGGCGCGCACGGCCTCGATAACGGTCTGTTTCAACGGAAAGCCGCCATGGTCGGCGGCAACGGCAATTTTCATAGTAACCTCGTCAACCAGGTGACAGTCACCTGGAATTTGATTTACAGTAACTTGCGAGCCTGCTTGATTACATTTTCGACTGTAAAGCCGAACTCTTTGAACAGCACGTTCCCCGGGGCGGATGCGCCGTAATGGTCTATGGAAAGGACCGCATCCGCGTATCGTTCCCAGCCCTGGCGGATTCCCGCTTCCACGGCCAGTTTCTTCGCCCCGGCAGGAAGAACCTCCGCCCTGTAGCCGTCATCCTGTTTCTCAAACAGCTCCCAGCTGGGGAAGGATACCAGCCGCACACACACACCTTCCGCGGCCAGGCGCATCCCGGCATCGACAACCAGACTCAACTCCGAGCCGGAAGCCATCAAAACGAGCTGCGGCTCCCCCTCCCCCACCTGGGCCAGCACATAAGCGCCTTTTTCCGCGCCTGAAGCATCAGCGTAGAGCGTCCGGTCGAGGGTTGGCAGGTTTTGGCGGGTCAGCACCAGGGCGGTTGGGCCGTGGGTGTTAGCAAGCGCCGACTTCCAGGCGTAAACCGTCTCGTTAGCATCGCCGGGGCGGATCACCGTCAGGTTCGGGATGGCGCGCAGGCTGGCGACATGCTCAATCGGCTGGTGGGTTGGACCATCCTCGCCCACGCCGATGCTATCGTGGGTGAACACCCAGATCGACGGCAGGTGCGAAAGCGCGGAAAGGCGCAGCGGGGCGCGCATGTAATCGGCAAAGACCAGGAAGGTCGCGCCGAACGGGCGCAGGCCGCCGTGATAGGCCATGCCATTGACCGCGCCGCCCATGCCATGCTCGCGCACGCCAAAGTGGAAATTGCGCCCTTCGGGTGAGTTTTTCTGGAAAGCGGGTGTGCCATCCAGTTTGGTGTTGTTGGAGGGGGCCAAATCCGCCGAGCCGCCGAGCAGCTCCGGGATTTTTCCCGCAAAATGATTGAGCGCCTTACCCGAAGCGGCGCGGGTCGCCAGGCCTTTGGGATCGGCGGGAAAAACTGGCAGGTCGGTATCCCAGCCCTCGGGCAGTTCGCCGTTCATGCGCCGCTCAAACGCTGCGGCTTTTTCGGGCTCTTTGGCCTTGTACTGCTCAAAAACCTTATTCCACGCTGATTCGGTCTCCCGTCCACGGTCTACGGTCTCACGAAAATGCGCCAAAACATCTTCGGGGATATAAAAGCGCTCCTTCGGCCAGCCGACTGCGTCTTTGGCGGCATCCAATTCGGCGTCACCGAGCGGTTCGCCGTGCGCTTTGGATGTTCCCGCCCGCGTTGGCGCACCGTAACCAATGACCGTGCGGCACAAAATCAGCGAGGGGCGTGGATCAGCCTTCGCAGCGGTGATAGCCGCATCGATGGCGTCCACATCCGTGCTTCCATTTTCCACAGTCTGGATGTGCCAGCCGTAGGCGGCGAAGCGCGCAGCGCGGTCTTCGGTAAACGACAGGTCGGTGGAACCGTCGATGGAGATGCGATTGTCGTCGTAGAGATAGATCAGCTTGCCCAGGCTGAGATGCCCGGCCCACGAAGCAGCCTCGGCGGCGACACCTTCCATCAGGTCGCCATCGGTGACGAGGGCGTAGGTGTAATGGTCAACGATGGCGGAACCAAATTCAGCGGCGAGATGGGCCTCGGCAACGGCCATCCCCACCCCGTTGGAAAAACCGGCCCCCAGGGGGCCGGTCGTCGTCTCGACACCGGGAGTCCAGCGTTCGTCTGAGCGCTCACGCCGAAGACCAAATTCCGGGTGGCCGGGGGTGAGACTCTTCCACTGGCGGAAACGCTTCAGTTCATCCAGCGGAAGATCATATCCTGTAAGGTGCAGCATCGAATAAAGCAGCGCCGAGCCGTGCCCGCCAGAGAGAATGAAGCGGTCGCGGTTGGCCCACTGGGGGTTGCGCGGATTGTGGCGCAGGTGACGGGTGAAAATGGTGTAGGCAATCGCCGCCGCGCCCATCGGCAGGCCGGGATGGCCAGAATTGGCCTGCTGGACTGTATCGGCGGAGAGAAATCGGATGGTATGGAGGGCTTTTTGGGTTAGGGTTGGGGTCATTTTTATTGCTCTTTTGGGTGGAATTTAATCATTTTACCAGTTTTAGGCTATACTTTTCTTAGCGCGAATTGCCAATTCGCGCCACGCCCACAAAAGGAGAACCTATGCCCACCCCCGCAGAACAATTTGAAAGCAATTTTTTCTCTGTCAAAACCGACATTGGCTGGCTGCAAGATGGCGTGCGCCTGAAAAACGCCCGCGATGCGGTGGAAGACCTGCAAACCACCGTCAACGGTATGGCGCAGCGGATTTCGGGCTTACGCGAGCGCGGTTACGTTTTTGAGAAGGATTTGGAGAACCAGGCGAAAGGCTTTGTCACCCAGTGGAACGGACTCTACCCATCGCTTTTGGCGCAGCTCAACCAACAATCCACCATGCTGCAAAATTCCCTGCGCCCGCTCGAAACACAACTCAACCAGCTTGGCGGAATGAAAACCAACCCAGCCATGGCCCGCAACCTGTTCAACAGCCTCGAAACGGGCATTTCCACGCTAAAAGACAAAGTCTCAGCCGCCGAGCGCACCATCGATGGCATGTATAACACCTTCCGCGGGCAGGTTGGCAGCGTCAGTGGCCACCTGGGCGAAATCGACTGGATGCTGACCCAGTTGGCTGAAGCCACCTTCAAACTGCTGCCCACTGAAGGCGGAATTATGGCGGTCAAAGCCGTCTGGTGTGCAGATGTCAAAGAGAAACCCGAAGACCCCGATGGTGTGCTGTATCTCACCGACCAGCGCCTGATCTTCGAGCAGAAAGAAGAAATCGCCACCAAGAAAATCCTGTTCATCGCCACCGAAAAGAAAAAGGTGCAGGAAAAAGAATGGGATGTGCCGGTTGCCCTGCTGGAAGAGATCAAAACCAGTAAACAGGGCATGATGAAAAACGAAGATCATCTCGACCTGCGCTTTGGGCCGGGAGCCAACCACCAGACCATTCACCTGCACATCTGGCAGCCGGTGGAACAGTGGCAGGCGCTCCTGAACAAGGCCAAATCGAAAGAGTTCGATAAAACCCGCGCCATCGCCATCGACCAGGCTGAAGTGGACAAGGTCAAGTCTGTCCCGGCGCAATGCCCCGGCTGCGGCGCGAATATGGATCAGGTTGTGCTGCGCGGGCAGGATACGGTCAAGTGCGAATATTGCGGCTTTGTAGTAAGGCTGTAAATAAAGGTGACCATCTCTTTTGAAAAGATGGTCACCTTCCCATAGATGGAGAAATCATGCCTGAAATTGAGAAGTTTACGATCAGTGAAACCCACACAAAATTTGCCCAGTGGAGTAACCGTCGGGCCTGGGAATTGCTGGAAAAACCATCCCGCACACCAGAAGAAACCGATGAAATGGTGGATGCAGCCCATACATCGCTGTATCACTGGCGGGCTGTGGGCACGATCATCAACCTGCAACGCGGCAAATGGCTGCTGGCGCATGTTTATGGCGCTTTAGAAAACCAGGCATTATCCCTGAAATATGCCAATGACTGCCTGGCCCTGACCACAGCTCACAAAGCCGCCTTGCGTGATTTCGACATCGCCTATGCGTATGAAAGCATGGCACGCGCCCTGGCACTCAACGACCAGATGGAAGAAGCCCGGAAATACTATGATATGGCCCAGGCTGCCGGAGAGCAAATCGTGGAGGAAGAAGATCGAAACATCTTCGCTGGCGATTTCAACAGCGGCAAATGGCATGGATTAGAATAGATTTTTTCAAAGGTGATGGTTCTTACAACAATCTGTCACCTTGCCTTTTAGGAGACGAGCTACATGCCCACCCACCCCCTAGCAGGTCAGCCCGCCCCGCGCGAAATCCTGACCAACATCCCCAAACTGGTATCAAATTACTACACCCTGTCACCCGACCCCGCAAACCTGGCCCAACAAGTTTCATTTGGCACATCCGGCCATCGCGGCACATCGGGCGAGGGCAGTTTCAACGAAACACACATCCTGGCGGTCTGTCAGGCGCTGGTGGAATATCGCCAGGAAAACGGAATCACCGGCCCGCTCTTCATCGGTAAGGACACCCACGCCCTATCGGAACCGGCCGAAGCTACCGCCATCGAAGTTTTTGCCGCAAACGGGTTGGAAATCCGCATTTCGAGCGGATACGTGCCCACCCCGGTTGTTTCGCACGCCATCCTGGCATATAACCGCGGCCACAGCGCTGGTCTGGCTGATGGTGTCGTCATCACCCCATCGCACAACCCCCCCGCGGATGGTGGTTTCAAATACAACCCGCCAAACGGCGGCCCGGCCGGGCCAGAGATTACCAACGGCATCCAGGCGCGGGCCAATGAGATCTTGAAAGATGGGTTAAAAGCTGTTAAACGGATGCCGCTCCAGCGCGCGCTGGCGGCTGCATCCACCCAACAATACGATTTCGCTTTACCCTACATCAAAGACCTGTCCAACGTGCTAGAAATGGATAAAATCGCCGCGGCGGGACTGAAAATTGGCGTCGACCCAATGGGCGGCGCGGCAGTGGCCTACTGGGATGTGATCGCCGAGATGCACAAGCTCAACATCACGGTTGTCAACCGCGCCGTCGACCCGGCCTTCGGCTTCATGTGCGTCGATCACGATGGCAAAATCCGCATGGATTGTTCGTCACCCTACGCCATGGCAGGATTGATCAAACTCAAGGGCGATTTTGACATCGCCTTCGGCAACGACCCCGATACCGACCGTCACGGCATCGTCGCCCCGTCAGTTGGGTTGCTAAACCCGAACCACTACCTGGCTGTGGCAATCAACTATCTCTACCAGGACCGCTCCGGTTGGCGCAAAGATGCCAAAGTGGGCAAAACGCTCGTCTCCAGCGCCATGATCGACCGGGTGGCCGCCTCCCTGGGGCGCGAACTGGCCGAAGTACCGGTCGGCTTCAAATGGTTTGTCGATGGATTGGTGGATGGCTCCTTTGGCTTCGGCGGCGAGGAAAGCGCCGGGGCATCCTTCCTGCGCAAAGACGGCACGGTCTGGACGACCGACAAGGATGGCATCATCCTGAACCTGCTCGCAGCAGAAATTACCGCCAGCACCGGCAAAGACCCCGGCCTGCACTACCGCGACTTGACCGAGAAGTTTGGCAGCCCGGCCTACAAACGCATCGATGCCAGGGCCAACCCTGCCCAGAAGAATGTGCTTAAAAACCTGTCGCCGGAAGCCGTTAAAGCAGAAACACTGGCTGGCGATAAAATCACTACCCGACTGACGAAGGCTCCCAGCAACGGGGCGTCGATTGGCGGGTTGAAAGTCGCCACCGACAACGGCTGGTTCGCCGCGCGGCCATCCGGCACCGAGGAAATCTATAAAATCTACGCCGAGAGTTTCGTGGGCGAGGAACATCTCAACCAGTTGATTGCCGAAGCGCAAGAAATTGTCAGCGCAGCATTCAAATCAGCCGGGACATAAACACACCAACTTCGTCACATTTTTAGGCCCCTCGGGTTATTTTAGATATATTCAATATGGAGAGTAAAACCATGTCGCGAACTGCCATCATAACCGATACTGATACCAGCCTGCCGCTTGAGCTGGCCCAACGCCATAACATCATCCAGGTACCCATCATGGTGCAGTTTGGCGAAGAATCCTTACGCGATGTATACGATACAGATGTGCGCGCAACCTTCGAGCGTATCAAACGCGAAGGGAAACTGCCCACCACCTCGGCACCCTCGCCGGGAGCATTTGCCAGCGCCTTTAAGACCGCGTTCGATGAAGGTTACGATAACATCCTGTGCTTCAACGTCAGCGGAGCAGTCAGCGCCACCTACCAGGCCGCCATCAACGCAGCCGGTCTGTTTCCCGGCAAAGACATCACCGTAATCGATACCCATACCCTATCACTCGGACAGGGATTCATGGTGCTCGCCGCCGCCCAGGCCATCGAACGCGGCGAGGGCAAAGACGCCGCCCTGGCCGCCGCCCAAAGCCTGGAAGGCCGAACCCACCTGTACGTGGCGCTGGCTACCCTGAAATACCTGGCCATGAGCGGACGAGTCGGTCACCTGACCGCCGGGATTGCATCTTTGTTAGATGTCAAGCCGATTCTCACCATCCGAAATGGTAAACTTGACATGCTGGAACGCATCCGCACCCAAAACCGGGCCTGGGGACGCCTGATCGAACTCAGCGTCGCCGCCGCCGCCGGGAAAGTCATCGAACAAGTTGCATTCATTCACGTCAACGCCCTCAACGAAGCCCGCGAACTTGAAAAAAAGCTGCGCGAATACCTGCCCCTTCCCGATGAAATCATTTACACCGAAGTAAACCCCGGCCTGTCCATCCACACTGGTATTGGAGCGGTTGGAATTGCCATCGTCACCGCACCGGAAAACTAAAAAAGTTAGTCAATGGGTTTGCCTGCAAACCCATTAAACTCATCCCACATTCAAGGAGTAACTATGAATAGCTTGTTCGCCCGTCTTCGTTTCTTTGGTTCCGAAATCATCCTGGGAACCCTCATCGCTATCTTAAGCGTTGGCACCGCCTACGCCAGCTACACCGGCGCAATGGCCGATTCTGACCAGAACAAGTACGAAATTCAAGGCATGAAAGCCCTGAATGACGGCAACACCACCTACCTCGAAGCCAACCAAAACCTGAGCCAGGATTACAACTACTTTGATAACTGGTACGTTAACGAAGGCGTTGACCAAGAGAAAGCCGACTACTACCTGGAACAAATGAGTGACGAACTCGCCACCCTTGCCACCAGCGACCAGGATTTTACCGAATCTGACTGGGACACCTACATCACCGGCATCTTCGCCGATTCGTACCAGCTCTTCGACCGGTCGGAGAAATCCTTCCAATTAGCCACCGCCTACGATGAAAAAGGCGACCAACTCCAGCTCGTGATGCTCCTCATGGCACTCGGCCTGGCCTTCGCCGCCTGGGCATCCCTGCTCAGTGAAGAAAGCAATCTGCGCCCGATTTTTGCCATTTTCGCCATCATCACACTCGTTGCAGCCCTGGTAAATTACTTCTCCATCCCCGCCATCCCCGTGATCGAAATCCCACCATCACCCTTCGAATAAACCCAACCCTTGCCCCTCAAATGCACCGCACCTGACATTCTGATTCAACCCAGCAGGTGCGGTGCATTTTTTTATGGAGGAAAAATGCCCACCCGGAACATGCTCCTGCTCACCATCATCTCCTTCCTCCTGACCGCCTGCACCCCCCAGGCAAAACCAACCGCCCTGCCGCTTGCTGACACGCCATTAGAAACCTCCCCCACTGCAATCGAATCCAGCCCCAACCGAACCACCTCCCCCGGCAAAAAGCAGCCTCCCCACTGGCTCGATGACTCAGGCGTGGGTGGCTATCCACCGCGCCTGCAAACACACATCGAGGCATGAAATAACAGCCCGGCAAAAACCATGAAAATCATCACCCGCTTGTTTTTCATCTTACTGGCAGTCACAATCACCCTGGCAGCCTGCCAGCCTGCCACCCCAACCCCCGAAAGCGTTGAAACACGCATCGAACAGGCCGTAGCGGCCACCCTGGCGGCTATCCCTGCTCCCAGCCCACTGCCGCCGCCCACCCTGCCGCCCGCACCGACACCATTCGTGCTGGATGGCATTTTCTGCGAATATAGTTTCTGCACCGGCCACCCGGCTGATATTTACCTGGCAGACGCCAGCACCATCCGCAACCCGGCATCGCCGAGCACCTACAATTATGGGATTCTTTACGGTTTCAACGCCAATCTCTATATCCAGATGGTGTGGACGCTAAGCAGCCCCAGCTTTGATCCGCAACTTACCATGCGCTACATCCTTGAAGAGCGGGAACAGCCCCAGGGCAACCTGGAAGCCAGGCTGGTGGGCAAATTCAACGTTTTTTACCAACCCATCAACACCATCGCCGAAAAACTGCCGTATGGCGGGGTCGCCGCCTGGCAATGCGGTGGGCGCGATTTTGCGTGGAAGGCCTACGCACCCAACCAGGAAATGATCCCATCCCTGCTGCAGCAGGCGCTGGAACGGTTCAGGTGCGGGGAAGAGTAATGGCAAATGGTGCAATAAAAACTCCCGGGGTTCCGGGAGTTTTTATAAGGGTAACACGCGCCAGGGCGGATGTTATTCCTTTTCCATGTGCAATGGCATGGGGTGTTCCCCTTCAGAATAATCAGAAATGACGATCAGGGCATTGGTGACATTTCCTCCCGCATTACGCCAGCGATGTTTGAGATGGGCGGCAAAAAGCAGGCTGTCGCCAGCATTGAGGGTGTAAACCTGGTTTTCCACCAGGTATTCGAGTTGGCCGCGAATGCAGAAAACGAATTCGTGCCCAGAGTGGACGACATGGCTGGGGCCGCTGGATGCCCCGGATTCTAAAGTGATCATGAAGGGGGTCATTCGGCCCGAAAATTGTTCACCACCCAGTCCCTCCCACAAACCACGCAAGAAAGGAACGCGGGCGCGCTCGTCAGCTTTGACAAAAACCGCATTGATTTTGGCAGTTTCGGGGGCAAAAAAGTCGGTAACCGGCACACCCAGGGCTTCGGACAGGCGATAGAGGGTAGAAACGGACGGGGAAGTTTTGCCGCGTTCGATCATGCTGAGTGCATTGGCTGAAAGCCCACTCATGGTAGCCAGCGTGCGCATGGAAACGCCCCGGCCATCCCTAAGCTGGCGTAAACGCTTCCCAACATCGACGGAAGCTGCCTCTCGTAACAAACTCGTCATACTACACACTCCTTCCAACAATTTTTGTGATTGTACTACTTAACTAAACATTTCCGCCAAAATGATACATGACATGTGACAGCGTTGTATGTGACAACTTTCACTAAAGTTACACTGCTTAAGGTGCTATGATGCGGTAATAGTTGTATTCAAATATTTACATTTGTGAATATATGCAAAAACGAGGCTTTATGGTTACTCAAAATTTAGCGCAAGAAATCTCTGAACTGGAAGCGCATATGTGTTTCGCGTTTTCGGATGCGAATCGGATTTTAATCCTTTACGCGTTAGAAGATCAACCTTGCAGTGTGAATGAGCTTGCCAGTACGCTCAATCTCACCCAGCCGACCACTTCGCGCCACCTGAAAATCTTGCGCGAGCGTGGCCTGGTGGAAGGTGACCGCCAGGGTACCACGATTACCTACCGTGTATCTGATCACCGGCTGATCCAGGCGCTGGATTTGCTGCGCAGTGTGTTACGCGATCACCTTACATATCGCGCAAATTTGATGGAAGAGATCAAGGAATAATCACCTACTCAATGCTGAGGAGAATTTTATGAAAAGCAACAAACCATTCTGGATTTTGGGCCTGATCGGCATCTTGGCGGTTGTCATGGTGCCGACTATTATCTTCTGGCCTAAAACCGCATCTGCCACAAGCGATCCGTGGAGCCAGATGCCTACCCACCCTATCCATGTCGACCACAAGGATATTATCAAGGGGCCGTTTGCCACGCCGCAGGATGTAACCAAAGCCTGCCTGGAGTGTCACCCAGATGCCGCCAAAGATATTATGATGACCAGTCATTGGACATGGGAAAGCCAGCCTGTTAGCATTCCATGGCGCAACGGTGAAGAAGTAACGATCGGTAAACTCAACCAGATCAACAACTTCTGCATCAGCGCACAGGGTAACCAAAAGAGCTGCATGAATTGCCATATCGGTTATGGCTGGCAGGAAGGCGACGAAGCTGCCAACTTGCAAAATCCTGAAAACGTGGACTGCTTGATGTGCCATGCCATTTCGGGTTATGCCAAAGGCAGCTATGGAAACCCTGCTGATACAGTTGACCTGGCCGCGGCAGCAAAAACGGTTGCAATACCAGGACGCGCCCAATGCGGTAAATGCCACTTCGATGGCGGCGGCGGTAACGGCGTCAAACATGGTGATCTAGATGAAAGCCTGATCTACCCATCGGAAAATCTCGATGTTCACATGGGGCGCTATAACTTTATCTGCACAGACTGCCATGTAACCGAAAAGCATGTAGTGAAGGGGCGCCTGCTGGCCGATAACTACACCATCAACCCCAGCGAACAGGTTTCTTGCACCCAGTGTCATGCCGAAACCCCACACGAGGATGAACGCCTGAACTTCCACACCCAATCGGTGGCTTGCCAAACCTGCCACGTACCCGCAATGGCACTGGAAGACCCCACCAAAGTATCCTGGGACTGGTCAACTTCGGGCAAAGACATCGGCGACGATCACTTCACTTATCTCAAGATCAAGGGCAATTTCGTTTACGAAAAAAATGTCCAGCCAACGTATATGTGGTTTAACGGCAGCAACGAGTACCGCTACCTGCTCGGCGATAAGATTGATCCGAGCCAGATCACTTACATCAACAAACCGGCAGGCAGCATTGAGGACAAAACCGCCAAGATTTTCCCCTTCAAAATGCATCTTGCCAACCAGCCCTATGATACTGGCATGAATTACCTGCTGGCCCCGATCACATCTGGCCCTGGCGGGTACTGGGCAACTTTTGACTGGAACGATGCCTTCACCAAAGCCCAGGAACGCATGGGGCTGGCTTACAGCGGCAATTACGGCTTCACGCAGACTTATATGCTCTGGCCAACCACGCACATGGTTCAACCCAAAGAGGATGCCCTGCAATGCAGCGTCTGTCATGGCGAGAACGGCCGCATGGACTGGAAAGCCCTCGGCTACCCTGGTGACCCAATGACCTGGGGTGGACGGTTCAGCAAGAAGTAGAAAACTATGAAAACCACTAAATTTTTCTTGATTGTGCTGGCAACCCTACTAATTGGCCTGGCCGCAGCCTGGGGTATCAACCAGGCGCTGGCACGCGGGAATTCAGCTCCCGCCGCCACGGTTTCACCCATCCATCCAACATTTGCGCTGCGCGACGAAAGCGGCGAAAACGTACTGGTCAGCGCCAAACCCATCTCGACGATGAAAACCTGCGGCAAATGCCACGATGCCGAATTCATCGCCAGCCACAGCTTCCACGCAGACCTGGGGCTTTCCAGTTACGGCCAGGGCGGGAGCAATGCCTGGGATACATCCAACGGCCTGTTTGGCAAATTCGACCCACTAACGGGGCGTTATCTTTCCCAGGTTGGCGATGAGCGCATCGACCTGACCACGGCCGAGTGGCTGAAATTATATGGCTGGCGCGTGCCCGGCGGTGGCCCCAGCCTCACATCCCGCCAGGGAAAACCGCTGGCAAGCCTGAATCCATCTGCAAGCGACCCCGAGACTAGCATCCTAAACCCGCTGACGGGAAACACCCAGGCCTGGGATTGGGCCCAATCTGGCGTGATGGAAATGGACTGCTTCCTGTGCCATTTCACTACCCCCAACAACACCGCCCGCACTGCCGAAATCCAGAGCGGCCAGTTCGCCTGGGCAAATACAGCCACACTCGAAGGCACCGGGATTGTCACAAAATCAGGCAACAGCTACAGCTTCAACACTTCAGCCTTTGATGAAAGTGGCAACCTGAAACCAGAGTTTATCCTGGTACAAGACCCCGCCAACGCCAACTGCGCCCAATGTCATGGCACAGTGCACACCGACCCGGCCAACCCGCTGACCGTTACCGCCTGCGACACCACCCAACCGCAAACCGCGGCCACCGGGCAGTTGATCGCCCCTGAACGCATCAGCGAATCGGGACTGAACATCTCTGGCAAAGCCAACCTGGGCCGATCCTGGGACATCCACGCTGAGCGCGAACTAAAATGCACCGACTGCCACTATGCGCTCAACAACCCGGCCCATTACCAGGAAGCGCTCGAAAACAAACCGGCCCACCTGACTTATGACCCGCGCCGCCTGGATATTGGCGAATACCTCACCACCCCCGACCATAATTTTGCGCGCGGGCAAAGTGCCCAGTTCACAGTTGCGCCCGAACTCAAAGGCACCATGCGCCGCTGTGACTCGTGCCACAACGCCCAAACCGCCCACACCGACTGGCTGCCTTATACCGAACGCCACATGGCTGTGCTGGCCTGTGAAACCTGCCACATCCCGCAGCTTTACGCCCCGGCCATCGAATCATACGACTGGACTGTGATCAAAACCGATGGCAGCGCCCAAACCGCTTGCCGCGGCATCGAAGGCCAAAGCACCATCACCAACCTGGTCACCGGATACAAACCCGTGCTGATGCAGCGCAAAAATATCGATGGCAAAACCCTGCTTGCGCCTTACAACCTCGTCACCACCTGGTTCTGGATCTACGACGATGCCAAAGGCAACACCCGCCCCGTCCGCCAGGTGGATCTGCAAGCCGCCTACCTGGAAAATGGCCAGTACAACGCCGGGATACTGGCAACTTTTGATGCGGATAAAAACGGCCAGTTGAGTGATACCGAGCTGGTAATTGATACCGCCGCCAAACAAGATGCCGTCACCGCGAAATTAACCGCCCTGGGGCTGAAAAACCCGCGCATCTACGGACAGGTACAACCCTACAGCATCAACCACAACGTCACCCGCGGCGAATGGGTCGTTTCAGACTGCGAAACCTGTCACACAGCCAGTTCGCGTGTCAGCGCCCCCATCCAGCTTGCCGCCAACATCCCCGGCGGCGTGCTGCCCGAATTCGTTAAAGACAGCAACGTAGCTGGCAGTGGCCAACTCGTCAAAAACGCAGATGGTTCCCTGAGCTACCAGCCCATGCCCGCCAACGACAACATCTACGTTTTCGGACAGACCCGCATCAATTGGATCGACTGGCTGGGCGCGCTGGCCTTCGTTGGGACAATCCTGGGTGTTGGCACGCACGGAACCCTGCGTTACATCGCTGCGCTGCGCCACCCCAAACATGCCGTCAAAACCCAAAAAGTGCAGATGTATGACGCCTACGAACGCTTCTGGCACTGGCTCCAAACCATCTCCATTGTGCTGCTGCTGTTCACCGGGCTGGTAATCCACCGCCCCGATATTTTCGGCGTCTTCTCCTTCCGCTACATCGTAACCTTCCACAATGTGCTGGCTGCCATTCTGGTCATCAACGCCGCACTGTCACTGTTCTGGCACATGGTCAGTGGACAAATCCGCCAGTACATCCCGCGCCCGCGTGGCTTCTTCGATGATGCCATCGTGCAGGCCAAATTCTATATCGATGGGATTTTCAAGCACCAGCCACACCCGTTTGAAAAAACCAAAGACAGCAAACTGAATCCACTCCAGCAGGCCACCTACTTCGGCCTCCTGAACGTGCTGCTGCCGCTGCAAATCGTCACCGGCGCGCTGATGTGGGGCGTTCAGAAAGTGCCCGCCATCACCAACCTGCTCGGCGGCCTGCCCGTGCTGGCTCCCTTCCACTCGCTGGTAGCCTGGCTGTTTGGCGCATTCATCGTGGCGCACGTTTACCTGACCACCACCGGCGCAACCCCGTTAGAAGCCATGCGCGGCATGGTGACCGGCTGGGAAGAGTTGGAAGTGCACGGGAAAGAATAAGAAATAACGAGACCAGGAGATGATGAGACAAATCCGTCTCATCATCTCCGAACTCATTTTCTCCGTATCGCAAAGAAAGAGAGAAAAAATGTCAGTCGCAACCGAATCACAAAAGAAGTTTGATCTGAAAACCTTTTTCCTGAACCGCTCGAAAAAAGATTATGTGCACCCCTACCTGGGCGGGTTCTTACTTGGACTGGTGCTCTTCGCCGCATTCTTCTTCACCGGCAACGGGTTGGGCGCTTCCGGCGGCCTGAACCGCTTCATCGTGCTGGTGGAAGATGCCATCGCCCCGCATCATGTTGATACCACCCCTTACCTGCTCAAAATGGCCGGCGGCGATAAAAACCCGCTGGATGACTGGGTGGTAATGGTGGTGCTGGGTTCACTCGTCGGCGGATTCGCCTCCGGCTGGTGGAATGGCCGCCTGAAATTTGAAACCAACAAAGGCCCGAACATTTCCAACCGCACCCGCTGGGCCACAGCCCTGATCGGCGGACTCATCATGGGTTACGGCGCTCGCATGGCACGCGGATGCACATCCGGGCTGGCGCTCTCCGGCGGGGCCGTACTATCTGTCGGGGCGTGGGCGTTCATGTTCTCGGTTTTTGCCGGGGCATACGCCGTGGCCTACTTCGTTCGGAAGTTGTGGCTGTAGAATAATTCGCCCTCATCCCCGGCCCTTCCCCCAGTGGGGGAAGGAGCATCCCCTCTCCCTTTGGGAGAGGGCCAGGGTGAGGGCCAAAGGAGTATGAAATGTACCCATTCCCTCTCACTGCATTTACCGTAACCAGCGTCGATAACCCCTGGACTTACGTGGTTTTCCTGGTCATCGGCTTTTTCTTCGGCCTGGTGCTGGAAATCTCCGGTTTCGGCAACTCCAAAAAACTGGCAGCGCAATTCTACTTTAGCGACCTGACCGTGCTCAAAGTCATGTTCGGGGCAATTGTCACCGCCATGGTACTGCTCTTCACCGGCATCGGCCTGGGCCTGGTAGATTACAACCTGGTGTACGTTAACACCACCTACTTGTGGCCCATGATCGTCGGCGGCCTGATTATGGGCGTCGGCTTCATCATTGGTGGCTTCTGCCCTGGCACATCGCTCGTTTCCATGACCACTGGCAAGATCGACGGCTTCTTCTTCGTAGGCGGCGTATTAGGTGGCATCTTCCTCTTTGGCGAAACCGAACGTTTCTACGACCAGTGGTGGAATGTCGCCGGCTATATGGGCCGATTCACCCTCATGGACTGGCTCAACCTGCCCAACGGCGTGGTCGTGACCATCATCGTTGCCATGGCCCTGTTCATGTTCTGGGGCTCCGAACAGTTGGAGCGCATCTTTGGCAAACGCGACCTGGCCAAAGAACCGAAACTGCGCGTTGCTGGCGCAGCAGCCCTGTTTGCGATGGCCGTACTTACCATCATCATCGGTGTCCCCAGCCAGGATCAGAAATACAGCCGCGTCATCATCAACCGCACCCTGGCCGGAACTGAAGTCAAGACGCCATACAGCGCCGATGCCGCCCTGGCCGCCCGAGAAATGCAGATTAGCCCGGCCGAATTGTTCAAAACCATCTACGACCAGAAAACCATCCTGCACATGATTGATGTGCGCAGCGAAGCCGATTACAACCTTTACCACATTCGCGGCGCAATCAACATCCCGGTAAGCCAACTTAATTCACACATCAAAAGCTTCCTGGCCGAAGCCAAACCCAACGCAGTTTACGTGGTAATGAGCAACGATGAAACCGCCGCTACCACAGCCTGGAAAATGCTGGTCGCCGAGAGCGTACCCAACAGCTACATTCTGGATGGCGGCATCAACAACTGGATCGCCGCTTTCGGCAAAGATGATCCCGGCATCAAACCTGCTTCCACCACAGCCGATGACCAGCTCAGGTACATCTTCCCTGCCGCGCTGGGTGACCGCTACCAATCATGCGACCCCAGCCCAATCGAATATGAAGCCATCGAATTCACGCCCAAAATCCAGCTTCAGATGAAACGCGATAAAAGCGGCGGCGGTTGCGGCTAAACAGAATAAGCTCCCAACTCAATCAACGGGCGACTCTCAAGCAAGCTGGGAGCCGCCCGTTTTCACTTCAAAATACCCAAAACGTAGTAAACTGTAACCGGTTACATCCAATTTGAATCCTTCCCCCATGCCGCCTCAGCCAACCAAAATGTTTTTTGACTGAAAAAGCGCCCTTCGAGTCCGCACTGCCTCCTGGCGCAGCGAACAGCAGTACGGGCAGAGCAAAAAATAATCGTTATTCATTATTCTCGTAACAAAGGAACCCGCATGACTGCATCCCATCCCCGCCCCAGTCGCCAGCAGCAGGAAGGATACATCGGCCTCCTGTTCCTGTTGCCGTGGATTTTGGGCTTTCTCCTGTTCAAGGCTGGCCCAATTTTGGCCGCCCTGGGATTTTCGCTAACAGATTTCAAAATGCTCTCCCCAGAATCTACCCGCTTCATCGGCCTGGAAAATTATATCCGTTTAATAGGTGACTCAAACGCCGGGGCAGGCATCTTTGGCTCAATCGGTTATTTCATCACGACCGTCCCGCTGCAACTGGCAGTGGCGCTGGCGCTGGCAGCCATCTTCACCAGTGACCGGCTCAAAAATCGCCGATTCTTGCGGACGTTGTTCTTTATGCCCAGCATCATCTCGGCCACCGCAATTTTCTTTGTGATGATTGGCCTGGCCGACCCACGCACCGGCTGGATCAATAAGCTTTTTCTCGAGCCGCTCGGCCTGCCGCCCATGCAAAGCCTTTTTTCGGCGATGGGCTTCACCATTTTGCTGATGGTAATGGCATTGTGGAGCATCGGCCCGGGATTTTTGATCCTGCTGAGTGCCATGCAAGCCATCCCACAAGAAATCTACGAGGCCGCCCGCGTGGATGGCGCCGGGCCGGTTTTGCGCTTTGTCTCAATCACCCTGCCAATGATTTCCCCGGCCATCTTTTTTACGCTGGTGGTCAACCTGACGGGGGTCTTTGGCGGGGCAGTGCTGCTTGACCGGGGCTATCTGTTCAGCCAGAGCCTTTCACCAATGGAAAGCTATATCACATCGATGATGTTTGATGAAGGCGAATTGGGCTACGCCAGCACCCTGGCCTGGGCCATGTTCGTAGTGACGATGAGTATCACCATTGCGCTGTTCCGCTCGGCGCGCAAGTGGGTGTATTTCCCAGAAGAGGAACGCCATGACGATCTTTAAACGCAGCGATCACTCGCGCCTATCCCTGCAAACCTGGGAATTTACCGGCACGGCGCTCGTCAACCTGTTTGTCTGGCTGCTGGTGGTAGTGTACCTGTTCCCGCTCAGTTATATGGTGGTGACTTCGCTCAAAAACCGTGAGCAGTTCCTTGACCCCAATGCGCCGCTCTACCCCGCCGAGCGGATGCGAATGACTTACCAGGGGCGGGAACTGATCGTGTACCAGGTGCCGCTACAGGGCGGTTCGCATCCGCTTGGGTTGTTGAAAGCGGGCCGGGTGTCGAGTCAGTTTGTTGACCCCGAAAATCCCGAGGCTGGCATCATCACCTGGGAAGGGAACTGGCGTTTGCTCAGGGCTGTCTACCAGTTCAAGCTCAGCACCAGCAATTTTAGCGAATTTATGAGCGGGCTTGACCCGGCTTTGCTGCTGAAAAACTCGCTGGCAGTGGCGTTAATTGGCGAATTTGGCGTGCTGTGTTCGTCGATCATGGTGGCCTATGGGTTTTCGCGCTTCCGCATTCCGGGCGGCAAATATCTTTTCCTGCTGCTGATCGCTACCATCATCATCCCCGATAGCATCACGCTCATCCCCACTTATTTCATGTACGTGCGCATCCTGGACTGGAACGGCACCTGGCTGCCGCTGGTGGTGCCGCACTTTTTTAGCAGCGCCATTTTTGTTTTCCTGCTGCGTCAGAATTTCAAGAGCATCCCCAAAGAGTTGGATGAAGCTGCCATGCTGGATGGCGCCGGGCCTGTGCGAATCCTGGTCTCGATCATTCTCCCGCAATCCATCCCAACTGTATCTACGGTTGCGCTCCTGCACTTTTTCTATGCCTGGAACGAAATCCGCAACGCCAGCCTGTATCTGGGCATTGCCCCGCAACTGCGGACATTTGCCTTCAGTGTGCAAACTTTCCAGAGCTTTTTTGGCGGCACACCCGAAATGCTGCAAGTGGGCGCGCTGGTGGCCATGTCTGCGCCGGTGTTGGTGCTCTTCCTGGCCCAGCGGTTATTTATGCAGGATATGGTGATTACCGGGATGGAGAAGTAGAACGTAAACCAGCTCTTTCCGCCCCATAAATGATCTGATTCTATGAATACATCATCCACCCTTCGCACTATTATCTTAACCTGGCTGGCTTGGGTCATCCTCATAATCGGATTCCAGGCTTTCGCCACTGCCCGGCTCGTTCCGCAGTGGCCCGACCGCGCCCAGGACTGGACCGAGAAATTCACCGGGCCGACCTACCAGAACGACAAACCCTACCTGCTCGAGCCGTGGTTCAACCACCAGGCCGCCTGGGACTCCGAGTTTTATCTGGCCATTGCCGTCGGCGGGTACGATGATCCCAATATCCGCCATATCGAAGCCAAAGGCTTCACCGTCCAGCCGAATGAGCATGTCAACCAATATGTCAGTAGTGGCGGGCCAAAACTCTCGCTCAGTTATGCTTTCTTCCCGTTTTACCCGCTGGTGATGCGCGTTGTGTCGGTTCCGCTCTCGGTTTTGGGGCTGAACCCGGTCGCCACGGCGGCACTGGCGGGCGTGCTGGTTTCGACGCTCGGCGCACTGGCCGCCATGCTGGCGCTCTACGACCTGACCAAAGATTCCCTCGGCAAGGATGGCGCGCTGCGGGCGGTGTTTTACTTTATCATCTTCCCAACCGGCTTTTTCATGACCCAGATTTATACTGAGGGGCTGTTTGTTGGGCTGGCATTTGGCTGCCTGGCAATGCTCAAACGTAAAAACTGGCTGGCCGCAGCCCTGCTCGGCTCGTTCGCCACGCTGACACGCGCCGTGGGCGCGGCGCTCATCATTCCCATGCTCGTCACCTGGTTTCGCAACGATGAGTGGATGCCGCTCGACCTCGAATGGCGCCAGGTTTTCTACCAGGGTATACCGCTCAAACCGCTCTGGCACGCCCTGTTGGCTTTTGCCCCGGCCATCACATTCTTCATCTGGAAATTTTCTTATTATGGGCTGGCCTTCGATTTTATCGAATCAAACTATTTTGGCCGCGCCTATCTCGACCTGGGTTATGCTTTTTATAGTTTTACCGAAGCCTGGCACCAGATTATGACCGGAAACCCGCAGCGGGCGGCCTATTTCTCGCTCGAAATCGCGGGGTTGGCACTTGGTTTCCTGGCATGTTTCCTGACCTTCAAATCGCACCCCGAGTTGGCCTGGTTCAGCTTCACAGTGGTGATGATCTCATGGGGCAGCGGCCCCATCCAGGGCATACAACGCTACATCCTGGCAGCGCCGGTTGTTTTTGTCACCCTTGCACGCTGGGGCAAAAATCCTGTCTTCGACCGCGCCTGGACAATTCTCAGCATCCTGCTGATGGGCCTGCTGGCAATGTTGTTTGCCATGGATATGTGGGTGGCATAACCAAAACCGGTAACAGCGCAGCCATCACCCTCCGCAAAAAAGCTTGAGCAACTACCCTCCAGCCATGAAAACAAAAACAGAAATCATCCTGTTCGCCGCCCTGATGATCAGCTTAATCCCCCTGGAATTATTCTGCGGCATACTCGCCTACGAAACCCTGGGAGCAGTCACCAGCCAGGTTTACCTGGTTGGCACCGTGCTATTCAACCTGGCCTTTATCATCCTGGCCTTTCGCTACCCTTCCGTGACGATCCTGGCGGTGATCATTTTCGCACTCATGGTCATTCCATACCAGCTTGTGCTCGGTCAGCGCCTGCTGCGCGTACAGGCCGAAACCACACGCATCGTAGCCTATGCCTATGAACAAAAAAGCCAGGCAGGCGCCTTCCCGGCGAACCTGTCTGGCTACACAGCCATCGATATAGAGATGTTCAACTACATCCAGTCTTTCCAGCTGGATGAAACCGGCGAACAATTCACCGTCTACTTTCGGGTCGGCACAGAAAACACCTCACACTGGTACTCGTCCAAAGACGGTTGGGGATATTATCCAGACTAAAAGCCGCCCAGGCTAATCCACAATGAACAGCTTCACCCCGGTCGATGTGTACGAGCGGTGCGGCTCAGCAGAATCAGCCACCTGGTAGCTGGTGCCGGGTGTCAGCACAAACTTGCGGCCATCAGCCAGTTCCGTGTGCAATTCGCCTTCCAGGCACAACAGGATATGGCCTTTTTTGCACCAGTGATCGGCCAGGTAGCCGGGGCTGTACTCGACCATTCGCACGCGGATATCGCCAAACTGCTGCGTGCGCCAGGTTGCCATACCGTGCTCACCTTTGTGCTCGCTCGGTTCGATCTGCGACCAATCGGTCGTTCCAAACGGGATATTTTTCATTTCCATAACATTCTCCTACTGCTCCAACGTTTCCCAGCGCTGGTAAGCCTGCGCAATTTCGGCTTCCAGTTCTTTCAGGCGGTTCACAGCCTGCACAATCTCCGCTTCCCCGCGCTGGAAAAAAGCCGAATCAGCCATCGCCTCCGCCAGCTGGTGATGTTCACTTTCCAGCGACTCGATTTTTCCCGGCAGCTCCGCCAGTTCGCGCTGCTGGGCTTCGAGCGCGCGCTGTTCTTTGTAGGATAGCTTACGCGGCGCAGCGGATGCTTCGGCTGGTAGATTTACCGCTATTTTGGCCGTTCTCTCGGCGATTTTCTCCGCCCTGGGCTGTTTTTGCAGTTTCCAATCATCATACCCACCGATAATTTCATCCACCCGGCCATTTTCGCCCATATCAAGCGTGCTCGTCACCAGGTTGTTAAGAAAAGCCCGGTCATGGCTGACCAGCAGCAGCGTGCCAGAAAAATCCATCAGCAGGTCCTCGAGCACTTCCAGTGTTTCAATATCCAGGTCATTGGTCGGCTCATCCATCACCAACAGGTTGGCGGGGCTGGCAAACAGGCGCGCCAACAGCAGCCGGTTGCGCTCCCCACCCGAAAGCGCGCTGATGGGCGCGTGGACGCGGTCGCGGGTGAACAGGAAGCCTTCCAGGTAACCCACCAGGTTGCGTTCCTTGCCGTTGATAGTGATGGTATCGCGCCCCTGACCGACATTATCCAGCACCGATTTGCCCTCGTCGAGCTGCGAGCGCAGCTGGTCAAAATAAGCAACATCGAGATTGGTTCCCAACCGGATTTCACCCTGTTCGGGGGTCAATTCACCCATCAGCAGCCGCAGCAGGGTGGTTTTGCCCGAACCATTCGGGCCGATAATGCCCACTTTATCGCCGCGCTGGATCAGGGCCGAAAAATCCTTCACAATCGGCTGCCCACCGTAAGAAAAGCTGACATTTTCCGCTTCGATCACCAGTTTCCCAGAGCGTTTCTCCGACTGAATCTGCATGCGCGCTTTCCCGGCCTGTTCGCGCCGCTCGCTGCGGATTTCACGCAGACGCTTTAGCGCGCGCACCCGGCCTTCGTTGCGCGTGCGCCGCGCCTCAATCCCCCGCCGGATCCAGGCCTCCTCCTGGGCCAGTTTTTTGTCGAATAGCACATCCTGGGCCTGTTCAGCGTTCAACATGGCTTCTTTGCGCTGGATGAAGGTGGCATAATCGCAGTTCCAATCAAACAGCCGCCCGCGATCCAGTTCAACAATGCGGGTGGTCAGGCGCTGGAGAAACACCCGGTCGTGGGTGACGAAAAACAAGGTGCCGCCCCAACGCTTCAAGAAATCTTCCAGCCAGTCGATAGCGTCAATATCCAGGTGATTGGTTGGCTCGTCGAGCAGAAGCAGGTCGGGGTTGTGCACCAACCCACGCGCCAGCAGCACCCGTCGCTTTAATCCAGCCGATAAGGTTTCAAACTGGACGGTGGGATCAAGCTGCATCCGCGCGAGCGTTTGCTCGACCTGTAATTCGCCTTGCCAGTGATGTTCATCACCCGGAGCCGTATCCAACCCGGAAGCGACAATGTCGCCAACCAGGCCGGCCATTCCCTGCGGCACTTCCTGGGGCATGTAGGCCACCTTCACATTTTGCTGGCGCGCAACCACGCCGCCATCCGGCCAGATGTCGCCATTCAGCAGCTTGAGCAGGGTCGATTTCCCGGCCCCATTGCGGCCCAGCAGTCCCACCATTTCTCCACGTTCGATTTGCAGGTTTACACCTTCGAGCAACAGCGGCCCACCAAAGCCCAGGCTGACTTCCTGTAAACTGATCAATGCCATATCGGTTTCCTTTGGGCCAGAAATATACACCATAACCGGCAGAATCGCCCATCTTGGCACCGCTACTCTTTCAAGTTCTTTTTAGCTTTTTTCCGATGCCCACAAAAACTTCAAACAGAGATTTCGCACCGGGGCTGTATAATCTACCAACTTCCTTATGGACACCCTGACCGGCTCCGTCGAGCGCATCACCTTCTACAACCCTGAAAATGGCTACAGCGTCCTGCGCCTGCGCCCCGAAGTCGGCAAGCGCCTGCCGGGGATGAGCAAGGACGGCCTGGTGACGGTCATCGGCAACCTGCCGGAGCTCCAGCCTGGTGAGCACCTGCGCCTTTCGGGCGTCTGGGATACGCATCCCAAACACGGCAGCCAGTTCAAGGCCGAGGTCTGCGAACAGGCCCTGCCCGCCAGCCTGGCCGGGATGGAACACTACCTCGGCTCCGGGCTGATCAAGGGCATCGGCCCCAAAATGGCCGAGCGCATCGTCGCCACCTTCGGGGAATCCACCTTCGAAGTGATCGAGAAAAGCCCGGAACGCCTGCTCGAGGTCAGCGGCATCGGCTTCGACCGCTCCGGCAGGATCACCACTGCCTGGCAGGAGCAAAAACAGGTCAAGGAAATCATGGTTTTCCTGCACAGCCACGGGGTCAGCACCAACCTGGCGGTCAAAATCTACAAAACCTACGGCGACGCCGCCCTCGACACCGTCCAAAAGAACCCCTACCAGCTCGAACGCGACATCTACGGCGTCGGCTTCAAGACCGCCGACCGCCTGGCCCAGGCTCTCGGGCTCGCACCTGACCATCCCTCGCGGATCGAGGCCGGGGTGGTTTATGCCCTCAACGAACTGATCAACGACGGCAACGTCTACGCCCCGCGCGACATTCTCAGCGCCCGCGCCGTCGAGTTGCTCGGCGTTTCGGCGGATTTGATTCCCCCGGCTTTGGAGCGATTAACTGCCGAGGAGCGGATTCGCCCCGATTTAATTCCCTTCGACCGCTCGACCCCGCCCTCGGCCTCGCCGTCTGTTTCCGAGGCGAGAGCCGGATATGGCTCCCCGGTCATCTATCTCACCCCGCTCTACTACGGTGAAAAGGGCGTGGCCGAACGCCTGAAAGCGCTCACTGCCGCCCCATCTGCGCCCAGCCAGACGGTTTTCCCCGACCCGAGCCTTTCCCCTGAGCAGCAAGCCGCGGTCCAAATGGCGCTGCGTAGTCCCGTCTCTGTGCTGACGGGCGGCCCCGGCACCGGCAAAACGACCTGTCTCAAGGCGCTGATCGCCGCCCTCGACGCACAGGGCACGAGCTACGCCCTGGCCTCCCCCACCGGTCGCGCCGCCAAACGCCTGGCGGAGGCCACCGGGCAG
>CAIJPN010000165.1 GCA_903822545.1 uncultured Anaerolineae bacterium | reverse complement strand
GCGAACGGTCCGGTTTACCTGCGCGACATCTGGCCGAGCAGCGCGGAAATTGCCGAGGCGGTGGCCGCGCACGTGCGGGTGGAAATGTTTAACGATAAGTATTCCAGCGTCTTCGAGGGCACGGAAGCCTGGCAGGAGATCAAGATCTCGGGCGGAGACCTGTATCAGTGGGATGAAAGCTCCACGTACATCCACCACCCGCCTTATTTCCAGGAATTGACGCTGGAGTTTGGTTCCGTTTCCGACATCCGCGGCGCGCGGGTGCTTGGCCTGTTCGGCGACTCGATCACGACCGACCACATCTCCCCGGCTGGCAACATCGCCGCAGATTCCCCGGCGGGAAAATTCTTGCAGGAACATGATGTGACTCCGGCCTACTTCAACTCGTACGGCGCGCGGCGCGGCAACGACCTGGTGATGGCGCGCGGCACATTCGCCAACATCCGCCTGAAAAACCAGTTGGTGGCCCCAAAAGAAGGCAACTGGACCAAGTGCTTCCTGAACGGCGAAATCCTGTCGATTTTCGATGCGGCAATGAAGTACAAAGAAGCGGGTGTCCCGGCAATGGTTCTGGCGGGCAAAGAATACGGCACCGGATCCAGCCGCGACTGGGCCGCCAAAGGCCCGCTGCTGCAAGGCGTCAAGGCGGTCATCGCCGAGTCGTTCGAGCGCATCCACCGCTCCAACCTGGTGGGGATGGGCGTGCTGCCGTTGCGCTTCGTGGACGGCCAAAACGCCGAATCGCTCGGGTTGGATGGCTCGGAAACCTTCGACATCCTGGGCGTTTCAGATGAGATGGCCCCACAGAGCCTGGTGACGGTCAAAGCCACCAAAGCGAGTGGCAAAGTGGTCGAATTCCAGGCCAGGGCGCTGCTGAATACTTCTGTGGAAGTGAATTACTATCGCAACGGCGGGATTTTGCACACGGTGTTGCGGAATTTGGTGAAGTAACCCCCTCCGGCGCTAACGCGCCACCTTCGCCAGGAACATGCGAAGCTCATCCCCCATTTTCCGCTGTAGTTCGCGGAAAATGGGGGAGGCAGATGGGGGTATAAACGAGACCGGCTCATCGCCGGTCTCGTTTCTCATTATAGAAGGTGTAAAATCATTTCATGGACACTGACCTTCAAGTTCGAGTCGCTGTTTTCAATTGGCTGTCAGAACAAGTCAATTCACATGGGGATGTACTGCCGAGGAAACTGCTTGAACAGGGCTTTGAATATCAAGGTCAGCGAATTCCACTGGTTGCCCCGCAGGGAATATTTAAGCCCCAAATTCTTGATTTGCCATTATCAATAACAACTGCCCCCAAAGGCCCCTATGATGATTATTTCGGAAAAGACAATTTTCTAATTTATCGTTACCGCGGAACAGACCCGAATCATCGTGATAATGTGGGATTACGCAAAGTTTTTGAGCAGAAACGCCCATTAGTTTATTTTCATGGGATTGAACCGGGAAAATACCTCGCTACATGGCCTGTTTATATCATTGGGGACGATGAAAGTAGTTTGACCTTCAAAGTAGCAGTCGATGATGCTGTGCCAGCATTTGAATACACTGCAACAAGCATTTCACGGCAAATTGCAGAAGTTTCTGATGCGCGGCGCGCTTATTTGACAGCCACCGTTAAGGTTAGATTGCACCAACGCAGCTTTCGAGAAAAAGTTCTGGCCGCTTACCAGTCGCAATGTGCTTTCTGTCGCTTGAAACATCGAGAATTACTTGATGCCGCGCATATCATTCCAGATAATTTGCCAGAAAGCGAACCCACAATAAATAATGGCATTTCTCTTTGCAAACTCCATCATGCAGCCTATGACAGCTTTATCTTGGGTGTAACGCCAGACTATATTATCCAGGTTCGTGAAGATATTTTGCATGAAGAAGATGGCCCAGTGCTACAGCATGGGATAAAGGGGTTACATAAATCCAGGTTGGTTTTGCCAACTTCTCGCAATCAATGGCCGAGCCAAAAGTCTCTCACTTGGCGATATAGCCGTTTTGTTCAAGCAGCATAAAATCTCATATTCTGCTCATCCCCTATCGGCTCTATGCCCATCCTCCCCCCTCACCCCCTCGCCCGCGGACGGACTGCGGATGTATACGCCTGGGAAAACGGCCAGGTGCTCAAGCTGTTCCAGGACTGGTTCGCGCTGGAAGACATCCAGTATGAGCAGCGCATCGGGCGGGCGGTGCACAAGAGCGGGGTGCAGGCCCCGGCGGTGGGAGAAATCGTTCGCGTGGAGGGGCGTAATGGCCTGGTCTACGAGCGGGTGGAGGGAAAACCGATGCTGGAACTGCTCTCGCGCCAGCCGTGGAAGCTGTTTGCGTATGCCCGGCAGATCGCCCAGGTCCACGCGCAGATGCATAGCTGCGTGTTCACCGCCGATGTCCCCCCGCTGGATAAAAAACTGGCATACAAGCTCAACCACGCCGATGCGCTCCCCGCGCCGTTGAAAGAATCCCTGCTGGCGGCAGTCGCCTCCATGCCGGACGGCGAGCGGGTCTGTCATGGCGATTTCCACCCGGCCAATGTGCTGGTTCACAACGGCCAGGCGCGCGTCATCGACTGGATCGACTCCGCGCGCGGCAATCCGCTGGCCGATGTGGCCCGCACGACGGTTATTTTCGAGGGGGCGGTTGCCTGCGGGCAGATTCCCAACCCGATTCAGGGAGCGGCGCTGACAATTCTCCACGCCGCCTACCTGCGCGAATACTTCCGCCTGAGAGCGGGAGGGTGGGACGAGTACCGGCGCTGGATCCCCATCGTGGCGGGGGCGCGCTTGAGCGAGAAGATGCCCGAGTTGGAAGCCTGGCTGGTCGGGCAGGCGGGTAAAATCAGGGCGGAATAGCCCAAGAAAAAGACCGGGAAGGGGACTGATGAGTTTGCCAATAGTATCTGATCCCCAAGGTCACTTTTTTAGGTACAATAACTGTGTAAACCATCACAAGCGGAGAGAAAAATGGCAAATACCCTGAAAATCGTCATCCCGATGGCAGGTTGGGGCACACGCATGCGCCCGCATACCTGGAGCAAGCCCAAACCCCTGGTCAGTGTGGCCGGAAAAACCTCGCTCGAACACCTGATGGATATGTTCAACAGCCTGCCAGCCAGCATGGATGTGGAATACATCTTCATCGTAGGGCCGTTCCTGGGCGAGATGCAGATTCCACCGTTCATCTCCCAAAACTATCCCAACATCAAGGCCCGCTACGTTGTGCAAACCGAAATGAAAGGCCAGAGTCATGCGCTGTGGCTGGCGCGTGAATACCTGACCGGCCCCATGATCATGTGCTTCTCCGACACGCTCATGGAAACCAATTTTGGCTTCCTGTCCAGCGAACCGGCCGATGGTGTGGCCTGGGTCATGCCCGTCCCCGACCCGCGCCGGTTTGGCGTGGCCGAAGTGGGGGCCAATGGCTGGGTGCGGCGCTTTATCGAAAAGCCGCAATCGATGGAGAACAACCTGGTAGTGGTCGGCTGCTATTACTTCAAAAGCGCCGAACAACTGCTCGCGGCCATCGAAACCCAGATGGAACGCAATGTGATGCTCAAAAACGAATATTTCCTGACCGACGCCATCACCATCATGCTGGAAACTGACGCCAAAGTGCGCACAGAGCAGATCAGCACCTGGCTGGACACAGGCACGATTGAAGCAACCCTGGACACGAACCGCATCCTGCTCGAAAAGCTAAAACCGGCTAACGGGCAAACCGCCCTGGATGTGACCCTGGTTGACCCGGTCTTTATCCACCCTTTGGCGCAGGTCAGCAATTCGGTCATTGGGCCATACGCGTCGATTGGGGCAAACTGCAAGGTTAGCAACAGCAAAATAACGGACAGTATCATCGAGGACGGGGTAACAGTCAGTGATGCGGGTTTGACCCGCTCATTAATCGGCAAAAACGCATCCGTGGCGGGCAGGGGCCCCGAAAATCCGCTGACGTTGAATATCGGTGATAATTCCAGTGTAAAGCTGTAAAAAGCAGAAGTGCATCGCGTCAGGTTAAACGGGGTGTTTTCAAGCAAAGACTCACGCCGTTTTAACAGGTCTTTCCTGAAAAACTGGTACGATGCACCCTCGGCGGAGAGCCAGGAGCAGAATTTCTGGACTCCAAAAACATAGACTGTGGAGGAGCAATGAGCGGCACAAATAGCACAACCTATCTCTCGAAGCGGGTGGCCGACTTGAAGCCATCGGGCATCCGCAAGTTTTTTGATATTGTCGCAACGATGAAAGATGTCATATCGCTGGGCATTGGCGAACCAGATTTCACCACGCCGAAGCCGATTTTGGAGGAGGGTATCCGTTCACTGGCGGCTGGCGAGACGCATTACACTTCGAATTCGGGCAAAATCGAGCTGCGCCAGGCCATCAGCGGGCAGTTGCAGGCGCGCTATGGCGTGAAGTATGATCCTGGCACCGAGATTTTGTGCACGGTGGGCGTTTCGGAGGCGCTTTACCTGGCATTCACCGCCCTGCTCGACCCCGGCGACGAGGTGATCATCCCAACGCCGTGTTTTGTGGCCTACCAGGCCGAGGTGTACCTGGCGGGCGGCGTTCCAGTGGAGATTGCCAGCCGCATCGAGAACAACTTCCAGGTTGACCCGGATGATATTCGCCGGGCGATTACGCCGCGCACCAAAGCAATTTTTATCGGCTACCCGAGCAACCCCACCGGGGCGGTGGCCGAACGCGCCACACTGCTGGAAATTGCCAAAATCGCCGAGCAGCACGACCTGGTGGTGGTTTCAGATGAGATCTACGACCGGCTGGTGTACGGTTTTGAACACATCTGCTTCCCGGCGCTGGATGAAAGCCTGAAACGCCGCACCGTGCTATTGGGCGGATTCTCCAAAAGCCATGCCATGACCGGCTGGCGCATTGGTTACGCCGCCGGGCCAGCAGACATCATCGCCGGGATGATGCGCGTGCACCAGTACACCATCATGTCTGCACCGACCACGGCCCAGGATGCGGCGATTGTCGCCATCCGTGATGGTGAGCCGCATGTGGCCGAGATGGTGGCTGAATACGACCGCCGCCGCAAGTTGATCGTGGGCGGGCTGAACAAGCTGGGCTTGACCACATTTGAGCCGCGCGGCGCGTTTTATGCTTTCCCCAACATCCGGGCCAGCGGCATGAACGAGGAAGTTTTTGCTGAAAAGCTGCTCCAGGAAGAGCGCGTGGCAGTGGTGCCGGGCAGCGCCTTCGGGCTGGGCGGCGAAGGGTTTGTGCGCTGTTCGTATGCCACAGCGTATGAAAAAATCGAGGAGGCGCTGCAACGCATGGAACGCTTCATGCAGCGCCACGGGTAAGAAAGTAAGGGCGGGCGAAAGTCCGCCCATTTTTATATCAATGCAGAATTCTTTGTTGAAATCTGGGGTTATAGCAGGTAAGATAAAACCAAAAGTATCCAGGAGGCTCTTATGCACGTTTTAGGCATTGATGTAGGTGGTTCGGGTATCAAAGGCGCAGTTGTGGATATTGAAACCGGCGAGCTGGTAACGGAGCGCCATCGCATTAAGACGCCCAAAGGCGCAGAACCGGAAGATGTGGCAAAAGTGGTGGCTAAAATTGCCAAACACTTCAACTGGCAGGGGCCAATCGGGATCGGATTCCCCGGCCCGATCAAGGGTGGCGTGATTATGATGATCGCCAACCTGTCGCAGCGCTGGGCCGGGCTGGATGCGGCCTCCCTGTTTGCGGAGGTGACCGGCTGCCCGGTGACCATTGCCAACGATGCCGATGTAGCCGGGCTGGCCGAGATGACTTTCGGCGCGGGCAAAAAACAACCGGGCACCGTCATCATGATAACGCTCGGCACCGGCATCGGCACGGCGATTTTTACGCATGGGCACCTGGTTCCGAATACTGAATTCGGTCATGTGGAAGTGAATGGGAAAGACGCTGAAACACGCGCATCCGATGCCGCCCGCCAGCGCGAGGAAATGTCATGGAAGAAATACGCCAAACGCCTGACCCGCTATTTCAACACGCTGGAAATGCTCTTCTGGCCCGACCTGTTCATCATCGGTGGCGGGATCAGCAAGGAGCACGAGAATTTCCTGCCCCTGTTGGAAATCAAGACAAAAATCATCCCGGCCCAAATGTTGAACGAGGCCGGGATTGTTGGGGCTGCGCTGGCAACCCAGGGTTTGCAGGTGAAAAAGTAAGAAAACAGAAGCCTTACCCTTTGTCTTCTTCCCCTATCAGGATCATCACCTTATAGGATTCGGCGTATTCCAGGCCGTGCGCTTTGGCATCTTCGGCGGCCCATTCACGGATGCCTTTTTCAAGGTCTTTCCAGTCGCCCACCTGTGAGACGTGCTTTTGAAGCGCTTCCACCTTGGCAGCGATGGTTGTGCTGATATCCACCCAGGTATCGGCTTTTTCGGAACCGTGGATGTACACCCGTTTGACGTTGTGCGGCTCGTACCCGGCTTCCAGCAGGTCGGTGAAGATTAACCGCGTCCCGGCAGATGGGAAGGTGGCATACAGCGCCGCCTGGGCCGCCGCGCGATGATCGGGGTGGTTGATGTATCCGTTCCCGTAGAAAACACCCTGCGGGTCGCCAGTAACAACCACTTCGGGTTGGTACTGGCGAATTAAACGGGTCAACTCCTTGCGCAGCGGCAGCGTTGCTTCCAATTCGCCATCCGGGTGGTGCAGGAAAATCGTCTCGCTAATGCCAATCACCGCGTTGGCGGCCAACTGCTCCTGTTCACGCAGCGCCGCCAGCACCGGTTTGTAGCTGGCATCTTTGGATGGGTCGTTCGAGCCAGCGTCACCGCTGGTGATGGTCACTGAGATGACTTTGCAGCCAGCGCGCGCCCACTTTGCCAGCGTTCCGGCTACGGTAAACTCCTGGTCATCGGGGTGGGCATGGATGCTCATCGCAATTTTGGGAAGGAATTCTTTTTCGGTCATCATAATTTCTCCTTACAGCGATTTTACACCCGCGCCCGGTCAAGCAATTACAGGAACCCACCATGATGTCAATCTCTCTTCTTATTTTATGTCTGTGCGGCCTGCTGGTTGGAATTGCAGCCGTAGTGGCTGCGTATATTGTTTTGCAGCGCGCCGACCAGTCCAGCCCGAGCGCGGTGACGCTGCCGGAGCCGCAAAAAATCATCTCGCCCAATGGGAACCTGTCGGCCAGCATCCAGAAACGGGCAGATGGGCTTTACCAGGTGGAAGTCCAGCGGCTGGATAAAGATGATTCGCTCGAAAGCGGCGTGGTGCTGACCTGGCGGCGGATTGCCGGCCCCAGCATCTTTCCCAACCTGGAAGAAGCCACCCAGTACGCCAGCGCGCAGGTTAATTTGGGTATCGACGAACCCAGCTAACCCGCCTGGTTCGATATTTTGGAATTTATGAAGACCCCTGATGCCCCCATGGTTATATTGACGCTGCCCTTTTTGAGGGGTATAGTAGTTTGATAAGGTACGCTAAACGTTGCAGTAGATTGAATCACCCCAAACTTTATTGAACGGAGCAAGCAAATGGCAACGAGAACGCAATCCAGCCAAAATTATCACAGGTTGGGGATGGGGAAAACACACATTCGCTGCCAAAGCTCCCGGGGATATCCCAACAGGCATGGCTATGAGTAAATCAAACAACACTGACCCGGCGCAAATGTTGAGTTACTGGCGCGCCCGGATTTTGAATGGGTTCCTGACAATCGCAACACTACTGGCAACACCTGCCTGGGTGGTAGCGTTTATCTTAACGGGGCGAAGTACCATCTTATCATCTGCGGGGTGGGTGCTTTCTGGCGCTTACCTGCTGCTGATCCTGCTGGCGGTGCTGCGTATGATCAATTATCGCATCCGCGCCTGGGGATTGTTGCTGGTAATCTATATCGCGGCCCTGTCGAACCTGTCTCTAGGTGGGATCAGGAGCGTTGCGCCCTGGTATTTGCTGGCCCTGCCGATTTTTGCCTTTGTCCTTTTGGGGATTCGCTCCGGGTTGATCACCTCCATCCTGACGGCCCTGCTCATGGTGGCGTTTACCTACCTGATTAACCAGCAGGATTTGGTTCTGATCCAGATCAACCCGTGGACATCCCTCAACACTTTTTTGATGATGCTGGCAGTCATCACCGCGCTGCTCTACCTGTTCCATCGCTTCCAGGAACAACTGATCGAAAAAGAGCGCAGCACTCGCGCCAACCTGCTGCACACCCAATCCCTGCTCGAAGAACAAAACGCCACCCTGGAAGAGAAAATCACCCACCGTACCGAGGAATTGCTCAAGAATTACGAAATCCAGACGGCGTTGTTCAAAGCCACCGAAGCGGCCAGCGAATCACGTGATATGCAAGATTTCCTGGGCCGCATTCACCAAATAATCAGCGAGTTAATGTATACAGAGAACTTCTTCATCGCGCTGTATGATGAAACCAGCGGGATGGTGAGCTTCCCTTATTTTGTGGGTCAACTTTCGGTTCCGACCCAGGCCCAGTCGTTGGAAAAATTCCACGATGCCACCGGGTATGTCCTGCGCAGCGGAAAATCCATCCGGCATGGGCGGGAACAATTCAACCAATTGGTAGCAGATGGCGAGATCGATGCGGAAGAATCGGCCCACGAAGATAGTATTGGCGCACCACTCAAGGCCGACGGGAAGGTGATTGGCGCAATCTTTGCCCAAAGTTACGAGAAAGACATCCGTTACACAGCCTGGGATGATGAGGCGCTGACGTTTGTGGCCCAATACATCGCCACCGCCCTGACGCGCCTGCGCGCGCTGGAGGCTGAACGCCAGCGCAACAATGAACTGGCCACGCTCTACAGCATCAGCGAAGGCATGGTGCAAACGCTGGATATGAAAACCATGACCAGGCTGGTAGGTGACAAGCTGCGCGAGATCTTTGCAGCCGATTCGGTCATCATCATGCTGCTCGATCGCCAGACCGACCTGATCTACGTTCCTTACGAATATGACCGCACAGAAGGCGGCTATATCGACTATGTTGAGCCATTCCCACTGGGAACCGGACTGTCATCCAAAGTCATCAGCACCGGGCTGCCACTGATGTTGGGCACGCTCGAAGATGAACTCGCCAACGGGGCTTACTTCCCACCAGAAATCATCGCCAAAGGGCAGGGATTTTTCAGCCAATCCTGGCTGGGCGTGCCGATCATCACCAATGGACAGGTGCTGGGGCTGGTGGCCCTGGCGGATGCCCGCGCGTACGCCTTTAACGAGAATCACATGCGCCTGTTGCAAACCCTATCTGCAAATATGGGCATGGCGATTGAAAACGCGCGCCTGTTCCAGTCTGAGAAGCAGCGCGCCGCCGAGTTTGCCATCATTAACAGCGTTCAAAACAGCATCCAAACCGGGCTGGCCTCCCAACTGGATATGCAGGCCATCTACGAACTGGTGGGCGATAAAGTTCGCGAGGTTTTTAATGCCAATACAGTGGTGCTGCTGACATTCGACCTTGAAAACAACCTGATACACCGGCACTACACCATCGAGCGGAATGTGCGCTACCACTTCGAGCCACTGCCCATCCCGGCTTACTGGCACGCCTTCATCCGCGATGGTTGCTCACAGTTGATCAATCACCACCTGCTGGAAGCCATGCAGGCGGTCGATCCAGATTTCAAAGTTCCAGTAGGGGATGTTCCCAAAAGCGCGGTGACGGTTCCGCTGCGCATCCACGGTAAACTGATCGGCGCGATCAGCCTGCAAAACGTGGATCAGGAGGATGCATTCAACGAATCAGATATGCGCCTGCTGGAAACCCTGGCGAACAGCCTGAGTGCAGCGCTCGAAAATGCCCGCCTGCTGGCCGAAACCCAACGCCTGCTGGAAGAATCGGAGCAGCACAACACCGAGCTGGCAATCATCAACAGTGTGCAGGAAGCGCTGGCTTCCAAGCTGGATACACAGGCCGTTTACGAGTTGATCGGCCAAAAAGTGGGCGAAGTTTTTGGTGTGGATGTGGTCGATATTGTGATATACGACCCTCTCGCCAATCTGATTTCCATGCCATATTCATTTGAAAAAGGCGATCGCAGTGTCATCAACCCCAGGAAACCGTATGGATTCCGGCTGCACGTCATCCAGACCCGCGAACCGCTGCTCATCAACAAAGATTTTATGCGGCTTGCCCACCAGCACAACAACCCACTGCTCACCGGTGATTGGCCGCTTTCGGCCCTATTCGTGCCGCTGCTGGTGGCAGGCCAGGTCAGGGGCATCATATCCATCCAGGACCTTGAACGCGAACATGCCTTCAAGGCTTCAGATGTGCGCCTGCTGCAAACCCTGGCAAATGCCATGAGCGTAGCTCTTGAAAATGCCCGTCTTTTCGATGAAACCCAGCGCCTGCTCAACGAAAGCGAACAACGCGCCACCGAACTTGCCATCATCAACAATGTCCAATCTGCGCTGACCAAAATTCTCGACTTCCAATCCATCGTCGACCTGGTTGGCGACAAACTGCGCGAAGTTTTCAACACCCCCGACCTGCTGATTGGCTGGTACGAACCACAGGCCAACCTGATTCACTACGTTTACCTGTGCGAACACGGCCAGCGCATCAAAGTGCCATCCATCCCACCGCTGCGGGGGGGGAAATTCCAAAAGATGCAAGTTACGCGCCAGCCAATTGTCTTCAACACCCTGGCCGATTACGAGACCTTGAACACCTCGCTCCTGCCCGGCACCGACCAGAGCAAATCGCTGGTTTCCGTCCCCATCATCAGCGGAGATCGTGTGCTCGGCCTGATCCAGCTCGAAAATTACGAGCGCGAAAACGCCTACGGAGAATCGGAATTGCGCCTGCTGACTACCATCGCCGGGTCGCTGGGCGCCTCGCTCGAAAACATCCGGCTCTTTGACGAAACCCAACGCCTGCTCAAAGAAACCGAACAACGCAACCGCGAACTGGGCATCATCAACGAAATCCAGCAGGCGCTGGCCTCCAAACTTGACATCCAGGCCATGATCGACCTGTTCGGTGATGAAATCATGCGCATCTTCCCGCCCCAGCCGGGCAAGGCCCACAATTACTCGGTTTATATTGCCCTGTATGACGAACAAACCAACCTGATCCAATTCCCATATTTGATCGATGGAACCGGCACACGCTTCATCGAACCCATCACTGAACTTGGGCCGGGGCTTACCTCCACCATCATCCGCACCCGGCAGCCCCTGTTGCTAAAAAACCTGGATGAGCAAACTGCCCTGGGAGCCATCCCCTTCACCGACGACCGGGTGGATATGGCATCTCAATCCTGGCTGGGAGTCCCCATCCACAGCGGCGACCGGGTAATCGGCGTTTTCTCAGTACAAGACCTGCGCCCCAACCTGTTCACCGAAGCCGATGTGCGCCTGCTGACCACCCTGGCCGCCAGCCTGGGCGTGGCGCTGGAAAACGCCCGCCTGTTCAGCGAAACCCAACAGCGCGCTGCCGAATTGAGCGCAGTCAACACCGTCAGCGCGGCCTTCGCCAGCGAACTCGACCTGACCGCCCTCATCCACGTGGTTGGCGAGCAAACCCGCCAGGTTTTCAACGCCGATATCGCCTACCTGGCGCTGCTGGATGAAGCCAACGGCATGATCACCTTCCCTTATACCTACGGGGAAGAACTGCCACCCATCCGCTACGGACAGGGCATCACCAGCAAAGTCATCGAGATGGGCCAGCCGCTGCTCATTAACCAGGATTTCGACAAACAGGCGCTCGAAATCGGCGCCACCGTCATCGGGCAAAAATCGCTCTCCTACCTGGGCGTCCCGGTCATCGTCAGCGGGAAAGCGCTGGGCGTACTCAGCATCCAGAGCGTCACCCGAGAAGGCATGTTCGATGATGCCGATGCGCACCTGCTCAGCACCATCGCATCCACAGTAGGCAGCGCCCTGCACAACGCCCAGCTCTACGCCGAAGCCCGCCAGGCCCGTGTCGATGCAGAACAGGCCAACGCCGCCAAAAGCGCCTTCCTGGCCAACATGAGCCACGAACTGCGCACCCCGCTCAATGCCATCATCGGCTTCACCCGCATCGTTCGGCGCAAAGCCGAAGGCGTTCTCGCCGAAAAACAAACCGAAAATCTCGATAAAGTCCTGGTCAGCGCCGAACACCTGCTCAACCTCATCAACACCGTGCTAGACATTGCCAAAATCGAAGCGGGCCGCATGGATGTGCTCGCAGCAAACTTCCGCATCAGCGCCATGCTCGACCTGTGCTACAACACCACCCAACCGCTGCTGCGCCCTGGCGTCAGCCTCGAAAAACATGTGGATGAAAACCTCGCCATCATCCACTCCGACCAAGACAAAATCCGCCAGATCATCCTCAACCTGCTCAGCAACGCCGCCAAATTCACCCATACCGGCAAGATCAGCCTTTCGGCCCGGCAAGACGGCGAAACCGTGCGCATTGCGGTGGCAGACACCGGCATTGGCATCAGCGACGAAGCCCTGCCACGCATCTTCAAAGAATTCCAACAGGCCGACACATCTACCACCCGCCAGTATGGCGGCACCGGCCTGGGCCTGTCCATCAGCCGCAACCTGGCGCGCCTGCTTGGCGGCGACATCACCCTCGAAAGCGAACTGGGAAAAGGCTCAACCTTCACTCTCATCCTCCCGCTGCAATACCGCAACAAATCGTTGACGCCATCCGAAACAACCAAACCAGACACCCCGCCTGCTCCCGTTACATCAGCATCCCAAGCATCCGATCCCACCGCCGCCAAAAAACGACTGCTGGTCATAGACGATGACCCTGACGCCGTCTACCTGCTGCAAGAGAATCTCAACCAGGCCGAATACGAAATCATCGGCACCCGCAACAGCTCCGACGGTCTGCGCCTGGCACGCGAGCAGCAACCCCAGGCCATCCTGCTCGACATCATCATGCCCGGCGCAGATGGCTGGCAGGTGCTGCACGAACTCAAAAAAGACCCCTTCACCACCAGCATCCCCGTCATCCTGCTGACCATCGTAGACAAAAAGGCGCTCGGATTCCGCCTGGGCGCAGCCGCCTACCTGCTCAAACCGCTCGACCCCCAGGCCGTGCGCGAAGCGCTCAAACGGGTCATCATCTCTAGCGACCGGCAGAAAAAACATATCCTGGTGGTGGATGACGACCCCAGCGTGGCCGACCTGCTACGACAATTCCTGCCCGAAACCGAATTCCAGCTGGATTCCGCCATCGACGGTGCCGCCGGGCTGGAAGCCATCGCCACCAACCACCCCGATATCATCCTGCTCGACCTCATCATGCCGCGCCTGGATGGCTTCGGCGTTATCGAACACCTGCGCGCTGACCCCGCCACCCGCAACCTGCCCATCATCGTCATCAGCGCCAAAGACCTTACCCTGGATGAAGCCTCGCGGCTGCGTGAAAGCGTCAGCCTGGTCATGAAAAAACAAGGTTTCCAGGGCCAAAAACTGGTCGAAGAGATCAACAACGCCCTGGGTACCCCTGAAAGAGAACCATCGAGCGAACTACCTGACCACGAAGTGTAAAAAACGAGCCGCGACAAAACACTCACCATCCCACTGATTGGAATGTAAAGAAGACCCAAAAGGATAACCATCATGAACGCTCCAATTGATTGGCTGCTGGAAGGCGAACCTTACATCCAATATCAGACCAGGCTCAACCTGCTCGGCCAGCCCGAACACCATCCCCAGGTAATAGCAGCGCGCCAGGCAATGCTCGCCAGCCTCCCGGTGCAAAACCTGGTAACAGAACTCTCCAACTGGCCAGGAACGGTCATCTCCAGCCACAAAAGCGCCAGCCAGCCATTCCACAAACTGACATTTCTGGCCGACCTGGGATTTACAGCCAGAGATCCAGGCATGGATGTGATCATCGCCCGCATTTTGGCGCACCAGTCAGGTGAAGGGCCGTTCCAATTGCCCATGAACATCTCAATCCAGTACGGCGGTACAGGCCAGGATCAATGGGCCTGGGCCTTATGTGATGCGCCATTGAGCCTGTATGCCCTGGCAAAATTTGGGCTACAAACTGACCCCGCAATAAAAACCGCCACCCGGCACTTAGCCGGGTTGGTTACGGACAACGGCTGGCCCTGTGCTGTCTCAAAAGAACTGGGCAAATTCCGCGGCCCGGGGCGCAAAGAAGACCCGTGTCCATTTGCCAACCTGGCAATGCTGAAAGCGCTGTCTGTTATGGATGATTTCCGAGACAGCCCGGCCTGCCACACCGGCGCAGAGACCCTGCTCAACTTATGGAACGCAAGCCTGACCCGCCACCCGTACATGTTCTTCATGGGTACCGATTTCCGCAAACTCAAAGTCCCACTGGTCTGGTATGACCTTGTTCACGTGCTGGATGTTCTCTCCCGTTTCGAGTGGCTTAAAAATGATGCCCGGCTGCGCGAGATGCTTGGGATTTTGACGAACAAACTCGATCCCCGGGGCCAACTGACCATCGAATCGATCTGGACTGCCTGGAAAGACTGGGAATTTGGGCAAAAGAAAACGCCCTCGCGCTGGCTGACCCTGCTGGCCTGGCGCATCATAACCAGGTTAAATTAATCCCTGCCATCACAAAACCATCCCAATCGATACCCTTGCCAGTGCTGGAATAAGCACGTATTTTTTGCGCTTGTGCCCGGTACTATAATAATCCTATGTTAGTATCGAGCGATTTTGCAATCAACTGCCACCTAATGGGGAAACAGAGCTTAATCCAACTGCAAAACAGCTCGAAAGCCGGGTAGTTTTCCCCGGATGGCCTGGACCTTAGCATCATCTGAACAAAGGGCAAGCAACAATGGTGATTGGCAAGGATCGTTTATGTTAGATTTGTCCAGGTATAAAGAAATCAGCAAAACCCAATCCATGACAGTACATTTTAGAGACCGACCCGGATATCCTGATTATTGTTCCGGCCGCCGGGTTGAAGGAAACATCCCAAAATTCGCGTGAGCATGTGGAGTTCATGTACAGCTATGCGCGCAGCACAGGAAAAGCCTGCAGCCGGTGGTGATCATGGATAACCTGCTATAGAAAATGCCATCGCGTGGCTCAAAACCATGCGCCCAAGCGAATAAAATCGAAGGAAACCATGCCCATTAACTTAAAAAACCCAAGTTGCTACCTTGATATGTCAAACTGCCTTTTTGCAAGGAGTTCCCTCACCCCGGCCCTCTCCCAAAGGGAGAGGGGGGTAATTCCCTTCCCCCGCCGGGGGAAGGGCCAGGGATGAGGGCGATTGCGCCAAAG
>CAIJPN010000164.1 GCA_903822545.1 uncultured Anaerolineae bacterium | reverse complement strand
CTAAAACCCCTCCGCCACGTACTCGCCCCACACGCCGCGCAGGGTGTTGCAGATTTCGCCGAGGGTCATATCGTGTTCAACGCATTCGATGAAGAGCGGCATCAGGTTGTCGCTGCCGCGCGCGGCCTGCTCGAGGGCGGCGCGCAGTGTATTGATTTTTTCGTTATCTCGTTCTTCGCGCAGCTTTTTCAGCCGTTCGCGCTGGCCCAACTCAATGGACGGATCCACTTTCAGGCGTTCGAGCGTCAGTTCTTCTTCCACCTGGAACTGGTTCAGGCCCACCACGATCTGTTCTTTTTTCTCGATGGCCTGCTGCGCGGCGTAGGCGGCATTCTGGATTTCATTCTGCATGTACCCGCGCTCGATGGATTGCAGCGCCCCGCCCATTTCATCCACTTTGGCAATGTACGCGCTGGCGCTTTTCTCAATTTCATCGGTCAGGTATTCCAGCAGGTAAGAACCGGCCAGCGGGTCGATGGAATCGGCTACGCCTGATTCGTAGGCGATCACTTGCTGGGTGCGCAGCGCCACCCGCACCGATTTTTGCGTGGGCAGCCACAGGGCTTCGTCCATGCTGTTGGTGTGCAGCGATTGTGTTCCGCCCAAAACGGCAGAGAGCGCCTGTAAAGTCACGCGCACCACGTTGTTTTCGGGCTGCTGCGCCGTCAGCGTGGAACCGGCGGTTTGGGTGTGGAAACGCAGCTGCCAGCTGGCTGGTTTTTGGGCGTTAAAGCGTTCGCGTACGATTTTTGCCCACATCCGCCGGGCAGCGCGGAATTTGGCAACTTCTTCCAGCAGGTTGTTGTGCGCGTTGAAGAAGAAGGAAAGCTGTGGGGCGAAATCATCCACTGAAAGGCCGGCTTTGATGGCTGCGTCGATGTAGGCGATGCCGTTCGCCAGTGTAAACGCCACTTCCTGGGCGGCCGTGGAGCCCGCCTCGCGGATGTGGTAGCCCGAAATTGAGATGGTGTTCCAGTATGGCACTTCGGCGGCGCAAAACTTGAAGATGTCGGTGATCAGCCGCATGGATGGCGCAGGCGGGAAGATGTATGTGCCGCGCGCCACGTATTCTTTCAGGATGTCGTTTTGGATGGTGCCGCGCAGTTGGCGGATGTCTGCGCCCTGGCGTTTGGCTACCGCAATATACATTGCCAGCAAAACCCCCGCCGGGGCATTGATCGTCATGGATGTGGAGACTTTCTCCAGCGGAATCTGATCGAAAAGCTGCTGCATATCGCGGATGGATGAGATGGAGACGCCCACCTTGCCCACTTCACCGCGCGCGATTGGGTCATCGGCATCGTAGCCGATCTGGGTGGGCAGGTCGAAGGCCACCGAAAGGCCGGTCTGGCCGGCATCCAGCAGGTAGCGGTAGCGTTTGTTCGATTCTTCAGCGGTGGAGAAGCCCGCGTACTGGCGCATGGTCCAGAAGCGGCCCCGGTACATCGTCGGCTGGATGCCGCGGGTGAAGGGGAATTCTCCGGGGAAGCCCAGTTTTTCAGCGTAGTGGGGTGCGTCGATAGCGGGAGGCAGCGCCGGGGGCAGTTCGATGCCCGAGGATGTTTCAAAGCGCGGTTTTCGCTCTGGGAACCGATCCACAGATTTTTTGTGGGTGGTTTCTTTCCAGCGTTTGTATTGTTCTTGGATGTTCATTTTTCACCTGTTGTCAATTTTCCAAATAGAAGTCTTTGGTTTATTAATTGTAACGCCTTTCAACTGGAATTAATCTTTGGGAGGCGAACTCATGGTAGACTTTTTTGTATGACACCCTTCCTGCAACTTGCTTTTACCCTCGCCATCTTGCTGGTAACTGCCAAACTGGCTGGTTATATCAGCATTCGCCTGGGGCAGCCCTCTGTGCTGGGTGAGCTGATGGTGGGCATTTTGTTGGGGCCGAGCCTGCTGGATTTTCTCTCCCTGCCCTTCCTGACCGATTCGGTTGCGCTGGAGCATTTTATTGTAGAAATGGGTGAGATTGGCGTGCTGCTGCTGATGTTCCTGGCCGGGCTAGAGCTGCATCTCGATGAATTGCGCGGCAATACCAAAGTGGCCGCGCTGGCCGGGGTGATGGGCGTTATCATCCCGCTGGTGGGGGGGTGGGGGCTGGGGCTGGTTTTTGGCATGGAAACGCAGTCTGCCATCTTCCTGGGGTTGGTGATGGGCGCCACCTCCGTTTCGATTTCGGCCCAGACGCTGATGGAGATGAAGGCGCTCAAGAGCAGGGTGGGCCTGGGGCTGCTCGGCGCGGCGGTTTTTGATGATGTGCTGGTCATTTTCCTGCTTTCCATGTTTTTTGCGTTCACATCTGGCGCGAGCGGCCTGACCGAAACCGCGCTTGTCCTGGCGCGGATGCTGCTCTTTTTTGCGCTGGCGTTTGGCTTTGGGCTGTGGGTTTTGCCCAAAATGGTGCGCGCTGTGCGGAATTTGCCAATCAGCCAGGGGGTGTTGACCCTGACCATTGTGACGCTGCTTGGCTACGGGTTGGTAGCGGAACTGGTGGGGCAAATGGCGGCCATTACCGGGGCATTTATTGCCGGGTTGATGTTTGCCCGCACCCCTGAGAAGGAAATCATTGATCCGCGTATTTCGGCGCTGGCGTATGGTTTTTTTGTGCCGATTTTCTTTGTCAGCATTGGGCTGAAAACACACCTGGCCCTGCATACCGAAGCACTTGGGCTGGCAGCGGGCGTGATTTTCGTTGCGATCATCGCCAAGTGGGCTGGCGCAGCCGGTGGGGCGCGGCTGGCCGGTTTTAATTGGCGAGAAAGTATACAATTAGGTATGGGGATGGTTTCGCGCGGTGAAGTTGGGCTGATCGTTGCCAGCGCAGGAACCCGCAACGGGTTGGTGACCGAGGCTGAGTTTGCGGCAGTTGTCGGGATGGTGATTGTTACCACGCTGGTCACGCCGCCCGCGTTGAGGGCTTTGTTTCATCTGGGCGAGGGTGCATCTCCCACGGGCACGATATCGCACCAAGCTGGTGGGGAAAAGCCGCAAAAAGGGAAAAATCCCCATCCGTAAGTATCCCCGTTAACATGGTGCGGCGCACTCCGTCGCGAGGAGATTTTATGAGCATGGTTTTGTTCGTCCTGCATGACCCCGAAAAGCTCCAGGAAGTGCTGGCAGCCTGGGAAGATTGCGGTATTAGCGGCGCGACGGTGCTTTACAGCACCGGGCTGGGAAGGATTCGGGATAACGAGGGGCTGCGCGATGACATTCCGTTGATCCCTTCGGTGAGTGACTTTTTCTCGCACCCCGAGCATCATGGGCGGACGATTTTTACCATCCTGGACGATGACAGCATCATCCCCGGCCTGATTGCGGCAACAGAACAGGTGGTGGGTGATCTTTCAGAACCAAACCGGGGCATCCTGGCGGTGCTGCCTGTCAGCCAGATCAAAGGCCTGCGCAAACGCTATAAAAACTGGTAGGCCGTGCCGGAAAAGATGCGGCGCGGGGAAATTAGCGGTTGCAGGTTCCATAAAAAAAGGCCAGCGATGCCGGCTGGCCTTTTGATGGGAGTATTTGCGTGGAATCGGATTATTTCCACTCTTCGTGACGCAGTAAGATGGGGACAACAATGATAACCAGGGTGGCAAGCCCAATTGCCACCACGCCATCTGTGGATCCGCCTTGTTCAGCCTGTAAAACTTCGGGTGGAAGTTGTTTTACTTTGGTGGGGCGCGGTGTGGGCGCTGACTGGAAGTTGGGAGCATGGTTATCAAATGCCAGCATCGAAGCTGCCAGGAGCAGGATGATAATGAGGAGGAGCATACCTTTGATTTGTTGGCTCATTTCATGTGAATTCACTAAATCGGGTGATATAGTTTCACCCTAGTATATCACGCTGCTAAACAAGACATTTCTTATCAAATAATAATTCGTCATGTATAATGATTCTTTGGTTGTGGCTTTGTCTTCAATCAAATTCGAGTTTGTTCACTTTCATAGAAAAGAGGTGAAACGATGCGTAACTTGTCCCGATTAATGCTGGCAGTTGCGTTTTTGTTTGTATTAGGGGTGAGTATTGCCAGCGCCCGCAGCCTGACACAGGCCGGGGCAGATGATATTACCAGCGGCGGCCAGCTTTATGATAAATGGTACGCTGTTTTGGGCGTTGCGGCTCCGGATGGTGATATGCCCATCTGGGAGCGGCAGCTCACCAATACCCGCAGTGGGGCTGACACCTGGCGCTGTTCGGAGTGTCATGGGTGGGATTATAAAGGCTCGGAGGGTGCTTACGCTTCCGGCTCACACGCCACCGGCTTCCCGAATGTCATGAAGCTGGGCGCGTCTATGAGTGTGGATGAAATTGTCGGCCACCTGAAGGGTTCAAAAGATAAATCCCACGATTTTTCCCGGTATATGGATGATGCCACACTGGCAAAGTTGGCGATTTTCTTGAAAGAAGGCGCCATCGATGACGGTGAGTTTATTGATTCTGTGACTCTCAAGGTTAAAAACGGCAACCTGGAACACGGCAAGAGCCTGTATGCCGAAACTTGCGCAAAGTGCCATGGGGATGATGGTAAAACCATTATTTTCCGCAGCGAGGGAATTAACGAGTACCTGGGCAGTGTGGCTACCCGTGACCCATACCGTTTCTTGCACCGCACTCGCTTTGGGGTGGCTGGCACCGAGATGCCCATTGGCCGCGCTCTGGGCTGGACACCTGTCGATGGCCGGGACGTGTTGGCTTACGCCCAAACCTTGCCCACCGGGTACGAGCAGGAGCCGGTATCTGATGCCGGCGCTGGCTCCGAGACTTCCCCGCAGATGGGCGGCCCGGCGGCGGGTACTGCTGGCGGTATCTTCACCGGCATCCTGGCGGGGTTGGGTATGGCTGGTCTGAGTGTTTTGTTCCTGGGCCTGCTGGTTGTTGTTGGCGCAGTGGCTGTTTGGGCAATGCGCAGCCGTAAATAGCCCCTATTTGTTATCAAACTTCGCAGGAGAAACCATGCAGAAGATTTTCGAATTGCTGAAAAAGCCTGGAATCCAGCTTGCTTTGCTGGTGGTGATCCTGGTGATGGTCAGTGGTGCGGTGGGACTCTTTTATTTTCAGACCCAGGTTCCGCCCGCGCAGCCAATCCAGTTCCCGCACAATATCCATATTGGGTTGCAAATCCAGTGTTTGTACTGTCACCCGGGCGCGTGGCGCCAGGCCTCGGCAGGACTTCCCACTCAACAGAAATGTTGGGCCTGTCACGGCCAGTTGAAGAAGTATTGGCAGCCAGAAGTGCCTGTGGCGCAATGGCCGGTCGAATTACAGAAGCTGCGCGGATTTGTGGAATCCAATAAGCCGATTGAATGGGTGCCGGTTTACCAGGTACCCGATTTCGTCCACTTTAACCATCGCCCGCACATCGCTGCCGGAGTGAATTGTGAAAATTGTCATGGTGATATGAGTAAAAAGACCGTGGCAACGGTGGAAGAAACCGTCAACATGGGCTGGTGTCTGAAGTGTCACATGGAGCGCACGCAGGATGACCCCGAAAAGCGCATCAAGCTGATTGATTGCGGGACGTGCCACTATTAGCCCGCGAGGGTGTGTCGCACCCGACCCTTCGAAAATACTTGCTTACCGGATACATCCCAGCAAAAACCAACCCCGTTAAACAAGGTGCGATGCACGTCCGACGGACACACGAAAGGAACGAGAATCAATGACCAACAAACTTTCCCGGCGCGATTTTCTCAAACTGGCCAGCCTGGGCGCAGCTACCAGCGCCGTGCTCACCGGCTGCGGTCCGGCCTCGCGCTATGTTACCCGCGAACCATACACCAAGATGCCGGAATATAACTACAACGGCCAGAGTACGTATTTTGCCACCACCTGCCGCGAATGTGCCGCCGGCTGCGGGTTGGTTGTCCGCACCATGCAGGGACGCGCGCTCAAAGCCGAAGGCAACAAGCACAACCCGGTCAACCTGGGCAAAACCTGCGCGCGCGGGCAGGCCACTTTGCACGGCATGTATAACCCCGACCGGGTGCAAAGCCCGCTCAAACAGGCGCGCGGCAACAATCCTACCGATACCGATTGGGATACCGCCATCAGCATCGTGGCCGAAGCCCTCAACAACCCGGCAGATACTGCCTTCCTGATGGGACTGGCCCCCGACCATCTCTTTGATCTGGTTACTGACCTGTGCAAAGCCATCGGCGCGCCCGCGCCCATCCGCTATGGCGCGCTGGGCATGTTTGAAGCGCGCGCCACGCTGGGTGAAGCCTCGCGAGCCGTCTTTGCCCGTCCCGATATGCTCTTTTTCGACATCGCCAACGCCGACACGGTCATTTCCTTCGGCGCAAACTTCCTCGAAACCTGGGTTTCACCGGTGGCCTATACACGCGGATATTCCCAGATGCGGCGCGGGCCGGGCGGAAAACGCGGGCGATTGATCCAGATTGAGCCGCGCCTGAGCCAGACCGCTGCCAAGGCGGATGAATGGCTCCCGGGCGCTCCGGGCAGCGAAGGCCTGGTGGCCGTTGCGCTAGGCAAACTCTACGCTGAGAAAAAGTTCGGGTCCGCCCCGACCGCTTTCGAGGCCGCCGATATCAACCTCGCCGCTGAAGCTTCCGGCATCCCGCTGGAAAAGCTCGAACACCTGGCTGACCTGCTGGCTGAAGCTGAGCACCCCCTGGTCATCCCTGGCGGCGCCACGCTGGCCCAGGAAAATGGCCTGGAAACCGCCAAAGCTATCCTGACACTCAATGCCCTGCTTGATAACCCTGGTAAACCCGGCGGCGTTTACTTTACCCCGGCCAACCCGCTTTCCAATAAATACCAACGCGCTGCCACCGCCAACGAGATGGCCGAATTCATTGGCAAAATGAACTCTGGCGCCATCAAAACCCTGTTTGTGCATGGCGTCAACCCGGTTTTTGAGCTGCCCAAATCGCTTGGCTTCGAAGCCGCGCTGGCAAAAGTTGGACAGGTTATCTCCTTTGCCACCTTCCCCGATGAAACCGCCATGCTGGCCGATTACATCTTGCCCGACCATCATGGGCTTGAATCCTGGGGCTACCAGCGTGTTGTTACTGGCACCGGGCAGAGTATGGTTTCGGGCGCACAGCCCTCGGTGGCCCCGTTCTATAACACCCGCGCCACTGCGGATGTGCTGCTGGCAGCTGCCACCAAAGCTGGTGGAAAAGCCGCTGCTGCGCTGCCTTTCAAAGACGAAGTGGAGTTCATCCAGGATAAAGTCTCGGTGCTGGTGGGCGCGGAAGGTGGTTTTTACAATGCCGCCGACCTGCCCGCCTTTTGGGCGCTGTTCCAGCAGTTTGGCGGCTGGTGGAAGAACGACAGCAGCCTGGGTGTCCCACCGCAGACGGCCAATGCGATTTCTAAAGAACTCAAAGTTTCGGCTGCCAAACCTGAAGGCGAAGGTGAATTCCATCTGTTCGTTTATCCATCACCGATTTTGGCTGAAGCCGGTGCGAATAAACCCTGGCTGCAAGAAACCCCCGACCCAACTACTACCGTGATGTGGAATTCATGGATCGAGATCAACCCTGTTACTGCCGAGGAGCTGGGTGTTGAGGATGATGATGTGGTTACCGTTGAATCCGCTTTCGGTGTGGTAGAAGTAACGGTTTACAAGTACCCGGCCATTCGACCCGATGTTGTGGCGATCCCGTTTGGGCAGGGGCATACAGCTTATGGCCGGTATGCAGAGAACCGGGGCGTCAATCCGGCCAACCTGTTTGGTACGACCACCAATGGGGCTGGCGACCTGGCCTTCGCCGGGATGAAAGTTAAAATCCAAAAAACCGGCAAGAAGCGCCCGCTCTCACGCCTGGAAAGCAAGCTGGGTGTTTATGGTATTGGTATGAGTGAGGAGCATTAATTATGGCGAACCCGAAAATTCCCGAATTTAAAGCTGACTGGAAAGAAGGCGAAGAAGGCCGCTGGGGCATGGCAATTGATATGGATTTGTGCACCGGCTGCCAGGCCTGTGTAGCTGCCTGTTCGATGGAAAACAATGTTCCATTTGTGGGCGAGGAAATGTCTGGTTATGGCCGCCAAATGGCCTGGCTGCGGGTGGAGCGCCTGTGGGAAGGTGAATATCCTGAAGTCAAGATGACGCCTTTCCAACCGGTGATGTGCCAGCAGTGTGGTTCTGCGCCCTGTGAACCGGTTTGCCCGGTGTTTGCCACCGTCCATAGCCAGGTCGAACAGTTGAATTTACAGGTTTATAACCGCTGTGTGGGTACACGTTACTGCGCCAACAACTGCCCCTACGTGGTGCGCGTTTTCAACTGGGCCGATTATGACCGCCCGGAACCGCTGCCCAACCAGTTCAACCCCGATGTAACCGTGCGCCGCCGCGGTGTGATGGAAAAATGTACCTTCTGCATCCAGCGCATCCACAAAGCTGAAGATCAGGCCAAGTCTGAAGGCCGCGAGGTGGTGGATGGTGAAGTCGCCCCCGCCTGCGCCCAGGCCTGTCCAGCCGATGCGATTGTCTTTGGCCGCATGGATGACCCCGAAAGCCGCGTGAGCAAACTCTCCAAAGATGGCCGGGCCGTCCATTTGCTCGAAGAACTCGGCACCAATCCCCGCGTAGCTTACCTTAAGGGAGGTTCCAATGGCAATCTCGGCTAATGCCCTGCCTCACGCTCACGCCGATGAGCACGATCACGAAGCGTACCTGCGTAAAGAGCACCTGATGCTCGACCCCAAACCACGCGGCGAAATGAATGCCCTGGTAATGGAGTCAATGACCACCACATCCTGGAAATTTTGGGTCATCGCTGCTGTAATGGCCGCCATTGTGGCTATCGGCCTGTTCGGAGCCTGGGGCTACATGATCGCTAACGGCCTGTATCTCACCGGTAAGAACCGTCCCGGTTATTGGAGCCTGTTCCTGGTACACACCGTTTTTTGGATTGGTATCAGCCACGCTGGAACTTTCGTCTCGGCCCTGCTGCGGGTTTTCAAAGCTGAATTTCGCCGCCCCTTCACCCGCGCTGCCGAACTGATGACCACCTTCGCCCTGGCGCAGGCTGGCATCCAGATTTTTGCCCACATGGGCCGTGTTTGGCTGGCCTATTGGATGTTCCCCATTCCCAACCAGCGCCTGCTGTGGACCAACTTCCACTCCCCGCTGATGTGGGACTTCCTGGCGATTAACACCTACCTGCTCTCCTCAACCATGTACCTTTTCCTGCCGCTCATCCCCGACCTGGCAATGGCGCGCGACCGCTCCACCGGCTGGCGCAAAAGCCTGTATCGCATCCTGGCGATGGGCTTCCGCGGCACCGAAGCAGAGTGGACTCACCTGCGCATCGCGCTCAACATCTTCGCCTTTGCCATCCTGCCGGTCATGTTCTCGGTACACACCATCGTGTCATGGGACTTCGCGGCGGCCATGCGTCCTGGTTGGAGTTCAACCATCTTTGGGCCTTACTTCGTGGTTGGCGCGCTGCAATCGGGCGTTTCAGCGGTAGCGATGGTAGTCATCACCATCCGCTACACCATGAAAAACATGGATTACTTTATCCGCAAAGAACATTTCGACGCCCTTGGCAAACTCATGCTCATTATTTCGATGTCCTGGGCTTACTTCTTCTTCAACGACTACATGGTGCAGTGGTACGGCGGCGATAAGTGGACTGATGCCCTGTTGCACTTCCATGAAGCCGGGCCTGCAGGCTGGATCTGGTTCATGATGCTCATCACCAACATCGCCATCCCCTGGCTGGTGCTGTGGAATAAAAACTGGCGGCGCAACCCGGTGATGCTTTTCACCGTTGGTCTGCTTGCCAACGTAGGCATGTGGGCCGAACGCTTCATCATCGTCCCGGTTTCACTGGAAATCAACCGGATGCCCTTTATGTGGGGCCAGACCTTCAAACCGGGCATTGAAGTTCCCATGTTTATTGGCACCGTGGCCTTCTTCATCCTGCTCTACATGCTGGCCTCGCGCCTGATCCCACTCGTACCAGTCTGGGAAGTGCAGGAAGGCCAGATGGCGCACTCCATCCGCAAATACGGCAAAGAACCGGTCGTTTCGGTGGCTGATTTGGAATAATCTCTCAGATAAAGAGTGCGCCGCACCACGCAGGTGGCAGATGTCCGTTTCGCGGAATCTCGCCAACGACGAGAAATAACCCGTCAAACCAGGTGTGCTGCACCATCGAGGAGAAAACTATGACAGACAAAAACCTACTACTCGCAATCTTTGAAGACATCGACCCTGCCGCCCATGCCGTAGACGCCTTGCGCGGGCTCGGCATCCACGACGAACAAGTTACCGTCATCTCAGGCACGCCCATTACCGAAGCCATGCTCGGACGCAAACACCAGTGGAGCAATGTCACCCGCTTTTCGCTGGGCGGCGCAATCATCGGCTTCGCATCGGGCTGCTTCCTGGCCTTTGCCACCCCCAACATGTATCCCATCATCGTTGGCGGGCAGCCACTCGTCCCGGTTCCACCATCCATCGTCGTGCTGTTTGAAATGACCATGCTGGTGATGCTCATCAGCACCTTCCTGGGTGTCTTCCTTGACAGCCGCTACCCATCTTACACCCCCAAAGAATACGTGCCAGAAATCAGCGATGGGCGCATTGCCCTGCTGCTCGATTGCCCCGGTGACATGGAAGCCACCATCACCAAAGCCATGACCGAAGCTGGCGCAGAATCGGTCAAACGTGCGGAGGCGCAAGTAATATGAGCCTTTTCAACCGACTATTCATCGTTCTTGGCGTCGTGGCCCTGATTGGCGGGGCCATCCTGATCTTCACCTACGACATCGTCAAAATTGAGTGGATCTCCTTCATGGAAATCCAGCAATCCTTCCGACCCATGGAACATCCCCTGCCAGTTGCCTCGCGCTCCATCCCGATTGAAGGCGCGGCCTACATCCCAGGGCAGGGCGCACCTGTCAACCCGGTCGAAGCAGACGCCATCTCTGTTGAGCGTGGGCGCGTGCTCTTCAGCGTCAACTGCATCTCATGTCACGGCGCCAATGGTGAGGGTGATGGCATTGTAGGTGCAACGCTCATGTGGCCGCCCGCCAACCTGACCAGCCCTGCCGTCCAAACCAAAGCCGATGGCGCACTCTTCCTGACCATCTCCAACGGCATCCAGGGCGCTGGCGGCCAGATACACATGCCCGCCCTCAACGAAAACCTGACCGTCCGTGACCGTTGGGACGTGGTCAACTACATCCGCACACTCAAACCGGCCACCGGACAATAGGAGAAACCGATGAAACTTAAAGGAATCACTTTTGTCTTCCTGTTTGGCCTGCCGGTCTTCATGGCGCTGTTTGTTTTTGGCCTGTACTTCTTTGGATGCAGCTCCACCAACTCATGCACCGGGATCGAACAACCTGCGGTAACCCCCATCCCAACCTTGATCGCAGCCACCCTGCCTGCCCCCAAAGTAGGTGCCGATGCCGCCGCAGCCATCCCCCGTTGCCGAGTAGCCGCCCTCGACCTGATCAGCGCCTGGGTCAAAGCTGGCATCCCCGAAAAAGACGCCTTCGACTTCACTGATGCCAAAGGCCAGGCCTGCACCGCCAACTTCCCTGACGATGTGCAAAAACTATTTGCCGAAGCCAACCTGTGGTACGATGGCGCCCCCGCCTGCACCACCTGTCACTACGCCGATGTAACCAAAGCCACCAAAAACATGGATATGAGCAGCTACAACGGCATCCTGGCCGGCTCCAACCGGGTAGATGGCAAACCCAAAGGCGATGACATCCTCGGCGGCGGCAACTGGGATCAATCCCTGCTCTACAACATGCTCCATGCCCCCGGCGGACAAACCACCATCGGCCGCCCGGCCATGCCGCTTGGCCGTCCCGCCACCGTCCCCGAAAACGGCCCCATCCTTTCTGCTGGCACACTAAAACTCCCCTAAATTCATCCTGGATGTTCATAAAAAATGGCCGGAATTCCGGCCATTTTTTATGAACATCCAAAAGAACAAAAGCGCTCACCCATGCCCATCCTTGCCATCCTGCTCCTGTTCATCGCCGCCTGCCTGCATGCCCTGTGGAACCTGCTGCTCAAACGCTCTCGCGAAAAGTACATCACCAGTTGGTGGACCACCGTCATCGGTGGTTTGCTTTTTCTCCCCGTACTGCTCTTCACTGGCCTGCCCGCGCGCGAAGTCTGGCCTGCCCTGGCCGCCAGCCTCATCCTCGAAACCGTCTACTTCATCCTGCTCTCCTCTGCCTACGCCGACTACGATTTCTCGCTGATCTATCCCATGGCGCGTGGCACGGCTCCGGCCTTCCTGGCCATCTGGTCGATCACCTTCCTGCGCGAACAGCCCACCCTGGGTGGCTCCATCGGCCTGGGGATGATTGTGATCGGACTCCTTGTGATCGGATCCAGCGCCCTGAAGCTGGATGGCGGCCCCCGACCCCACCTGCGCGGAATTTTAACCGCCCTGGCAGTTGCCCTCGTTATATCCGCCTATACCGCTGTAGATGGCTCAGCCGTCAAACACACCTCCGCCCTGGCCTACGCCACCACCATCTTCGTCTTCCTGCCCTTCCTTACCACCCCCCTGAGCATCTCCCGCTACGGCTGGCCGCGCCTGCGCGAAGCCTGGACTCGCGAGCGCCTGATCCTGGTTGTTGTTGGCGTACTGGGCGTATTGGCTTACCTGTGCGCCCTGATCGCTTACAAAATCGCACCCATCGGCTACGCCGGAGCCATCCGCGAAATGAGCGTGGTCATTGGCGCACTCGCCGGGTGGCGCTGGCTCGGAGAAAAAATGGGCATTCAGCGCGTCATCGGGGCAGTGATCATCTTTGGCGGAATCTTGACAATTGCCTTGTTTGGCTGAACGCCTGCGCAGCAGCCACCATACAAAACGCCAGCGAATCAAAATTGCCAGGAGCGCCAAGTTTTGGATTTGGCGCTCCTGGCAATTTAAAGTCTTCCCTGGCGTTAGAAATCTCCCAAATCCCCGCTGGTAATGGCCTGCTCGATGCCCAGTAGCCAGAAGCGTTCATTTTCCAGGCGCATTTTCAAGATGGCGCAGTTTGGGAAAGGTAATCCGCGCACAAATTTCAGGCTGCGGCTCATAAAATCGGGGGTTACTTCGATGCGTGGCAGCAGCAATGACCACAGCAGCACGCGCAGGAAGTGTCCGTGGCTGAAAATAGCCATGAATTCACTTTCTTGCTGGTGAATCAGCTTGAGGGCGGTATCCACTCGCTCCAGCACATCGGCAAACGATTCGGCCCCGCCGCCGTCGCGATAAAACGGATCGGCGCGTTCCCAGTAAGCCTGGATGGCTGGCTGGCGATCTCTGCCGGTTGTGCCTTTCCAGTGCGCCGGGTTAAGGAAGGTGTATTCCTGCACCGGCCACTCGACCACGGGCACATCCGGGAAACGCTCCAGGGTGGGTTGGGCCGTTTGCCGGGTGCGCAGGTACGGGGAAACTACAAAAAGCCCGGGCGCAGTATCAAACACTTTGGGCAGGATCCGCGCCTGCTGTTGACCAAGTTCCGTCAGCGGTGTTATCGCTGGATGTTCAGTGGGCAGCCCGGCGTTCGATAAACTTTCCCCGTGCCGGATAAACCAGATTTGTTTCATGTGAGTACCTTTCCATCACTCTCCGTCCTCCCCCAAAGGAGGATGGAACGCCAGGGGCGAGGGGTTTTATAACCCTAGCGCCTGTATGAAGCTGACGGTCATGCGGGCGGTTGCGCCCCACAGCAGTTCGCCATCGAAGGGGTAGTAAGCAACCAGGGCGCGTTCGGTTTCTTTGCGGATGAATTCCTGGTAGTTGTTTTTGTTTGCCAGCCATTCGAGCGGCATGGTGAAGACGCGCCCGACCTCCAGTGTGTGGATTTTGAATCCATATGGCCAGGGGATGACGCCAACGACAGGTGTGACGATGAAGTTGGTGACGGTGTGCATCTGCCCCAGGCGGCCCAGCACGCGCACATCAGTGCGGCGGACGCCGATCTCTTCTTCGGTTTCGCGCAGGGCCGTGTCTTCGGGGCTGTGGTCTTGCGGGTCGGCTGCTCCGCCGGGGAAAGATACCTGCCCTTTGTGATGCTCCACCCGGTCGGCGCGGCGGGTGTAGAGAATGTGCCAGTTGCCACCCTGAACCAGAAGCGGTAGCAAAACAGCTGCCGGGCGCGGCAGTTTGCCCTGGAACTGCTCAAACGGCGGCTCGCTGTGGTTGGGGTGATCGAATTCGCGCAGCCGGTTGGCGATAAATTCTTCGGTCAGGTGGGTTGGCATGGATTTCAGGCTGGATCAGGAGATGTGCAACGGCACGCCACAATAGGGGCATTCGCAGGTGTGCGCGTCGATCCATTCGGATTCGTCTGCGCGCACCGGGCCGCCACAGGCTGGGCAGGTGATGGGGGCGATGATGCGCGCCGGGTCGGGGCCGAGTTGGGTGGGCAGGTCTGCCAGGGCGGGCATGTTGGAGATGACCAGGTTGTTGATCTCGCGCGCTTCTTTGATGTGACCGCGCGCTTTGAGTTCTTCCACTGTGTGCATCCCGATTTTGCCCAGACGCCTGAACTGTTGCTCTGCGGCCAGCATGGAGAGTGCTTTTTTGAAGTGAGTCATGGCCTCGAGCAGGTTTCCAGAGAACAGGTAGCCGCGCCCTGCTTGCATGATAAATAGCGGCGCGCGCGGGCCATTGCGCTGCGCAAGGATGTCGAATGAGGCGGCTGCGGCGGCATAATGGCCGGCACTCATCTGCTCATTGGCGCTTTGGAGCAACGGCGATGTGGCCGCTGGGACTTCCTGGCGGTGCTTGAACATGCGCAAAAGGCGGTTTGGCATGATTTATTCCTCTGGTTCAGGGGCGGGTTCTTCCTCCGGGCCGGTCAGGGCGCTGACCATTCCGGCTTCTACCAAAAGATCGGCAACGCGCGGGTCAGAGCTGGGTTCGATGCGGCGGCCAAAGATCAAAAAGCCAGTATGGGCCACCATCCGGTCGGTGGGGCGCAGGCGTGTGGGTTCTGGTTTAAAGTAGCGCAACAGGATTTCGCACATTTCGATAAAAGCAAATTTATTGCGGCGCAGCCCAAAGATAACGCGCTCGGCCTGGTTGTAAGTGGGGATGATGGTGCAGAAAAAGCCGCCAGGTTTCAGCGCCGCCCGGGCCTGGGCGATGTAATCATATGGGTTGGGCACATCCAGGAACAGCGCGTGGACGTTTTCAGCGTCGAAACCTTCGGCGATGTCGCGCAGTTTGAACTCCACCCGTTCTTCCAACCCCACCCGAATCAGGTTCTTGCGCGCCAGGTTTTGCATCTCAGGGCGCTGCTCGCAAGAGATGACTTTGCCGGTTGGGCCAACTGCGTAAGCCAGGGCAACCGTCATCGAGCCAGAGCCGGTCCCGGCTTCGAGCACTGTCAGGCCGGGGCCGATGCCCATCGTGGTCAGGATAAAGCCGATTTCTTTGGGATACATTATCTGGGTATTGCGCGGCAGGCCGGTCAGCAGGTCACCCAGCGCCGGTTGCAGCAGGAAAAACGGGCTGCCAGTGTGACTGAACACCTGGCTGCCCCACGGCAGGCCGATCAGGTCATCGTGTTTGAGAATGCCGCGATGGGTATGAAATTCAGCGCCCTCAGCGAGCGTGATGATAAAGTGTTTATGGCGCAGGCCAACGAGTTGGGCCAGGTCGCCTGGTTGGGCATGGGTGGATGAGAGATTCCAGGGCATATTATTTTTTCAGCAGCGAGATGAGATTTTTCGCTTCTTGGGCTTTCATTGGGTAATTGATTTTCCTGAAGGTTTTTTGGGCATAATCTGCCAGGCCGATGGCTTCGGCTAGCTGTGCCGGGGAATTCAGCCAGTTTGCCAGCCGCAGGCTTTCAGTGGCGGCGAACAGTTCATCGTGATCTTTTTGGGCAATCGATACGCACTCGCGCAGGGCCGCAACCGCTTTTCCCCGGTCGCCGATGCCATAAAAGGCCGTTGCAAGCTCGCGTTGGGTGTTCTTTTCGATGTTATGGTTTTTCAACTCACGCGCCAGCGTCAGCGATGCTGAAAGATTATCAATGGCCTTATTCCAATTGCCAATAGCGCTGTAAGCCATGCCCAGGTAAAGCAGCACTTTCATTTCGATGGCCGCATCGCCGGTCTCGCGGGCGGCCATCAGCGCCAGGCCAAAAAAGCCCATCGCAAGCTGGAATTCTCCCGCATCGTGGCGCGTCATGCCCAGGTTGCACAACTCGGCGGCCTCCCCGGCCTTATCACCGGTGGCGGTGGCAATTTGCAGGGCCTCCTCAAAACATTGCGCAGCGCGCAAAAAATTGCGTTTGCTGCGCAGCGCCGTTCCCAGGCTGGTCAGCGCCAACTTTTCACCAGATTGATCCTTGTCGGTGCGCAACATTGGCAATAGCGCTTCAAAATCGCTGATGGCCAGGTCCAGTTCACCAGAAGCCAGGTGCAGTCGCCCCAGTTCCTGGAGCGCGGCCATTTCGGCAACATGGCTGCCATCCTGGCGGGCCTTATTCAACACCTGCTCATATTTTTTAATCTCCCCCGAATAATTTGCGCCCGGTTGTTCGGGCTTGCTGAAAAGCTTTTCGAAAAATTCCATGATACTCCCATGCTGGCAAGCAAAAAATATCCCCTATCTTACCATGAGCGCCCGCTCCAGCCGCAATTCCCATCGCAATCTGTGCAGCGGCCTCTAAAGTTGAGATTTTTATCGCAAAACGCGATGTTTGGGGTTTTAAGAAAACCCTGGCAATCTGCAAAGTCAGGTAAACTGTAGGTATCAAGACATGATGCCCCCCAACACCTTCCTCACCCATAGCCTGCAAGACCCGCGTCTGGCACGCATCCTTTCGGCCGCGCTGCAAGCCGTTGAACCAGGACAGGCCGTTCAACGGCACATCCAGCAGCGGCCCCTGCCCGTGGCCCGGCGCATTTTTGCCTTGGGATTGGGAAAAGCAGCCATTCCCATGACCCGCGCCTTATCCCGTTTAACCAGCCTGGAACGCGCCCTCGTCATCACCAAACACGGGCTTCCCCTGGACTTTGCGCCTGCCACCGTTATTGAAGGTGGTCACCCCGTCCCAGATGCGCGCTCACTGCAAGCTGGCCGCGCTGCCCAGGCTTTTGTCTCATCCCTGGGTGTTGACGACCTGCTGGTTTGCCTGATTTCTGGCGGCGGCTCGGCCCTGATGAGCGCCCCGCACCCCGGCCTTTCCCTCGATGATTTACAGACCATCACTCGCCAGTTACTGGCCTGCGGCGCGCGCATCGACGAGATTAACAGCTTGCGGCGCCACCTCGACCAGGTTAAAGGCGGCGGCCTGGCGCGTGCCACGCAAGCCCGCATCGTCAGCATCATCCTGTCAGATGTGGTGGGCAACCCGCTCGAAACCATCGCGTCTGGCCCAACGGCTCCCGACCCAACCACACGCGCCGAGGCCCTGTCTGTGTTGGAAAAGTACCGGCTGGTGACAAAAGTCCCGGCGGCTGTTCTCTCGGCCCTGGAAAATGCCCCTGAAACCCCCAAACCCGCTGACGGGTTGTTCGCTCGCGTAGAAAACTTCCTGGCGGGGAGCAATGCCCTCGCTGCGCAGGCTGCCCTGCGGCAGGCCCAATCCGAAGGCTTTTCCACCGAATATCTTGGGGATGATTGGCAGGGCGAAGCCCGCGAAACTGCCCGCCGCTTGTGCGCCCGGCTTGCCGGGCGGCGCGGGCCGCTGTGCCTGGTGGCTGGCGGCGAAACGACTGTCACGCTGCGGGGAGATGGGCGCGGAGGGCGCAACCAGGAACTGGCACTTGCCGCAGCGCTGGAACTGGCCGGGCGGCAGGATGCCCTGCTCGTCACCCTGGCCACCGATGGCGAAGACGGCCCCACCAATGCCGCTGGGGCTGTTGTTACCGGGCAGACCCTCGCGCGCGCCCAATCCCTCGGTCTGGATGCTGCTGACTTTCTGGCGCGCAACGATTCTTACACTTTTTTCGCATCCCTGGGTGATCTCATCCAAACCGGCCCAACCGGCACAAATGTTAACGATTTGACTTTCCTGTTTTTGCAGCAGGCCAACTCTAACGAAAGTCTAACTTGAAATCGCTTCTCACTTCCCATATAATCACCCCGATTAAGTCCGAATTGACCCATTCACAAGGAGAGTAAGCGTGTCTACAGAAAGTTACTACGTTGCCGTTGTTGGCGCTGGCCCGGCCGGGATGTTTGCCGCGCGCGAACTGGCCCGTTACGGCGCGCAGGTGGCCGTCTTTAACCGTGATATTAAACCTGGTGGCCTGGCGGAATATGGCATCTACCCCGATAAGTTCACCATGAAAATCGGCTTGCGATCCCAATTTCGCCAGGTGCTCGAAACCCCAGGCATTCACTACTTTGGCAACCTCACCATCGGCGCCCAAGGCGACCTGACGCTCGATGATCTGCGCAACCTCGGCTTCCAGGCTATCCTGGTCTGCGCGGGCGCGCAGGGCACCAAATGGCTCGGCCTACCGGGTGAAAATCTTACCGGCGTCTACCATGCCAAAGACCTGGTCTACCACTACAACCAGCTGCCGCCCTATACTAAAAAACCATTCCACTTTGGGCGGCGGGCAGCGGTTGTCGGCGCGGGCAACGTAATGCTCGACATCGCTCGCTTCCTCATCCAAAAAGTTAAAGTCGATGAAGTTGTTGCCGTGGTGCGCCGCGGCCCGGCGGAAGTTAAATTTGATAAAAAAGAGATGGAATACGTTATCGCTAACCTTTCGCAGCGCGCGCTGGATGATGAAATTGCCCGTGTCACCCCGCAGATGAGCGCCATCGGCCAGGATCCAGCCGTTGCCCGCGCGAGCATCCTCGAATCCCTGCCCAAAGCCCAGCCCACCAACTCAACTTCACGTTTCCGCTTCGAATTCCTGGCTTCGCCCACCCAAATCCTCGGCGACGAAAAAGGTTTTGTCAGCGGCCTGGAAGTGGAAGACAACAGCCTGGCGCTCAAAGATGGCGAGGTCAAAGCGCGGGGTACCGGCCAAAAACGCATCGTCAAGGTTGATTCGGTCGTTTTTGCTATCGGCGATAAAGTGGATGAGACCTTTGGATTGCCCACCGAATGGAACGAATTCGCCAAGAATCCAACCCCGCGCTACCCTGTGGATGGACTCTCCTACGAAGCCTACGCCCCGGGCAGTGCTTCCGTTATCGAAGATGTTTTTGTGGCTGGGTGGAGCCGCCAGGCCAGCACCGGGCTGGTGGGCTACGCCCGCAAAGATGGCACCAATGGCGCCAAAGCTGTCTGGCAGTATCTCCAATCCCTCAAGCCTGCCATCCCCAACCTGCCTGCCCTTGAATCGCGCCTGCGTACACTCGGCAAACCCATCGTCACCGGCTCAGATGTGCGCAAACTGGCCGAAATCGAAACCGCCGAAGCCCAACGCCGCGGCGTGGAAGTCTTCAAATACGGCACCAACGAAGAAATGCTCGAAAAAATCATGTCGGTTGGATAATTGACAAAGCCGGATTTT
>CAIJPN010000163.1 GCA_903822545.1 uncultured Anaerolineae bacterium | reverse complement strand
GTTCTACAAGCGGCTTTCGGATGTCTGGGATGCGGATTATGCCGAGGCGCTGGCCGAGACCGATGACGCCGACTACGCCGCTGACATGGCGAACGAGCGCTTTGTCATCCCGGCCGGGGCGCACTGGAACCAGGTGCGCGAGACGGCCAGGGATGTGGGCAGCGCCATCCAGGCGGCGTTTCGCAGCATCGAAGCGGCCAACCCGGAGAAGTTCAACGGGATTTTCGGCGATGCGCCCTGGACAAACAAGGAGCGCCTGCCCGATCACACGCTCAAGAACCTGCTGGAGCATTTCTCGAAGCACACGCTCTCGTTGGCGAACGTGCCCGAAGATGAGTTGGGCAACGGCTACGAGTTCCTGATTAAGAAATTTGCCGATGACAGCGGACACACCGCCCAGGAGTTCTACACCAACCGCACGGTGGTCCACCTGATGGTGCAAATGCTGGAGCCGCAGCCGGGAGAGAAAATCTACGACCCGACCTGCGGCACGGGCGGGATGCTGATTTCGGCCTTGGATGAAGTCAAGCGCAAGGGCGGCGAATACCGCACGCTGAAACTGTACGGGCAGGAGCGCAATCACATGACCGCCTCCATCGCCCGCATGAATCTGGCCCTGCATGGCGTGGACGATTTCGCCATCGCCCGCGGGGATACGCTCGAAAATCCCGTGTTCACGGAGCATGACCGCCTGGCGACCTTTGACGTGGTGCTGGCCAACCCGCCCTATTCCATCAAGCAGTGGAACCGCGAAGCCTGGCAAAGCGACGTTTGGGGGCGCAACTTCCTCGGCACGCCGCCCCAGGGACGAGCGGATTATGCTTTTTTCCAGCACATCCTGAAAAGCCTGGACAAAGGCGGCAGGTGTGCAATTCTTTTCCCGCACGGGGTTTTATTCCGCAAGGAAGAAGCCGACATGCGCTTAAAACTGGTTAACGCCGACCTGGTGGACTGCGTGCTCGGCCTGGGCCCGAACCTGTTCTACAACTCGCCGATGGAAGCCTGCGTGGTGATTTGTCGCGCGTCGAAACCCGCCGCCCGGCAGGGACGGGTGATTTTCATTGACGCGGTCAACGAAGTCACCCGCGAACGCAGTATGAGTTACCTGACCGCCGAACACCAGCAACGCATCGCGGACGCCTACCACGCCTTCGCGGATGTGGATGGCTTTGCGAAGGTGGTGACGTTGGACGAAATCCGCGCCAATGATGGGAATTTGAGTATTCCGTTGTATGTGCGCGGGAAAGGTGTCAGCGAGGAAAAAGGTCAATATGCCGCCGATGGGCTGCGGGAGGCGGTAAAAGCGTGGGAGCAGAGTTCAGTCAATTTGGCGGAATCCATCGAAGGGCTGTTGAAAATGTTGGGCTGATACGTGCTACAATACATACTAGAATATGTAGAAAGGAGCCTGAGATGCAACAAATTGTTGGTGTAACCGAACTCCAGCGCAAATTTCGCTCGTTTTTTGATGGCGTGGTCAACAAACACACCCCGGTCATCTTGACGCGCGGTTCGCGCCCCGAAGCGGTCTTGATTTCTTACGAAGACTACCTGCGCTTTCAGGAAATGCAGGAAAGCGAAGCGCTGGCGCGTTTTGACAAGGTTTGGAACCGTCTGGCGGAAGTGAACGCCGCCATCAGCGAAGAAGAACTGACCGCCGACATCAAAGCGGCGCGGGGTTAGCCCATGCGCGCCGTGATTGATACGGGGGTTTTGGTTAGTGCGCTCATTCGCCGCCAGGGAACGACTGGCGATGTCTTGCGCGCCCTGCGCGACGGGCGCTTTACCGCCATTTATTCAACCGACATCCTGGTGGAAATCATTGATGTGCTCGGCCGCCCCACATTTCGCCAGAAATACCACATTGAGCCGGATGACATCACCGCCATCATCAACCTGCTGCGCTTGCGTGGCGAAGTGGTGACGCCCCAGCGCAAAATCACGGCCTGCCGCGACGCCAAAGATGACAAGTTTCTCGAAGCCGCGCTGGCCGGTGAAGCGGAATGTATCGTTTCCGGCGACGCCAACCTGCTGACGTTGACACCTTTTGAAAACATCCCCATCCTGCGCCCGGCGGAGTTTTTGGCGAGGCTGTGATTTCATGGTCGGCAAAGAATACTGCGTTTACATCATGACCAACGCCCACAACACTGTTTTATACACCGGCGTGACCAACCACCTGCAACGCCGGGTGTATGAGCACAAAAACGGACTGGGATGCAGTTTCACCAAGCAGTACAACGTGAACAAACTGGTTTACTACGAAGTGACCGATAACGTCCTTGCCGCGCTGGCGCGTGAAAAGCAAATCAAAGGCGGCTCGCGCAAGAAGAAGATTGATTTTGTAAACAGCCTGAACCCGGCGTGGAAAGATTTGTATGATGAGTTGTGATTTCATGTCGTTGCGAGGAGCGGTTTTTGCGACGAAGCAACCCCCCGCTAAACGGGATTGCCCAGCCGAGCGGCATTTTCCGTCTAACCGGGGGCTGCTTCGACGGGAGAGCGCCGTCTCGCAGCAACATGAAATGCTCATATCGTTGCGAGGAGCGGTTTTTGCGTCGAAGCAACCCCCGCTAAACGGGATTACCCAATCGAGCGGCATTTTCCGTCTAACCGGGGGCTGCTTCGACGGGAGAGCGCCGTCTCGCAGCGACATGAAATGCTCATATCGTTGCGAGGAGCGGTTTTTGCGACGAAGCAACCCTCCGCTAAACGGGATTACCCAGTCGAACGGCATTTTCCGTCTAACCGGGGGCTGCTTCGATGGGAGAGCGCCGTCTCGCAGCGACATGGTAAACGGCGCTCGCAGCGACATGAAAAGCGACATGGAGATGGTGACTTTTTATGACCCTCGTCAAATTCGGTGACGTAGTTCGCCAGGTAAAAGACAAAGTTGACCCGCAGACAGCGGGTTTGGAGCGTTTTGTGGCGGGCGAGCACATGGATACGGATAACCTGCACATTCGCCCCTGGGGTGGCGTGGGCGATGGCTACCTGGGGCCAGCCTTCCACATGCGTTTCAGGCCGGGACAGGTGCTTTACGGTTCGCGCAGTACTTATTTGCGCAAAGTGGCGGTGGCCGAGTTTGAAGGGATTACCGCCAACACCACCTATGTGATTGAGCCGCGCGACCCGGAGGTGCTTTTGCCCGATTTTTTGCCGTTTGTTATGTCCACCGAGCGGTTTCATGAGCATTCCATCCAGCAGTCGAAGGGTTCGGTCAATCCGTACATCAACTTTTTGGACATTGCGTGGTATGAATTCCCCCTCCCGCCCGTGGACGAACAGCGCCGCATCGCCGACCTGCTCTGGGCGGCGGATGATGTGATAGGGGCAACAAATGATTTGATAGCGTCAATTTCAAAGGTAAAAACAGCCTTTCGCAAGGAAAACTTTGGTAACGGGAATAATTCAAATGTAGTGCTGAAAGACTTGTGTGAGCATAAAGGTATCCAAATTAGGCCATTTGGAAGTCAGTTACATGCGTCAGATTATGTTTCTGATGGTATTCCTGTGGTTATGCCTGCAAACATGACCGATGACAAAATTGACGCCAGCGAAATATCAAAAATTACGTCAGAAATGGCAGAAAGTCTTTCGCAACACAAGGTTTTGCCGGGTGATATTAGACATTATCGGTAATAAATTTATGTCACGAGTTGGCGCAGCGAGATGGTAGGCGCAACAGGATGGCGGCACTCCATTCTTAAATTATGTAGGGCGCAAGCGACTTCCATCGCCAGGTCAGAAAAGCCGTCCTTTGTG
>CAIJPN010000162.1 GCA_903822545.1 uncultured Anaerolineae bacterium | reverse complement strand
GCGCGCGCCGTTGGCCTGGGCATACAGCACGTAGCGGACTTCAAACATGTTGTTGAGCATGATTTTCGCGCCGCTCTCGTCGCTGAGTTCTTCTTTGCCAAAGAACGAGCCTTTGTGTTGGATGGGTTTCTCGGGCAGCGGAATTTCGCGCAGGCTGGCGCGCGCCGCCGGGGTGAGAAAATCATCCGGGAAGCGTTGCGGGCCATCGGGCAGCAGGTCGGACAGGACATCTTCGGAGACGCGCCCGGCGGCTTTTTGACCGCGCGAACTGCGCGACTGGCTGCGTTTTTTGCCCAATTCAATACGCTCCCGCACCAGCACGGAGAGACCATCGTACAGGCGGGACAGCCACTCGTCCGGATTCAAACCAACAGCGGAGAGTACCGCCCGGTCGAGCGCCTGGCGGTCTGTACGCTGGATTTCATCGAGAACCGAGCCGATGGGACGTTGGAGCAGGGGCTGGAAGGCGGCGCGGATGGCCTGCTGGTTATCATCATCGAATTTGCGCGGGTCAGGGACAAACAGATAGTCGCGGGCGTCCTCGACGGTCAGTTCAAGCGCGCCATCGCCCATGCTCACGCGCCCAGCCGTTTCGGTTAAGAAAGCCGTCAGGCTGGAATTCATTACAGCCGCAACGATTTCATCATCAATGCCATCGGCGGGGGAAAGGAAATACAAACGTTTGTCCGCGATTAGTGGCTCAGTAGAGAATTTATGAATATGCCTATCGCCATAAGCACTCGCAAAGAAAATTCGCGCTGGCTTCGTTTCATTTTCTGGCAAAGCATACCAACCGGGTTTACGGTTTTTTACCCAAGGGCCTTCGGGCCATTTCATACTTTGTTGAACGCCTGCTTCGTATTCTTGCTTTTCCCCCCACTCGATATAGTGCAACGTTCCGAGTTTGCCTTCGGCACGTAATTCGTCCTTGGTTTTTCTACAAATAAAAACTTTCAGGTTCAAATCTTTGCTGTCAACACGAATATTGCTGCTTTCGCCAGGAGATTTGACAAGGGGAAAACAGAATTCAGCATCAATATTCCATTTACGAATGCCTTCATCATCCAAATGGAAAAACTCATTGATACGAGTTTTGCTACCAAATTTAGGCAAAGCAATTTTGCCTAACAGTGCCAGTTTATTGCCCGCCTTTTTGAGCAGGTCAAAATACACCTGCGGGGCGCGCAGGTAGCGTCCCCACTTCACCGTCTGGGTGGCGGCATTCACTTCGGCGCGCAGCGCGCCCTGCTTCACAGTGCGGATCCGAAAATCGTCGTCCTCCACCGTATGCGGGGCGGAGGGGTCGGTGGAGGCCTTCGCCGCCGCCATAATCCGCTGGACGAGTTTATCCATCCCCACCCAGCGGCGCAGCCCATCCAGGTGAATATCCCAGGGCATCAACTCGGCCAGCGGGCGCTTGATTTTGACAAAACGCGCTGGGTGCGCATCGCGCGCCGCCTGCGAATCGCAGCGTTCCACAATCGTCACCACCGTATTCACCGCCGCCTGCTCAAACCACGGCTCACAGCGGCTTTCCAGCACCGCCAAAATCTTGAAATGCTCCAGGAAAAAGCCCTGC
>CAIJPN010000161.1 GCA_903822545.1 uncultured Anaerolineae bacterium | reverse complement strand
CTGACGCATTGGCACCGGCTGGTGGCGATTGGGCAGATGGGCGCTGGCGCGGACGCCGAAATATCCGCCGCCAGCCAGACCAGCCAGCTTTTGAGCGCCATCGAAGCCAATGAGCGCGTGCGCGAGTTGGCGATCAACCCGCTGATGCTGACGGTGATCGCGCTGGTGCATCGTGACCGGGTCAAGCTGCCAGACCGCCGGGCGGAACTGTACGCCGAAGCGGTGGATGTGCTGCTGGGCAAATGGGACGAAGCGCGCGGGGTGGGTGAGATTTCCATCCTGGATGACCGGCCTTTCGATGCCGGTGACCGCCGCCTGCTGCTGCAATCCATCGCGCTGACGATGCACGAGCGCGAAAAGAAGGAACTGGACGCTGCTGAACTAAGGAAGCTACTGCTGCAATTTTTTGCAAACAAAACTCCAGATGAATCGGCGGCGCGCCGGGCTGTAGACAGGTTCCTGACCGTTGTTGAAGAGCGTACTGGGCTGCTTTCGGCGCGCGGCGAGGGGGTCTACGCCTTCTCGCACCTGACCTTCCAGGAATACCTGGCGGCGCTGGCAATTGCCGGGATGGATGATTATGCTGCTTATGTGTTGGAACGCTGCGGAGAAGCCTGGTGGCGTGAGGTGATTTTGCTGACGGCGGGTAGTCTCAGCGTGGAGCGCGTTACAAAACTGATCCGGGCGATTGCGGACAGGAAAAAAGAACCGGTTGCGTATCACAACCTGGTGCTGGCTGCGGAATGCCTGCGTGATGTTGGGCCAAACCGTGTGGAAGGGGATTTGCAGACCCAAATCCAGGCCCGTCTTTATAAAAACTTGAACTCGCCCATGCCGATACCAGCCCGTATTTTTGGGAAAATTGGCGGTTTGCGTGGTTGGATTGACCGCCGCGCTGAAGTGGTGCAGGCGCTGATACGCACCGGCAGCGGCTACTGGTCGCAACCCTACGGCGAACCGGAGTGGATCACCATACCGGCGGGTGAGTTCTGGATGGGCGGCGAAGGCCCGTATGATGGCAAACCCGTCCACAAGCTATCCCTGCCGGAATACCAGATTGCGCGTGTGCCGGTGACGAATGCGCAGTATGCCATCTTTGTCAAAGCAGCCAGCTACCAAGCGCCGTCTGGTTGGGAGGAAGGCCGCCCGCCCAAAGGCAAGGAAAGCCATCCGGTGGTGAATGTTTCGTGGTTTGATGCGATGGCCTATTGCGCCTGGCTGGGCAAAGCCACCGGCAAGAACATTGGACTGCCGAGTGAAGCCGAATGGGAAAAAGCTGCGCGTGGGCCTTCAACAGGCTCAGGCGATAAACGCGCCTATCCCTGGGGTGACCAATTCGACTCTTCCAAATGTAATTCTGATGCACTTGGCCTGGGTGGCACTACGCCGGTGGGTATCTTCCTGGAAGGCGCATCGCCTTATGGCCTGCTGGATATGAGCGGCAACGCCTGGGAGTGGACGCGCAGCCTGTTTGGCTATTCTTATCCATACCAGCCGGGCGATGACCGCGAGAAAATTTACGATGCAGCGGAATATGAAAAAAGCCAACACAAAAATAAGAATGGGAGCAATATTGCCTATGTATTGCGCGGCGGCTCCTATGCTGGCTCTGATGACCTCGTCCGCTGTGCCCTCCGTGACAGGGGCCTCCCTGACTACTGGGGCAGGAACCTCGGGTTTCGGGTTGGGTTGTTTTTCTCCCGCGCTTCGCATTGATTACTCTGTACTCTGGTTTGTGCAAGTCAAGACAATCTGGAATAAGTCAAACCATACCCGCGAAGCGGGTCGCGGTAAAAATTTTGGTTGTTTCGCTTACGGATTTCGTAGCTTCGCGCAGACCAGTAACCTGGTTGTTTCGGTTTTTCGTTCATCGTCCATGATGCGGGCGATTTACAAGGCGGCGTTGGGCTATTGGCCCAGAAAGACCGACAGTGCAACCCAAGTTTGCCGTGCTTTGGAGATGTACGCTCAAGTTGAGCGCACATCTCCAAAACCGGTTATCGCCCCTGTTTGCAACCTGGATGCTTTTATCCGCCTGGGAATAGGACATGACCGCTCGCACCCATTCAGATGAGTGCGAAATAGGCATCAGCAACCTTCCCTGATTTTGTTGCCACATCAGCCCACGTGTTGCATAATAATATCAACACCCCGCGCGGAGGGATACACTATGCCTGATCGTGAAGAACGCCTAAAAATTGAAGAAAACATCCAACAGTTGGAACAACTCAAAGCCAGTGGCGCAATGCCCGCTGCGTTGGCCGATGCCAGTATTGCAATGTGGCAAGAGAAGCTGGTTGCATCCGCCAACCTGGAAGGCGATGGCGCGATTGCCCAGGGCAACAATTCCAATGCTGCCGGGCAGGATGCCTTTCTGGTAAGTGGTGGTGTGGAGAAATCGAACATCATTCACGGGGATGACAACCAAATCACGCAAAACAATTATTACGGCACCCAGCCAACGAAGCCCCTGCCGCTGGACGAAGCCCTGCAAAGCTATCTCGAAAACCTGATCAGCACCCACCGCCACCTGAGATTGCAGGGAATCCGCGCCGGGAGCCAGCCGTTGAGCGTGGCGCTGGAGAAAGTCTACGTCTCACTGACCGCCGATGACAAACAGGCGGGCGGTAACAAGCGCGAAACCAGCGAAATGCGCGATATGGGTAGCGCGCTGACCATCGCCGACGCGCTGGGGCGTTACCGCAGGCTGGTGATCATCGGCGACCCTGGCTGCGGCAAGACCACCCTGCTTTCCTACCTGACCCTGACGTATGCCCGCGCCTTGCGCCAGGCGAATACAACCGTCCAGGAGCGGCTTGCGCTCGACGAGAACGATCACCTGCCCATCTTCCTGCCGCTGCGCGACCTGGGACAACATCTCCGCGCCGAAAAGCCTGGCATCGATGGCCCGGCGCTGATGCTCACCTACCTGCGCGATTACTACCTGGCCCAAAACATCTGCCTGCCCGAAGATTTTTTCAACGCGGCGCTGGAAAGCGGCAAAGCTGTCATCCTGCTGGATGGCATGGATGAGCTGGCCGACATTGCCCTGCGCCAGCGCACGGCCCGCCTGATCGAGAAATTCGCCGGGCGCTACCCCAAATGCCGGTTTGTCGTCACCAGCCGG
>CAIJPN010000160.1 GCA_903822545.1 uncultured Anaerolineae bacterium | reverse complement strand
TGGCCGAGCCAACTGTGTCAGCCTGGATGGTGACGGTTTTCACCTCCTTCACATCCCCCACGAAAGAAACATTGGCATTGGAAGCAAACCAGTTGCATTTGTAGGTGGAATTCACTGACAGTTCGAGCGTCTGCCCCGGGATGATGGCCGGGCTGGAGGGCGAAATCACCAGCACCGTGCCGCCAGACAACCCACCGGTGGGTGACTGGAGCAGCATAACGGCAATCACCGCAACTACCAGGACAACAACTGCCGCGCTTACGAGCGTTTTGGTTCGATTATTCATACGAACATCTCCTTATTATAAAAATTGGACTGGTTATTTACGGGTTGGTCACGATGACAGTGCCGGTGAAAATTTTGTCGTTATCATTCCAATCCACACACTGCGCCTTGATCTGGGTTGTGCCTGCCGCCAGGGGGGTGATGAACACCGTGCCGCTATCGTCATCACGCGGGGACAAATCGACGATGCCGCCGGGGTTGGCGCTCCAGTAGCAAACCTTCATCGACCCCACGCTCACATCGGTCATACTCCCGCCTGCCACCAGGTTCGTAGTTCCAATATCTTGCGTGGGGATGACTGGCGGAGCCGCGTCCACCTTCACATCGGTATAAACCTTGTTCGTGCGCAGCAGGCCGCACCTGGCTTCGATGGTGGCTGTGCCGACCACGTCGCCCTTGACCGTGGCGGTTTTCACACCGTTGGTGTCACCGACAAACGAGACATTCGCGTTGGAAGTGAACCAATTGCAGGCATAGACAGAGTTCACAGAGAGCGTCACCTGTTGCCCGACGACGACAGCCGGGTTGGATGGCGTGATCGCCAGAACCGTGCCGCCCGATAAAACACCCGGGCTCGTGCCGATCACCACGAAAGAAACGATCAGAGCCGCCACAACGATCAACGCGCTTGCTCCGACAAGCTTGCCTGTCCGGTTGTTCAAAAAAGCGTTCATTTTTCTTCCTCCAAATGGTTGAAACTGGGAATGAATGGGTGATGGCATCTTTGACGATGCCTTTTGTGTATGCCTCGCCGCTGGAGGCGGGTTGCCTGTCAGCTTTTCATACGGAATGGTCTTTTTCTCCATCTTTGGCATTGACTCATCCCGCCCTGAAAGCACATCCACCAAATCGGGCAGGTTCAATGCCTGGGTGGATCGCCCGGAAATCACCAGTATTTCATCGCTGCTGGGGTCGAGCCCGACCAGCAGCAGCCCCGGCTGTTCGCGCAGCAGAGCCACCGTGAACTCTGGCTCGCCCATCGACAGATCGAAGAGCACCGCGCGAGGCTGGCGCGCCCGGATCAGGCCCAGAATGTCCGAGCGCTCAGCCTCAACAGTGACCAGCGCAAGCGGGATGCGATTCTCCAGGTCAGCTTTGATACCGGCCAGGAAAATGGAATTGCCATATAAAACCAGGCAAGGGGCTGCGATCATAGGATTCACTTTTGTTTGAATTGCCTTTTGGTTGGTTTGACCCGGCGCGGCGACCCTATCGCTACACAGGATTGCCCGCCAGGGCGTGTCTGCTTACGGTTTGCTTACGACCGCTGTCCCAACGTAATAGCCGTGGTTTCCCGCTGCATCCTCACAATCGGCGTTGACCTGGGTCTGGCCGACCGCCAGGGGGCGGATATACAGCCAACCGGGATAATCATCTCTCGGCGATAACTCGATGATGCCGGTAGGATTGGCAGACCAACTACAGGTTTGCCAGGTGTTACCCCAGATGACCCATTCCTGGATGTCATCGGTTGTAAGCAGGTCAAATGTTGATGGGCTGAGCGGCGTTGGCGGTACGGGAGCGGCATTGACCGTGACGGTGGCATAGCCATGATACCTGCCTAAAGCGCCGCACGTTTCAGTGATCGTCACCGTGCCAACAGTATTTCCTCTTACTGTGGCCGACCTGGTAGTTGAATCAGTCACCCAGGCGATTGCCGGGTTGCTGCTGCTCCAGCTACAGGTGCTCAAGATGGTCCCGCTCGACAGCATGGCAGATTCTCCAACCACGATCGTCGAACTGGACGGCGAGATTTTCAGGCTGTAGACCGTTCCAAAGAGACTGTCTCCACTGGCCTGGAAAAAAACAGCCACAGCGATCACGACAACCAGCAATACGCCGACAACCGTCAAAATCATTTTTGTCCGTTTGTTCATGTTTTTCATTTTGATTTCTCCTTCTCAAAGTTAATTACTTGCGCGGTCTGTGTTCCCTTTACCCCAAAAACACAGGGATATTCATCACGCCAGTGGCACTCGTTGTCCGGGCGCACCCGCTTGTTAAATTTAATAACCGCCACCGCCATCACCGCATCCATGGCCAAGCCAGGGATTCGGCTGTATCAACACATTCGTTGTGACTTCATTCACATTGAATGAGCCAATCCCGCACATGGCGGTGATGCTCACTGGCATTATGTCGTATCCGGCAAACGCGGTGCTTTGGAGTGTCACCGTTTTGGTTTCCCCGGTATAGTCAACCAGCCAAAGTAAGCGCGGGGCCGAACTGCTCCACGCGCAGTTGTATCTCGCATTTACCGTCAATGTGATGGATTCGGTAGACAAAATGGTCATGTAGGAAGGTGTGATAGCAAGCACAGTCGTGCCAGACAGCGATTCGGTGGATGACCAGCTCATTGCCACAGCGAACGACTTGGGCAACATCTTACTGGCCCACCGTTACAGTCGTCGTGACTTTGTTCACGTTGAAAGTGCCCCAGCCACACTTGGCGGTGATGGTTGCTCCACCAACTGCATTCCCTTTTATGGTGACAGATTTTGTTTCGGGCCAACCGCAACTCTCGCCGTCGCAAATAAGGGCATAGTTGACCAGCGAAACACTCGCATCGTCAGAACTGCTCCATACGCAGTCGTAAACTGCATTCACCGACAGCGCAATCGTCTCGCCAACAGCGATAGCCGGGTTGGACGGCGTAATGACCCGCACAGTAGCGCCAGCCAGCGTGCCCGTTTGGGTTATTGTGAGGCCGATAAGGATAACCAAAGCGATCGCAATGCCAATCATCGCCAAAATTGTTTTCGAGCGCTTGTTCAGATTTTTCATTTCGATATTCTCCATTCAGGCAATCACAACCATTCACTCTGGCAGGGACTCGTGAGTCACACTTGTGCTGAAATTCATCATGCCAGTTGGAGTATCACATTGCATACTCACGGTTCCGGTTCCGTAGACACCAGCAACATCAAGCGTTGCGCTGCGGGTATTGTCCGCAACTTCCAGCACCCCAATGGTGGAAGACCAGTTTTGGCAGGTGTAACCATCCGGTAAATTTGTCAATACATAGGTAATTTTTGTTACATAAAGTGTGGATTGATCGGGAGGACTCAGCCAAATGGTCAGCGGGGCGGAAGTGGATTCTGCCACCACCGTCACAGTTGTTGAGACCCTGTTCACGCCAAACACCCCGCAATCTGCCCGGATAGCCGCCTGCCCGGGCTGGTTCGCCTGGATTCGAACCAGTTTCCTGGCTATCGTGGAGTTATCAAACGAGACGACTGCTTTGTCTGACGTATACCAGACGCAATTCGAGGCTGAGTTGGTATACAAGTATGTCATCGTACCAGCCAGCAAAGTTGGATTCGACGGCGCGATGACCAGATCAACCGCCGCGCCGAATAACCCGCCGACTGGCGACTGCGTCATTACCACACCAGCGATAATGCTGACGACCACGATCACAAGAACACCGACAGTCGCAAAAATCATTTTCGTGCGTTTGTTTATGTTTTTCATTTTGCTTGCTCCTTTGAATCAGAGAGACGAGTTTCATTACACAGCATATCAAACCAAAAGAAGCCTGTCACTATCGGAAGTGATAGTCTTGCCACTGCAAAAGCGATAGTCTTTGAAAATAGGATTTGCACCGGTAGGCGTGTGGCGCGGAATGCTATCCATAGGATGCTATCCCCAGGATGCTATCCACAGGATGCTATCCCGCGCTACCCCAGCCATGCGGATTAGCAATCCGCCCCACGAAATGCGCCAGGAAATCACCTTAAACAAAAAAGCCCCCGGCGAGGGGGCTTCGGCTCAAATTGGGCGATCATTTCCAGGAAACGGTCGGCACTCTGGCTTTTCAGCAGGTAGCCGTTGGCCCTAATCTTGATCGTCTCGAACAGGTTCTCATCGCTGTTGGAAACTGTCAGCATGACGATCTTGATCTGGGGCATCTCGGCCTTGATCAGGCGCGTGGCGGCCAGGCCATCGACTTCGGGCATATCGATGTCCATCAGGATCAACTCTGGCGAAAGCAGGCACGCCTGCCCTAGCGCCTCCAATCCGTTGCTGGCGGTTCCCAACACATCCTATAGACCTTCAGAAAAAGATTTGGAAAGCTTGAGCACTTGTTATAATGTTGCTTTGAATAAGGTTTTCGCTGTAAAATTAACTTACTCTGTCTATCGTTTTCGGAGGGAGTATGCGAAATCTTAGGTTGCTTTTGCCTATTGTGCCGATTGTATTTTTGGCGATTTCCTTGTTGGCGCTGGTTGTGACTGGGGCAGGGCAGTCTCAGGCTGTTCAGAACTGGAAAGATATTATTTTGGTGGTGACATCTGGGCTGTTAACACTTACGGGCGCGTACACCAATACAGTGGTTCAAAGCGAAATGCAAATCCAGCATGAATCGCGCGATTTAAGACGCAGGTTGACGAGTCCGTATCGAGAATATCTTGAATGGCTGATCAAATTGGCTCATCGGACAGATCAATCAATGGCAATGAAAAGTAAACAGGAAAACGACAGCAAAGAATTTGGGCAAACGCTTCAAATCACCGATGAAGAAAGACGAAAACTACATGAAACCATGCCTCCTGCGTGGGCACACACCATGCTTGCAAATGAGCGCTTGAAAAAGCAGTTGGATCGCACATTTGGTTTAGGAATTGAGTACATCAACGAAACCGATATTCAAAAACGCAAACAGCTATCAGCCAGTTTGCGAAAAGAATGCGTAAAATCGTTAAAACAATTGGAAAGATTTGAAATAACAGGTTAAGGAGGTAACTATGTTAAACCAGTTAAGAATCCAGGTTACGGTGATGTATCGTAATCAAACAAAAGGATTGACGCTTTGCGCTGATGTAAAAGATCGGGGAATGTACACCAATGTCAAAGCAGGGCAAATTGTAAGTGACATGATCAAATACTATATTGACAACAAAGTCTTGGATATTCCAGATGGAGAATATGAACTTTATATTCACATTCCTTCGGAATCTTCAGTCTTGGAAGTAGGAGAAAAATCCCCGGTTAAGGTATTGTTGGTGACCAACACTCCTGCTGGTGGTTTTATCCCATAACATGAGCGATAAAGAGAAAAAAGGATTTATTCCAGATTTTATAACCGATTTGGGCCGCCAAATCGGTTTTATACCCAATCCAGATGATGATTTTGATCATTATGAACATGCCGCCCAATCAACCCAACACGCAGAAGAAAATAAGCGTCAAACAACGCAAAATTCCCTGTATGTAAAATCACTGGATGAAATGTTGCATGATGCAAAAATCAGGAAAATCCTGTTTTCTGACAACGTTTTTGTTTTTGGACGGGTTGGTTATTTTGACAAAATTGTTCAACAACTCATTATTTGTTATCGCACATATAAAAAGAAAGAAGTGGTTGTTTTACGGACAGAGCCTCAGTTATTAGCGCATATCAAAACCAACCCGTCTGATCCGGTAGTGCTTATCCCGGCTGCCAAAAGCCGGGAAAACTTGAGCCATATGGTTACCCTCGCTCTTGAAATGAATGTCCCTGTCTGGTTGGTTGCATTGCCTTCGCATCTTGAACAACAATTATTACTTTCGTTCAAAACATTTTTTGTTGCGGCTGGCGCTAATACTGAAATACAACCCTTATTTGAAATTATCGAAATCCAGGATGATTATAAAAATGCGCTCCTGGCCCAATCGGTTAAGGCAGTGATGCTCATAGGGTGTCATATTGATAACTTGGGCAAGCTAAATGAATCAAATGATATGGAATGTACTGTAGCCATTTCAAAGTTATAGGGGTTAAATGGCACTGCTTAGCGCTCACCCTTCCGCATCTTCTACTCCCCCGCCGATGATCCGCTGGACAACTTCTACATCCCGGCGCTCTCGGCCTCCGTGCGCTATGACCGTTCGGCGGGCTATTTCAGCTCGTCTGCCCTGGCGGTGGCTGCGGCGGGCGTGGCGCGGCTCATCCAAAATGGCGGCCACATGCGCTTGCTGGTTGGCGCGGATTTGAGCGAACAAGATGTCGAAGCCATCCAGCACGGGCACGACCTGAAAGAACGCATCAGCCAGCGCCTTTTGGAGCGTTTCCACGACCCGCAGGATGCCCTGCTGCGCGAGCGCCTCGCCATCCTGGCCTGGATGGTGGCCGAAGGCACGCTCGAAATCAAAGTGGTTTTGCCGCGCGACGAAAACGGCCTGCCGCTTCCTGCCCCCCAATCCGAAGATTACTACCACGCCAAAATGGGCATCTTCACCGATGCCGAAGGGAACCAGGTCGGCTTTTCGGGCAGCGTAAACGAATCAGAGACCGCCTGGCGCAAGAATTACGAGCAGTTCAGTGTTTTCTTCTCCTGGGATAACACCGCCCCCTATCTTGAACAGCACAAAATCAACTTCGAGCGCCTGTGGAACGGGCAGGAAAAAGACTGGATCGCGCTCGACATCCCCCAGGCTGTGCGCAACCAACTGCTCAAATACCGCCCGCCATCTGCGCCGATCTATGACCCGCTCGAACATATTCCCCAGCCACAAATTGCCGAAGCACCCGCATCCCTGCCCGGCCAGGCATCTCCCCAGGAGCGCATCCTGTTCCAATTCCTGCGCGATGCGCCCTATTTGCCCAACGCCGTCGAACTCGGCGCGCAGACCTCTGCCATTCGCCCCTGGCCGCACCAATCGCGGGTCGCCAATGCCGTCATCCAGCGATTCCCCGAGCGCGCCCTGCTGTGCGATGAAGTCGGCCTGGGAAAAACCATCGAAGCCGGGCTGGTGCTGCGCCAATTGTGGCTTTCCGGGCGGGTTAAACGCGCGCTGATCCTGGCCCCCAAATCCGTGCTCAAGCAGTGGCAGGAAGAACTCTACGAAAAATTTGCGCTGGATGTGCCGCGCTACGATGCCGGACGCTTTTTCAACGCCGCCGGGCAGGAACTCCGCCCCGCAGCCGCAAATCCCTGGGATGCCTTCGACCTGCTCCTGGCTGGCAGCCAGTTCGCCAAACGCGCCGACCGCCGCGCCCAGCTTCTTTCCGCCCGCCCCTGGGATTTGCTGGCTGTTGATGAAGCCCATCACGCCCGCCGCAAGGATTTCAAACAACATATCCGCCGCGCCAACAACCTGCTCAGCCTGCTGGATGACCTGAATGCGCAAGATAAAGTCGCCAGCCTGCTGTTGATGACCGCCACGCCCATGCAGGTGCATCCGCTCGAAGTCTGGGATTTACTTTCCGTCCTGGGTATGGGTGGCCGTTGGGGCGCGGACGATGAATCCTTCCTGGAATTTTTCTCCCAACTGCGTGCCAGCTTCACCCAAACCGAGTGGGATTTCGTCTTTGACATGGTGCGCGACCACCTGGATTCGGGCGCGTCGCTCGATCCGCACTTTGTGGCCGAAGCCCGGGCAAAACTCGGTCCGGTTAAATGGGATGCGCTTCAGGAACTTCCCGCTCGGCGGGGGCAGCGCAAGGCGCTCATCCAGCAGCTTGGCCCATCCAACCGCGATCTGGTCAAAGAACTGGCGCGCCGCCATACGCCCCTCAGCCGCTACATTTTCCGCAACACGCGCGCCCTGCTGCGGGAATATGAGCGGCGTGGCATCATGAAGGCCACTGTCCCGTTTCGCAAGCCCACGCCGGTGCGGGTCCCTATGCGCGCCGACATCCTGGTTTGCACCGACTCGGCCAGTGAAGGCCTGAACCTGCAAACCTGCGGTGTGCTGATCAACTACGATATGCCCTGGAACCCCATGCGCGTCGAACAGCGTATTGGCCGCATTGACCGCATCGGGCAGGATTACGCCGAAGTCTGGATTTCCAACTACTTCTACAAAGACACCATAGAAGACCAGATTTATGCCCGCCTGTCAGACCGCATCTCCTGGTTTGAAACCGTGGTGGGCGATTTGCAGCCCATCCTGGCGGAAGTGGGCGAGATGACCCGCCAGCTGGCCATGCTTCCGGCTACTGAGCGCGACGCCCGGCTGGAACAGGAACTTGCCGCCCTGAAAGAGCGCATCCAGCTCCGCGAATTTTCCAGCCTGAATCTGGATGACTTCTCCCTGGCCGAAGACCCACCGGTAATGCCTGCCGCGCCGGTAAATTTGGTCTGGCTGCAAGAGACTCTGACCAAATCTAACGCCATCGGACATCGCTTTACACCCCACCCCGAAATCCCTAACGCCTTCCTGTTGCGCTGGCAGGAACAAAGCCTGCCGGTCACCTTCTCTCCCGAGTGTTTTGACCAGCACTCCGACACCGTCCGTCTTTTGACATATGGCAGCCCGCTGCTGGATGAAATCCTGAAAAGCATCCCCGCCCCCGAAGATTTCCCTGGCCTGGAACGCCGCGAGACCCATGATGGCATCGACCTGTGCGCCTGGTACGGCCCGACAGAGATCAATACCATCGCCGAACTGAAAGATTTTCTCGAAAACCCGGCCAGCCAGGCCGCCCTCCCTGACGCTGCACAAATCTTTGCCCAACGCGCGCGGGAACTCCGCGAAAAACAGGAAACCGTCCTGGCGCACCGCCACCCCATCAGCTTCAACGAACAAGCCGTTACCGGTCTCCAGCGCCACCGCGCGCCCTGGGCGGCCCTGCTAAAACTGGCCTACGAACCTGGCCTGGCCCCATCCGAAACAGACGAATATTTTCTGCAAGCATCCCGTGATAACCGCGAGTCGCTCAAAGGCAAGTTTGCACAACTGACCCAGGATGCCAGGAAAGCCGTAAATTTGTTGAGCAAGTTGGAGTAGTTCACATGCCTCGAAATCGTAACCGTTCCCATCTCCCCACAATTGCCTGGCTCGAACATCGCACCGGCTTCCCCAGCCCCGAGGAGCGAGAGCAAATCATCCAGCGCCGTCAGGTTTTATACAAAGACCTATTTCACCAGATCTTTTATCAGGGCGTTGAAGAAGATGACCCGGCAATCCAGCGCCTGGTCAGAAAATATGGCCCTGAAGAAGTTCGTTTGATGATGCGCTACATAGACAAACGACAGGAAGCTTTCGACATTTTTGTTCAAAATGATGCCTTCGATTACCGCTTATATCGCCAGAACTTTGCCCGTTTTGGTGGACAGCTACCTTTCTTAAGTCTCGCTGAATACAATCGCTTAAATGACGAATTTTCCCGGCTTGTCATAGATCGTTTCGAAAAATCAGAAGAGCACAAAACTCCTCGTGAGCAGGAATTGGTCGAACTGTTGTTTGTACATTACTACCTGTGGGAAGACCTGATTCCTGAAGATGTACCTGCCCGGCCTTCCACTACCCCTGAGCCTGTATTGCGCTACAAAGAGCCGCTTGCAACCCTGTTGACCTATGGCTCTAACCTGGAAGCACATCCCCTATTCTTTTCGCAATTGGATGGTTGGCGCAAACACATCCAAGGCCTGGTAAACATGGCGTTAGATCCTGCACTGCTGAACGGCTGGCCCGGCGATCCGGCCAGTTGGGCGCCCTGGTATGCGCTGCGATTGGTTGGCGAACTTGGTTCCATCGAAAATATCCCTGCGTTGGCTTCCCTGGCCGACCAGCCCAACGACTGGCTTTCAGACCTTTTGCCCGATGTGTTGGGATACATGAGCCCCGAAGCTGAACCATTTTTATCAATCATGGTTGATGAATCAGGTATTTCGTTCAAACAACGTGGGTTGATGATTGAATCCCTTGCAAGGATGGCTGCAAACAAACCAGTGATTCGCCCCAAAATTATCCATGACTTTGTTGAGCAGCTCAATCGGAAGCAAACCCACCCAACCATTGCAGCCTGGCTGATCCATTTTCTTGAAGAACTCGATGTTCACCAGGAATTTCAGGAAGAAATCGCCGCTGCCTTCGATGAAGAACGGGTTGATCTCAATATTGTCCAGTATGAAGACTTGGATTGGGGTGATGAATGATTTTGTCTGGTATCGCCAGTTCTGTTCGGTTTTGTAAACCAGCGTGGGGCTTACCGGGTGCAAAAGCGAATCTATGCATCTTCCCTTGAGTATCTGTAACATGGATGGCACCAAACGCATCAACATCAAACCTGGCCTGCGGGTGAAAATCATCCAAAAGCAAGATCAGCTTACGGGCAAACTGACCGAAGGCATCGTACGTGACATCCTGCCCAACTCGCCCACCCACCGGCACGGAATCCCGCAAGGGGACAATGTCAAAGTCCGGCTGGTGAGCGGGTTGGTGGGGCGGGTCAAACAGATTTTGGCTGATGCATGAACCGCCTGATCCGCTGCCAGGTTGCGCTCCTGAAGCATTACAACCCGGTCACGGACAAGTTCTACTTTGGTGGATGGGGATTGAACATCAAAACTGAAGATATTGCCCGCTTCGGGCAGCTTTACCTGCAAAAAGGGCAGTGGAACGGGCGTCAGCTGGTTCCCGTTTCGTGGGTGGATGCGTCCACCTCGAAGCAAATCGATAACGGGCCAGACAAGAACCCGGATTGGGAGCAGGGCTATGGCTACCAGTTTTGGCGCTGCCAGCCAGCAGGCATGTATCGCGGCGATGGCGCGTTTGGCCAGTTTTGCGTGGTCATGCCCGAACAGGATGCTGTTTTGGCC
>CAIJPN010000159.1 GCA_903822545.1 uncultured Anaerolineae bacterium | reverse complement strand
GACGGTGGGCACGGCGCTGGTGCCGAACCGGCCGGTGACGGGGCCTTCGGTCCCTGCCGCGGCGGGTGTGACAAGGCTGAGGCTGAGCATAAAGACCAGGCATAGTGCCAAGATTCGTTTCATGAAAGTCTCCTTGATGAGTGATTGCTGCCAGGCCGGTGTTTTGACCCAGGCTGGCGGGTTTTTCGCTTCAAGCTGTTGTGATTTTATAAAGGCCGGGGAAAATAATTTTGTGACCTTGTGGTTTCGCAGGTGTGCTTTTGGCAGCTGTTGGTTTCTTCCGGGCTACCGGATGTGGAAAAAAATTGCATCAGGGGCTCTTCCAGGAAACCCTTCAACAAAACCAGCTCTGCGCCCAAATTAACCAGCTCAAATTTCTGCTCGTGGCTGTTCACAACCAGCGCCACTGCCGAATTTGGATAGGTGGTGTGCAAAAAAATGATGGTTTCCTTGAGATTGGTTGGGTCGGCATCCTGTTGCTGAAAGGCATCCACATCCAACACAAAACAATCTGCCGGATACTGGCAAAGCTCTATTAGATTGCCAGGGTGATACGAAGAAAACTGCTCAACAACCAGGCCAGGCAGGGTGGAGAGGTATGAGCGCAGGGCGCTGCTCATTTTTCCCGAGGGGGTGACGATGGTGACAGAGATCGGGGCGGTAGTTTTCATGCAACCATCATACAAAATCCTGTCTCCCAATACATCGTCATATTGTTTATTTTTTCACAAACTGACTAAACGCAGCGTTTATTTTTGCTGATCCTGGTCAGCCCAAAACCGGGCCAAAATCCCCCATCTGTTCCAGGACAGTTTCTCGCAATACAGATATTTTTTCAAGAAATCCTGGATAAAAGACCGATATCTCACGCACAACAGATCGCCCCCACAGGTTTTCACACCAAGAAAAATAGAGCCACTACCTTGACGATGTCATATTCTGAAAATTCATCGTTTTGTTCTACTTCTGTGCAGCAGAAGCAGAGCCTTTTATCTCCAGACGATGCAAAAAGCTCTAATGTGATATTGCCAAAATAGTTTCGAAAAAATGCCCGTTGACTGGCTCTGACTCCCGCATATGAGACCTTACCACAGAGAAGCTAGGATAACCCGCGAAAATCCGTGTTTCAAACAGAAGCAGAGGCCTGTCACCCGTTCTCGCCGGCCAGGCGCGCAATCTGCAAAACACAGCAGCGCAGGACGGTCTGTTTTTCGATGGGCATGGCGGTTTCCTCGATCATCGCCAGCCGCTCGACATCGTTGATAGCCCGGATGATGCTGACTGGCACTTCGATGCTGCCTTCGGTGATGTTGCTCAACTGTTCTACTGCGCCGACCAGGAACTGGCGCATTTCATCGTCGACGCGCGCAGAGCGCAGGAAACCGGTTAGCGCGGTGGGCAGTTTTTGTCCACCCGCAGCGCGCGCAGCCTGGGCAGGGCGGGTGGCAGAGACAGAGTGCAGGGCCGCTGCCAGTTCGGTGAAGCTCTGGACGCGCTGGTAAATCAAATCGCCCATCAAATCCCAGATAACCCCCCGCCAGTAACGCACCTGCTCGGGCAGTTCCAGCAAGTCTGTGACCTGCCGCTGCCAGTCAGGGTCGATTTTGCCGTTGGAATGGGCTAACATCTGGTCAAAGTCGGTGTTGAACAGGTTTTCCTGCATCAAAACCGCCAGGTCGGGGCGCAGGGTGGGCAGCAGGTCGGGGATGAAAACGCCGTTGACAACAAAATCGCTGACGTTCAGGCCGTGCCGCCGCAGCAGTTCTTGTTGGAACAATGGCAAGAAGCGCTGCATGGCATCGTTGTCTTCACGCAAGGCTACAAAGGCCGAATGCCCGGCCGGGAAGGCCGTTTCGATGCGCTTGAGGAACTCACCGCGCCAGTCCTGGTACATTCGCAGGGTGAACAGGATTTCATAGACTGGCAGGCGCGGCAGCAGGCGTTCGGCGATCAAGCTGTCGCGTTCGGCATCGGGGAAAGTTTTCTGGGCGTAATATTCCAGGGCGCGGAACAGGCCGGTCGTCAGCTGGTTGATGCCCAGGACGCCGGTCTGCGACTGGTTGTGCGCAATCGCCCGCAGCAGGCTGCCCTGTGTGGAGAGCGGGATCATTTCAGCCACGCTGGCCAGGATTTGCTGGCCGCGATCCACCCCCAGGGTGGATTTCCGGCGGGAAGTGGGGCGGTCGCGTAGCTGGGGAATGGATCGGCCTATGAAGTAGGAGATGATGTGGATCCCGAAGACATCTTCAGGGCGGCCATAGAGAATATGGCGAAAATGCTCGGTAAATTCTTTCAGGAAACCCTCGTAGAGCGCTTCTGGCATTCCAATCGTCAGGCGTTCCAATTCTTGCGCGCCACGGCTTTTGACGCCCATGCGGCTCTCTGTCAGGGTTTCGGCGGCCCGTAACAGGTTTTGACGGTGTTCCTGTTGGGCTTCGCGCACGTGGTAGAGCAGGTTTGCCAGGTCACGCACGGGCAAAAAGCGCAGGTGCTCAGACAGGCTGCTCTGGAAGGTGCGCAAATCGCCGCCGAGGAATATCCCTTGCAGGGGTGTGGCGGCGTAGGCGGTGCTTTTCTGCGCAGCGGGTGGCAGGTTGCGGGCCAGGCGGCGGCGCTGGTTTTCGAGATCGACAAAGGCGGGCTGCCCCGCTACCGGCGAGTAGTATCCGCCCTGGCGCTGCATCGGTTCGCCGCTGCCGAGTTTGATGCGGATGGCTTCCGCCACGCCATGTTCGGCCAGCCAGGTCTGGACAGCATATTTGGCCTTGATGTACTGGAAGGCGCCATTGGCCTGGCTGATCTGCTGGCTCAAATCAGAACCGGCGATGAAGACTTCGGTCAGCATTTCGGCGAAGCGGCCCTGCGGGGTTTGCTCGGTGTGGCGGCTCTGGTGGGCGTAATCCCAAATGCGGTCGAGGTAGGTGGGGATGTGCGTTACCGAGTCAAGTTCTTCGAACAGCGGGATGAGCCAGATGGAGGGCAGTTCCGCATCTGGATGTGCGCGGCGGGCCTGTTCGGTCTGGGTGCTCATTTTTCGGTCGAGAGCGATCAACGCCTCGGGTTTGGATGACATGCTGATTTGCAGGCCGAGCGTCATGCCGGGGTTGCCATATTTCCCGGCAATGGCGTTGATCTCCTGCATGTTGTAGGCTGTCGTGTCAATGGCAAACTGGTCACGGGCGGTGATCATGCCCTGGTGGATGCGCGGCGTGATGACCATGCGCTGCAAAATGTCGCTGTAGCCAACCACTTCACGCAAAAGCGGTTCCACGGCCCGGTTAGACTGGATATCCGGGATTAAGGTATGCAGTTGCTTGCGCAGTTTTTTGTTGAGCGCAAAATAGGTTTCCAGCATGGCGCGGCGTTGTTCGCGCAGTTCACGCATTTTTTGTTCGTAGCGGTCATTGTGCTGCCACAGAACCCGCGCTGGGTCGCGGCGCAGGTGTAAACGCGTCGCCAGGCGCTCGATGGGGGTGGCATCGACCGAGAACGGCAGGATGCCGCGATAACGCTGTTCCAGTTGGTGGGTCAACTGGGTGATGTTGTTGAGCAGTTGGGTAAAGCGCTGGCTGCGCTGGGGCAGGCGCTCCAATTCGACCAGCAGGTCTGGGGCAATCTGGATGTTCGCGTCGGCCTGGTGAAGCAGGCTGAGGATCCGGGCCATGCGCCGCACATTTTCCATCACGGTGGCGGCGATCAGGCGGTGTCCCTGGCCAGATGGGCGGCTGCTGCCATCCCAATCGCTCCAAAAAGACAGGAAGGGACGCAGGCTGGTATCGGTGAATAGCTCGGTGTAGGCTTCGCTGGCTGCCAGTGTCTCCAGATCAACCAGGATTTCATCGGCTTCAAGCTGGGAATTGATGCTGACGTTTTGCCCCAGGAATTCGTGGAACAATTCCTGCCCGGTTTTTTCGATCAGCCCGGGCGCGACCGGCTCCCTGGCAATCAGCGCGCGCTGGATGGTGTCGCAAAGCATCTCGGCTTGCAGCGAGTATTTCTGGGTTGGGTGGACGGTGCGGTCGTAGTTTCGCAGGCGAAACAGTGCCTGGCGGCGCGCGAGCGAATCTTTCATAAATTCGCGTTCCAGCCGCCCGGCCAGCCAATCGCCATTCGCTGCCTTGCGCATCAGCTCATCGCTGATGAAGGCGCGCTCTTCCAGCCGGGTGCGGAACAGGTCGAGGCGTTCAGGCAGGTAGTTTTTGAGAAAATCCCCGCGCAGGCGTTTGCCATCCACTACTGGAAGGTTGTTCACTTCCTGGATGGCGCGGGTATTTTCAAATTGGCGGGAAATCTCATCCCACTGCTGCAAGCGGTCAGATACTGCGCCGTTTCCCCTCGCCCCAACCCCTCTCCCGGCGGGAGAGGGGAAAGCGGGAATGGAAAAGCTCAATTCCTTGCGGTTGTAACGCGCATCTTCCTCGGCAATCATCCGGTTCAGGTCGATCAACAGGCGGCGGGCTTTAACCTGCATGATTTCAGCCGGGTCGATGCCGCCCAGGGTCAGGCGAAAGGTGCGGCGTCCGGTGTCGAAACCTTCTTCGGTGCGGGCAAAAGTTGCCAGCGGCAGCAGGCCGATCCCGCGCCGCGCCAGCGAGGAGGCCAGCCAGTCGAGGGAAAGGCCGTTGGGCAGGCGTTCCACATGCAGGAGCGGGTACATGCTGCCAGACGGGGGAATGATCGTCAGTCCAAAGGGATTGCGGTCGGGGGGCATGTTTTCAGCCGCCGAAAGCAAGGCCTGGGTGCGTTCCATAAAAAGCGCGTTGCGCATGCGCCAGTAGGTGCGCGCGCCTTCCAGCGGCCCGCGATAAAACAGGTAGCAGATGAAAATCGCCACAAGGTTGGGCGCAATCAGGTCATTCAGCGCGCGGAAGCGTTCGCGCAAGTCCGTTTCGCGGATTTCCACCACCGACAGGCGCGCCCCGGCCAGGCAATCGGTCTTGGACATGGAATGAACGGTGATGACGCGTTCGGTGGCGGCCTCATCCAAAACACCGGTGCGAACCAGGTCATTAGCAATCTGCCGGGCGGTTTTGATGAGAAGCAAGCTATCGACCGGGGCGACATTCTGGTAGGCCAGGTCGTCGATCACGTAGATGTTGTGTTGCAGGCAGTAAACCATCAAACGGCTGACATCGGCCTCGGCAAAAATCCGCCCGGTGGCGTTGTGCGGGTTGTTGATGGCCACGGCCCCATGCTCTGGCCAATGCGGGTCGGCCTGGCAGAGCTGGTCGATTTTGGCAATCATCGCATCGATGTCCAGCGCCAGGTTGGGTGTCAGCGGAACGACATGCACATTGGGGAAGCACTGTTCGTAAGACCAGCTCAAATCTGGGAACAGGACATCGGTGATGCCGCAGTGAAAACCGAGCAGGCCGAGGGCCGTGCGCGAGGAGCCGCTGGTGACCAGGCAGGCTTCTGGACGATACTGGGGCTGGTGACGGGTAAAGGCGCTCAAGAAACTGCGCTGGAGGGTCTGACTCCAGGCCGGGTTGTGGGGATTTTCAATCAGTTGGTTGAGCAGTTCCAGGCTGTCCACATCCGCCAGTTCATCCACCACCCTGGTTTGCCCTTGCCCCGGGTTTTTCGGGAAGCGCGACTGCATGATTTCGGTCACCCGGTCTGTTTTCTGCTCGATGGCAGACAGTGCGCGCTCCAGGCTTTGCGCCTGGCCCTGCAGCAAGCTATCGAGATGCCCGCCCACCCGCGCCGCCATCCGCGACAGGGTTGTAGTAGCTGCACTGCCCTCGCCCCACTCATCCAGCCAGGCTTTGTCTTCGAAGATTTCTGCCGGGGCCTCAGTTTTAAGCTCTGCCAGGTTTTGTTCCAGCAGGAAGTTCAGAAATTCCACTTCGGAGGCCGAAGGTGTGCCCTTCAGTTGGAACTGCACATTTTCAATCACGCCCAGGAAATCAGCGTTGCCGATCACAAAAACGGTGGAGAGGGCCGCCAGGCGCGGGGCAAAAATCGCCGGGGTCAGCAGCCGGATGACGCGCTGTACCAGCTTGGCTTCGCGCGCCAGGGAGTGCTGGTTGAGCGCGTTATTCGCTTCAATAAAGAACAGGGGATGCTGGATGCTCAAAACACGCAGGTTGCGGCGTGTGGTCTCGCTCAAGGAGCCGCCCACCACCAGGAAAGTGGGGGTTTCCGGCTGGCTGGTCAGCCAGCGCTCCACTTCGATGCAGGCCACCCGTTCATCGTCAGCCAGCGGTTCGATCAGCAGGTTGGGAATGGTGCGGTACGGTTCCGGGAAATCATAGCGGTAGCAAAGAATCCGCGCGGGGGTGATCTGCAAATAGTTGGAGATGGCCGAAAGGATCAGGCGTAGCGTTTCGCTGATGCCGCCCGAAGCGAGAATGATTTCCCTTTTTCCAGATTTCTCGCCCAGGTCATATTGCAGGGGTTCCTGCTGGTTTTCCAGCCATTTGTAGAACGCTTTTACCAGCGCATGGGGGGCTTTGCGGTTATACCCGCCGCGCGGCATGTAGGGTGAACTCTTTTGGATGGTGCGGATTAAAAATTCCAGCTTGGGCTTCTCGGCCTTATCCCAGCCCAGGTATTCCAGCAGCACATCTGCATCGGCATCCGTCAAATCCTGGCGGCGAACATCAATCCCCAGGGCGATGCGCAGGAAAGCCGATGACAGCTTGACATCCTGGAGCGGATTCCCAATGTGAAAATTGACCCGCTCCTCAGGTGGAACCGGCGCAGCCGCTGTGGCTTCGCTGATTTCTGAAACCCGCGCCACCCGAATCTGCTTCAGGCGAAAATAGGCCAGCGAATCAGTGGCGTTCATTATCCGTTATTCTTGGCTTCCAGGGCTTTGTTAAGCATATTCTGGAACAGGCTGCCCAGTTCAGAACCCGCTAAATCCTGGGGCGAGAGCGAGATGATCGTGCGGGCATTTTTGAGACCCTGGCTGGCTTCGGCCAGGCGCGCGGCCTGGGGTGTCAGCACCAACAATTCGGGGTTGTTTTTGAGAATTTCGAGCTCTTCTTTTTCAAAAGCCAGGCGCATCCGGTTGCGAGTCAATTCATCTTCCAGGCGCTGCCGGGCCAGGGCGTTTTCCTGTTCGAGCAGGGCCTTTTTCAGCCCGGCTTTTTTCAATTCCAGGGTGTGTTCCATCTCGGCGATTTCTTCATCCGCCTGGTATTTGGCTTTGGCGGCAGAGACACGCGCCTGGTTGTTGAGTTTTTCGGTCTGTTCGAGCAGGCGGGCCTGTTCCTGCTGGCGCAGGGCATCGGCAATTTCGGAATCGGCTGGTTCCATTGATTGAACTGCCAGGGAGATCAGCTCGACCCCAAACTTTTCGTTGAACTGGGCAGAACGCTCATTGATGTAATCCACCAACCCGGTGGATGAAAGTGCGCGGATTTCGGCCTGTTCGGCATATTCTTTCACCAGGCCGTCCAACCGGGTGGCGGTTTCTTCGGCAGCGCGCGCAATGGCGTCGCTGCTCCAGCCGCCAAGACGCACCAGCATCTGGATGTTTTCCAGCGCGGGGGCAACCGAACCAACCAGTTTGATATTCACACCCAGATTGCCGGAGGCTGTGGCTTCGACTTTTAGCTGGATAGGATGGGTAGTGCGTTTGAGCGGCAGGCTGAAATGACGCGGGTAGAGCAAGCCCTTGCGCAGGGCGATCTTGCCATTCGATTCATATAAAACCAGCATATCAGGCTGGCGCAGCCGAAACTCAAAAACAACAGCCAGCACAATCAGCAACACGACAGCAACGATGACGGCACCAACTAGAATTTCCATAAGGAACTCCTCCAGAGCCTCTCTCCAGGGTTTAATTCGCTGCATTATACTGCGATTGTGTACTTTAGTTCAGCAGGGTATCCCCCACGCTTTAAAACGAACAACCGCCCGGTGAACCATCTGATGGCTGACCGGGCGGTTGTTCGTTTTAAGATATTGTGCTTCCATCTACAATTTGGATGAAATTGAGTGGACCTGAGGGGATTCGAACCCCTGGCCTCCTCAGTGCGATTGAGGCGCGCTCCCAACTGCGCTACAGGCCCATACTCAAAGCCCAATGATTTTATCTGATGGGCATGGGAATGTCAAGCACTGTAGAATCGGCCACGGTGAGCGCAACGCACCACTCATCTACGAAAGCCCTGAATCGCGCTGGGGCATGCAACAAAATCTTGTCAGATTTGTTTTTGAATTCGGTGCGTATCATTTGCCAAAAATAATAAAAAAAGTGTATAGTAATAAGTATGACTATGAATCCCATCCTCATACTCTCTTTCGCAATCGCAACCATCATCCCGGTCCTTGCCCTGGGACTGATCCGCTGGCTGGATTTTTACAAAACCGGCCAGTTCCTATCTATTCTTCTCTGTTTTGGCGCTGGAGCGATTGCAGTTTGGTTCGCCAGCCAGGCAAACAGTACCACCATTAAAATGGGTTGGGTGGAGCGCATCAACGTTATTCGCTACTCTGCACCCATTTTGGAGGAGATTCTGAAGGGGTTGATCCTGTTATACATAGTTTCACGGGCCGATTTCACCTATTTTGTTGAAGGCGCGATTTATGGTTTCGCGGCGGGAATCGGTTTTGCTATCGTGGAGAATTATCAATATGTTCTGGGGGCGGGCGATGCCAGCCTGGCACTGGCTGCCAGCAGGGTAATTTCCACCAACCTGATCCACGCAACCACAAGCAGTTTGCTTGGTGTGGTGCTGGGGCTTTTCAGCACCGAGACGAAGCTTTGGCGTAAACTGATTCCCATCTTACTCGGTTTGTTAATCGCCATGGCAATTCACATGGGCTATAACAACCTGGTTACACGCGCCGACAGGAGCCTGCTATTAATCTACGCCGCATCAAGCGGCATCATTGGGGCCGGGCTGATTGCCTGGCTGATCCGCTGGGGCATTGGCCGGGAGGGGAAAACGCGGTTGAAAGACCTGGATATGCGTGATCGGGTAACGGGCAGTGAGTCCAGGCTCGTGAACAAGATGGAGAGCGTGGATAAGCTGCTGGAGCCAGTAAAAGAAAAATTCGGCGCAAAAAAGGCAGAACAGGTAAAAGATTTCCTGCTCAAGCAGGCGCGCATGGGTTTTATCCGCAAGAATCTTGAAAAAGCCGCTGACCCAGCCAAAAAGGAAGAAATCCAAAAAGAGTTGGATAAGATTAAAGTGGATGTGGATAAAGCCCGCATCCAGGTAGGCTCTTATGCCATGCTCTACGTCCGGGCGCTTTTCCCGGATAACGGCGAAGGCGTGTTGTGGGGGCGGCTCCAGGCATCCATTGAAGAACGGGCCGCCGCGCCGCGCCCGGCAGGCGGCATGAATTTGTGGGCAAACCTAAAAACTCGCCAGGATGAACAGAAAAACCAGGCGGCAAAACCAAAACAGGAGAATGAACAATGAGTCAGATCATTTCAATCCATTCATATCGCGGCGGCACCGGCAAATCGAACGTGACGGCCAACCTGGCCGCCCAGGCGGCGATGGCAGGAAAGCGGGTGGCAATTGTCGACAGCGATATCCAATCCCCCGGCATCCATGTCTTGTTTGGGTTGGATAAAAGCACCATGAAGCAGACCCTCAACGATTACCTGCATGGCAAATGCGCCATCACCGATGCAGCTTTCCTGGTGGGACGCGAACCAACTGCCAAAGAAGGCGTCTGCAAACTGGCCGACAAATTCCTGTGGCTGGTGCCATCCAGCATAGAAACCATGGAAATCAGCCGGGTGCTAAAAGAAGGCTACGATGTCAACGTGCTGAACAAAGGTCTCAAAACCCTGCGCAAATCCCTGCAACTGGATTATCTCTTCATCGACACGCACCCCGGTCTCAACGAAGAAACCCTGCTTTCAATCGGCATTTCTGACGAAATGGTCATCATCCTGCGCCCCGACCAGCAGGATTTCCAGGGAACAGCCGTCACGCTGGATGTAGCCCGCAGCCTGGATGTGCCCAGCATCCGGCTTTTTGTCAACAAAGCGCTATCACGCTACGACCATGCCCAGATCCGCGCCGACGTGGAGAAAACCTACAGCACGCAAGTGGTGGGCGTCTTGCCCCTGAGCGAAGACATGGTCGACCTGGCCAGTGCAGATGTGTTTTCACTCCGCTTTCCAGATCACCCCTGGTCAAAAGAACTGATCCGGGCTGCCAAAATCATCTTAGGCCAGGCCTAAACGAAGGAGAAATGCTATGAAATGCTGGTTTTGTGAACAAGATGCACGCGCGGTGTGCTCATTTTGCGGCAGGGGCGTATGTAAAGACCACGCCAGCAAAATGGCCGGGTTCATCACCATGTTTCTCGGCGGCAACAATACACCCAAAGGATTAGCCGTGGCCGATATGATCTGGTGCGGGGAATGCCAGCCCCAACCCGAACCCATCCCAATGCCAGAGTTGTTCTAACCCAGGGGGTTTTTATGAGTGGAGTTTTTGATCGACTACAAAAGCGAATGGAAGTGGAATCGCAGGAAGGCGGAATCAGCCCGCTCGACCTGGCCGACCTGCCTCCATTACTGCGAAAAATCATGCGTTACATGCTACGCGAATACGAACTCACCTACCCTGAAATCTGTGAGTGGGCTGAGGAACTAGCAGAAAGCGAACGCCCCACCCAGGCGCAATTGGATGAGGCGCTAACCGTGCTGACAAAACAATTCTGGTTGATTAAACGCGGCGAGGGAGAACGAATCCACTACCAGGCCAACCTGCGCCGCAAAGCCGGGAGCAAACTGGCCCAGGGCCTGTGGAATGCCCTGGATACGAAAATCGCTGCCGCAGCTACAAAAAAGGAGGAAACCCCTCCAGCCAGCTGACCCGACTCAGCATCCCATCTACAGGCGCTTCGCAAGCGCCTGTATTTTTTCCGTTATCATATGTTCGGGGAAACTGAGCACAAACAACTGCCCATTAGACAATGACATAAACTCATCAGCATGAGGAAAAACATAGACCTGGTCGCACCCGTAAGTTTCTTCCACCTTCTGACGCAGTTCCTGGGCATTGATCGATTCTGGCACATCATTCACCACCAGGTGAATTGATTGGATTTCCAACTTGCGAGCCAGTTCCACCATAACGGCAGTTCCCTGATAGTTTTGTTGTTCAGGGCGCAGCATCAACAAGATATCATCGGTCATCGCTGTGGTAAGCAAGGTATCTTCATTTAGGCCGGCAGAGCAATCATAAACCATAAAATCCAGCGACAGTTCACGTTCCAGCATCGCCATCGCATCGGCATAACCGGTCATATCCAGCCCATCACGCAGTGACCGGGTTACATCAGATGGCTTGGGGCTGGCCGAAACCAGGAACAGTTTTCCTCCCCCTTGCAGAGAGATGCGTGCAGTTAAATCCTGGGCCACCGCGAGGATATCATGCTCGCCTTCCAGGAAACTATTGAGGGATAACGTAATATCTTCATCTCGCAGCCCAAAGAATTGATAAGCGCATGGAGCGTGGAAATCAACATCCACCAGGGCAACTCGCTTGCCATTCAGGGCCAGTTGAGTTGAAAGATTGGCAGCCAGGCTGGTCTTTCCAACCCCGCGCCGGAATGAGTGAACTGCAATCGTTTTTGCCATAGCAATATTCCTTATGTTCACGAATCGCTGATGATTACGACTCTGATTCACCGCTTTGGTGGCGGCGGCCTCGCAAATCTTTGGCGCGCTGGGTCAGGTTTTGGAAGAAATCGGTATCTACAATCTCTTTCACCTGCTGCTTTTTCTTGGCTTCGTCGATTTCAATGCGCAACTGCTGGATTTCCTGCTTGAGTTTAAATTCGCGTGTATATGCTTCCAGGGCTGCCACGGCCAGCGATGAGAAAGATTCCATCATCCGCTGGAGGTTTTCATCAAAAGCGATAATCCGCGCCGAATCAGGCTCTTTGGCATTGATCAGTTGCAGCACCCCCAACACCTGCCCGGAGCTGTTTTTCAGCGGCATGGCAAGCATTGAACTGATGGAATAATCACGCCATTCCTGGTTTTTCGCATCACTCCCCCACAGGTCGTATGCATCCAGGTGGCTGGTTTCACTGAAGTTAAGCGAGGTTCCTTGCAAAGCAACATATGTGATGGCATTGTGCAGGTTGGGTTCATCGCTGCCGGCCAGTTTGAGCGGCAGGCTGGCATAACTGGGTTCTTTTCCGGTAGTGCCGCCCAGGGCCAATTTGCGAGAATCGCTTTGCACAATCACAAATTCCATGCTGATTTTTTCATGGCTCATGTACAAGATGCCTGTATCAGCATGGCAGAAATTCTTGGCTTCCAGGATCATCTTTTCCAGCAGGCGGTTGAAATTCTTTTCGGTGGTCAACTCAACACCGATAGGAATCACCACTTCCAGCAGGTCATCGGCGCGCTTTTTCTCTTTGCGCACCTGGGTGAGCGTCTGGCGCAATTTTGCGGTCATGTTATTGAAGGTAGACGCCAGGATACCGATTTCATCACGCGACTCTACCTTGGCCTGGGCTTCCAGCGCCCCCTCGCGGATTTGCTCAGCCACATCTGTCAGGCGGCGGATTGGCATAGCAATTGCCTGGCGGGAAATGATGGCCATTAGCAGGCCAAACATCAGCGCTACGACCCCGCTGCTAATGATCAACTGGTTCGCAAAGTCTAACGCGGTACGGCCAGACGATAGATCAGATGTCAGTTTGGATTGTTGATCTTTCACCAATAAATTCAATGACTCATTCATTTGGTCGGCAAGCGGCACAGCTTCGGTGGTAAACAGGTAAAGGTCAGAACGCCATTTCTCACTTTCCAGGATTGTAAAAATTTTATCTGGCATATCCAGGAAAGATTGCCTGTTGATCGTAATTTTGGTCAGGAGCTCTTTCTGGCTATCGGTCATTTTTTCTTTTTGGGACAGCAGGCGGCTCCACGAGTTCTGGTTATCAGCCAGGTTGCCTTCATATTCGTAGCGATAAATTCTGTTGCGGGTCGTTACATAGCCACGCAACGCTGAAAGCATCGCAGAAAAATTGCCCTGGAACCGCGCCATATCTGCCATAAGGGCCAGGTTTTCGCTGTTTGCCTCGCGGCGCCCCTGCTGCGAGATCATCGTGTTAACATCGATGATAACCTGGCCTGCATATGCGACACCATCGGTTGCCAGCAACTGGTAGGCCGGTTCGCGATCCAACTGGTCATCACGCAATTCAAACAATTTTTTTACCAGGGGTTTCCACTGGTTGTTGATTTGCTGAAGTTCTTCAACGCGTTTCTTCCCATCTGCACCCAGCTCTTCTGGCGTGTATTTTTGCAATTCAACCAGGTCTGCTTCAAATTTTTTAGAAGATGCATGGTAGAGCTGTTCATAGTGATCTCGAGACTCTGGGTCTGCCAGGGCCAGGTAACCCCGAACGTCTGCCAGCATCAGAAGCAAATCGGTTTGTGTTTGGGATGCTTTTAGCGCGATAGGGACACGCACATCGTCAGTGCGTTGAATTTGGGTGGTGGCTTGATTGTTGCTGTAATAACTTACCAGGGCGCTAAAGAAAATCAGCGCCACCAAAACACCAAATCCGATGCTCAATTTGGCGCCAATGCTTAGGTCAGCGATGGAGCGTTTGAGCATTGTGCTTTCTTGCGGGGCTGTTTGGGCGTTCATAAGGTATCGCCTCCAATTCATACATATTGTGAGATATGAAGTAATTTATTCTGGCCCGTTCTAGGGTGTATCGAAATGCCACTCATTGATGTTCCAGGAAATCGAATCCCATGGGGTAGGGTTGATACCCATCAGGTTCTTGTTTGCGCCTAATGCCACAGCGCGCCAAACCATTGGGATCATGACCACGTCTTCGATGAGCATATCATTTAGTTGAATATATAAGCTTGCTCGTTTTTCAGCATCGAATTCATTGATTGCCTGTTGAAGTAAGGCATCATATGCTTTATTGCACCAACGCTCATCATTTAAACCCTTCCACTCATTGGCCTGTTGGGGGATCTGTGCGCAGGTCCAAGATTTCATGTAGATGCTGGGGTCTGGGCTGGAGCTTCGATACCTGAAAATCATCATATCCGCGCTAAACCGGGTATCGGCATCTGGGTTAGATGCGCCGGATCCAAACATGATGCTAGAATCTACCGTTTTCAACTCGACATCGATGCCAATGTTATTCAGATCATTTTTAATGATTTGTTGGATCTGGCTTTGAATTGTACCAACGGCACTCTGCAAAACCAGCTTGAGTTTGGTACCATCTTTTTCCAGATAGGTATCGCCATCGCTATCGACACAGCCAGTTTCGGCCAACAAAGCCCTGGCTTTTGCCAGATCGTATTCATAAAAAATATTTGACGATTTATATTGTGGGGGCGCAACCAGGTTGGCTTCGGTAGGCAGGGCCATTTCACCATATAGTTTGGCAATGGCCTCGCGATCAATCGCATGGGCTATTGCCTGGCGGATTTTCTTATCGCTCAAGACAGGATGTGGAACTTCCAGGCTGGAATACTCTCCAGATGCAGACGCAATGAAGGGGCTGGTACGATTTAACAGCAACCGTTCAACAGCGCCGCCAAATAATGAGATCAGTTTCCCCTTGTCGCTGCTATCCAATAGCTTTGCAAGTTGGACAGGGTCAACCAAATCGAGATCATAGGCCAAATCAACATCACCCATTTGCAACGAGCGGCGTGCAGCTTCATCGGCAGAACCACCCCCTCGCCAGATAATGCGTTGGAAGGCTATTTGTTCAGGAAAACGATAATAAGGGTTGGGTTCAAAAACAATTTTTGTCGTTTTAACCACCTGTGAACCCAACAGGAGCACTTCCTGTGGCTTAATCCCCGGTTCTTTGACCAGGTACGGCCCCGTGCCTACAGGAATAATGTTTATGGTGGATTCGCTGGCCTTTGCTCCCTGATATGGTTCAAAGATGTGCCTGGGGAGGATTACCCCACCGTTGCCTACAAACGGGACAGCCCAGGTAGGATTGACATCTTTGAAAGTGATTTTAACTGTAAATTTATCTGGAGCTTCAACACTGGCAATTTGCCCGTAATTGGATGCGGTGACAGCTTTTACTTCTGGGTCAGTAATAAAATTATAAGTAAATACTACATCATCCGCTGTAAAGTTTTGCCCATCTGACCAACGCACATCTTGCCGAAGACGCCAGGTTACAGATTTACCGTCCTGGGCCAGGTCACCATTTAGGATGGAGGGAATTTCTGTTGCCAAAAGCGGAACCAGAACGCCATCATTGTTAAAAGATGCCAGTGGCTCGTAAACCACACGAGATGGCTCAAGATCTTTGACGTTACGAGAAAAATGAGGGTTGAGTATGGTTGGTGACTGGCGCTGCAATACCGTCAAAACCTTGGGAACGACCTGGACTGCAGGCTCAATTGTCGGGGTAAATACAGGCTCTGGTGTTTTAAGAACAGCCGGGCCACATGCGGGAAGTATAAAAGATGCACTTATGGCAAGGACGATCAGCAGATAGAGTAAAGTTCGGGATTTCATAGACTATCTCCTCTTTGTAAAGCTCAGGAATGGTCATCGATAGTTTGACCAGGGATATTTGGGATCAGGCTGGTAATTTTTTCGCCAGGGGGTATGTGCGCAAATCGGGATAAGATGATCGCCAGTTTTTCCAACATTTGTTGTATCAAAGTGGGGTCAAAGCTATTAACAGCATAATTAATAACTAATTGCAGTTCGGCGCCAGGAATAATAATCAGATTAAGGGGATAATGCCACCAATCGAAGCTGATAAAATCTTCAATTTTTAAGCGCTGGTTTGTTGATGTATTTAATTCCTGCGAGGGATAATTTTGAAAACGTACATGGCTGAAGAATAACATTTGGTCTGGTTGCAGACCGATCCAACTTTGAATTTGCGAGATTGGTGTATAAGCATATTGTTCCAGCATGTTTTGCTCTTGCATAATGGTTTGCAGTGCTTGATCCCAGGGCTGGTCAGGGATGAGTTTTACACGCAACGGCAAGGTGTTCATGAATAAGCCAACGCGTGTTTCAATCTGTGGGAGCGGGGCGGACCTCCCAGATACGGTTACGCCAAAAACAATATCATCTTCACCGCTAAGTTCATGTAAAACAAGAGCCCAGGCTCCCTGGCACAAGGTGTTCAGGGTCAACCGCTGACGTTGGGTAACTGCCTGTAAGGTGCTTGTGAGTGGCCGGGGTAAAGAGATACTCACTTTGGTATAGGTGCGCGCGTCAGCATTTTTCCATGCGCTTTGCCCTGGCATGGGCGTGGGCCCAGAAATACCAGATAGTTGTTCTCGCCAGTATGCCTCCGCCTTGCCTATGTCCTGGCTGGACAACCAGGCAATATAATCCTGGTATGGCAGGGCAGGCTGAAGTATGGTGGTGGGATTTTCATATAAATCCCACACTTCCCGGATGATAATCTGGGAGCTCCAACCATCTTTGAGCATGTGATGACAATGCCAGACAAACCAGTATTTATCTTCGTCAACACGTATCAGGGTGAATCTGTGATGGGGAACCTTGGTCAGGTCGAAATCTTGCTGCCGCTCATACGCGAGCAGTTGCTGGAACCGCGCTGGTTGTTCGCCAGGTGGGATTTTTCGCCAATCCAGCTCATCCCAATTCAGGCTGACTTTTTTGTGGACAATCTGCACTGGTGCAGATAAAGCCTGCCAGGCAAAACTGGTGCGCAAGATTGTATGACGATTAACGACTTCCTGCCAGGCGGCTTTATAACGGGGAACATCCAGGGTGCCTATCAATTGGAAACTGTTCTGATTAAAGTATATACCAGATTGGGGCGCTAATGTACTCTGGAACAACATCACATTTTGCAGGGGCGAAAGTGGGTATAGTTCAACAACATCCCTGCCCACACCAACCAGGGCATCGAGTTGGGACTGGGTAATCTTTGCCAGTGGGAAATCTGAGGGGGTATATCCACCAGCCTGGGGAGATTGACAGTGCACAATAAGCCTGTTCAGGGCTTGCACAAAATCCTGGGCCAGTTTCTCTACCGTTTTACGAGAATAAAGATTGCGGCTATATAAACAAGAAAGAATAAGTTGGTCTGTAACAATTACGGCAGAAATTCTAAACAAGTAGTTGAGATGTTCAGCTTCTGCCCACTTACTGCCGGTGGTTTGTATGGCAAAGTTTTTCATCCGGCCATAGTAAGAAAAACAAACCTCGCCCTGGGGCAGCTCCGCCAGTTGTTGAGCGGTTTCGTGGTTCAGGTAGCGCAAGATTCCATAACCCATCCCTTTGTGTGGAATTTGGCGCAGTTGTTCTTTGACAGATTTTATGATTGAGTCGTTATCGTCAGCATCGAGCCGCAGGTAGACCGGGAAGAGGGAGGTGATCCAACCTACCGTGCGAGAGAGATCGATGGTTTCGGATGCGCGCTCATAGTTTTGAAGTGTAAACAGAAGGTTGGGCTCACCTGTCCAGGCAGAAAAAGTTTGCAGCAGGGCGGTGAGCAAAATATCATGGGGTTGGGTATGATAAACTGCCGGAACATCCCAAAGCAGGGCATCTGTTTCCAGCTTTGAGAAAACAATCTCAATCCTATCTGCACCCGAATTGCGATTATGCGAGCCTGGAGTTTCAACCGGAATGGGCTTAATCGGCTGCCGGCCAATCTCCAGCCAATGAGGCAGTTCAGCCAGGAGTTTTTCGTCGTACGCATACATCGCAAGCCATTCTGCCCAGGCTTTGAAAGAGCTGCTTTTCCCGGGCAGTTTGGGCGTTTGGTTTTGGGCAACCTGTTCGTATACCGCCCACAAATCGGAAACCAGCACCTGCCACGAGATGAAATCCACTATCAGATGGTGGATCACGATCAGCAAATCTTGAGATTGGTCTGGCCCATAATCAAACAAGGCGACCCGCATCAAAGGGCCTGTTTTCAGGTTCAGGCTGGACTGCAACTCGGCATTAATAATTTCGAACTTACCAAGTTGGAGTGTGGGAGACAGCCCTGATAAATCAACCTGGGTGATTAAATCACCTGGAGACTCGATTTTGGCCAGTTCCTGCTGCCAGCCGCGCTCTGAACGCTCGAAACGTAAACGCAGGGCATCGTGATGTTTGATTAAATACCCGATAGCCTGTGAAAGCAGTCGCAATTCAATTTTTCTCGCGACTTTTACTACAACGAATTGGTTGTAACGATGCGGACTGATGGAGTGATGCTCAAAAAAGTAATGTTGGATGGGTGTCAGGGGAACCTGCCCCAGAACCAGACCAGGATCGTCGCGGATTGGGCTGCTGGGTTGGGCAATCTGGGCCAGCGCATCAATTGTCTGGGCCTCGAACACCTGTCGGGGGGTTAAACCCAGGCCTTTGGCTTGGGCCCGGCTGATAAATTGCAGGCTGGTGATAGAGTCGCCACCCAGCTCAAAAAAGTTATCATGCCTGCCAACTTGTTGCACACCCAGCAAGTTGGCCAGGATATCTGCCAGGATTTTTTCTGTGGGGGTTTGTGGGGCGACAAATTCAACTGAGCTTATAGGTGCGCTATCGGGCTGTGGCAAAGCCTTGCGGTCGATCTTCCCATTTGGCGTGAGGGGCAGTTGCACCAAAAACACAAAAGCGCCTGGAACCATATAATGGGGCAGCTTCGCTTTGATGTGCTCACGCAGTTGTACCAGGATTTGGGGATCATTCGGTTGGGCTAAAACAACATAGGCCACAAGCCGTTTGTCACCCGGGACATCCTCGCGCACGATCACAACACTGGCCCGTACCGCGGGATGTTGGTTCAGGGTCGCCTGGATTTCTGCCAGTTCAATGCGAAATCCGCGGATTTTTACCTGGTCATCCAATCGCCCGAGAAATTCGATGTTGCCATCCGCCAAATAGCGCACCAGGTCGCCCGTTTTGTATAAGCGCGCATCGGGGTCAGGCTCAAATTGATTGGGGCAAAAACGCTCGATGGTGAGTTCTGGCCGGTTAAGATAGCCCCTGGCAACACTGCTGCCACCAATATACAACTCTCCGGGGATACCTTGCGGAACCAATTGCCCATGCTGATCTAGCACATATAGCTTTGTATTGTCTAGCGGGCGGCCAAGCGGCACATTACCCGTTTGTGGTATTTCTTTTTGCAGAATCGGGTACGTCAGTACGCCGACGGTGGTCTCGGTGGGGCCATAATGGTTGATAATACGGCAGCCCGGGGCAGCCTGGCGGATAAAGTTCACAAATTCCCAGTCCAGGGCTTCACCCCCCAACACCAGGCATTGACGAGGCAAAATCCCTGCCTGGTTTACCGTATTCAAGAGCGCCTTCAGGTGCGAAGGCACGATTTTCAAACAGTCAATCGGGTGATGGGAAAAATACTCAGCCAGCCCAACCGGGCTTAAGGCCCGCAAGTAAGAGATAATGTGCAGGGTGCCGCCGCCACAAAGCGCCGGGAAAATAACCGTATTACCAAGATCCGCGGCAAAAGTCGAGACCAGCGCATACTGGGCTCCTTCAGGCAGGGCCAACCGTGGAACGATGCTGTTGAGGTAGTTGTATAGCTGCCGGTGCTCAATCGCTACGCCCTTTGGGTGACCAGTGGAGCCGGATGTAAACAGGATGTAGGCAAGATTGGCAGGTTGGGCCAAAGCTGTGGGGTTAGAGGCGGGATACCGGGCAAGCTCCGGCCATTGTGCATCCAGTTTCAAGCTGGGAACATCCCCGGGCACCAGGTTCTCAAAAGCCGCTTGCGTTAGCACCATGAGCGGCTGCGCTTCTTTCAAGATGTCGCCAATCCGACCGGCCGGAAGGGATGGATCAAGCGGCACATAGGCCCCGCCCGCTTTCAGGGTTGCGATTAAGGCAACGATCACTTCCAGCGAACGATCCAGCAGGATTCCCACACATTTATCAGGGCCGACACCAATCGCGCGCAAATAATGAGCCAGTTGGTTGGCTTTTTCGTTGAGATGCCAGTAAGAAATCGTCTGTTCTTCGAAAACAGCTGCCAGGGCGCTGGGTGTTCTCTCCACCTGTGATTCAAACAGGGTATGGATGCACCTTTCGGGGGGGAATTCCACCCGGGTTGCGTTCCATTCCGCCAACAGTTGGTGAAGCTCTTCCTCTGTGAGTAAGGGCAATTCTGTAATCTTTTGTTCAGGCGCGGCAAGGATGCTTTCCAGCAAACGCAAATAGTGCCTGGCCATGCCCTGGATGGTTTTTTCGCTAAACAAGTCGGTACAGTATTGGATTTTGAGAATATCCCCCCGGGTACTTTGGGTGATGTAAAAAGTAAAATCAAACTTTGAAGTTTCGGTGGGAATAGGCAGTTCTTCTACCTGGATATTTGGCAAGATTAATTCGGATGCGGGTGTATTCTGCAAAACAAACATGATCTGAAAAAGCGGGTTCCTGCTCATGTCACGCGGCAACTTCAGTTCGGATACTAATTTCTCAAAGGGTACATCCTGGTGGGCGTAGGCTTCCAGGCAGGTTTCACGCACTTTTTCCAGGAGATTGAGGAAAATAATATCTTTGCCCATGTCGGCCCGTAAAGTGATGGTATTGATGAACATACCAATAACCGACTCGGTTTCGGCGCGGGTGCGGTTTGCAACGGGGGTGCCAATGGTGAACTTGTCCTGGCCAGAATATCGATATAGGAGCACATCAAAGGCAGCCAGCAAAGTCATGAACGGTGTGACACCTTTCAGGTTGCTAAACACCTTTATTTTTTCCAGCAAGCCAGGCGGGATCGGGCTTTCATGGCTTTTTCCGCGAAAGGTTTGCGTTGCGGGGCGAGAGAAATCGGTGGGAATTTCGAGCTGCGTTGACACATCCTGGAATTGTTTGCGCCAGTAATTTACCTGGTTGCTTATCATTTTGCCTTGCAGCAATTCCCTTTGCCAGGCAGCAAAATCGCAATATTGTATGGGAAGGGTGGGCAGGAGTGGGGTTTTGTTTTCCAGAGTCGCTGCATAGCAGGTGGAAACTTCACGCAAGAACAGACTATCGGACCAACCATCGGTTGCAATGTGGTGGGTGTTGATGAAGAGAATGTGTTCATCTGGCCCGATCTCGAGCAAGGCCGAGCGGAATAAGGGGCCGCGCACCAAATCGAATGGACAGTTGGTTTCAGTTTTTAGCCAGGCCTGCCAATCACCCGCTTGGATGCGCTGGAGCGAAAAACCTGTGTAAGGCAAAACGACCTGCACAGGCAGGCCATTTTGTGATGTAAAAATTGTGCGCAGGCTTTCGTGGCGCGCAATCACTTGCGCCAGGCTGTTTTGCAGGATCGAAAAATCCAGCGGGCCGCGCAATCGAAAGGCTTGCGGCACGTTATACATTGGGCTTTCGGGCTGCATCTGGGCCAGGAACCAGAGCTGTTCCTGGGAAAACGATAAGGGAACGTGCACTGGCCGGGGCCGCAACGGCTTAATGGCCTGGTCACCAGTCACAGGTTGGGCTGCCTCCCGCAAAAAAGCGATTAACTCCGTTTTATAGCGGGTGAGATTTTGGCGCAGTTCAGGTGTAATGGTGTTCGCGGGGGCACTCAGGCGTAAATTCTCCCCATCAACCCATATCTTGACATTCAGGCTGCGCAGCAAGGAAATCAATTCAACAACGCTGTTCATATCGTGATTTCCTCAATATCCTCCCCTGGGGTTTGAGTAAAATCTCGCGCTTGCCGGGCAGCCCATTGCAGGTTTTCGATGCGCTGGGCCAGTTCAGAGATGGTGGGAGCTTCAAACAGGATGCGCAAGGGCAGTTCCAGCCCAAGCCCCACGCGGATGCGGGCAAACAGTCGGGTTGCAAGCAGGGAATGACCCCCCAGGTCAAAGAAATTATCGGTGATGCCAATATTTTTTGTGTTCAGCACACCAGACCAGATTTCAATCAGGGAATGTTCCAGCGGTGTGCTGGCAGGAACCACTACAGTCTGGCTAAGGGTATGAAGTACCGGCTCTGGCAAAGCGCGCCGGTTGATTTTTCCACTGGCATTGAGCGGGAAGTGCTCCATTTGCACAAAGGCGCTGGGGATCATGTAATCGGGCAATTTCTGCTTCAGGTAATCACGCAGGATTGTAGATTGATCTTCCGTTTCGTTGGATGTAAAGTAGGCGACCAGGTGTTTCTGGCCGGTTGTATCTACCCGGGTCAAGACAACCACCTGGCGTATGGCCGGGTGCTGCTCCAGTACCGATTCGATCTCTCCGAGCTCGATGCGGAAGCCTCGGATTTTTACCTGGTGATCTTCCCTGCCCAGGAATTCAATATTTCCATCCGGAAGGTAGCGCGCCAGATCGCCAGTTTTGTAAAGGTGGGCGCTGCCATCGGGATGAAAAACATCCACGACAAAGCGTTCATGGTTCAATTCTGGCCGGTTCAGGTAGCCAGTCGCCACACCTGCGCCACCGAGATACAATTCACCAACAATCCCAATTGCGACAGGCTGCATCCACGCATCGAGGATGTAAGTATGGATATTGGGAAACGGTTTTCCAATTGGAACAAGCGCGTTGGGGACAAAACCTTTCGTGAAGTTTTCATCCAGCCGCAGCCGGTTGCACTCGAAGTAAGTGCTGTCAATAGTGGCCTCGGTAACGCCATAGGAATTAATTAGCCGTGTATGCGGCCCGCAAAGTTTTAAGATTTGCAACGCCTCGCCAACATACCAACTGTCTGAAGCCACAACCAGCACACGCATAAAGTCCAGGTTTTTACCCTGCTCTTCCAGGTAAAGTTGCAGATTGCGAAAAACCGCCGGGACGAATTCAGCACAATCCACCCCCTCGCGCCGGATCAGATCGTACAAAATGGGCGGGTCGAGCAGCGCAATGTGCGGACAAATAACCAGTTTCCCGCCAGAGCAGAGCGCACGCGTCCAATCCCCGGCGAAAACATCAAACGAAAAATTAGCCATCTGGAGGTGGACGGTTGGTTTTTCCAGCAACCCATAAGCACTTTCCCAGCCATAATAGGCATTTACCAGGTTTGCATGGCTGATCATGACCCCTTTGGCTTTGCCGGTGGAACCAGATGTATAAACGATATACACCAGGTCAGATGGCTGCACCAGGTTTTTTGGGTTGGTTGTTTTTTCAGGAGTAAATAAATGCTTTTCAGTGTCCAGGCAAATACGGGGCGTATTCGGGGGGAGCAGTGAAAACAGGGAATTTTGTGTCAACACGAGGGGCGCGCGGGTGTCCTCGATAAGGGCAGCCAGCCGGTCAGGCGGGAAGGTAGGATTTAAAGGCACATAGGCCCCTCCCGCCTTGAGAATCGCCAGAATCCCAATGAACATCTCAAACGAACGCTCTACACAAATTCCCACCAAAACACCCGGGCCAATACCCTGTTTTTGCAAGTAATGCGCCAGCTGGTTGGCGCGCTGGTTTAGTTGGTCATACGTGATGGATTGATTTTCAAATGCCAGCGCAACAGCGCCCGGATTTTTTTCTACCTGAGATTCGAACAGGTTTTGAATACAAAGATCGCCGGGATATTCAACCCGGGTCTGGTTCCACGTTTTGAGAATTTGCTCTTTTTCTTCTGCGGGCAAAAGATTGATACGACCAACCGGGCAATTTGGGTCTTCAGCAATGCTTTCAAGCAGGGTATGCAGGTGAGCGAGCAATCGCCGGGCGATGCCTTCATCAAACATCTTCCGGCTGTATTCCAGGCTTGTCCTGAAGCGGTGCTGCCCATCGGTGGCAGTAATGACCAGGCCATAGCCCACATGCGCGAGAATTTCAAAAGTCCAATCTGCGAGCATGGGGTGCTGGGCCTTGAAATTTTCGGTTAATTCAAAATTTTCATACGCCAGGATGGTATCAAACAACCGGCTCCCAGATTTAAGCTCCCCCAATTTTTGAATTTCTGCCAGCGAGAAATGCTCATACAAGGGCGACTCACGCAATTCAAGCGCGCGCACCCGCAAATCTTTGATGATCTGTAACGCCGGGGCTTGCAAATCGATTTGAACACGCACAGGCAGGGTATTAATCAGCAACCCTGGCATTTCATCTGCGCCCTGGCCATCCAGCGCGCTATGCCGCCCTGTGCGAATGGTGCCAAAAACAACATCTGTTTCCCCGCTGTAGCGGCTGAGTAAAATCGCCCACGCGCCCTGAAGCAGGGTATTGAGCGTCAGGGAATGCTGCTTGGCCAGCGCCTTGAGCTTTGGGCCAAGTTCCTGGGGAAGATAAGTGGTCAGCAACCCGTAATCATACTCACCTGCCGGGATCGGCGGCTGGGAGCGGGCAATCCCAATGGGCGTTGGGTTTTGCACGCCTTTCAACAATCCGGCCCAATAAGCTTTTGCCGGCTCCCAATCTTGTCGTTCCAGCCAGGAGATATAATCTTTATAAGGCCGTAACCTGGCCAATGAAACCGGCTGCCCCAGGGAAATTGCTTCGTAAGCTTCGGCCATCTGCCGAAAAACGAGTGGGAAAGACCTGCCATCGATCAGGATATGATGGAATGACCAGACCAGCCAAAATTTGCCAGCACCCACTTCAATCAGGGTCACGCGCATCAGCGGGGGCTTATCCAGCGAAAAACTTTCCAGGCGATCCTGGCGCAAAAAAACATCCAATCTTTCCTTAATATCGCCTTGATGACCCGTCCAATCCAGGTGTTTCCAAATCAACGGAATATCATTGTGGATTCGTTGAACGGGTTCATCCAACCCCAGCCACTCAAAACCAGTGCGCAGGATTTCACAGGCTTGCCATACTTCCTGCCAGGCTTGTTGAAGAACCGCAGGCACGATATTTTTAAAAGAACAGAGTACCTGCTCAACATCTACACCAGTCTTTTCGCTATAAAGACTCTGAAAAAACATCCCAGCCTGCAATGGGGAAAGTGCATAAGAGGTAGTTGTAGGTTCTATGTTCATCAATGTTGACTATCCTGAATAACATGGCTACTATACCCGTTACCATCACAGATTGCGCTTGTTCTGCAACAAGCGCAATCTGTGACCATGGCCATTACATCTTCTGAACCCTAACTCGCTAATCAAACTGATCGTAAAGTTTATGAAGTTCTCTTGGCCGAGAACGGGCAGTTTCGGCAATCCGATTGCTGGTATCTCGAATACGTTGACTCAATACATTAATCAACTCAAGCGCCAGGTCCGGGTTTTGCATCGTTAAACCGATAATTGGCGCTCTATTTAATACAAGAATAATACTATCTTGCATCGCAATAGCAGAAGCAGAACGGGGGCTGTCATCGAACAAGGACATTTCGCCAAAATAGGATCCTTTTTCAATGGTAGCCAGGAGGGCAGAACCAACCCGCTTTTCCTTTTCGATCCCAACCTGTCCATCCACAACCATATATAAGACCCCACCCAGATCATCTTTCTGGAAAATGCGGGCGTTTTTCTCATATTTTTTCTGCTCACAAACCATAGCCAATGGCTCAAGTTGGGTAATGGTGATATTACGGAAGAAAGGCATTTCCTTCAAGATAATCAACCGCTCAACAACAGACAGCAACACAGATTCATCCCATGCAAGCGAAATCGTTTCATCCGTTTCAAGCTCTTTTTGCTTTTTATCCAATTTTTGAAGAGCACTTTGGGCGGCTTGCTGGAAAAGCGGGTCGGTACCGTTAATTATTTTTTCAAGCAAAGAACGCAAATCTGGTGATACGGATGGAACGCTTGCCTTTGGCTCAGACGGGGTCGCATCAATTGCATCAAATAACCGTGAAACCCTGCTAGCGGCCTTTTTGGGCGGGCGAGAAAGACCGGTGCTGCACACATCACCCAACGCGTGAACAGCCATCAAACGCAGAATCTTTGGTTTAGATGGATCCAGGAGCTTCTCAAAGGTCTGTACGATATCAAACTGTTCAATGTTCAGGTTTTCTCGCCCAAACTGGGTTAACTGCCCCGTTTCCATAGTTGGCTCAAACAGGTAAGCGATCAAAGTTGCCACCTTGGGTGATGTCAGAGATTCAAGGGCCTCCAGTGCCAGGTTTCGCGTGCTGGGCGAGTCACTATCCAGCGAATCTTTGACAACTTTGAGCGTTTCAGGGGTATGGATCGCTGAAAGTAAATAAAGGATTTCATCAATACACTCATGGTTCGATTCGCGCAAGGCTGCCAGTAACACCTTCACGCTGCTGTGCTTCTCATAATTGCCCAGGGCTTCCTCAAAGCCAATATTTTGATAAATAATACCCAGGTTATCTGAGACTTTTGATTCGATCAGCGCGGAGAACTGCCTGGGCTGGATACGACTTAACACCACCGCAGCCATATCCTGAACCTGGGGATCAGGTGATTTCAACTCTACCTGGATCAGGGGGATGACATCCTTGCCAATTGCAACCAAAACATCCGCAGCTTTTGCGCGAACCTGGGGGCTTTTATCCCCCAAAACAGCCACCAGTGAAACGTAATCATCATTGTCAAGTTTATACCTGCCAATGATGTGTAACGAAGCCTGCCGCACCCGGGTAACAGGGTCTTGCAAAAGCAGCCTGACAGCGTTCAAAATCCTAACATCAAGCGCATTTCCCAAAGGCAGGGGCAAATTTTCCAGTTCAAGGATAGCCTCCAGGCGGATTTGATCATTTTCATTGTCCAGGAAGCCTAAAATCTGCTCAATCGATTGGGATCGGGAAACCCTGCCAAGAACGTTGATCGCATTTTTTGTATTTTCAACCTGTTCACTGCTGAGCAGTTGGTTTAATTTTTGAACAGCCACATCAAATTTATAAAAGTCATCAGTATTGGCCAGCGCTTGCAGGGCATAAATAGACACCTGGTTATCAGGGTCTTCAACCAGCTCCAACATCTTTTCTTGCAACCAGGGGTCTTTTTCTCCCAGCAATTGCTCCAACCCGGCGGTGGCAGCTTTTCTCACCTGCGGGTCTGAATCAGACAGGAAATTCACAAAAAGATCCTTGATTTTGCTCCCCTGCAGGCCCGAAGCTGCCAAAACGTTCAGCATGGCAGCTCGCGTGCGGGCCTCGGCAGTTGCCGTAATGGCGGGGACTAACACATTTAGGGATTCTGAGCCGCCCACCTGGGTAATTAATTGTGTCATGAAAATTCGCATTTCATGATTGGTGCTCTCCTCCAGCTTTTTCTGAAGGCGCTGCAAAGTTGCCGGATCTGCAACCACAAGTTCGGTGGCTTCATCAGAGAGCAAGAAAGAATAATCTTCTTCCTCCAGCATTTTCACCAAAGCCCGGGTGTATTCTGTGCGAACAAGGATGGCATTGAGCATATATGCCACAGACAGCAATACGATAAAAGACGGCAACAACCACGGCCGTGAAACGCCATAATTCAGGTTGAGAACCAGTAAAAGCACCCCAAAAATCGCCCCGAGAGGAGCAATCTGCCCACCGATCAAAGCGCGAGCACGCCCCTTGATGCGCAAGGGGATGGCATTATAGAGTAACGACTCGACCGGGGAAAGCAGGCTGAAACGCAAGCCTTTGCGTCCAAGATAAGACAAAGATGCCGGGATGATGCCTGGAAACCTGGCCATACTTCCAGAAATGAGTAAAATGGTGAAGGGAAAGACCAGGCTGGTATTCCCTAACCCCCAGGATTTGGTTACCCGGCTGATCACAAAAAGCAGGATGATCATTGCCACCAGGTTGGAAACGCCATTGAGCATGCCAATAAAACCAGCGTAAGTATACCCGGCATAGCCTGTTGGCGTATCAAACAGCGGAACCATAACCTTGTTGAAATCATATTCCAGCAGGGTCATCAAAGCAGTCAATAGCAGAGTTCCAATTGCCATCCAGCGCAAAAACTGTGACTGGAGAATAAAGTTAAGAATTTCTTTGAAACTCTGCGTCGATGAAACTCTTGCCTTTTGTTCCTGGGAAATGAGCTTGCTTTTATCTTTGGTGGATTTTTTTCGTGTACCGGTAATATAAGGAATCGATAAAATAATTCCAATCACAACCAGGTCGGTCAGAAGCCAAATCCAGATAAGCTCCACTTTGGTCAAACGCTTGGTCAATAGCTGCAAGGTGAATCCCGCTAAAACCGAGCCGGTCCGCCCTGCTGCCAGGATTAACGGCATGGCACGTTTGGCCGATTGAATATCGTAAATTTCATTAACGTAGGTAAAAAAGTGGGGGTTAAATACAGCTGTGCTGGCTAAAGAAAGCACATACAACGCCGGGAACGCAACCCCCCCGGAGACACTCACTGCCAAAATCATCAAACTTGAAAAAATTATCAGCCCATCAGCGGCAACAATATAGACAAACATTTTATTGTTGTCGATTCGATCTGCAAACGACCCATAAATCGCCATTGCCGGAATAGACAGGATGGAACTGAGCAAAATGACCCAAACCAGTGTTTGCAAACCGGCCTGTAATTCCAACTGCTCCAGGAAAGCAGCATAAACCACGGGCAACCCCCAGCCGGAACCCAGGTTACTAATTAATAAAAGCGCAGACAAAAGCAACAAACGAGACCACTCGCCAGGGCGAACATTAAAAAGTTTATTCAGCCAGGTTTGCATGGGGGCTCCCTAATCAAATTGATCGTACAATTTATTCAGGGCACGCGGCTGGACACGAGTAACATCGGCCACGCGCTCATTTTCTTCGCGCAGGCGCTGACTGAGAAAATTAATCAGATCTAACGCTAAGCTGGGGCTTTGGCGAATAAGTTCAATGATAGGTTCCCGGCGCAATTGGAGCATCAAAGTATCCCGAATTGCCACAGCAGAGGTGGTATGCTGGCTGCCATCAAAAAAATGGGCTTCCCCAAAGCTGGCATAAGCATCCATATCAGCCAGGCGGGCAAATGATCCGGCGCGCTTCTCATACTCAATCCCCACACGCCCATTCACCACAATATACAACACCCCACCAGCATCACCTTTTTTAAAAATGGGAGCATCTTTCTCGTAAAACTTTTCTTCGCATGCGCCGGCCAGCACCTTTAACTGCGTAATATTCATGTTTTTAAAAAAGGGAACTTCTTTCAAGAAGATAATACGGTCAATGGACGAAATCATAATCACCTCGTTGAAGATGAAACCCAGCTTGGAATACCACGCCAGTCGCCGTTGCTTTTATTCCCACCCCCATGGCATAATCACAAACCGCTGTTCAGTGTTGTTTTGACACCAAACAGCGGAGAAATCATATTTGCCGGTCAAAAACGTATGCTAGAAAGTGATACAGCTCGTTTCAATTGTGATTAGCCATCCTGCAACAGCTCGAATTTACACACGCAAACTACACCAAGATGCGGTCTGCCAGTTGCTTATAATACTTAGTCAGTTCGTGATCTGGGAAGCGCATGGAGAAGACGCCCTGGCTTGCAAGCGTCATCAAATCATCGGAATGTGGGAAAACCGCGGCAACTTCACAGTTATAAGTTTTCTCAATCTTTTGTTTCATCGCTTCCAGGTTGTAGCTCGGGGGGACTTTGTTCACAACCAGCAACATATCCTGCACTTCCAGCTTGCGGGCTACTTCCACAGTCACACTCGTACCCTGGTAATCCTGGCTGTCTGGGCGCATGATCAACACCAGGATATCAGAAATTGCAATCGAAAGCAGGGTCTCTTCATTCAGGCCCGGGTGGGTATCAATGATAAGCACATCCAATTTCAGCGCCTTAATCAGCCGCTCAAAACCTTCGTTCAAAAGGCCCACATCGTACCCTTCACGCAAAACACGCGCAATTTCCCCAGCCTTAATGCTGGACGGGATCAGGAATACCTTGCCAGATATGTTCCCAACAGATGATGTGACATCATGGGCAGCATCTTCAATTTCGCATTTGCCCCACAAATAGTCATTCAAAGAATGACCCATATCATTATCATCCATCCCAAAAAGCACATGAATGCCTGGCGACTGAATATCTGTATCAACTACGCCCACCCGCAACCCTTTGGCAGCACAAAGATAGGTGAGATTCGCGCTGGTGTTGGATTTTCCCGTACCGCCGCGGAATGAATGAACAGAAATGATTTTTGACATGCGCTTCCTCCGCACAAAACCAGTTTGGATTAAATTAATTTGGAATACTATCTTATAAATTTTACCACCTTTGACCGAAACACACGCGCATCTGGGGACTTTGGGGCCACATCAGAAAAACCTGCCAAAGCTCCCATCGCCCTGCACCTGCATCCCGTTTATCCAGCTTTTTCCTCGCTCCAGGCTGCCACCCGATTGCGACCAGCCTGTTTGGCGATATACATGGCCTGATCGGCGCGTTTGATGATATCGTGAATCGTCAGCGCCTGCCCATCTGATAACGAAGCCACCCCAATACTCACCGTAACACTGATCGGCCCCTGATCGGTTGGCGCGGGCGTCGTCTCGATGGCATTCCGCAGCCGGTCAGCGATCATCTGGGCCACTTGCATATCGGTATTGGGCAGCAAAATGATGAACTCCTCACCGCCAAAACGCGCCATAATATCCGTCTGGCGCAGGGTGCGGTTGCAGGTTTTGACAATTGAAACCAACACATCATCCCCAATGGCATGACCATAAGCATCGTTGACCAGCTTGAAATGGTCAATATCCAGCACCAGCACAGAAAGTGCCTGATAAGGGGAGCCAGCCCCGGATATTTGCCGGTTGGCTTCTTCCATGAAAGAACGGCGGTTATACGTATTGGTAAGCGGGTCGAGCGCAGCCATCTGACGCAGTTGCAGGTGCGCACTCTCCAGCTCGCGGAAAATTCTCAGCTTAATGCTTTCACTCATCCAGGCAGCGGCAGTCGCGCTCAATACCAGCAGTCCCAGGTCGATAATATGATCTTCCAGCGCAGGTTGATGCACCAACGGGCTGGCATTGATCACACCCGAGAATAAAAACAAAATCGGCACCGTTACAAATGCCACGGCGCCCCACAAAATGCCTGAATTTGTCCCGCTCATGATCACTGCCGCGATGGGCAGGATCGCCAACCAGGGCATACTGGTTGAAAGAATCCCCCCCGATAACATCCCATTCACCAGCGTTGAAAGATACACCGAAAAAAGGATCATCTGGGCTGCCCACCAGCTTTGTCCCAGCTTGCGTACGTATAGCGCCAGGCCATCGATCGCTACCGTCAAAATCCCCACGCCAATCCCATATAACTCGCTGCCCTGGTTGGTAACTGGCGCCAGCAGCAAGAAAATGGAGTGAAACACGATTGCGATGATAATTCCACGAAAAACGGCTCCATCCATGCTTTTGGCATACGCAGCGCCCGCTTGAAGTTCCCGAGATTGGTCGGCTTTCATGGAATATTGCTCCTTTTATTTGATTTTTCGCAGGGCCAGCAACGCAAATAAGTAAAAAAGCGCCGAGAGCATGGTCACCACCGAAAAACCAAAGGATTGATAAACAAAGGTCGCCAGCAGCGCCCCAATGACACGACCCAGTGAATGCCCGGTAAGATTGAATGACATGACCGTGGCGCGCGCGGCGGGCAGCAGTTCAGTCATCATCGGCACATGGCTGACCATGACAAACTCAAACGTGATATAGAAAAAAAACAACCCGATCAACGCGCCAATCTCGGTGCGGCTGACAAGCGGCAGCGCAACCGATGACAGCCCACAGGCCAGCAGGCCCACCGTCAGCGCGCGCTTCTTGCCCAGCCGGTCGGTAAAAACCGCCACCAGGCTCTCACCACCCAGCTCAGAAATGCCGATGATGGCGGAAGCAGCTGCCAGGGCGGATATTTTCAGCGCGAACGAATCTTCCAGCCAGATCCCAAAGATCAGGTTGACCAGTTCATTGGCAGCGTTCGCCCATATCGCTATCGAAATCCCGGCCAGGGTAGGGATGTCGGTCAGCACCAATTTGAACTTGGCCAGTGCGCTTTCGGTGGCGGCGTGTGGATGATCGCTCTCGATCATCACCAGGATGATGAGGAACATGCCGGCCCCAAGCAGCGCCAACACTGGGAAGGGAGCCTGCCACCCGTATCTGTCGATTAAAAACCCGACCAGTGGAATCCCGATGATAAAGGCCAGCGACCAGCCGAATTCGGTGATAGAAAGCGCCAACCCGCGCCGCTGGTAGGGAATGCGATCGCCCAGGTAGGCCTGCATGGCCGGGTCGAACAGGAATTTGCCCAGCAGCGCCAGGATGAGCGCCGCGCCCAGCGTGAGCATTGAAGGGAAAATTGCTACCAGGCCAACTGCCAGGGTGAACACAGCTGTGCCGGCCAGCATGCCAAATTTGCGCCCGCGCTGGTCTGACATCGATGAGATCAGCGGGATGAACATGCCGAGGAATGAGCGCGAGGTGATTGCCAGGGAAATGACGGTGATATCTACGCCCAGGCCGCGCGCAAAAAAGCCCAGGAACGGGTATGCCATGCGATGAGCGGTATTAAAAATGGTACGCAGAATGGTAAAAACCGGGATCTGGTAACGCAGGCGCATAAATTGTCTTTCGTGGTTGCGGGGATATTGTGTTGCAAGAATACCACGAAAAAGATGCTGCGCCCGGTTCCCTGGTCACACGCTGAACGCTTCGATGAAGGCCGCGCTACCACGTCTGCGATACTGATCCATTAAATTTCATAAACCCATCAAGCAATCACTCTCATCCTTTGCTTAATATGTGACCAAAATTCATAAAAAGTTCGGATATTACACTTTCATTACCAGCATCAGATGTATATCCTGATGCATCTTGAATACATAGAAAATATGTTTTATAATACAATCATAGAACATATTTTCTTATCAATACGGAGGACAATATGCAAACAGGAAACACAGCAATCATTGTGGCAGGTTGTATCGCTTTTATCCTGCCTGTGTATATACTGCTCACCAAACGTATTCTCCGCTGGTTAGGATGTGTCATTTAGGGACTGTCTGGCACACATCCAGAACAAATGCCAGGCAACCGGTAGCAAAGACACCTGGGGGCGTGCACAATTAGTTTTTACAAAAACAGGTGTCTATTGCTTTATGGCAACCTGGCGTAATAATAGACAGTCCCTTCGGTAAAAGGAGACGAAAAGAAAATGAACACCGTGCCCAAGCCAGCGCCAAAGCGCTGCACCTTTGAACTCAGTCCCGAGTTGCACGAAACGATTGCGCAAATTGCGGAAGATAACTACACCACATCCACCGAGATTGTGAGGAAATTCCTCAAACTGGGCATCATGGCGATCGATGCAGATACGACCGTCCTGCTGCAAAAAGGTGGCGATGAAAAACGGGTGATTGTTCTTATCTAAAATTTGCGGCAGATCAATTTATCGTTTATCAGCAAAAGCGTGCAAATACTTGATAAGCAGATCATCCAGGGCTTCGCGCAACAGCACGGCCTCACCAATGCCCATATCTTTTGCCAGCGCTGCCAGCCGGTTGAGCTGCGTCTGGTTAAAATAGGAGGTTTTGGGAACCATCTTTTCTTCATAAGAGAGCAGGATTTTATTGCGCCCGGTCTGTTTGGCCTTGTATAGCGCCTGGTCAGCCTTGCGCAGAAGCTCGTTCTCGTCCTGCCCATCGATGGGGAAGGCGGCAATCCCGCCACTGATGGTGACCCCCACATTGACGGTGGATTCGCCATCGCTCAGGCTGGATTGCCGGGCAATTTCGGCGCGAATCTGCTCGATGAGCAGGAAAGCCTGTTCACGTTCGGTGGCCGGGAGGATGATGGTGTATTCCTCGCCACCGTAGCGGTAAACCATGCCATGATCAGCCGTCATAGTTTTGATCGTGTTGGCAACTGCCGTGATGATGGTATCGCCAGCCCGGTGCCCGAGACTGTCGTTCAGCCGCTTGAAATTATCAATATCGAGGAAAGCCAGGGAGAGCGGTTCATCCTTAGCGCGTGCCTGTTGGATGGACTTTTTAATGGTTTCTTCAAAATCCTGGCGTATGCCCAAACCAGTCAGTGCATCAAGTGTAGTGTTATCAATGCCAGTCATACATTATCCTTTCTAACATATTCTTATTATATAATAATATAATATAACGATATATTAGCTTTGTCAATAAGCAAATTCATGCCCATCCAGGCAATGATGGCAGCCCAAAGGTAAATCCCCACCTGTTTGAAAGTAAGATATACTGCCCCTCAACCTGACATTACGGAGCGCCGCATGGAAAACACCCTTTCACTCACCTACCGCCTGGAAATCCTCATCCTGACCCTGCTGGGCTGGCTGATACTCTACTTTTTCGTCAACCGCCTGGAAGTGGCGCATGAGCGTCGTCTCGACCTGGGCATGGAGATTGATCGGAAAATTCCCTTTTTACCGCAGTTTGCGCTGGTCTATTTCTCCACATACATCTTTGTCGTGCAACCCTTCCTCGTGTTGGCAGATGCCCGGCAATTTTATTGGATGCTTGCCAGTTTTGTGACCATCAGCGTTGGCTCCAGCCTGATCCATGCCACCGTGCCAAGCAAAATCGAACGCCGGGAAGAACTCAACGTGGCGGGCATGTCTGGCTGGATGCTGGGATTATTCCAAAAAACCTGCAAACCCTATGGCAATTTCCCATCGATGCACGTTGGCTTATCAGTGCCAGTCGTGGGCGCAAATTACATCATTTTTGGCCCGCTGGTTGGGACGGTTACGTTACTTTGGGGGATTTTGATTGCGCTATCAACACTGTTTACCAAACAACACTATATTTTGGATGTGCTGGCCGGGGCGGTTGGTGGGTTACTGGTCTATGGGCTGATGTTCTGGCTGATGATGGGATAAAAATGAAACTACGGGTGAGTTTTATCGCCGTTACCGGGTTATTTTTGCTGGCTGGTTGTGTGCGCAGCTTCAGCTTTTTTGGCGGAAAAACGCCCACCCCCTCTAGCAGGTTGTGCGCGGCATCTGATTTTTTGACGAGCGCCAACGCGAATCGGATGGGGAGTGACGTGGCCCTGGGAGTAACGTTAAGCTATCAGGGCCAGGATGAATGTGGGTTGTCGAACCTGCCGCTCTTAACCCTGACTGATGCGGGTGGGCATCCACTGGAGGTGCGCTATCAGTCGGTCAACCCCACAGAGGCCCCGGAGCCTCCGCGCGTCAAAGCTGGTGACCAGGTGCTGGCTATCGCCATTTGGAAAGATGCCTGCACAACACTGCCCGAGGCTGGACTCGTCATCCATATCGAGATGCCAGGCGCAGGGCGGGTGGATGCGCCGGTGTCGATTGCGGGGCTGGCAACATGCCCGGGTGGGGGCTACAGTTCGAGTGTGGAGATTAATCCTTATACTTACCCACCATAAAATGTGACAAATTGCCTCTTGTTTAAATAGAACATAAGTGCTATTATTTTTATAAATAGTACGTTTGTTCTATATTTACTCAAGGAGGCTCGGATGAATAACACTGTACGTTCGCAACAGTTTGAAAATGCCCTTGGCAAGGCCTGGGATAATGTCATTGCCCAACGCGGGAATGCCTTTGGCATTATGATTCTCGGCGCTTTATTGGCGTTCGAGGTGTTTAATTTCGGCACTACGGAGTTTGCCCTCCACGATGTGCTGGGAAACCTGACGTTTGCCGGGATCAAGTGGTCAACCATTTTGGCGATTGCATTTTGCGGCATCGATTTTGCCGGAATCGCCCGTATTTTTACCCCCGAACAGGGCGCAGAGGAGCCAATGGAAGTCTGGTACCTGTTCGTAGCCTGGTTCCTGGCAGCCGGGATGAACGCGATGTTGACATGGTGGGGTGTCTCCGTTGCCACGGTGACCCATGTCAGCCAGGGCAGTGCTGTGGTAGGGAATGATGTTATTCACAATGTGGTGCCGGTTTTTGTGGCGCTGATGGTGTGGGTGATCCGCACGCTGATTATTTGGACTTTTTCGGTGTGGGGTGATAAGCTGTTCTCGCAGCCAGAAAGCCGCCCGGTTCGCCGAAATTACCAGCAGGGGCAGTATAATAATGCACCGGCAAAGCAGCCAGCGCCCGCACAGCAATCGCAGCGCCCGGCACAATTGCAGCGCGCCCCGACTTACCAGACGCATACTGTTTATTCAAACTCACAGCAGCGCTCAAATTATAAGGCGCAGTACCGGCCAGGACAGCAACAGCAGTATACTGACCAGCGTCCGGTGATTACCACCGCTGCCCAGTTGTTGAAGGCAGCCCCCAAGCCAACGCCAGCTGAACCGATTTATTCTCGTCCGGAACCAACTTACCACAATTTGATGAGTTCCGCAGAGACCCCACAAGATGGTTGATCGCCGCTCTACGGCTTAAATTTGCTGACGAGCGTACCTGCCTCCTGATTTGATCTAATGACCTCGTCCCGCTCCGATCTCGAATCGCAAAATTTGACCAGGAAGGCAACCGGCAAAGGTTGTCTTCCTGGCTCTTTTATTCCTCCAATGATTGCGCTATGTTTTGGCCTGATGCTGATGACAGCCACCGGTGGTTTTGATGATATTCACTCAGAACTGGAAGAGGCCGCCATGGCAGTTCCGGGAAATGGCCTGATCGCGTCTTTTTTTACGCCCGAGGTGCAGTATTGGGCAACTGATATTGTTCGCTGGGCCGGGCAGGCTGACCTGGATCCCAACCTGGTTTCCACGGTGATGCAGATTGAATCGTGCGGCAATCCTTCGGCGCTTTCACCAGCCGGGGCCAGCGGGCTATTCCAGGTGATGCCAGATCATTTTGAGGTGTTTGAAGATCCGTTTGCGCCAGAAACCAATGCCCTGCGCGGGCTCAACTACTTGAAAGAATCGCTCCAGCGCGCCAATGGCAATCCACGCCTGGCGCTGGCAGGTTATAACGGCGGGGTGGGTGTCATTTTCCGAGATGAAAGCACCTGGGCAGACGAAACTATCCGCTATGCCTATTGGGGTTCTGGGATTTATGGCGATGCAGCCAATAATTTGGGGCACAGCTGGCGGCTGGATGAATGGTTGAATGCTGGCGGCGCCAGCCTGTGTTTGCAAGCTGCACAAGCGCTGGGACTGCCTTAACTGGCTTGCAAATCCCAATCATTTAGCATGGGAATCAAAAAGCCCTCCCAAATGTGGGAGGGCTTTTGGGTTTGCTTGGGTTAGTTGCCAGACGGCGCAGGCAGGTAGTAGGTGCCCGTCTTTAGCAGGGATGGGTCATTGGCAGCCTGGGCAGCCAGCATTTGGGCCTGGCGAGCCAGATCGGTTGATTCGGCCAGGATCTCGAGGGCATATTCAGGGTTGTGGAAACCCATCGAATTTTCAGCCGAGACAAAATCCCACAGGTACTGCGACTTGCGATGCAGGGCGCGCGCCTGGTCGAGCAGGGCGGCATCACTGCTGGGGTTGGCGGCAGCAGCCTTGATGGCATTCACAGCATCAACAATGGCATCTTCGGTGGCGATTTTTGTGTTGTAAACCTGATCCTGGATCAGGGTGACACGGGTTTTGACCTTCTCTGTGTCAGAGTGGCACTGCCCACAAGCCAGTTCAATATTCATCAGCGGGCTGTGGATATCGTGCATGGAGTATTTGGCCGCGCCTTCACGCACGTAGGGCATGTGGCAGTCAGCGCAAGAGACGCCCGCGTTATAGTGGGTTGAACCAGCCGAGAAGAATTCATATTCTGGATGCTGGACCTTCAGCATGGGGGTCTTGGTGTTAGGATATTCCCAGTCTGCAAACTTTTTTCCATCGAACAACGTGGTTTCGTAATACTGCCAAATCTGGTCGATATGGGTTCCCTCAGACCAGGGGAAGGTAAGGTATTTACCAGGTCCCGCGAAGTAATATTCCACATGGCAATTGGCGCAAACGATCGTACGCATTTCCTGGCGGCTAAAGGTATTCCAATCTTTGCCCTGCGCTTCGAGTGCTTCCTGCAAAGCCGGATTGGTAACAATCAAACGCATCGTCCCAGCTTCGTGGCAGTTTGAGCAGCCAATGGTAGTGGTGACTTTGGCGGTCATATCACCAAAGAAAGTCTTATCGTACTCTGCCATGCCCAACTCATTCCACAGTTTGGGGTTTGTTGAGCTTTTGCACGAATAGCAGGTGCCGGGGGTGCGTTTGGGGTTTTCCTTATCCAGGTTCAGGCGTTTGGTTTCGTTTACATCGATCAAAGCCCATTCGTGGCCACGGTCATCGTTATAATCTTTGCTAAAGGGCATCCCAGCGAACAAGATTTTCTGGCGTGGATCACGCTCCAGCTGAGAATATTTTGAAGAGCCGCCATAAGTGGTATCGATGGTATTATTTTTGGTTTTCAAAAAAGATGCGTATTCGTTGGGGAAATTCTGCCCCCAGAGCGAAGAATCCGGCTCCATGGGTTTAATCTCTACAATTGGGGCCACACCACGCTGCGGCGCAGGTTGGTTCTGCATAAAAACCAGTGTGCCGGTCAGCACAGCTGCCAGTACCAGGATGATCCCCACAAGGATCAAGGTCGTATAATTTTTCATCGTATCTTCTCCTTCAGCCAATTATTTGTTTGAAAATGGGGAAATGCTAATACCGCGCGGCCCGTGGGAAACCGAACGGTGACAATCCCAACAATAGCGATCTGAATCCGGGGTGCCCATCACAATACTCTCAACGGTGTCACGATGACAGCGCAGGCAGTTTTCTTGCACAACTGCTTTCGACTGTGTACTGGCACGGATTACAGCGGGTGTCTGCCCGGTACTGAAAAAATAAACATCATGCAGCCCGGTGCGGCCCTTCTCAACCCAATAGTTCACGAAATTATCATGCGGCAGGTGACAATCCACACATTCTGTCACCTTCTCGTGCGGGGCGTGGAACCAGTTTTCGTAAACATCGTTCATCACATGGCAAGTATTACATGTAGCCGGATCCGTACCCGCAAATGCAACTGCGCCGCTCACATAAGTGAACGTACCGAGCGCAACCAGCAGAGCCAGAATTCCAATCATCAAAGGTTTGTTCATAGCTTATCCTTCATGGATGAATTAATCGTCTACTCATAATATAAACTCATACAGACAATTTGTTTGTGACCAAAGTCACAATGAGGGGATTTTCCTGATTCTGGCCAAATCGGAGCTCATTCTTACTTCAGGTTCGATCTGCTCGAATATTGAAGCTAAAAACCAGCGGGGACAGCGCTGTCACAATGGTACGCTGTCCCTGCTGGTTAATAATTTGGCGTCGATTTTGCAATCAAGCCGGTAATGGTAGATGCCCTTCCAAACCTTTTGCGCACATATTTTTCCCTGAACACCCAGGCTGGGCTGGGCATAGCCAATCCGTCAGGCAGAAACGGTATTTAATACCTTTTGATCATCATGCTCCAATACCTTCCCGAGGTCCAACAAAATTACCAGTCGATCTTCCATGCGGGCAATACCTTTCAGGAAGGCCGAATTGACCGTGCTCGCCATCGGCGGCAAAGGCTCAATGGATTCGTCTGGCACCCGCAACACTTCGGAAACACCATCCACCACCACCCCCACCTTGATCAAATCCTTTGTCACGATGATGATACGGGTTTCGCGCGAATTTTCTTTTGGCTCCAGCCCAAAACGGGTGCGCAGGTCAATGACTGGCAGCACAGTCCCGCGCAGGTTCGTCACGCCCCGAACGTAGTAGGGTGATTGTGGAAGCTGGGTGATAGCTTGCATTTTGATAATACTTTCCACGGCAGCGATGCTGATGCCATAATGCTCATTCCCCAGCGTAAAAACGACCATTTGTTGTTCCATTGTTCCTCCGTAGTGAGGTATCTTGCCAAAGAAGACGCCTGTTGTGTTTGGGTTCGAATCGGCAAGCATCTGGGTAGCATGCTTACTGTTATCATTTTAATGAATAGCAAATCTGCCCGAAATAAAAACGAGAGTAAGAACGCATTAATATCGCGTGAAAATTTTAAGGGGTGAAGGGAATCCAGTATATAATGATTCAAGCGAGGTTCCTGTGAATTCTTTTGAGCTATTCCCTACCGAAACAGAGCCAAAACAGGGCGAAACTGCCGACACAGATATTGATGTGCGCCGCCCGGTCACCCCGGAGAGGAAACTGCCAGCTGGGCCAACCCCGGGGTTTGTGGCTGACGAGGGAACATTCCAGCAATTCAACAATGAGCTGTCATTCTCCTGTGTGCTCATCCCGCGTTTCAGCGACCACTTCCTGACCGGTGACATTGTCAACGATCTGACAACGTGGATGAAACAAGCTTGCATTTCATACGGCTGGCGGCTGGATGCGCTGCTAATTCGCCCCGGCTACATCCATTGGGTGATGACTGTGCCGATGTCTTCCAACCCGGCCGCTTTTATGCGGCAGATCCGCCAGCAGACCTCCCGCCGAATCTTCGAGGATTACCCGCGCTTCCGCCAGAAAAACGTCTCAACCGATTTTTGGGCGCCGGGCGATTTCGTGGCTGCTGGCAACCAGCTCCAGTCTGCCGAAGGCATCAATAATTTCATTATCTCCATCCGCCGCTACCAGGGCGTTTTCTAAAAAATCCCGGGTTACAGCAACGCAGTTTCACAAAACGTCCAAAAACGGCAGGGAATCCTGCCGTTTTTGATTTAAACCCATAAAACGGGCACAACCAAAGGGCGGGGAGTTAATCCCCGCCCTGGCTGCTATATGCCCCACTCGTAAATCGCTTTGATGGCAGCGGGCCTGAAAATCAGGCATTAAGCTTGAACTGGGCAACCACCCTCTGGAGAGCTTCTGCCATCTTGGCGAGCGATTCCGCGCTGGCGGTGACTTCTTCCACCTGGGCGCTCATTTCCTCTGCCGAGGCGCTGACTTCCTCAATCGAGGCGCTGCTTTCCTCGCTGATACTGGCAATGGTCTCAATGGCTTTGGTGACTTCGTTCGCGCCAGCCGCCATCTCTTCGGTCGAGGCCGTATTCTCTTCGATCACCGCCGAAACCGAGTCCACAGCTGATACCAGTTCATTGGCCGCCGAACGCATCTGCAACACATTTGATGTGGCCTGTTCTGATTGTTTATAAACCGCTTCGGCCACTTTCAGGATATCGGCCAGGGCATCACCGGCAGAGTTTGCCAGCTTCACACCCACTTCCACCTCGTTCGCGCCATCTTTCATGGCGTTCACGGCCTCTGCTACGGTCTTCTGGATCTCCTTGATCAACTCGCCGATTTCCTTGGTGGCACCACTGGCACGCTCAGCCAGCTTGCGGACTTCATCGGCCACAACGGCGAAGCCTTTGCCATGTTCCCCGGCCCGGGCGGCTTCGATGGCGGCGTTGAGCGCCAGCAGGTTGGTCTGCGAGGCAATATCTTCAATGGTTTCGACGATAACGCCAATCTGGTCAGAGCGGGAACCCATCTCCTGCACCTTTTGGGCCGAAATCCCCACCTTCTCTTTGATGTTTTTCATGCCCTGAATGGTCTCTTCGACGGTCTTGCTGCCGGCTTTGGCAACCCGGGCTGCCTCACCAGAGTCCTTGGTTACAGATTCGGCATTCCCGGCCACTTTTTGGATATTCTCGTTAAGTTGAGCGGTCACCGCTGAAGCTTTGTTAATACCCGAAGCCTGTTCCTGCGCCCCAGCAGCAACCCCGCTGATGGCGCGTCCCATCTGTTCCACCGACACTGCGGTGCGGCTGACGCTGTCAGATTGCTGGGTAATTCCCTTGGCAACTTCCTGCACTGTGGTGGCAATTTGCGAGGTGGCTTGCCCGGCCTGCCCGGCGGCAGAAGCCAGTTCATCGGAGGCAACTGCCAGCCGGTGGGCATTATCGGCCACCTGGCCAACTGCCGTTCGCAGGCTGCTAATCATCTGCGCAAAAGCGTGGCTGACTTCATCCTTGTCTGACTTGGGGGTGATAGTGACGGTCAGGTCGTTTTTGGCGATTTTCCCAGCCACGTCGCCCAGCGATTGCATGTATAGGATAACCTGGTCGAAGGCCCGGCCAATATCACCCACCTCGTCTTTGCGCAAGCGCACCGAGTCTTTTACCTTCTCGTCCAGGTTGCGCACCAGGTCACCCTTGCTCACCGCGGTGGCAATGCTAACGAGCACACCCAGTGGCTTGCTGATGGAGTTGCTAATCACAATGCCCAGGATGACCGCCAAAGCAAAGCCAACAACCGTCACGCTTACCAGTGTGGTAACGGTTTGGTTAAAGTTGGCATCCGCTGCTTTATTCATTTCATCAGCGGCTTTTACATTTAGCGCCAATAACTTTTCAGCTGAACCACCCACGGCCTTGCGTGCGTTCGAAGTGCGCCCACCGCTCAAAAGGCTGGTGATGGCCGACTGCGTGTTGCCTTTCTTTTGCCAGGCAATGATCTCGGCCACAGCATCTTTATATTCAGCCCAGGATGCATCAAACGTTTCCAGTTCTTTTTCTTCTGATGCAAGGAGTTGGGTTTCTTTGTACTGGCTGATCTGTTCATCAATGTTGGCCATCTGCTCTTCAATGGCTGTCAGACTGGCATCGGCCTCTTCGGGGATGAGCAGCATCTTGTAGATATCACCACGGATGGTGTACAGGCTCTGGTTGACAGCCCCCAGTTGAGAAACCGGCACAAGCCGGTCGTTATACATGGATGCCAGGTCGGCTTCCAGGTTTTTCATGTTGATATATCCAACGTAGGCGATGATGATGGAGATCATCGCAATTACTACGAAACTGGCGATCAGTTTTACACTGGTTTTGAGATTGTTGAACGCATCCATGCTTGTATTTCTCCTTTTTTGAATGCAAATAGCGACAGGCCGGACAGGATATGCGGCAGGTTGATTCCTGGCCTGGTTTTGCCTGGTTGAATACAGCTACATTGTATGAAAAAGGAAAAAAGCACAAAATAAAAATGGGAAAAAGAACTCGTTAATATCGCGTGAAATTTGTTTTGTGGAAAGAATATGAATCAAGTTTTTTGAGGCGGGGGCGATAATAATGACAGTGCCGAACTCTCTGCGAAAGGACCTGCGCTATGGAAATCGATAATTTGATGGCTGCGCGCCAGTTGATGCGATATTCGGGGCAGTTGGAGGTTTATCGAAACGGGAAAAAGGTTGAGGTGGGGAATGCGCAGGAAATGCTCGAGGAGGATGAGCAGTTGATCAGCGGTGAATCCCGGGCGTTGTATGAATCCAGTAAACCGGGCGAATCGCCAGCGGCGGGGCAAGGAATTCCCAATGACCGCGTCCACCTGGGTGATTTGATCGGCAAGTTGAAAGAGTTGGATGGGCATCTTGCGGCGGGATTGCAGGCCAAAAACGGCAGGCAGGCGGCCATGGTGGTAGAACGCGAGTCGATTTCGATTGAGCTGGAGTTTGCCAGTTCGGGCACACCCATTGATGGGCTGGTGAAACGCAACCAAAACCTGGCTGAAACGGATCGTTACCAATTCATCTTTAAAGATGGCGCGACTTTTACGATCCGCGATAAGTGGACGAACCGCAGCACCACCATTTGGGGTGACCCGCATGTTGATTTATCTGATATGGAAGGCGATTTGAACGGTGAGTTTTCTGACCTGAAGGGCTCGAACACGCTGACGACAATGATGTTGATGGATGGTTCACGTGTGACTTTTAACGCTCCGGATACCGGTGTGATCGAGACGGTGGATATTTTTAAAGGTAACCAGCGCCTGAGCGGGGTGGGTGTGGGCTCAAAAGATTGGGGCAACCCGGCCAAAGATTTGTTTGGCGGGGAGGTAACCCAGGGGAGTGCTTCATCTGCCAGCACAATGCCTGCCGGTGACACGGTTTACGCCAGTGGGGATGGCAATGACTGGGTGGATGCGGCTGGCCGGATGGTATGGGGTATGAAAACCGGGCCGGGAGCAAGTTCACGGCCGGCGGTTTATCAATCGTTCAGTTATACGGCTGTCAAAACCCGCCAGATTGTGGCTGTAAGCGGGTAGGGATGGCAGGCTGATGCGAGGGGGCAAGGGTTGACTGGCATTTTTGGGTAAGGAGTACGGGCTACGAGTGGGAATAGCCCGGTTCCGCGCGCGTTTTTTAGCCGTTCTTTATATTCCTTTCACGGTCAATTTACAGGAAAAGAAAGCCCGGCATGCTAAATTTATGCAGGAAAAACCCCGCCTGTTTGCCTAAAAAGGAATATCCCCGTGATCTATCTCACTCGCAGGAATGGCTCGAAATTTTATATCAACCCGGAGCTGATTCAAACCGTCGAAGCGACGCCCGATACGATTGTCACCCTGGTGGGCAATAAGAAAGTGGTTGTAAAGGATACGCCCGAGGAGATCGCCGAGCGTTTTATTGAGTACCGCCGCAAAACCCTTGCGGCCTACATTATCGAAAAATCGTAGCGGCCAGCCCGTGTAGATTGAACTTCACAGGCTGGAAGTATTTGCACCAGGAGTAGCGTATGGATATTGCATCAATCGCAGGACTTGTCATTGCCCTCACCACAGTCATCGCTGTCATGATCCTGGATGGCGGATCACCGGCAGAATTATTCGCAGCCCCGGCAGCCATCCTGTTGATTTTTGGTGGATCACTTGGGGCAACCATCATCACCACCCCGTTGCATGTTGCCATGCAGTTTCCCAAATACATTATGAAAGCCTTCCTCACCAAACCTTTCGATGCCAAAGGGACGATTGAGCTTTTGACCAAGCTTGCTGATAAAGCCCGCCGCGAAGGCCTGCTGGCGCTGGAAGAAGATAGTAAAAAGATTGAAGACCCGTTCTTGCGCAAAGGTATCTCAATGGTGGTGGATGGGATCGACTCGGAGCAGGTGGAAGCCATTATGGAAAATGTGATCGACCAAATGAAAGCCCGCCACAAGCACGGCATCGGCTTTTTTGCATCGGCAGCCGGTTTTGCGCCTACATTCGGCATCATCGGCACCGTTATGGGGCTGATCGCCGTGTTGAAGCAGCTTGATAACCCCAGCGCACTGGGTGAAGCCATCGCCTCGGCCTTCCTGGCCACATTGTGGGGCTTGCTGAGCGCCAACCTGATCTACCTGCCAATCTCGGGCAAACTCAAAGCCAAAAGCGAGGAAGAAGTCCGCAACCGCACAATGCAAATGGACGGCGTGCTGGCCATCCAGGCTGGCGAAAATCCGCGCATTGTGCGCGATAAGTTGAATGCGTACCTGCCTCCGCACGAAGTAACCGGCGAAGAAGGCGAAAAGAAACCCGCTGGCAAGGCCCAGAAAGCCCAGGCATAACCATGTCGCGCAAGAAAAAGCACGAGGAGGAACATGAGGGCCATGACGAGCGCTGGCTCGTCAGCTACGCCGACTTTATCACCCTGTTGATGGTGTTGTTCGTCATCCTCTACTCAATGGGACAGGTAAATGTGGAAAAGTACAAGCGCCTGGCCGAAAGTATGCGCTCGGCCTTCTCGCTGGGTGGAGCCTCGCAAGTGGTTGACAGTCAGATCAACCAGGCAGGCGGCAACTCTGAGGAGGGTACAGCCAAGCCCATCGTCATCCCCGGTATCCCCGAAGGGCCAACCCAGTCGGAAGAAGTGGCCGGGCAGTTGACCAGTATGCTGGCCTCGCAGCACCTGGGCAACCAGGTCAGTGTGCAGACCAACATCGAAGGGATTTTGATCTCACTTAGTGAAAAGTTGATCTTCCAGGAAGGCCAGGCCGATTTGCCCCCTGAAGCACTGCCCGTACTGGATACAATCACCGGGATGGTGCGGCCCATCAGCAACAAAATCCGGCTGGTTGGTCACACCAGCGACCTGCCATCCACCAACCCGCTCTACCCCACCAACTGGGAATTATCGCTGGCCCGCGCCATGTCGGTGGGGCGGTACATGATCAACGCTGGTGTTTCCCCAGACCGGTTCATCATTTCCGGGCAGGGTGAATTTTCCCCGGTCTTCCCCAATGACTCAGACCAACATCGGGCGCTGAACGCCCGTGTCGAAATCATCATCGTTTACCAGGTAGAAACCAACCTGATCAACATCAACCCCCCGGCGATTGCGCCATAGCGTAGAAAGCGGTGACTTATGCTCAACAAAATCCTGAAAGTTTTGAACATTATTTCGCAAATCGTTTTGACCCTGACAGCCCTGATTTCGCTGGTGACAGCGTATGTGGTTTTCGCGCCCGATGACCTGCCAAAACCATTCCGCCTGGTGTATGACGAGGGAAGCGCCACAGGCGAGGAGGCCCCGGCAGCCACATTCGGGTCGGTCGTGGTGATTACGGCCACCCCAGAGCCAGATGTGGAAGATATCAAACCGGGGCATGGCATCATGATGGATATGTCAACCAAAATCATTAATCTGGTTGACCCTACCGGCAGGAAATACATTCGCCTGACCGTGGTGGTGGAGTTCGCGCCAGACAACCCGGAATATGAGACGCTGCCCGAAGAGGAAAAAACCCTCTACCTGGAAGAATTTAAGGGCAAGCTCGAAAGCCGCCTGCCCATCATGGATGATACCGTCATCACCCTGCTTTCCACCAAAACCTATGAAGACCTGTATACCGCCGAAGGTAAAGAAAAACTGCGTGCAGAAATCATGGAAAGCCTGGAGCACAAGCTCCCAGACCTGTATATCATCGCCATTTATTTCACAGAATTTGTGGTGCAGTAGCCATGCTAAACCAATCTGAAATTGATGCCTTGCTCTCTGGCGCCATTGAGATGGAGCAGAAAGAGGACCGCATCAACCTGGCTGAGATGATGAACCAGCCAGGCGAGCGGCCCAAGACCGAAGATGGCAAAAAGAGCATCCAGCCATACAACTTCTGGTCACCTGCTCGTTTCTCAAAGGAACAGATGCGCGCGGTGGAACTGGTACACGAAGACCTGAGCGAACGCCTGACCACCTCGCTACCAACCTTCCTGCGCACCAACGTGCGCCCGCACCTTGTCCACATGGAACAGGGGCGGTTTGCAGACTTTATCAAGGATTTCCCGGTCAACACACTCTTCCACATGATCTCACTGGCCCCGCTGCCGGGGCACATGGTGCTGACCATGAGCCAGAACGTCAGCTACCTGATCCTGGAGCAGCGCCTGGGCGGCAAGATCGAAGGACGCGTTACCGCCCGCGCCCTGACCGAGATCGACCAGTCACTCTTGCGCGGGCTGGTGGAACACATGCTCGGCGACATGAAAATCGCCTGGAGCAAAGTTGTCCCACTGGAGCCTTCCCTCGAAGACAGCACCGTCAACCAGCACTGGGTCACCATGATGATGGGCAACGAACGCATCATCCTGCTGACCATCGAAATCAGCATCCAGGGCGTCACCGGCACCATGAGCCTGTTCATCCCCTTCAACACGCTCAAGCCCATCACCAACGTGCTCAATCCGCACATCTGGATCGCCGGACGCAAAGAACAGCAGCAAGACCCGGCCCTGCGCCAGGCCGCCATCCGCACCATGCAGCGCGCGGTCATCCCGATCAAAGTCATCCTGGGAAACGCCGATGTGACATTGCGCGACCTGCTGAATCTCTCGGTGGGAGATGTAATCGAACTGGACCAGACCATTGACAGCCCAATGGTAGTGCAGGTTGCCAACAAAAAGCAGTTCTACGGCAAAGTCGGGCGCGCCCGCAAAAATATCGGCATCCAGATCACGGGCGTCTACCACGAAACAGATCAAGTACAAACCAATTACTAGCCAAAGGTGAACCCTATGATGGAAAACTTGGAAAATCTCACCGGAATGCCATCCGGCGCCAAACCCGATCAAACCGGACGTAAAACTGCCAGCACTGGCAACATCGACCTGCTGATGGATGTTAGCCTGCGCGTGACCGTGGAACTGGGCCGCACCCGTATGCAGCTTTCGCAAATCCTCGAACTCCAGCACGGCTCGGTGGTCGAACTCGACCGGCTGGCCGGTGACCCGGTGGATATTTTCGTCAACGACTGCATGGTGGCGCGCGGCGAAGTGGTTGTTGTCGATGACAAATTCGGCGTACGCATCACCGAGATGATGTCTAACCGAAACGACAGGAACTCGTGATGGACAAGCTGCCCGCCCTGCTAAAAAAGTGGCTCGAAACCAGCACCCCGCGCCAAAAACTGACGGCTGGCCTGCTGGCCTTCAGTCTGTTGGCCACCCTGGCGCTGGCGGCATTGGGCAGCGCCACCCCGGCCCCAGCCAATGGGATGTTGGATTCATCCCCGCTGTATTTTTTTGATGTTTTTATCAAGCTGATCGGCGTCCTGCTGCTGGTCTTTGCCAGCGCGGCCATTTACCGCCGCTGGATGAACCTCGGCCCCCAGGCAGGCCCAACCCATCAGCTGCAACTGCTCGAAACAGTGCGGCTCTCGCCCAAACAGGCCCTGCACCTCGTCTCCATCGGCGACCAGAAGTACCTGATCGGCGCAACAGATAACTCCATCGCCCTGATCGCGCCTTTCGAAGGCGCAGGAACCCCCGCCCCGGTATCCGCCCCCCAGCCAGGGCTCGATTTCAGCGCCGTGCTGCAATCCATAAAGGGATAAGGCCCCATGTCTGCAAAAAAAGTTCGTCCCCAGGCCGCGCGTTACATCCTCACCCTGGCGCTGTTGACCCTGCTCCTGACCAGCTGCTCCACCGCCTCGGCTCCCGGCGTCTCGCTGACCATTGACCCGGGTGCCACCGAGCCCAAACAGGTCACATCGGGCGTGCAGCTGCTGGTCTTAATGACAGTGCTTTCGCTGGCCCCGACCATCCTCATCCTGGCGACCTCCTTTACCCGCATCGTCATCGTACTCTCAATGGTGCGCAGCGCCATCGGCACACCATCCATCCCGCCCAACCAGGTGCTCATCGGCCTCTCGCTGCTATTAACCTTCTTCATCATGGCCCCCATCTACAAGCAGATCGATGAAACCGCCATCCAACCCTACCTGAATGAGCAAATCGACCAGGACACGGCCTGGAAGTTGACCCAAAAACCCATCCGCGAGTTCATGTTCAAACAGACGCGCCCCAAAGACATCCAGCTTTTCATCGACTTGGGCAAAGAAGCCCAGCCCGCCACGCTGGATGACATCGCCACCGTAACACTCTTCCCGGCCTTTGTTATCAGCGAACTGCGCACCGCCTTCACTATGGGATTTGTGCTCTACATCCCCTTCCTGATCATCGACCTGGTGGTGTCGAGCATCCTGCTTTCGATGGGTATGATGATGCTGCCGCCTTCGCTGGTCTCGCTGCCCTTCAAACTGCTGCTGTTCGTAATGGTGGATGGCTGGTACCTGCTGGCCCGCAGCCTGGTATTGAGCTTCACCGGATCGTGAGGAAACCATGACCGAAGCCTACGTTCTCACTCTCAGCCAAAATGCCATTATTCTCTCGCTCATCCTCGGCGGGCCGATCCTGCTCGTCAGCCTGGTGGTTGGCAGCCTGGTCAGCCTGGTGCAGGCCGCCACGCAAATCAATGAAACCACACTGACTTTCATCCCCAAATTGATCGGCGTGATCGCTGTACTGCTGCTGCTCGGCTCGTGGATGCTGCAACAGACCCTGACCTTTACCTACGGAATCTTCAGCAGCCTGCCTAACCTGGTGCATTAAACCCAAAACACCATGCCTAGCCCAAATCTCAGCGCCATCCTGCAATCCATCACCAACCTGCGCCCCATGCCAGGCAATGTGACACGGGTGCTGCGTGAGATTGACAAGCCGAACGTTTCAATCGATATGCTGGTTGGCCTGATCAGCCTCGACCAGGCGCTGGCCGCGCTGGTGTTACAACTCTCAAACTCGGTGGCGCTGGGCTACTCACGCAAATGCACCACCCTGCATGAAGCCATCATGCACATTGGGCTGTCGCGGCTCAAATCCATCCTGTTAACATCCCCGGCCACCAGCATACTCAAACGCAGCCTGAGCGGTTACCGGCTGGGATCTGGTGAACTATGGCATCACTCACTGGTCACAGGTTCCACCGCCGAGTGGCTGGCCCAGGCCCTGCGCTACCCCAACCCTGAAGAAGCTTATGTTTCTGGCCTGCTGCATGATATGGGCAAACTGGTGCTCGACCAGTTCGTGCTGAGCAATTACAACGCCATCGTAGAATACGTCCAGCGCTATCACCTGCCGCTCTGGCAGGTGGAAGAAAAACTGCTCGGCATCGACCACGCCAAAGTGGGCGGCATGATCGCCCAGCGTTGGAACTTCCCGGTGGTGTTGGTAGATGCCATTCGCTTTCACCACATCCCATCTTTTGCCCGCAGCAACCAGCAGCTGCCAGCCATCATCAACCTGTCGAACGCTTTTGCCGACGCGTACCAGTTGAAAGAATCTGCCCTGCTTAGTTTTGATATCCACCCCGAAACACTAAATATCCTGCGGCTGGATGCAGACCGCATCGAAAAACTCAAAGCCGGGATGCAGGCCTCGGGCCGCTTCCCGGAACCCACAAAAGGCGGCCGTTAATGAACCGGGAATCACTCTCTGTGCTGGTGCTTGAACCCAACCCACTCCAAAGCAGCCTGATCAGGCTGGCGCTGACCCGCAACCGGATAAATCCCATCATCTGCGATGAACCAGCGGCGCTGCGCCAGCACTTGCTAAATCACCGGCCCGACGTGCTGTTAATTGACACTTACCTGCCCGGTCAGAATGGCCTGGAGCTGGTGGATGCACTCCAGGCTGAAGTTTTGCTCCAGCGCACCAAGGTTTTCTTCATCTCGTCGATGGGCTACCCGGAAATTGTCAGCAAAGCCGCCAAACTGGGGGCCAGCGGTTTCCTGGTAAAACCCATCGACCCAGATGTGTTGGTGAGCCGGATTTTGAAGAGTTTCAATTAAAAGCCAGCCAAACCTGGGGGAGGCAATGCCCAGGAAACCCAATTAAATTTACGCCTTATTTAGTTTTGCTTCACAGGCTATTTACAGACAGGCCCGGCGGGAAACTGTATCATCAAAATAAGGCTCACAGGCCTGTTGCAACCATGCCGGCTGCCCCAAAACGGGCAGTTCTTATCATTGAGAGCAAACCATGTCCACAAACAACACCCTTAAAATTGGCTTTTTCCAATCTGTAAAGGGCCAGGTTTTTCTGCTGTTCATGGCCCTGTCGTTGGCCCCCCTGCTGATCGTCGGTGGGATCATTTTTGTTCAAAGCCAGCAGGTGATCCGGGCAGACATTGAAAAAGAATTTGTCAGCATCGCAGACTTACAATCCATGGAGATTACCAACTGGCTGGCCGAACGCAAAAAGGATACGCTGACCCTGGCCGGAATCGCCCGCATCCAGACCATGGACGCCACAAAAGCCTGCCCGGCGGTTGATCAATATTTTGCCCAGTGGCAAATTTACCAGGACATCTTTGTCGCGACACTCGATGGCGAGCGGCTATGCGATGCAATTGGCAGCACCAGCAGCCTGGCCGATGAAGAATACTTCAAAGAAGCCCTGGGGGGCAACTATGTCATCTCCAATGCCCAGCTTTCGCGAACTACCAATGCGCCGATCCTGGTAACAGCCATTGGTATCAAAGCCAATGAAGAAATTGTGGGCGTAATCGGGCTCATGGTGCCCACCGATTACCTGAGCCGCATGCTGAAAACCAACCAGACCGGTGATACCCGTGATTCTTACCTGGTGGGTATGGATGGCTTCTTAATCACCGAATCGCGCTTCACCAAAGATTTGATTAGCCAGGGTCTGGTGGCCAAACGTACTGCACTGGAGCTGCAAATCGACACTATGGGAATGCAGCAAGCCCTGGCAGGCGAAGCCGGGATTTCAGAATACAGCGGCTATCGCGGTGAAACGGTACTGGGGGTTTATCGCCCCATCCCGGGCCTGGGCAGCGGGGCAGCTTTCTTGCTGGAACAAGACCTGACCGAAGTGCAGGAAGGTGCCAACCAGCTGCGCAACAGCATTATCATGGTGGCATTTTTCAGCGCGGTCGTTGTCACAGCGTTGGCAATCTTCTTTGGGCGCACCCTTACCAGCCCGCTGGTAGCCATCTCAGAGATGTTGAATACCCTGGCGTTGGGTGATATTGAGCAGGAGGCCTCCCGCTCTGACATTCACAGGCTGCGCCAACGTCATGATGAATATGGGCTGATCAGCGCAGCGCTGGAAAATATGAATGAGTACCTGGTATTCGTCTCAAAAACTGCCGGGCAAATTGCGCGCGGCGATTTGAGCGCCAGCGTACAGGCACGCTCGGAGAAAGATGAAATTGGGCAGGCCCTCAGCCAGATGATTAACGGCCTGCGGGAGTTGATCGGCGGCGTGAAGGGGAATGCTGCCCGTCTCGAAGCGGCCTCGAAAGATCTGGAAGAGACATCCACCCAGGCCGGGCGAGCCACGGGGCAGATTTCAACCACCATCCAGCAGGTGGCCCTGGGCATCAACCAGCAAACCGAAGCCGTCACCCGAACTGCCAATTCTGCCGAGGTGATGACCCAAACCATCCACGGGGTTTCGCGCGGCGCACAAGAACAATCCAGTGCGGTGGCAAAGGCGGCTGTTATCACCCGCGAGATCACCAACGCCATCCAGCAGGTAGCCGCCAATGCGCAAACCAGCGCGCTGGGTGCTTCTCAGGCTGCCGAAACCGCATTCAGCAGCGCCCAGACGGTAGATGAAACCATTCACAGCATGGAGGCGATCAAATCAAAGGTGGGGCTTTCGGCAGAAAAAGTGCGTGAGTTGGGCGCCCGCTCAGACCAGATCGGGACGATCGTTGCCACGATTGATGATATTGCCTCGCAGACCAACCTGCTGGCGTTGAATGCCGCCATCGAGGCGGCCCGCGCCGGGGAGCAAGGCAAAGGCTTTGCGGTGGTGGCTGATGAAGTGCGCAAGCTGGCCGAACGTTCGAGCGGCGCTACCAAAGAGATTGAAGCTTTGATCCGGGGCATCCAGAACATTGTCACTGAAGCAGTTGCGGCAATGGATGACGGCGCCAAGGAGGTGAGCAATGGGGTTGTGCGCGCCAACCAATCGGGCGAGGCGCTCAAAAGCATCTTGAATGCCGCAGAAATGGTCAGCAGCCAGGTGGATGAGATTGCTTCGGCGGCTCGCAAAATAAACTTATCTTCTTCTGAGCTGGTGGCGTCGATGAATGCGGTTTCGGGCGTGGTAAAGGAGAATACCAGCGCTACCCATGAGATGCTCGAAAGCTCAAAAGTGGTGGCCCAATCGGTGGAAGCGATTGCCAGTGTCAGCGAGGAAAACAGCGCGGCGGTGGAAGAAGTCAGCGCCAGCACAGAGGAGATGAATGCCCAGGTGGAGGAAGTTGGGGCTTCGGCCCGCTCCCTGGCGCAATTGGCCCGGGTGTTGCAAGAATCTGTTGCCCGGTTTAAGCTGCAAGGCTGAAAAATCCTGTTACATTTATAAAAAAGGTGAGAAGAGTATCAAAACAATAAAAAAACAGACTAAAATATGGGTTGAGTTTAGCTGCGGAACAGTTTTGATCATGTAAACCCAAAGGCGCTATGTCTAACTCAATTTTGGTCATCGATGACGATCCCAACCTGCTGATTGGCCTAAAGTTATTGTTTGAGAAATCAGGTTTTACTGTTTTTTCTGCGAATTGTGGATCACAGGGCCTGGAGCAGATTTATCATCAAAATCCCGATCTGGTTTTGTGTGATGTGATGATGCCATCACCCAACGGTTTCACGCTTAAGAAAATTGTCAATACCGATCCGCACATTCGTAACATCCCGTTTGTTTTCTTGACCGCTCGCAACGCCAAAACAGATATGATGGATGGCCTTGAAAATCACCAGGCCGATGATTACATCGTTAAACCGTTTGACCCAGATGTGCTGCTGGCCCGCATCCGAAACATTATTCGGCGCAACAAATTCAACCTGGCAAGAACACAAGAAAAAGAATTTGAGGCGCGTTCGCGCATCGAGGCACTTTCGAAAGAGCTGGAGACAGCCAGCCAATTGAATTCAAACCTGGAAGAAGCCCAGGAGCACCAATTAATCAGTTCGCTAAAAGGTCTGAGCAAGGCCCAGGAACTGCGTGACAAAGAAACCAGCAATCATTGCGAACGGGTTGCCAAACTGGCAGCCCTGTTTGCTTCACAGTTGGCACTTACTGATATCAAGCTCGATGATATTTACCTGGGCGCTTATTTTCACGATATTGGCAAAATCGGCATTCCTGATAATATCCTGCTAAAAAAAGGCCCGCTCACCGACGAAGAAAAGAAGGTTATCCAGCAACACCCGCTTTATGCCTATGATCTGTTATCCAATTTCGATTTTTTGAGGGCAGCCATCAATATCCCGCTCTATCACCATGAGCGCTGGGATGGCTCCGGATACCCGCATGGGCTGAAAGGCACAGATATCCCCATCGACGCCCGCCTGTTCAGTATTGTAGATGTTTGGGATGCGCTGACAAGTGACCGCGCCTACCGCCCGGCCATGTCGAAAGATGAAGCCATCGCCTATTTGCATACAGAAACAGGAAAGAGTTTCCAACCAGAACTGGTGGAAATCTTCATGGAGCTAATTGCCAAAGGAGTAGTATGAATACAAAGCTGAACGACAAAACCAGGCCAACCAAAAAGAGAAAAATGCTGCTGGTCGATGATGAAATCAAACTGCTCCTTGGCTTGAAAGCGATCATGACCCGTGAAGGATATGAAGTAATTTCTGCGCACAATGGCACCGATGGCATACGGTTGGCGCGCGAACATCTCCCCGATATCATTATCTGCGATGTGATGATGCCAGCCCCCAACGGATTCGAAGTCAAAAGAATTCTATCCAGCGAGTTACACACGGCCTCCATCCCATTCATCTTCCTGACGGCGCGCACCCTCGAAGCCGACAAAATCGCCGGGCTGAAACAAGGGGCCGACGATTACATCACCAAGCCCTTCAACGCCGATGAGTTGATCGCGCGGGTAGATTCACTCCTGCGCCGGAGTGACATCACCCGCCAGCTTGCGATGGATGAAATGGAAGAAAAAATCGACCTGGTGCGCCACAGCATTTCAACCAACCTGGGACACGAACTGCGCACCCCCCTGGCCATTATCCTCGCCAGCCTGGATATGGCCATCCGCGAAAAATTCACCGGCAAAAACACCGACCTGGATTGGTACCTGGAAAACAGCCTGTCCAGTGCCCACAAACTTTCCATGCTGGTAAATGACCTGATCCTGCTAAACAGCATCGATCAGAACAACCTGAGCACTTTCCGCCGCCGCGTTGACCTGGAATTTAACTTTCGCGAACCAATACAGAATGTTATTTCACGCTACACCCAGAAAAAGCTCAACATCCAGATTTTCATCGAAGAAGGCATCGTACTCAATGCCCCAGAGTTTGAGTTTGCCCACGCCGCTTCACACCTGGTAGATAATGCCTGCAAATTCAGCCCGGATGGCGCGAGTATCTCGATCCAACTGCAAAAAAACGGGGATGGAGGCTGCATCTTATCGGTGGAAAATGAAGGCTCGTTTATCCCGGCAGATTTGAGGGAAAAGGTGTTCGAGCGCTACTATCAGGTTTACCAGGGAGATAATCGCCTGTATGGGGGGCTGGGTTTGGGGTTGACGATTGCCCGTGCCGTGGCGGAAGCAGCGGGTGGAAGCGTAAAGATCGTCGATTCGCGCGTTGGCTGCAAAGTGCGCATGATCTACCCTCCCGCCCCGGCAAATTGGCACCCCACACAAGAAAAAACATAGTCCGGGAAATCATCGGTAAAAAACACAAGTCACTCTTCAATCAAAAACCACACCGGCAACTGAGCCCGAAACGAGGTCTCATGAATATCGACGAAACCACATTATTGTCCATCATGAACTCAACGCCCGATGCTGTAATCTGGTTCAACCAGGATCAACGCATCTTGTTATTTAACAGCGGCGCCAGCGCCATTTTTCAGTACCCTGAATCGGAGGCCCTGGCAATGCAGGTTTGCAACCTGTTTTCTGTCGAGTCTCGCGCCCAATACAAACGCTTTTTCCAGGATTTTTTCGACTCACCTGGGAGCCCGACGATAAAAGAGATCGAGGGAATCAAGAAAAACGGGGAGAAGTTCCCCACCGAAGCATCCTTTGGCCGGTCAATGGCAAATGGCGAGCTGGTTTTTATCGCAATTTTGCGAGATATTTCAGGCCGGAAAATGGCTTCCGAAGTGCTGCAAAACAGCGAGAGCCGTTATCGCGGCCTGGTTGAATCACAAACCGACCTGATCGTACGTGTCGACCTGGAGGGCCGGTTCAGCTTCATCAACCAGGTTTATTGTGATACGTTTGGCAAAACCCAAGAAGAATTATTGGGGAAATCTTTCACACCGCTGGTTCACCCTGACGACCTCGAGCCAACGCTCGAAGCCATGAAAAGGCTTTATCTCCCACCCTATCGCATCTCCGTTGAACAGCGTGCCCTGACGGTCAACGGCTGGCGCTGGTTCACCTGGGAAGACGCCATCATCCACGATCCCGCCGGGAATATGGTAGAAATCCAGGCTGTAGGGCGCGACATCACCGAAAGCAAACAAAACAAACAACTGCTGATCGCCCAGCGCGACCTGGCCCAAAAACTGGCCGGCACGGCCTCCATGCAGGCAGCGCTTTCCATCTGCTTCAGCCAGATTTTGCTCGAATCAGGTATGGATTGTGGCGGTATCTACCTGGTTGACCCGCACACATCAGATTTGAGCCTGGCCTATTCCCAGGGGCTTTCCGAAGCTTTTGTGCGAGCCGCATCTACCTACAAAGCTGGCTCAGACCGCTGGCATTTGGTGATGCAAGGCCAGATCATCCACGGGCATTTCAAGGAAATGCCCATCAAAAATCGGCAAGACCTGGATATGGAAGGCTTGCGCGGGCTGACGATCATCCCCATTTTTCACCAGGCCAGGGTGATTGGGTGCTTCAACCTGGCCTCCCATACACTGGATAGAATCATCCCCAGCGGGCAGCTCGCCGCCGAAGCAATTGCCCTGCAAATGGGCGGCACCATCATCCGCCTGCTGACAGAAGAAACCCTGGCTGAAAGCCGGGAAGAGCTGGAAATCCTGTTCAACTCCATCAATGATTTCCTGGTTGTCTTTGACCAAAGCGGCAAGATTGTAAAGATCAACCACCAGGTGACCGACCTGCTGGGTTACACCGAAAGCGAACTGCTCGGCCAGCCGGTACTAAAACTTCACCCCGAAGATATTCACTCGCAGGCCACCTATATTCTTACCGAAATGCTGGAAGGGCGCATGGATACCTGCCCGCTGGAACTGATCAGCAGCAGCGGGCGGCGCATTCCGGTGGAAACCAAAGTCAGCGCCGGGAAAATTCGCGGCAAATCGGTTTGGATTGGCATCAGCCGCGACATTACCGAACGCAAAGAAGCCGACCTGTCGCTACGCAAATCGAAAGAGCAACTGGCGCTGGCCATCGAAGGCTCCAACGTAGGCATGTGGGACTGGATGCTGCAAACCGGAGTGCTGATCCTCAACGAACGCTGGGCTGGCATTGTGGGCTATACCCTCGAAGAAATCAGCCCCACCACCATCCAGACCTGGCTCGATTTTTGCCATCCCGACGATCTTGAAATGTCTAAAAAACTCCTACAGGATCATTTTGATGGGAAAACCGCTTCTTACGACTGTGAACTACGTATGCACCACAAAGATGGACGCTGGGTCTGGGTGCTGGATCGAGGCCGGATCACAGAACGTGACCAGGATGGGAAACCGATCCGAATGACCGGCACACACCTGGATATTACCCAGCGCCGATCTATGGAAGAAAAACTGCGTCGCCGCCTGGAGTTTGAAAACCTGCTGACTCGCGTTTCCACCCGCTTTATCAACCTGGATACCACCGCAATCGACAAAGAAATCACCAACGCACTCCAGGATATTGGCAATTTTGAAAGCATCGACCGTAGCTACATCTTCCTTTTTGATTACACCACCAAAACCATGAGCAATTCGCATGAATGGTGTGCGCCTGGCATCGAACCACAAATTGACATGCTGCAAAGCCTGCCGCTCGATATTTTCCCCTGGTGGATCAGTCGGCTCGAAAAGGGTGAGCCGATTGTAGTTACCCGGGTGAGTGACATGACAGACGAAGCCAGCGCGGAAAAGGAAATCCTGCAATCCCAATCCATCCTATCGGTGGCTGTGGTGCCGCTCTTTATGAACAATTTACTGTCTGGGTTTGCCGGGTTTGATTCAGTAAAAGTTGAAAAAAGCTGGGAACAAGATAGCATCGCCCTTTTGCATCAATTTTGCAACATCCTCAGCAACCTGATCGAACGCAAACGGGTGGAAAAAGCCCTGCGCCAGAGCGAAGAACGCAACTCTGCCATCCTCAAGGCCATCCCCGACAACATTTTCCGCATCAGCAAAGATGGGAACATCATCGACTTTATCGTTGCCGACCACGACAGCCTGCTCTTGCCAGTGGAACAAATTGCCGGAGCCGTCCTATCTGATTTCCTCGGCAGCGAGTTATATGAGATTGCGCTGGAAAAAATCCAGAGTGCCATCAGCACCGCGCAGATCCAAACAATGAACTACCACATCCCCATGAAAAACAAGACGGAGCACTTCGAGACCCGTTTTGTTGCCAGCGGCTCGAGCGAAGTCTTTGCCATTGTGCGCAATGTAAGCGAACGCGCTCACCTGGAACAAATGAAATCCGATTTCATCAACCGCGCCACCCACGATCTGCGCACCCCCCTGACCACCATCCTGCTGATGGTGCGGCTGCTCGAAGAAGAGTGCACCCCCGAAGAACGGCAAGAATTCTGGAACATCATGAAAGATGAGTTGGAGCGTGAACGGGTGCTGATCGAAGACCTGCTGACGGTAGGGCGGCTGGAAAGTAACCAGTGGATGGTCAAGCTGCACCCCATCAACCCATTCCAGAGCCTGCAAAACTCCATCCAAACCATCTCGCCGCAGGCGCTCCAGAAAAACATCCAGATACAAATGGATAATGTACCAGAAACATTTTCCGTGATCGGTGATTCTAGCTCGCTCGAGCAGGTTTTTACCAACCTGCTCAACAACGCCGTTAAATTCACCCCTCCTGGCGGGAAAATTGAGATCAGCTCTTACCAGATCGGGCGAAAAGGCTACTTCAAAATATCTGACACCGGCATAGGCATCCCCGCCGAAGACATCCCGCACCTATATGCGCGTTTTTTCCGCGCCCGCAACGCAACAGACAACGAAATCCCCGGAAGTGGCATCGGGTTATTCATCGTCAAATCCATGATCGAACATTTTGGCGGGCGAATTGCCCTGGCAAGCGAACTGGGCAAAGGCACCACCGTCGAATTCTGGCTGCCGCTTGCCAGCCATTTGCGCCAGAATTGATATGCTGCCATCCCAAACAAAAAGGCCGCCAGGTGGCGGCCTTTTTTATATACAAAACCAATCCCTATTTGGGCAAAGCTGCCTCAACAGCTTCGGCAATCGCCTCAAAGCTTGGGATATAGCCAGGCATGATCTGCTGCCCGTTCACAAAAACACTCGGGGTACCGGTGACGCCTGCTTTTTGGCCATCCAGTTGATCTTGCTGGATGATATCCATATAACGGGCTTCTTTGAAGCAGGCATTGAATTCATCCATGTTGAGCGAAAGGGTTTCAGCAAAAGCTACCAGGCGGGTATCATTGAATGCGCCTTCGTTTTCGCCATTCCAGTTGGCAAAGAGCATATCATGATATTCCCAGAACTTCCCCTGGTCTGCGGCGCACATGCTGGCGCTGGCAGATTGATCGGACTCTTTGGCAACGCTGTTGTCATCAAGAAATGGGAAGAAGTGGAAGGTATATAAGACTTTGCCAGTTTTAACATAGGCTTCTGTGACCTGTGTTTCAACTTCCTGGCTATACTGGGCACAGGCCGGGCACTGGAAATCTTCCCACACATCGATCTTGACAGGCGCATTGGGATCGCCCATGCTGTTCTTGTTCACCAGTGGTCGTTCACTAAAGGTGGGGGTGGTAATTTCGCCAACCGGCTTGGGCAGGTTGGGGTAAATCAACATAGCGGCTACCAACAGCGCGCCAACCACAATCATGGAGATCATCATAATCCGCTGGCCCTGCTCCTGTTTGCGGCGTTTTTCTCGTAACTCCTGACGTTTGCTCAATTGCTTGCTCGTTTCCTTGGTCATTTCCTTCGCATCCTTTCAGTCCTAGCGTACAGTGTAAATACGGCATTTGCGCGGGTTTGAATTTTCCCATGCCCGATAGCTTTTGTCCAGTGAAGGATGGTAAGAAAACAGTTAGAGTTTCAGATATTCGGAGAAAAATACTCTAATCTTATTCATACAGAACATACCATCTCTTTTTTGGTAGAATTACAGTTGACCGTTGTTCCTCAGGGTTTGGTCAGGGTAATTTGGACTGGCTACTCATTGCGCCGATCTGGTTCTAACGGTTCAGGAGAACATTATGTCTGGTATGGAACGCTTTACCCAAAGAGCACGCCGTGTATTGAGTCTGGCGCACGCTGAAGCCGAGCGCGCGCGTCAACCAATGATTGGAACCGAGCATTTGTTGATTGGTTTGATCGAAGAAGAAGGCGGGGTTGCAGGCCGCGTCTTGCGCGAAATGGGGCTGGACTCAGCCCGTGTGCGCGAAATCGTTGTCCGGCTCACCGGCGAGGGCAAAACCCCGCCAGGTGAGAAAATTGAATTATCCGCAGATACCCAACAGGTGCTGGAATATGCCATCGACGAGGCCCGCCGCCTGGGGCATCACTACATCGGCACCGAGCATCTTTTGCTCGGCCTGATGCGCACCGAAGGCACCGCCATGGAAGCCTTGCGCCGCCTGGGCATCACCCCAGATGAAATCCGACGCCAGACGCGCCGGGTATTACAGGAATCATCCTCCACCACCCCGCCGCCCACCCCGGCCGCCCAGGGACGCGAACCCGTGCGCCCGAACGCGCCCCAACAGGGCCAGCAGCAGGGCGCAAAAACCCCCCTGGTTGACCAGCTTGCCAGCGACCTGACCACCAAGGCTGAGCAGGGAAAGCTCGACCCGGTGATTGGCCGCCAGATGGAAATTGAGCGCGTCATCCAGATTTTGGCGCGCCGCACCAAGAACAACCCCGCGCTGATCGGCGAACCCGGCGTTGGCAAGACCGCCATCGTCGAGGGGCTGGCCCAGCGTATTATCGAGGGCGACGTGCCCGCGCCACTGATGAACAAACGCGTGCTGCAACTGGATGTCGGCTCACTGGTAGCCGGGACGATGTACCGCGGCCAGTTTGAAGAGCGGTTGAAGCGCGTCATCGACGAGTTGAAACAATCAGGCTCGATCCTGTTCATCGACGAAGTCCACATGCTCGTCGGGGCGGGCGCAGCCGGTTCCAGCGTGGATGCGGCCAATATCCTGAAACCAGCCCTCTCGCGCGGTGAATTGCAAGTCATCGGCGCGACAACGCTCGATGAGTACAGAAAACACATCGAGGCCGATGCGGCCCTCGAGCGGCGTTTCCAGCCAGTACAGGTGGATGAACCCTCGGAAGATGAAACCATCCAAATCCTGAAAGGGATTCGCGGCGCGTATGAAGAACACCACAAACTGGTGATCTCTGACGAAGCCCTGGAAGCGGCCGCCCACCTGAGCAGCCGCTATGTTACCGAGCGTTTCCTGCCGGATAAGGCCATCGACCTGATCGATGAATCGGCCTCGCGCGTGCGCATGTACAAATCCCCGGCCGCCAAACAGGCCAAAGACCTGTTCACCCGCCTGCGTGAAGTGCGCCAAAACCGCTCGCTGGCCCAGGAAGAAGGCAACAACGAAGAAATCCGCTCGTGGCAAGATCAGGAAATCTCCATCGAAAACCAGATCGAACGCCTGCGCACTGGCTGGGATCGCGCCACCAGCCCGGTCGTCACCGCCGAAGACATCGCCGAGGTGGTTTCGATGTGGACCGGCGTGCCGCTGATGCAGATCGCCGAAGAAGAATCGGAGCGCCTGCTGCGCATGGAAGACGAACTCAAAAAATCCATCATCGGCCAGGACGAGGCAATTGTTGCCATCTCGCGCGCTGTGCGCCGCGCCCGCGCCGGTCTTAAAGACCCCAAGCGCCCCATCGGCTCGTTCATTTTCCTCGGCCCGACCGGCGTCGGCAAAACCGAGCTGACCAAAACCCTGGCAAAGTTCATGTTCGGCTCCGAAGAAGCCGCCCTGCAGCTCGATATGTCCGAATTCATGGAACGCCACACCGCCAGCCGCCTGGTGGGCGCGCCTCCAGGCTACGTGGGCTACGAAGATGCCGGGCAACTGACCGAAGCCCTGCGCCGCCGACCGTACTCGATTGTAGTCTTTGACGAAATCGAAAAAGCGCACGGCGAAGTCCACAACATGCTGCTCCAGATCATGGAAGAAGGCCACCTTTCGGACGCCAAGGGCCGCAAGGTCGATTTCCGCAACGCCATCATCGTGATGACATCCAACGTTGGCGCAGACATGATCAAAAAGCAGGCCTCGCTCGGGTTCTCGCTGAAGCGCGATGAAGCCACCGAAGAGCGCCTGGGCTACGAAGAAATGCGCAAAAAGCTGACAGAAACCCTCAAGCGCGCCTTCCGCCCTGAATTTATCAACCGTCTCGACAGCGTGATCGTCTTCCGGTCGCTCAACAAGGAAGACATCCAGAAAATCGTCAAACTCGAGCTGGAAAAAGTCGCCGCGCGCCTGACCGAACACAATATTGCCCTGACCGCTACGCCCGAAGCCCTGGCCTCGCTCGGCGCTGAAGGCTTTGACCCCGATATGGGCGCCCGCCCGCTGCGCCGCGTCATCCAACTCAAAGTGGAAGACAAACTCTCCGACAACCTGCTTTCCGGCAGCTTCAAAGATGGCGATATCATCCAGGTGGACCTGACCCCCGAGAATGAGATTGTCCTGAACCGGCAAACGCTGCCCGAAACCGAACCCGCGCCCGAACCCGAGCCTGCGGCATAACCAAATACCCAGTAGGGGCGAGCCAGCGGCTCGCCCCTACACGTTTATGGAGGATGATATGACCATCCAAACCGCCTATCTTGCCGGTGGATGCTTCTGGTGTCTCGAAGCGGTTTTTGACCAACTCCAGGGCGTGATTTCCGTCGAATCCGGCTATTGCGGCGGGCACGTGCCCAACCCCAGCTACCGCCAGGTGTGCAGCGAAACCACCGGCCACGCCGAAACCGTGCGCGTGAGCTTTGACGCAGAAAAACTATCCTACGCTGACCTGCTGCGCGTCTTTTTCAGCGTTCATGACCCTACTACGCTCAACCGGCAGGGCAACGACGTGGGCGAATCGTACCGCTCGGCCATTTTTTATGCAGATGAAACCCAAAAAGCCGGCGCCGAAACCGTCATCCGCGAGTTGACCGCTGCCCGGCTGTGGCCGAATCCCATCATCACCGAAGTGGCCCGTTTCGAGGCTTTTTACCTGGCCGAAGATTACCACCAGGAATACTTCGCCAACAACCCGCGCCAGCCCTACTGCATGGTAGTGGTGGCCCCCAAAGTAGCGAAATTCCGCAAGCAGTACATCGACCGGCTGAAAAAGTAATTCGCCAGGGATGAGGCCTGGACTCGAAAGTCTCCCGACTTTCGAACAAAATCAGGAGATTTTGCAATCCGCTCGCAAAGTAATACCCCCGGCGGATTGTGTTTTGTTTTACAATGACGTGATTATTCTGTAAAACCGCCCTTCGACTGCGCTATCGCCGCGCCAGGGCACAACATGGTTTCATGGAGGTTCTCTTGGCTCAAATCCCGCTGCTTGATGGAATAAACGGCCTGCCCAAAGTCCGCGTTCAGTCGAAGGATGGCGCTTCGGCGGAGGTGTACCTGCATGGGGCGCATGTCACTTCGTGGGTTCCTGCCGGGGGCACAGAACAGCTTTTCATCAGCCCAAAGGCGGATTTTAAGCCGGGGGCGGCCATCCGGGGCGGGGTGCCGGTGATTTTCCCGCAGTTTGCGGAGGTGGGGCTGCTGCCCAAACACGGTTTTGCGCGTTCGCTGCCCTGGGAGTTGATTGAATCCCGCAGCGATATGGCTTTGCTGCGGCTGGAAGATTCAGACGCCACCCGCGCCATTTGGCCGCATCAATTTTCAGCCGAGTTTTCGGTGCGGGTGTGGGGCGCGGAAATTGAGCTTTTGCTGGCTGTGACCAACAGCGGCGAGAAGCCTTTCCGCTTTACCAGCGCGCTGCACACCTATCTTAAAGTAGATGATGTGCGCGCGGCGACTGTTGCGGGGCTGGAAGGGCTGCTTTATCGGGATGCCGCTGCCGGGGCGGTTGAATCCGAGCAGGAAGATGATTCAGTCTCGTTCCCCGGCGAGGTGGACAGGGTCTACTTCGGGGCGTCTCACCCGCTCCAATTAATCCAAAAAAGCGGTGCTGTGCGTGTGGTTTCGCGCGGTTTTGCCGATGCGGTGCTGTGGAACCCCGGCCCCGAGAAGTGCGCCCGGCTGGCGGATATGGAGCCGAATGGCTACCTGGGTTTTGTGTGCATCGAAGCGGCGGCGGTGCGCGAGCCGCTGATTTTACGCCCCGGCGAGGCCTGGCAGGGTGTGCAAAAGCTGAAACGCTTGAAATAATTTTTGACTTGACACGCCCCCCTGCGCGGCGTATACTGCCACCAATTGAACGGGGAGCCTGCCCGACAGGCTGAGAGGAGCGTAATCGCTCGACCCGCTGAACCTGATCCGGTTCGTACCGGCGGAGGGATTTCCTGCTCACACCAAACATCCTCCGCTGGAGGATGTTTTTTATTCGCCCTCACCCTCCGCCCTCCCCCGGTGGGGGAGGGGACTCTGACTCCCTTCTCCCGCCGGGAGAAGGGTTGGGGATGAGGGAGTTTTTATGCCTCGCGCCATCATCTTCGTCAACGGTTACCTTCCAGATTTGAGCGCCGCCCGGAGATTGCTGCGCGCCGGGGATGTTTACATCGCGGCGGATGGCGGCGCGCGCCATGCGGACGCGCTTGGGGCCGCCCTGCATGTGCTCATCGGCGATCTGGACTCTGTCTCGGCTGAGGCAGTTTCCCGCTACGCAGCAGGCGGCGTCAAAATCTTGCGCTTCCCACCCGAAAAAGATGAAACCGACCTGGAACTGGCCCTGGATTATGCCCTGGCCGCGCAGTTTTCACCCATCATCCTGCTGGGCGCGCTCGGCGGGCGGCTCGACCAGCAGCTTGGCAATCTCTGGCTGCTGGCAGACCCGGCCCTGGAAGATGTCGATATCCGCCTCGACGATGGCCTGACCGAAGCCTTCCTCATCCGCCAGCGCGGAGAAATCCACGGCCAGCCGGGAGACACCGTTTCGTTGATCCCGCTGGGGCAGCCGGTCGAGGGCATTGTCACCGAAAATCTGTCCTATCCCCTGCGCGGCGAGACGCTTTATCCGCACCGCACGCGAGGAATCAGCAATGTGATGCAGGCAGAAACCGCCAGCGTCACCATCCAGCGCGGACTTTTGCTGTGCACCCACCTGCGTACAACAAATCTATAGATTTGTTGCACGGTTTACCAATGGAGATGAAAATGAAACCCCTTTCCCCCCTGCTCATCCTGGCCTTGCTGCTGGCGGCTTGCGCGGCCCCAACCCCCGCCGTCACAGAAGCGCCCGCAACCCTGACCGTGATGACCCACGACTCTTTCGCCGCCAGCGAAGCCGTCATAGCCGCATTTGAAGCTGCCAACAACGTCAAAATCAGTTTTGTCAAAAGCGGGGATGCTGGCGCGGCGCTGAACAAGGCCATCCTGAGCAAAGACGCCCCGCTGGCCGATGTTTTCTACGGCGTAGATAACACCTTCCTGTCCCGCGCGCTGGAAGCGGAGATTTTCGAGCCGTACAATGCCCCGGCGCTCGCTTCCATCCCGGCAGAGTTCAAGCTGGATGCCGACAACCGCGCCCTGCCGGTCGATTACGGCGATGTCTGCATCAACTACGACAAAGCCTGGTTCGCGGAAAAATCCCTGGCAGTGCCGCAAAGCCTGGATGATTTGACCAAACCCGAGTACAAGAACCTGCTCGTGGTCGAGAATCCGGCCACATCCTCCCCCGGGTTGGCCTTCCTGATCGCCAGCATCGCCAAATATGGCAACCCCGGCTATCTCGACTACTGGAAGGCGCTCAAGGATAACGGTGTGGTGATTGTGGATGGCTGGGAAACGGCCTACTACACCAATTTCAGCGCCTCCAGCGGAAAAGGCCCCCAGCCGATGGTGGTTTCCTACGCTTCCAGCCCGGCTGCCGAGGTGGTGTTTGCCAGCGCGCCGCTGGATGATTCGCCCACCGCATCTGTGATCGCCCCCGGAACCTGCTTCCGCCAAATTGAGTTTGTCGGCATCCTGCAAGGGACGAAAAACCGCGCCCTGGCAGAGAAATTCATCGACTTTATGCTTTCCACCGATTTCCAGGCCGATATGCCGCTGAATATGTTCGTCTACCCGGTCAACCCCGCCGCCAAACTGCCCGAAGTGTTCACCAAATACGCCGCCACCGCCGAAAAACCAGTGACCGCCCCCTATAACCTGGCCGATGTGCGCGAAAAATGGATCAACGCCTGGATGGAAGCCATCCTGCGCTAACCCGGCGCGATCTGGTTTCTGGTTTTTCGGCGAATCTCGATAACGCCGATGGCAAGCCAGCAAAGAATCAGCACAAAAATGGACATTTGCGCGAGGAAGAATCCGCCAAGCGGTGTTGCCTTGAAATTTGCCAGGAAGTAGAGCAATCCCAGGGCCATTACCCCGCCCAGGGATGAAAGGATGCAGGCCGCCAGCCTCAGCCAGCGATGCGAGATGAAATAGATCGCGGTGGCCGCCGGTATTGCCCAGAAAAATAACCAGGCCTCCCCCTTGGCATACTTGACCCCGCCGAGAATCCCATAAGTTTCATATAACGGCAGGAAATACGCTGTTCCCAAGACAATAGCAGCCAAGATTTGCGCAAAATGGATCACTTTTTCAGTTAGGCGCATTTCAATCCTTACTGACATCGATCCGCCCCATCCCAAACGGCAAGCGTACTGGCGCGGGGCGGATTTGGCAGGAAAAACCCACAGAATAGTAGAACCAACTTTACATCAAATAAGCGCGAACAGGTGCAATGAATGTCACCCAGGGTTGGGTAACCCACCCTGGGCGGGTGGGGTAAACTGCTCTCAAAAACAATTTCCCTGAGCCTTGAGGCAACAAGTAATCGTGAGCGGCAAGGGGAAAACTCTCTGTCGTCATTTCAGGATTGTCAATTTACTCAATTTTCGCTATCATCAATACCATGTAGCCGCATGTGGCTCATTCAATAATTGCCCTGCTGTGACGTAGAGATATCAAGGTTACTTGCTTGGGCCAATCCTTTCACATTGATTTAACACGTTAACAAATTAACAGGATACATGTTATGAAATCGTTTCGTAAAGAACTCTGGTTTAACATTCCCGCGAGACGCGGCTTTGTAAATATCACTTCCCAGGTTGAATCTTGCCTTCGCGAAAGTAATATTCAAGAAGGCCTGGCGCTTATTTCAGCCATGCACATAACCGCCTCGGTTTTTATCAACGATGACGAATCTGGCTTGCACCATGATTATGATACCTGGCTCGAACAACTTGCTCCGCATGAGCCAATCGGTCAATATTGGCATAATCGCACAGGGGAAGATAATGCCGATGCGCATTTAAAACGCCAGATCATGGGACGCGAAGTGGTGGTGGCAGTCACAAAGGGGGAACTGGATTTTGGCCCCTGGGAGCAGATCTTTTATGGCGAATTCGATGGACGCCGCCAAAAAAGGGTGTTGGTCAAAATTATCGGTGAGTAGTACCCCCAAAACAAAACCGGCTGGTAGATTTCACTCCACCAGCCGGTTATACTACCCGCAGCCAAAAATTTCACTTCCCTACGGAACAGAAAAAGCGCAAATTGTGAGCGTGCCGGGTAAAGCTTGACACTTACTTCTTCCCAAATTTCTGCTTCAGGATGTCTTCCAGTGTTGGCTGGCCAATTTCCTGGAGTTCATAGCGCACACGCTGGTGCGGCTTGTCAATCTTGATGACGCGCGTCAGGTCAATTGGTGTGCCAATGACGACCATATCCACATCCGCTGCTGCGATGGTGGCCTCAAGGTCCTTCATCTGCGCTTCGCCGTAGCCCATCGCTGGCAGGATCGGGCCAGTTTTGGGGTATTTGGCGTAAGTATCAGCGATGGATTTCACTGCGAATGGGCGCGGGTCGACGATTTCTTTCGCGCCGAATCTTCTCGCCGCGACATATCCCGCCCCGTAAGCCATCTCGCCGTGTGTGAGCGTGGGCCCATCCTCGACAACCAGCACACGTTTGCCCTGGATGGCCGCCGGGTCATCCACAAACAGCGGGGAGGCGCCTTCGATCACGATCGCATTCGGATTCAGCTTGCGCAGGTTCTCGCGCACCGCAATGACCTTCTCCGGGTCGGCAGTATCCACCTTGTTGATGACGAACACATCCGCAGCGCGAACGTTGGTCTCGCCAGGGTGGTACGTGCTCTCGTGACCAGCGCGATGCGGGTCAGCGACGACGATTTGCAGGTCTGAAACGTAGAAGGGGAAGTCATTGTTTCCGCCATCCCACAGGATGATGTCGACTTCCTTCTCGGCAGCACGCAGGATTTTCTCGTAATCAACGCCAGCATAAACGATGACGCCGTTATCAATGTGGGGTTCGTACTCTTCGCGCTCTTCGATGGTACATTCGTGCTCATCCAGGTCGCCGTAATCGGCGAAACGTTGCACTTCCTGGCGGACAAGGTTGCCGTAAGGCATCGGGTGGCGGATAGCAGCAACTTTGTAGCCCATCTCACGCAAGATCAGCGAGACGCGGCGGGTGGTCTGGCTTTTCCCCGAGCCGGTGCGAACCGCACAAACGGAAACCACCGGTTTGGTGGATTTGACCTGGGTGAGATGAGTGCCCATTAAACGGAAATCGGCGCCGAGGGCGTTCACCAGCGAGGCTTTGTGCATCACATATTCGTGCGGGACATCCGAATAGGCAAAGACAACCTGTTCTACGTTATGTTTTTTAATCAGTTCGGGCAGGTCAGACTCGGCATAGATGGGAATCCCGGCGGGATACAGGTCTCCGGCGAGTTCCCTGGGGTACTGTCGGCCTTCGATGTCGGGGATTTGGGTGGCGGTAAAAGCTACGACTTCATAATCCTTGTTCCCGCGGAAAAAGGTATTGAAGTTGTGGAAGTCGCGGCCAGCGGCTCCCATGATGATGGTTTTGATGGGGGACATGCAGTTTTTCTCCATTCAGAAAAGATGAATTTCAGCAGGGTCGTTGTGGACCAGGCTTAAGCCCGGCCTACGCGCTAAAAACTCGGCTGTTTTTTCGTCCCCGGCCTGTGCCGGAGCCGTCACATCACTTCTGGGGCTGTGATGCCCATAAGCGCCAACGGTAGGCGGAAAGATTATAGCATTGCCACCCTGGACAAGCGTCATGTTTTGGGTGGTACTTTTTTCCTTGAAAACTGTAAGGGGCGCCGTATTGTGGCGCCCCCACAGGAAAATTACATCACATCTGGTGCGCTGATCCCCAGCAGGTAGAGCGCATTGGTCATCACTTGTTTCGCCGCTGCAACCAGCCGCAGGCGTGCTGATTTGACAGATTCATCGTCTGTTTGCAGCACCGGCACGGCATGATAAAAGCTGTGGAAGGCTGTCGCCAGATCATAGGCGTAGGCCGCCACCACCAGCGGACGGTACTCATTGGCCGCTTGCTGCACCACGTTGGGGAAGCGGGACATTTGCTCAATGAGTTCGATTTCATGAGTAGAAAGTGGGTAACCATAAGTGGCTGGTTCCTGGCTTTCCAGTTTCCACTTTCCGCTTTCCACTGCCTTTTTCAAAATCGAATTGGCTCTTACCACCGCATTCTGAATGTACGGCCCGGTGTGCCCATCGAAGCTCAAGGCTTCGTTGACATCAAAGATCATATCCTTGTTATTGTCTACGGACAGCATCGAATAGGCCAGCGCGCCCATACCGATTTTCTGTGCCACCCCAACACGCTCATTTTCAGGCATGCTCGGGTTTTTCTCGGCAATCGTCGCCAGCACACGCGCAATCGATTCGTCGTACACTTCCTTGAAGAGCGCCACGCGCCCCTTGCGCGCCGACATGGCGCCTTCTGGCAGGCTGACAAAGCCATAGGCCAGGTGGTAGCACTTTTCGGCCTGTTTGAAACCCCACAGCTCCAAAATCTTAAAAGCCTGCTGGAAGTGCAAACTCTGGCGGTTATCGACCACATAAATCGAGCGGTCAACATGGAACTCATCAAACTTCTGCTCGGCCAGGGCCAGGTCTTTGGTCAGGTACAGCGTCGTGCCATCCGAACGCAAGATCACGGCCACGCGATATTTTTCCTTTGCCAGCCCCAGCTTCTCATCGATTTTGACAATCACCGGGCCGCCGTTACCGCGCTCATCCGATGCAATCCCACGCACAATCAACTCATCCACAATCTTCTTAGACGGTTCATCGACTTCGCTCTCAAAGAACCACACATCGATCTTAACATCCATCATGTGCAAGATATCGCGCAGCTCATCCAGGCTCCACTCGCGCGTATCCAGCCACAGTTTGCGCACATACTCATCGCCAGCATCCCATTTGCGGTACATCTCGCGCCGTTCGGCGTCATAGGCCTCGCGCTGGGCCTTCTCTTCAGGGGTTTCGTTCTCTTTTTCGGCCAGCCGGTTGGTCGCCTCGGCGTAAATCTTCAACAGCCACTGCCCGCGCTCGTGAATATCCGCCGGTTCCTGGCCTTTGTAAAACTTCTCATAGGCCCACAGCACCGTAATAACACCCAACCCAATATCGCCTGGGTAACTGGCCCGGATGGTCTCAAACCCGGCGAACTGCACAATCCGCGCCAGGCTCTCGCCCAAAATCGTATTGCGATAATGCCCAATATGGAAGGAATGATGCGTATTCGGCTGGGCATACTCCACCATCACACGCTCATTTTTGGGATGTCCAGCCCCAAAGCGGATCCCGTCCGACAGGGCAGATTCGACCACTTTGAGCGCCACTTCCGCAGTGGAAAAATACAAATTCAGGTAACCCTTCACAGCTTCGCCGCGCGAAATACCGGGCAGCACGCTGATACCATTTTTCACAGCCTCAGCAATTTCCTGCGCCCGCACCGGGACGGGCATCCCTTTGCTTTTGCCCGCCTTCGCTTCAGCCGCAGCAGTCGCAAAAAACGAGGTAGAAATACCCCACTCCCCGCTAAACGGGATCGGCATCCACTTCAACTCACCCAGCGGAATATCTTTTTCCGCGCAAAATGCCCGGATTTTCTCTGCAATGATTTCCTGCTCTTTTTCAAACATGCTTCACCTTCCACAAAAAAACACTGGATTCGGATGTTTCCCAACATCCGAGTGAGCGGATTATAACCTACGGCCAGGTTCGCCCGGTTAAACAGAAAAGCGGGAACGCTGATGGCGCTCCCGCTTGACGGTTGGTCATACGAATAGAAATATCGCTAGGCCAGTTTATTGAGCGCCTTCATCAGACGGCTCTTACGGCGCGAAGCGTTGTTCTTGTGAATGACGCCACGTTCAGCAGCCGTATCGATGGCGCTGATAGCCTGCAAAACGGCTGCCTTGGATTCTTCGGCTTTGCCAGTTTCGAGGGCAGTGCGGGCCTTATTCACGGCAGCGCGGGAAGCGCCACGGAATGCGCGGTTGCGCAGACGGCGTTTTTCGTTCTGCCTGTTACGCTTGATTTGTGATTTGATATTAGCCAAGGTCGTTCCTCCAAAATAACAACTTTCTTACTGCGGCGCATCATTTTACACGACGCTACTTCATTTGTCCAGACCCAATTTACGGGGTCGGGGTGACTGTCGCACCGGGAGTAATGGTCGGGGCAGGGGTGATGGTCGGTGTCACCAGGTTGACTGGGATGATCAGTAATTGCCCGGCGAACAGCTTATTCGCATCGGTCAGACCGGCTTCCTTATTCTCTTTCACAGCCAGGATGTCATCCACCGTGCTGTTGAATTTGGCGGCAATGTCTCCCAGCGTATCACCCGGTTGGACATAATATTCCAGCTTTGTGCCTTTTGACATCTTATCCAGCGGCACCGGGGTGGGCGTGAATGGCTCCATGCCAGGGTTGGGGATGATAATCTTTTGCCCCACAGAAATGATTGGGTTTGCCGGGTCAATATCAGGGTTGAGAGCGTAGATTAAGGTCAGCCCCTTTGCCGGATCCAGCCCAAACTTTTCGATAATCCCATACGGGGTGTCATTCTCTTGCACAGTGTATTCGAAAGGCTTATCGGGGGTGGATGTTGGGGTAATGGTAAAAGTTGGGGTCAGGGTGGGCGTTTCGGTGGGGGTATTGCTCGGCGTGATGGTAGGCGTAAGCGTGGGGGTGGGCGTTTCGGTGGCAAAAAAGGTGGTGGCGGGCCCGCTGGCGCTGAACAGCCAGAGTATCAGTGTGATCAGCCCGGCAACAACCAGGATGATTGCCAACCCAAAGATCACGAATGGGCCCATCTGCTGGTTGCGCTTGTATGAATTAATTACGGATGACGGATCTTTGCTCATGGTTTCCTATCCTTCACAATGGGAACAACTAAGAGATGCCTGTATTCTACCTGAAAACCGCGGCGATTCACAAAATCAGCAGGGTTGCTCCAGGTACGGCCAGGGATAGGCGCACATTACGATTTATTAAAGTGCGCCAGGTGAGCCTTCAAGAACTGCCCAGTATAAGACGCATCCACCGCGCTAATTTGTTCCGGCGTACCTTCGGCAATTAACTCGCCGCCCCGGTCACCGCCTTCCGGGCCAAGGTCGATGATCCAATCAGCCACCTTGATGATGTCGAGGTTGTGTTCGATGATCAACACCGAGTTCCCGGCATCCACCAGGCGTTGCAGCACTTCGATGAGTTTATGCACATCAGCAGCGTGCAGCCCCACCGATGGTTCATCCAGCACATACAGCGTCCGCCCGGTAGCGCGGCGCGAAAGCTCCTTAGAGAGTTTCACGCGCTGGGCCTCGCCGCCCGAAAGCGTAGTACCCGGCTGGCCGATCTTGACGTAGCCCAGGCCAACTTCCTGCAGCAATTTCAGCTTGCTCATCATGGCCGGGAAGGCGCTAAACAGCTCCACGCCCTCGTCCACGCTCATATCCAGCACTTCAGCGATCGACTTGCCCTTAAAGTGCACTTGCAGCGTCTCGCGGTTGAAGCGCGTACCGTGGCAGACATCGCAGGGTACGTAAATATCGGGCAGGAATTGCATTTCGATGCGCAGCATGCCCTGGCCCTGGCAAGCTTCACAGCGTCCGCCATGCACATTAAACGAGAAACGCCCGGGCTTGTAGCCGCGAATCTTGCTTTCTGGCAACTCAGCGAACAGCTTGCGGACTTCGTCCCACATGCCGGTATAAGTGGCCGGGTTCGAGCGCGGCGTGCGCCCAATCGGCGACTGGTCGATCTCGATGATCTTATCCAGGTTGTCCACGCCCTCAATGCGCTGGTGCTCACCCGGCTGGGTGCGCGCGCCATTCAGCTCCGCAGCCAGCGCACTGTAGAGAATATCAGTCATCAGGCTGGATTTGCCGGAACCGCTGACGCCGGTGATGCAAACCAGCTCCCCAAGCGGAATCTTGACTGTGAGATTTTTCAGGTTATTGGCAGACGCCCCGATAATTGCCAGCGTTTTCCCGTTGCCTTTGCGTCGCTGGTCAGGAACCGGCACCGATTTCCGGCCCGATAAATAGGCTCCCGTCAAGGACCGGGGGTGTTTTAAGATGTCTTCCGGCGTGCCTTCAGCAATGATCTCGCCACCAAGCGCACCTGCAGCCGGGCCAAGGTCTACAATCCAATCTGCTGTGCGGATGGTTTCATCATCATGCTCCACCACCAGGACGGTGTTTCCCAGATCGCGCAGGCCTTTCAGGGTTGCCAACAACCGGTCATTGTCGCGCGGATGCAGCCCAATCGATGGCTCATCCAGCACATAGAGCACGCCCACCAGCCGCGAACCAACCTGGGTGGCAAGACGAATTCTTTGGGCTTCGCCGCCGCTCAACGAAGCGGCAGAGCGGCGCAGGGTCAGGTAATCCAACCCGACGTTGACGAGAAAGCCCAGGCGAGCGACGATTTCCTTCAAAATGCGCTCCGAAATGGCCTGCTGACGCGGATTGAGCGGGGTTTCGGTTCCGGCCAGTTCCTGCGCCCAGACCAGCGATTTGTTGACCGGCCACTCGGTGACTTCCAAGATGTTGGCGTCTGCCACCGTAACAGCCAGCGCCTCGGGGCGCAGGCGTTTGCCGTGGCAGGTTGGGCATGGGCGATTTCTCATGTATTCCGAGATCTTCTCGCGGATATACTCCGAGTTAGTTTCGCGATAACGGCGCATCATGTTGGGGATGACGCCGGAAAACTCAGTATCAAAAGTGGCTTTGCGGCCTTCGCGGTTCTGGTAGTGCAGGGTGAACTTTTCGCCTTTGGTTCCGTTCAAAACCAGGTCTTTTTGCTCTTCGGGCAAATCCTTGAATGGTTTGTGCAGGTCGATGTGATAATGCCTGGCCGCCGCCGAAAGGATTTGCCAGTAATAGCCGCCATCATCTTTTGAGTTTGTCCATTCCATGGCGATAATCGCGCCATCTTCCAGCGACCGTTCGGGGTCAACTACGCGCTCCGGGTCAATTTCCAACTTGGAGCCCAGGCCCTGACATTCGGGGCAGGCCCCTTGTGGCGTATTAAAAGAAAAGGTGCGCGGCTCAATCTCAGTCAGTGAGACGCCATGCTCGGGGCAGGAGAGATTTTCGGAAAAGAACAGATCGCCGCCCTCACCCCCAACCCCTCTCCCGGTGGGAGAGGGGAGCAAATCCCCCTCCCCCGTTGGGGGAGGGGCCAGGGGTGAGGGGAGAATCGACACCGTCACGTATCCTTCCCCAAACTTGAGCGCCGTTTCGATTGAATCTGTCAGGCGGGTGCGGAATTCTTTCTCTTCCTGTTCTGTTTCGGGGTGGGAAATCACCAGGCGATCCACTACGGCATCGATGTTATGCTGTTTGTAGCGATCCAGTTCGATTTCATCATCCAGGCTGACGACTTTGCCATCCACCCTGGCGCGCACAAACCCGGCCTTGCGGATTTCTTCGAAAACGGCCTGGTACGTGCCTTTGCGTCCACGCACCACCGGGGCCAGGATCAAAACACGCTGGCCCGCCTCGATTTTCTCAACCGCATCGACAATTTCCTGTGCCGATTGTTTGACCACCTCGCGCCCGCAAACCGGGCAGTGCGGTGTGCCAACGCGCGCGTATAAAAGCCGCAGGTAGTCATAAATTTCGGTAACGGTGCCCACCGTCGAGCGCGGGTTATGGGATGTGGATTTTTGGTCAATCGACACAGCGGGAGAAAGCCCGTCGATGTAATCCACATCCGGTTTATCCATCTGCCCGATGAACTGGCGCGCATAAGCCGAGAGCGACTCAACGTAGCGGCGCTGCCCTTCTGCGAAGATGGTGTCAAAAGCCAGGGATGATTTGCCAGAACCGGACAGGCCGGTGATGACAACAAATTTGTCACGCGGAAGCTCTACGGTGATATTTTTCAGGTTGTGTTCGCGCGCGCCTACCACACGGATAACGTTTTGAGACATAAAAACACCTTTTTGGGTGAATGGGTAAATAGCCGGACTGGGAATTATAGCACATGCGTTTTATTTTGGCCTGTATTTACCGTGCCAAGCAACAAAACCTGAAACCACAGGCTTAACGCGAAGCCGCCAAGAGCCAAGTTTTTGATTTTTCACATTCGTCAGATGAATGATGAATAATGTGAAAAAAAATCACATCGCGCCAAACCAACCTGGAAAGCCGTGGGGACACGGGCCACAGCGCAGGAAGAACAGGTTGTGTTCCAGGTCTCGGCGTTAAGATTCTAATCCCAGCTCCCCAAACTAAACTTTAAATTTCGAGCTATAAAATATCAAATATAAAATTGACAATACTGAAAAACTTGCTATAATAAATTCAATAATCTTAATCTTGCTTATATTTATTTGCCAACCATCGACCCCGTCACAGATGCCAGGCTGGCGAATTTCCCAAAGGATCCCCAATGCAAAAGAAAACTCCCCTGCTCACCAATACCCTGGCAATACTGCTGGTCAGCATGATCGCGGCCAACATTGGCGGGCAAATGTACGGTCCGCTGTTGCCGCTCTATGTCCAACAACTTGGCGCCGATATGAACCAGATTGGCCTGTTTTTCACCCTCTCCATGATCGCCCCGCTCATGTTTCAACTGCTCGGCGGCTGGCTCTCTGACTCGCTGGGACGAGTCCAGGCAATGGCAATTGGCAGTGTCGCCGGGCTGGCTGGTTACATCATCTTCGTTATAGCCCCTACCTGGGGATGGCTGCTGCCAGGCATGATCGGCCTGTCGATGGCTACATCCTTCGTTGGGCCCAGCTTCCAGGCGCTGATCGCCGAGGAAGCCCCGGCAGAATCACGCGGGAAAGTTTTCGGCCTCGTCCAGGGGCTTTTCCTGGTGGTGGGAGTCATCGGTGCGCCGCTGGGCGGCTGGCTGGCAGACGGCTACGGCTTCCGCAATATGTTCATCATTGCCGCCGCCCTTTATGGCCTGGCCACCATCATCCGACTGTTCATGGCGCGCAAAATTCGCAGTGAGCAGGCTGTGCCCACCGAAAAACCATCGCTGGCTCACTTGAAAACGTCACTGGGATCGATCTTTGGCCTGCTGCTTGCGGGCGGTATTGTCACCTGGATATTCATCTCCGATGGGGTCAGCGATGTGACCTTCAGCATGGTGGGCAACCTTTTCCCGCTCTACCTGAACAACATTGTGGGGATCACCAAAACCCAGCTAGGCCTCCTGGGCGCGATCTCATCCATTGCGGCGATGGTCTTCATGATGCTCGGCGGCATGCTTTCAGACAAATATGGTGAACGCGTTGGCATCATCCTGGGCAACCTGATGATCGGGGCCGCCATCTTCACCATGCTCAATGTGCAGTCCTTCCCATTCTTCATCCTGGCCTGGTCCTTGCTCGGCATCGGGCAAGCTTTCACCGGCCCAGCTTACAGCGCCCTGATCGCTCGTGCTGTGCCGAACAAAGTGCGTGGCACCGCTTTTGGGCTTTTCTCTACCAGCCTGGGATTCATCTCCCTGCCCGCTCCCTACATTGGCGTCATGCTGTGGGAAAATTTTGGCCCGCGCGTACCCTTCTACGTCCCGCTCATCGCCATGATGCTGATGCTGCCGGTTATCTGGATCAAATTCTACCTGCCCAAAGAAGAAAAACCCGCCGGGGTGGATGGAAGCCCCGTGCCGGTGGAAGCCTGACAGCCCGGGCACTACCCACCCCGCAACAAAAGCCCCTGGAGCGCATCCCGCCCAGGGGCTTTTCCTTCCGCTGTTAAAATCTACCCGTTGTGCCAGCTGGTATGCCGGGCATAACTGCCTGACAGCCCGCGGATTATGCGGATGTCCCAATCAGCTGCGGGGCTTCGGTCGGGCCAAAATCCACATTAACGCGGGCATCGAAGAAAACCTGGCTACCTTCAAAGCGAAAATCAAAGGTAGCCACGAAGGGTGTTTCGTAGCGGCACAGGGTCAGCCTGAAAGTGTTATCAGATATCCAGGCTCCGCTGGCAGCAACTTTACGCGGGATGAAATCTCGCAAAGCGGAAGTGCCTTCCACCCAGGCGCCAATTCCAAAACCCAGGCGATGCTTACCCCGACGCGCTCCGCCGCCCAGCAGCCGGTAAGTCAGGGTATTGGTGCTGAAATCCAGGCTGAGTGAGTGCAGGGTCTCATCATTTGGCTCAAAGGTGTAAACCTGCCCTGAGATACGGGAACTTTCGGGGCTGGCAATTTTTCCCTGGGTTGGAGACAGGTGCAGGTGCTTCAGGGTTTCCACCAGGCTTTCAACAGCAGATGCATTTTCTGGAAGCGCTGCGGCCTGGATGCCCGGCAGAAGCTTCTCCCAAACCAGGTTTAGGATGGGCTGCATCTCTGGCGAACCGGCGGTGATGGCCAGGACAGCGTCCTGCTCGGGCATGACAACGCAAAACTGGCCGAATGCGCCATCGCCACGATAGATGGAGGCCGGCTGGCAGCGCCAAAACTGGTAGCCGTAACCCTGCTCCCAATCGAGATTCTTGTCGGGGCCGTTGGAGACCTGCTTGGAGGTGGCAGCCTCCACCCATGAAACGGGAATCAGCTGACGCCTGTTCCATTGCCCTTTTTGCAGGTAAAGCTGTCCGAAACGGGCAATGTCCTCGGTTTTGATGTTCAGTCCCCATCCGCCAAAGTTGACGCCGTTGGGATGGCTGTCCCAGACCGCGCCTTCAATGCCAAGCGGCTCGAACAGGCGCGGGCTGAGATATCCAGCCAGTGTCTGGCCAGTGAGTTTCTGGACGATGGCGGCCAGCATATAGCTGGCGCCACTGTTGTAAACAAAATGAGTGCCAGGTTCATGCTCCACCGCCAGCCCCAGGAAGGCTTTGAAGGGATTGCGCGCCCGCATGATGTGTTCGGTGGTGTCTTCGTGGTGGCCGGTAGACATGGAAAGCAGGTGGCGCACACGCATGGCGGCCAGGTTGGGGCTGGTTTTACGGGGCGCATCTTTCGGGAAGAATTTGAGCACAGGGTCATCCAGCGTGAGCAGTCCTTCGTTCACAGCCAGGCCGATTGCTGTCGATGTGAAGCTCTTGCTGAGCGAAAAGAGCATGTGCGGCGATTCGGGCCGGTATGGATGCCACCAGCCTTCAGCCACGACAACGCCATGCCGTAACAACATGAAGCTGTGCATGGATTGGATGGCCTGGTCGGCTGCCAAAACAAAATCGCGGATGGCTTCGGATTGGATACCCTGGGATTCAGGGGTGTTGCGATGAAGATGATCTTGGGTCATATTTTGCTCGATTCGGGTTATCCATGGGCTATTGGGCGGCAACGTCGCCGTGGGGCAGGAAAAACCCTGGAAAGCCAGATTAACGTTTGTTTTTGGATGAATTTTGTTCAGGTGCTTGGGGGGCTTCTGGCGGCTGCCCAGCCAGGCCCGCCTCGCGCATCATCTCGTAAACGCCCAGGCAGCCTTTACAGCAAAAATTCATCAGCCTGCCATCGAATTCTTTTTTGATAACAAAGTTTGCATCTGCACCGCAGTGGTCACATTTTGTAGTGGTTACCATAGCATCACCGGTCCAATAATGAGAGATGGGATCAGGTTGGCAACTGCCAGCCCGCGTAAAATCGTTTGAACTGCAAAAAGCAGGATTAGCACAGCTGCGAATTTTTGCAACCGTCCGCGCAGGTTGGGGCTTAACAGGTTGGCTGCAAGCCCAAATCCGAGCAGGGTGGGGATTGTGCCAAGGCCAAAAACCAGCATGGTTAGCGCACCGCCCCACAGGGTTTGGGCACGGGCAGCCAGCACCAGCATGGCGAACACCAATCCGCATGGCAGGAAGCCCCACAGGATGCCCAGCAGGATGGTGGCAAAGATGCTGCGTTTGCCAAACAACCCGCGCATGCGCGCCATCGGCGAGTTGCCACCGGTCAGGGATGCGATGGCCATTTCAATTGGCGGCAAAATTCCAAGCAGGCTGAGCGAAACCAACAGCATGGCAAGCCCAACCAGGATCGAAAAAGCGCCCTGCCAGCCCATCATCCCGCCAAACTGTTCGAGCAGCGAACTCGCCAGCCCGACCAGCGCGCCGAAAAATGTATAGGTGGTGATCCGCCCCAGGTGTAAAGGCAAAAAACTAATGATGCGAGAAACCAGATTCGGCTGGCTGCCAGCCTCCGCTGTTTGAGCGGCCTGTCGCGCCGAATAAATCGCCACAATCCCGCCACACATGCCAAGGCAGTGCCCGAAACTGCTGATGATACCGGTCAGGAAAGCAAGTGCCAGGTTGCTGAGTAACATTAGAGACCCACATCAAAAAAGACAGATTGAGTTTGCCCGGCGCGGGTGATGATGACCTCGATGCGCCACAACCCACGCATGGTAAACAGCCCGCTGGCATGGTATTTGCCAGCCTGCCCTGGTTCCATGACCGGTTTGTTGGGCGGCATGTACATGCCTGGCATGGTCAGGTCGAGGCTGATGGCGGCATCTGCAATGGGTTGCCCCGTGGCAGCGTCCGCCAGGGTCACATCAAAATCGGTGGACTTACTGCCAGTGGGCGGATAAGGATTCAGCGCGAGGGAGACCAGCAGCCCACCCGATTCCTGGATCGCGGTATTCTCCGGCAGTTCCCCCGCGGATGCAGGCACGGGCATGGGGGTGCCACTGGCGGTAACGGCATGCAAATCGCCAACTTTTACCTGGGCCATAGCACCCATCATGTGCGAGCGTCGCATCATCATGAAAGCTGCCGCAGCGAACACAAGTAGAACGATAAAAACCACTCCAACAAGCTTCTTTGTCATAAAAAAATCCTCCTGTGATGCACCGAACGTTTTTTACGGCCCAGAATTGTGCCGTCTTTCAAATTTTGCCTTGCGGGGAAATTCGATGAAGGCCTGCCAGCCATCGCGCTAACAGCTTAACAAAGCCCAAAATTTAGATGCGCAAACAGCCCAATAGTTACAAAAAATACAAACCTGACCAGCCCTGATTTTATATTCACTTGCGCGTAAATGCAAAATGAAATTACCCTGAGAACGGCAAGACTGCGAGCTTGCCCAAACCTAAATCGCACAGAATTGGTATAATTCGCGCCTGTTCTTTATTCGTAAGGTAAGGATTTTCGATGAAATACCATATTTGGACTGAAGGCTGCCAGATGAACGTCGCCGACTCACAACGTGTGGGTTCGGCGCTGGAGCATTTGGGCTACGCCATGACCGAAAACGCCGCCGATGCAGATGTCATCGTCATGAACACCTGCGTTGTGCGCCAATCTGCCGAAGACAAGGCCTACGGGCGTCTCAGCTCGTTCAAGCCGCTCAAACAAAAGAACCCCAATCTCATCATCAACCTGATGGGCTGCCTGGTGGGCGTGCGCGGCCACGACAAACTCAAAGCGCGCTTTCCTTTTGTGGATGTCTTCTCCCCACCATCTGATCCTGGCCCATTGATTTCGCTGCTGACCCAGGGTGAAATCCGCTCGATGGAAGATGCTGAAACCACCCGTCGCTTTTTATCGATGGACGATGAGCTGATTCTCCCCGTACATGAGCGCGGCCAACTCATCTCGGCGCATGTTCCGGTGGTTTATGGCTGCTCGCACGCCTGCACATTTTGCATCATCCCCTACAAACGCGGCGTGGAACGTTCGCGCCCAGTCGGCGACATCGTCAGCGAAGTGCGCTCGCTGGCAGCGCAGGGCGTCAAAGAGATCACCCTGCTCGGGCAGATCGTTGACCGCTACGGCAAAGATATTCCTGATACCCTGGCGGGCACACGTGGGCCAAGCCTGGCCGGGCTGCTGCGCCTTGTGCATGAGGTGGAAGGTATCGAGCGCATCCGCTTCCTGACATCACACCCCAACTATTTCACCGAAGAGCTGATGGAAACCGTGGCAGAAATGCCCAAAGTGATGCCACACATTGAGATTCCGATCCAGGCGGGGGATGATACCGTGCTGGAGAACATGAAACGCGGCTACACCCAGCAACAGTTCCGCGACATTGTGGAAAAAATCCGCAAAATCATCCCGGGCTGCTCGGTGGCGACGGATATTATCGTCGGCTTCCCGGGTGAGACCGATGAGCAGTTTATGCAAACCTACCAGGTTTTGGCCGACCTGAAGCTGGATGTGGCCCACCTGGCGCGTTATTCCGTTCGCCCGGGCACGGTAGCCACCCGCCGCATGGTGGATGATGTCTCAGATGAAGAGAAAATGCGCCGGTTCAGGCTGCTGGAAGAGTTGCAGGAAAAAGTCGTCGGTGAGATCAACGCCAAATATCTCGGGGAGACTGTGCCCGTTTTGTTTGAAGAAAAGGTGAAGGGGCGCTGGAAGGGACGCACTCCTACCAATAAGCTGGTCTTTGTTGAAACGGAAGAAGATTTGCGAGGCCAGGTTATCCCCGTCACCATCACCTGGACTGGCCCCTGGAGTATGCAAGCCACGCTTGCAAAGCAGCCTGTGCTGCTTTCGTTCTAGGGTAAAAAACTCCCCGATGCGTCGGGGAGTTTTTCCTTAAATTGTTCCTGAGATTTTAGTATTGATTGTATTAAATAACCCATTTACGCTTGTCCCAAGCAGGCCAATGGCCAGGATGACAACGACTGCAATTAAGACGAGAACAAGACTGTATTCAACAAGGCCCTGGCCACGTTCCAAAACGAACTTCATGAATCTCACCTCCTTCCGAGTGAATTCTGGTGTCTACATTTTACGATTTTCCGGGATTGAAAGCAATCTGCAAGTTTTGATAAGTTTACAACCAGCGCTTGACCCTGGATTTATAGTCACTGTATTCGCGGCCAAACAGTTTTTCAAGCCGGGCTTCTTCATTTGTGATGACAAAGCGATTGAACATATCCACGCCGAGCGGGATGAGCACCAGCCCCCAGTAAGTGCCCAGCGCCAGCGGGATGCCGGCCCCGGCGATGATGTAGGCCAGGTAAATGGGGTTGCGGGTGCGCTGGTAAATTCCACCGGTGAGAAGCTGTGGCGGGTTGGATTGTGGCGCTGGTGAAACACCATGCTGCCGCATCTGGCTGACGGCTTGCCAGGCCAGCCACAACCCGCCAAGCGTAATGATCACACCGATGCCATTCATCCAAACCGGGCTGGGAATGGGCAGCGGGAAAAACCATCCAAGCAGCAGGGCGCTGAGAATGTGGATGAGCATGACGCCGGGCGGGGGAACTTTGGGAATGGGGATCATGATTATCCTTTCTGGGCGGTCACCAGGAAGAGCGGGAAAGCTGTTTCGATGCCGTTTACCAGCTTTTTGACGGCATAAACGCTGGAAAAATGCACATCACGGAACCCGGCAGCTTCCAGCCGGGCTTGCAAGTCAGCTCGCTCGAAACCGCGATGAACGTCTGTGATGTGCTGGCCGTGAAAGGTACCATCTTCTTTTTCGAGGTCGGCGATGCACAGCCAGCCGGGAGTCTCTAACAGGGCGAAAAACTGACGCAGCACGGTATCGGTATCGGGGATGTGGTGGAGCGTCATCAGCGAGTAGATGACACTATAACGGGAGTCTGGCGCCGGGGCGGTGGAAAGGTCAAGGTGCAGCGGGTGCATATTGTCCACGCCCGCGGCTTTGATCTTGGCTGAAAGCACATCCAACATGCCCTGGGATGTATCGGCCAGGGTGATGGATGCAAAATTGGGCTGGAGGGCGAAGCTGAGCAGGCCTGTGCCGCAGCCATATTCCAGGGCGCTCAGGCCAGGGCGGGATGGAATGGCAGGGCGGATGGCTTCGGCTACGATGCGGGCGCGCTCCACTTTGGCGGGGTCAGAATCCCAATCTTTTGCACGTTCGTTGAAATCGTTCATGGATATATCCGGGTTGAACAAGGGCGGCTGTGCCTGTTATGGATGATGGTAGGCAGGTTGCCAAATGGTACCACAGGACAGTTTGATTGTAATGATGCCCAAATTTGTGAAACGCACCTTTCTAAAGCCTGCCAAGGAGTGCAAAAGCCCTGCCAGGCGTCTGATCAAGGTTCCGCGCTGATGATTTACCCGGCGACAGGCTCTTGCCAGCCGGGCATCATCCCAATTGTGTTAGACTCCAGCTTGAGTTTTCCCGGTTTGAGCTGGCACGCAAACCCCAGCAAATTGAATGAAAGGTTTAACCACATGACCGCCCTGGAACTTTTACTGACCGCCCTGGATGAGCGTTATGAAAAATACCGCGCAGAGCGCCAACGCTGCAAAGATGAATTCTCCGAGGAAGCTGTCCATGACCTGCGGGTGGCAACCCGCCGCATCCTGGCGCTGAGCGAGCTGCTGCGCGCCATCGACGCTCACCCGCGCCTGAAAAAGCTGCGCCGCGATTTCAAAGAGCAGCTCGACAGCCTGGATACATTGCGCGATACCCAGGTGATGCTGGTTGAAATCTCCAAAACAATTGCGGAACTGCCAGGGCTGGCTCCGCTGCAAAAATCGCTGCAAAAACGCGAGAAACGCCTGCTTGAATCGGCCGGGAAAAGTGTGCGCGAATTCAAAAGCAGCAAGATCACCCAACGCATCGGAAAAGTCCGGGCCGGGCTGGCAGGAAAGGCTGCTGACAGCGATTTAACGGTGTCCCTGCTCACAGCGGTGGATGATGTTTATGAAACGGTCACAAGGCGCAAGGGGCAGATCGATCCGGCGCAGCCAGCCACCATCCACCATACCCGCGTGGCGTTCAAAAAATTCCGCTACATGGTTGAAATCATCCACCCACTGCTGCCAGATTTCCCCGTCACGCTGCTCAAATCAATGCACGCCTACCAGACAAGCATGGGGAATATCCAGGATGTGGAAGTGATGCTGCAAACCCTGGCAGATTTTGCAACCCGGCACGACAACTACGACCCGCAGCCGCTTTCCGTTTTCTACCGGCAGCGCCACGCTGAATTAATCGATGCCTATATTGAAATCATGAACGAAGCGGCTACATTCTGGCGTGAAACGCCCGAAAAACCCTTCCCATGGGAGAAAAACTGATGAACCTGTACCTGATGCGTCATGCCATCGCCGCCGAACCAGATGAAACCATTGAAGACAGCCAGCGCCCGCTGACCAAAAAGGGCCGCAAAAAACTGGAAAAGATCGCGCGCAACCTGGGAAAGCTGCAAATTTCGTTCGATTTGATCCTGACCAGCCCATACCTGCGCGCCCGCGAAACCGCTGACGTGGTAGCGGAGACGCTCGATTTGAAACGCAAACAGGTAGTGGAAAACGAGAACCTGACCCCGCTCGGTTTTGCAGATAAGCTGGTCGATGAAATTAATGCCCGCGAGCCGGTGGAAAACTTGCTGTTGGTGGGGCACGAACCCTTCCTGAGCCAATTGATCGGCATGTTGGTGGCGGGCGATGCCAGCATCGGCATTGAGATGAAAAAGGCCGGGCTGTGCAAACTGTCTATTGAGAAGTTGGGTTATGAGCGCTGCGCTACGCTGGAATGGCTGCTGACCCCGGCCCAGTTGACGGCTTGCTAAACGGGAAAGAAAAAGGCTGGGAATGTCACTCACATTTCCAGCCTTTTTCTTTTAGAAGGTTTGTGTGATCTAATCGCAGAATCAGCCCACGCTTGTCTCTTCCCGCAAGCGTTCTGAGAGCAAACGCAACATTTCAATGGCAAAGAAGGGGGATTGGGATACAAGGATCATGAAGCGTTTTTGGTTTATGGCTGCCACCTGGCAGTCTGTTACGGCGAATGCATCTGCGCTACGCGGCTGGTTCTCGATGATCGCCATTTCGCCAAACACCTCCCCTTGCTCCAATGTTCGAAGTGTGCGATTGCCCTTACGCAATTCCACCTGGCCTTCAACCACTACAAACATCAAATCACCTGGCTCCCCATCCTTGAAGATGATGGAGCCCGAAGTAAAGGTACGTACATCTGGTTCGTTTTTAAGAAGATCAAAAGATGGCATGATAATCCTTCTCGTGGTTATTTGCCTGGGGCGGTCTCACCCAACTTATGGAAAGACGAAGGATTTTCCTTGTAATCACCGGTAGCCACAAAAATTGTCCGCTCACAGATGTTGGTGACGCGATCCGCCAGGCGCTCCAGGTTATGAGCGGCCCATAAAATCCAGTTGGCGTGCTCAATGTTATGGGCATTTTCAAGGATGTAGCTCATCAACAGGCGATAAACCTGATCATACATCGCATCCACTTCATCATCTTCGAGCGGGATTTTCCGGGCGGCATCCAGGTCTTCGTTCACAAAGGCTGTCAAGGCGCGGTGAAGCATGCTCACGCTCTTTTTGGCCATCGGCGGCAGGTTGGAAATGGGTTTGAGCGCTTCGGTCATGCGCAGGTTGATGGTGGAGATACCTTTGGCATAATCACCCATGCGCTCCAGTTCGCCCGCCACTTCGAGAATGGAGGCCAACAGGCGCAAATCATGCGCCATGGGCTGCTGGGTGGCAATGACAACCATCACCTGATTCTCAATGGCAAAACGCCTGGCATTGATGGCTTTATCGGCTTCAATGATTTTTTTGGAAGCCTCCTCGTTGCGAGTTCGCAAGGCTTCCACTGAGTCGATTGTGGCCTGCTCCACCATACTGCCCAGGATCAGGATTTCATCTTTCAAGTGCTGGATTTCGGTTTCAAAGGTTTTCCGTAACATCATTATCCTCCCGCCCTGGCAGGCTGGATGCCCTGCTCTTGCAGCCAGGCAGTGATCTTCCCTGAAATTTGATCGCGTATCTCGCGCACCTTTTGCAAGGCAATCTCACCATCCCCATCCACAGAAGCCGGGTCTTCAAAAGGCCAAAACAGGTGTTTTCCCATGCTCAGGAAAACCTGGGGGCATTGTTCTTCCGCATTGCCACAGACGGTAACCGTATACGCGAATACATACTTGCCCAAGAATTCGCTCACATGCTTGGGATGCTGCCCGGCCATATCCAGGCCGATCTCGGCCATCGCATGGCGAACCAGCGGGTGAATTTCACCCTTCGGTTCGATCCCGGCGCTAAAAACATCGAAATCATCACCAGCATAGGCCCGCAAAAAGGCTTCACCCATCTGGCTGCGCGCTGAATTCCCAGTACAAAGGAATAAAAATTTAGGTTTCATGCCATTCTCCTCTTTAAATTATCCATATCGCCCGGTGACATAACCTTCGGTGCGTTTGTCGGAAGGCCGGGTGAAGATCTTAGTTGTATCAGCAAACTCGATCACCGTGCCAGAGCGCTTGCCGTCTTCGCTCAACATCATCATGGCGGTGTAATCTGATGCGCGGGCAGCCTGCTGCATGTTGTGGGTCACAATCACGATAGTGTAATCCTTTTTCAGTTCCTGCATCAACTCCTCGATTTTGAGCGTGGCAATCGGGTCGAGGGCCGAAGCGGGTTCATCCATCAGGATAACTTCGGGCTGCACCGCCAGGGCGCGGGCAATGCACAGGCGCTGCTGCTGCCCGCCCGAAAGCGCCAGGCCGCTCTGCCTGAGCTTGTCCTTCACTTCATCCCACAAGGCAGCTTTTTTGAGCGAGTTTTCCACCAATTCATCCATGTTACCATTGTAACCATGAATGCGCGCTCCCCAGGCAATATTCTCATAGATGGATTTGGGGAAGGGATTCGGCTTCTGGAAAACCATCCCGATCCGGTAGCGGACCTCCACCGGGTCAACATCCGGGGCGTATAAATCCTGCCCCGCGAACTGGATACCGCCTTCAATGCGAGTCCCAGTTGAGAGTTCATTCATACGGTTGAAAGCGCGCAGCAGGGTCGATTTTCCGCAGCCCGAGGGGCCGATGATGGCCGTGATTTTGTTGCGTTCGATGTTCAGATTAATATTGGTAACAGCCTTGAAGTTACCGTAATAAATGGATAGGTCTTTGGTCTGGAAAATGTATTCTTTATCGTTCACTTTGATACTCCTGTAGCGCGAAATATTATTTCGCGTTACGAGAAAAGCGATTTCTCAACACAATCGCCATCGCATTCAACGAGAGCAACAACCCCAACAGCACCAGGATCGCGGCCGCCGCCAGAGCGCGGAATTCTTCCTGCGGGCGGGCTGTCCACTGGTAGATTTGGATGGGCAGGGTGGTGAATTTGGAAAAGGGGCCGCTCGGGTCGAAGCTGATGGCCGTTGAAGCGCCAATCACCACCAGTGGGGCGGTCTCGCCAATGGCGCGGGACATTGCCAGGATGGTTCCGGTCAAAATCCCGGGCATGGCAGCGGGCAGGATGTGGTGCCAGACCGTCTGCCATTTGGTTGCGCCGAGGCCATAGCTGGCCTTGCGCAGCGATTGCGGCACGGCGCGGATGGCCTCCTGGGCATTGATGATGATAATGGGCAGCACCAAAAGCCCAAGGGTCAGGCCCGCCGACAGGATCGTGCGCCCACTGGCAGTGGTGGGATCGACCACCCCGAAGAGTTCACCGCTGGTGAGCGGTTCCAATGCCCGCACGAAGATCGCCAGGCCGAGGATGCCGTATACAATTGAGGGGACGCCCGCCAGGTTGTTGATGTTGGTCTGGATCAGGCGGTTAATCCAGTTATCGACGGCGTATTCTTCCATGTAGATGGCTGCGCCCACACCGACTGGGAAGGCGAACAGGATGGTGATGAAAATCGTCCAGAGTGAGCCCAAAATGGCGGTGCGAATCCCCGCTGTTAACGGTTCGGAAGATTGGGGGCGGGAGACAAAATCAGTGGTGAACCAGTTGATAAAACGGAATTCCGCTGACGGGTAGTCGGCAGCCACTTTCGCGCGGATCGAGTCCGCCTGGGTGAGTGATTCCCACAAATTCCAGGATTCATCCACGCTGTATTTGACCACCCGCTCGACAACGACCTGGTAAACGTTCTCGCGGCTGCGTTCGGCGAAAGGCTGGTCTTTTTCCAGCTTGTTGAAGGCGCCGCTGGAGATTTTGGTTTTGAGCAGGCTGATCAGTTGCTCTTTGGTTTGCTGTTCAAGCGGAACGCCATCCTGGGTGAGGGTTTTGGGGTCAACTTTGTATTCGAGAGCGGCATAGCCAAACGCACCGTTGAGCACGTTGAGCAGCAGGGCTACCAGCGCGAGAATGCCAACGATGGTCGCCGCCCGGAAGATGATATGCCAGGCCGCACCGATGCGGTGGCGGGTGGTGATGTTTGAGTCGATATTATTCATGGCGGAACTCCGCACGCGTTGTCTCCCCCCACGCGTGGGGGGAGAGTAAGAGGGGGGTCATTCGTAGACCTCGCGGAAGCGGCGCACGATGCGCTGGCTGATAACATTGAGCGAGAGCGTGATGAAGAACAGCAGCAGGCCGAGGGCAAAAATGCTGTTGTAATCGACCGAGTCGTAGCTCAGGTCGCCGCCAGAGATGCGGACGATGTGCCCGGTGACAGTCTCCGCGCCGACAAAGGGGTTGAAGGTGAAATTGGGGCCAGCGCCCGCCGCCAGGGCGACGATCATAGTCTCGCCGACGGCGCGGGAGATGCCCAGGATGACCGCCGCGGCGATGCCAGAGAGCGCCGCTGGGAGCACAACCTGCACCGCCACTTCGAGTTTGGTCGCGCCCAGGCCGTAGGCGGCCTCGCGCAGCGAGCGCGGCACAGCGTTGAGGGCATCTTCGCTCATGGAAGTGATCAGCGGCAGGATCAGGATGCCCATCACCAGCCCGGCGGAAGCCGTGTTGTAGACCTGCACTATTTCGGTCCCAAAGATGGAGCGCAGCAGCGGGGTCATGAACATCAGCGCAAAATAACCGTAGACGATGGTGGGGATGCCTGCCAGCACTTCCAGGACGGGTTTCAGGGTGGAACGCACTTTTGGGGTGGCATATTCGCTCAGGTAGATGGCAACGGCCAGCCCGAATGGGATGGCGATGGACATGGCGATGACGCTGGTCAGGAACGTGGCGGTCAGCAGCGGCCAGATGCCAAATTCCCCGGCTTGTGGCTGCCAGACGGTGTTGGTCAGGCTGACCCAAAAGTCGAATTCTGGCATTTGGAAGAAAAGCAGGGCTTCCTTGCCCAATTCGTAGATGATTCCCAGTGTGGTGAAGATGGAGACAAACCCGCTGGCAAACAAAAGTCCCTGGATGAGGCTCTCTCCCGGGCGGTGTTTCCTGCGCAGGTTGGTGGTTTTCAGTTGATTCATTGACGGCCTGTTCGATAAAGGCTTTTGAGTGATGAAAAGGTGACAGTCATCTTGGAGATGGCTGTCACCTGATGAAGAGGGCTATTTACTTTCCGACTGCGGCGTTCCAGGCATCCATGCTGGCCTGAAGGATGGCGTCGCTGGCGGGGAAGTAGCCGACATCCTGGATTTCGTCATTGACGTTGTTCAAGTAGAAGTAGATGAACGCGGCCACCTGGGGCTTTTCCTGCATGATTTTGGCATCGCTGTAGATGAACAGCGGGCGGGCCAATTTGTAGCTGCCATCTTCGGCGGTCTGTTCGGTGGGCACAACACCTTCCACGGCGACGGTGTTTAGCTTGTCAGCCTGGGCTTCGTAGTAGGCGAACCCGAAGTAACCGATGGCGTATTTGGAGCCTTCGACGCCCTGGACGAGCACATTGTCATCTTCAGAGAACTGGGTGTTCTTCGAGTCGAGGATGGCCTGTTTGCCAGCTTTTACATCGGCTTTGCCATCGGCGTTCTTATAAAAGGGGGCGGTGACGGCTTCGACGAAGTAGTCAAATGTGCCAGAGTCGGTGCCGGGGGTGAAGCGCTGGATCGGCTCGGCGGGCCATTCGGGGCGAATATCGCTCCACTTTTCAGCAGTGGTAAAAATCTTGGAAAGTTCTTCGAGGGTGATATCTTTGGCAAAATCGTTGTCCTTGCTCACCACTACGGCAATGGCATCGATCCCAACCTGGAAACCGATTGATTCGCGGCCGTTGGTTTTGCAGGTTTCAACTTCGCTATCCTTGATCTTGCGCGAAGCGTTGGAAATATCGGTTTCACCAGTCTTGCAGAAGCGCTCGAAACCCGCGCCGGTGCCAATGCTATCGATTGTCAGGTTGCCCGAGAAGCCTTCTTCTTCAAAACGCTGCTTCATGCGCTCAGAGAGCGGGAAAACGGTCGAGGAACCGGCCGTCAGGATGTCGCCAGAGACAGCATCTGGGGCGTACATCGCCATGGGGTCTTCGACAGCTGGTTCGGCGGTGGGGGCGGGAGCTTCCGTGGCAACGACTGGCGCTTCGGTCGGCTTGGGAGCTTCCGTGGCGGGGGCGCCGCAGGCTGCCAGCACCATGCTGGTGACGATCAGGGCGGCAAAAACTCCAAAAATTTTGTTACGCATTGTTTATTCTCCTGTAATGGGTTGTTTTTGTGTTGGTTTTACAGGTTCATTTTCCCATGCGGTTGTTAACGGCCATGCAAGGGTTGTTTAACGTTTGGTTAACGTTTGCGCGATGATGGGAAATGTACCGCCCGAATCCGGGCGGGATAACGAAAACGCGCCGAAATCGGCGCGTTTTCGTCAAAAACTGCATTGGAAGTGCTGAACCTGAATAAAAAACTCCATTTGGCGGATGGAATCCAGGCAGCTGTGTACGCCTGGCGAGATGGGATTCTTTACCAAACCCCCGGCAGCAGGCGATATTTGACTTTCTGGCGATACTCCGCATAACCAGGCAGATCGCGGAGCAAAACTTCTTCCTCGTTGCCGATACGTGCCATCAGCAGGGGCACAATCAGCACGGCAGGGAGAATCGCCCAATAGGAGCCGAGCGCCAGCGGCGAGGCGGCGTACATCAAGCTGACGCCAAAATACATGGGATGACGGACGATGCCATACGGCCCGGTGGAAACCACTTTTTGGCCGGCATCCACTTCCACAATGCGCGAAAGATAGCTATTGACCGTCAGTACCCAGACGAAAATCATATAACCAGCCAGGACGAATACGTCCGAGATGATGGAAACCAGCGGTGGGACATTCGACCAGCCAAAACGCACATCCAGCCCGGGCAGGATGAATGCCACCAGGAAATACAGATAGGATAACGCTACAATTTTTTGCTGCACCGCTTCTTTTTCGCGCATGCGCATACGGCGCTCGAGCAAGGCCGGGTTTTTGACCATAAAGTATGGAATGACAAAAAACATCGGCATTAAGATCGTGGCTATCCACATCCAGCCCTGCCAGTAATCCCATTTCCCCGCAGGCAGGATGATAACCAGCGCGATGATGGGCAGTCCCAATCCAATGCGCACGATCGCGCCTTTAACCAGCCTGGATGTCAGTTTTTTTTCGTTCATAGGTTTTCCTTCCGGGCAAAAATGCCATGAGACAATGTGGTTTATTCCTGTTTTCAGGTTTCCAGGGCCTCGGGCCAGGGATAGCCATTCGGATCGGCGGCAGCCAGCCGGGTCAGCTTTTCTTCATTGTGACCGTGAACCTGCGCCAAAAACGGGAAATCCTGCGGCCCCACCCTCAGCCTGGCAACCGGACGGGCCGGTTGAACGCTGACCCAGTGCGGAAAGATCACTTCTGCACCTTGCATATGCTGGGGAGCTTCCTGCATAAAATGTTCGCGCGGCAAAATATAAATCGCGCCATCACACCAGGGAGTTTGAACCAGCGCTGCCTGGGTGACCGAAAAGAAATACAGCGGCCCCAGTTCAGGCCCGGATGGGATGCGCACCGTGACGCAGCTATTAAATAGTGAAAGCTGGAAACGCTGCCGGTCAACAATCGCAAAATAAATGACCCAGATGCCATCGGTGGTGGCATAGATGGCCTCCTGGGCACTGAAAGCGCGGATGTCGAGCGCCTGCCTGGGCTCAACTTCGTCAATCGTAAGATTTTGTGAGCCATGCAGGACGAGATTTTTCGACTGGCACAAATAAGACAGGAACTGCCATTTGGGGGCATCCAGCCGGTAGTCGATCCAGCCGCCGGGCGGGGTGGAGGCCAACAAGGCCTCAAACCCGGCCTGTTGGACGGGAGAAAGCTCAAAAGCGGGCTGCGGCAGGTAATAATCGAGTGGATTCATTTTGATTTTAAAAATTTTCGTGGAGGAATGGAACCTGCGGAGGGAACATCCCGCGCAGGGTGGATTGGATTTCAGCCCCGGGGCTGCCCCAGCCGCGCAGGGAGAAATCTGACGGGCTGTGGGTTCCGTTTACGAGCGCGCCCAGCTCCTGGATCGTCAACTCGCAATCCGCACCCGCGGCTTTGGTCACTTCCAACAGGCCGCTGCGCCCCTCGCCCGCGCGCATCCCGCCGATTTTTGCCACATCCAGCGCCCGGCACATCGCCAGGCGTACGGCGGATTCAACCTTGGGCTGGAACTCTGCCAGCCGGGCTTCAGGATGCATATCAGCCGGCAGCCAGAGTTCGGCGCGGTCGGACTGGTCAATGTGGCGGTTTCCATCTCGAGAAGCGGGGCCAGCACTTGTGGCGCGAATTTGGCAATTTTGGTCAACGGGAAAGGATACAGATTCGAAAAACTTTACCGGTTTCCCGCTCGGCAGCCAGCCGGCTGGCAATAGCCCTTGCGCCGCGCCGATGGATGGGTCGAAACGCCCCACACACCGCTGGCCGGGAACAACTTCCCACGCACATTGTGGGTCATGGCCGTGCTGGCCCCTCGAAAGTCGCGTGGCAGGTCACGCCTTTACGTTCGCGCACGACCGCTGTCCAATCATCCTTGCTCTGGAAAGGCGGGTTGGGGTGCGGTGCGTACTGGTTCAGCGTATACAGGGCATCGAGCACGGATTCGCCCTGCATAAGATGGGTTGAAATATTCATGGACTTGGCTCCCTTCGGTTTCGTTACTAATATCGTACTCCGAATCGGATGCTTCTAAAAGATGAAATTGCCTTCAGGCTTTGCCCGGGGCGCATCAGTATGCTGCGCATATTCCCGCGCGTTATTGCGTTACAGTTTGCCAAACGCCTGCCACAAAGGTATCACACCCAACCCGAGATTAATCACACCACCAGCATAAATATCGTCCAGGCGCATGGTGGTAAAATGTTTTCCTGCTGGTTCCAATGGTAACCGGCACATCAGAAAGCTCGATAAATTGATAACCATCGTACCTGGCCCCTGGCTGAAAGGAATGAGATTTGGCAATCACAAGCGATAATCGACCCCTGCCATATATGTCCATCGTGATCCCTTGCTATAACGAGCGCTCAACGATTCGGCAGCTATTGGAAGCGATCGATGCCCAAACCTACCCTCATGAGCGGCTGGAAATTGTCATCGTAGATGGTTTTTCCACCGATGGAACCAGGGAAATTATCCAGTCATTTCAACAAGAACGGAAAAACCTGCCCATCCAGTTAATCGACAACCCCAAACGCATCATCCCGGAGGCAATGAACGCAGGCATCCGGGCCGCGCGGGGCGATGTTGTGGTGCGCCTGGATGCGCATTGTACAGTTGCAAAAGATTATTTGGCCCTGGTTGCCGCCAAACTCGAAACCACAGATGCCGCCTGCCTGGGGCCGCGTATGCTGATGCAGCCTGCCGATACCCTGGTAGCCAGGGCCATTGCCGCCTCACTATCAACCCCATTTGGCCCGGGCACATCCAGCTTCCGTTTTTCAGATAAAGAAGGCGAAGCGGATACGATGAACTTTGGTGTCTACCGGCGCTGGATATTTGAGCAGGCCGGTTACTTTGACCCCCAACTCATCTCCAACGAAGACTACGACCTGCATTATCGCATCCGAAAAACAGGCAATCGCATCTTGTATGTTCCCTCGCTGGAAGTTCTCTATAAGCCTCGCACAAGTTACGCGGCTCTCTGGAAACAATATTGGCGCTATGGCTATTGGAAATGCCAAATGGTGCGGAAGGATTGGCGCTCGCTTCGTCTCCGTCACCTTGTTGCACCCGTGTGGGTGTTGGTGCTTGTCAGCGGCCTGGCAATCGGGGTATTCCTGCCCGTGGTGCTGGCATTCCTGGCCAGCCTGATGACCCTTTATCTTTCTCTTGGTTTGGTATTTGCCATCCGCCAGGTGAGCAAAACAAAAGAATGGGCAACTATCCCATTGATATTGCTTTCTTTTATGGTTCTCCATGCCGCCTGGGGGGCTGCCTTCTGGGTCGGATGGTTCATCAGGCCATCTGAAGGAAAAAACACATGAACGCGCTGACAATTGATGTTGAAGATTATTTCCAGGTACAAGCCTTTGAAACCGTAATCAGCCGATCCGACTGGAAACAGTACCCGGTGCGGGTTGTTCAAAATACACATCGTATTCTGGATATTTTGGCGGATAGCAACGCCCATGCCACTTTCTTCATGCTTGGCTGGGTGGCTGACTCATATCCTGACCTGGTTCGCGATATTGTCTCTGGCGGGCACGAAATCGCAACGCACGGATATTGGCACGAGTTGATCTATCGCCAAAGCCCCCAAGAGTTTGATGCTGATCTCAAGAAATCCCTGGCTGCCATACAACGAGCCGCCCCCGGGCCAGTCTTGGGCTATCGCGCGCCATCTTTCTCCATCACCCGCAATTCCATATGGGCGCTCGATGTCCTGAAAGAAAATGGACTGCGTTATGATTCGAGCATTTTTCCACTTGCGGCCCACGACCGCTATGGAATTCCAGATGCGCAGCGCTTTGCGCACCGCACCGAGGCTGGCATCTGGGAATTCCCGATCAGCACACTCAGGCTTGCTCGCTGGAATTTGCCCGTAGCTGGCGGAGGATATTTCCGTATGTACCCAGCCTGGGTAACCCGTTGGGCTATCCACCGGTTGAACGCCAGCGGACAACCCGCGATTGTCTACCTGCATCCGTGGGAATTCGACCCCGAACAGCCCCGCATCCAACATGCCTCGGCGCTATCCAGGTTCCGCCATTATATAAACCTGCGCTATACCGAAAAGCGCCTGCGCAGCCTGCTCCAGGAATTTCAATTTGGCCCCATCCGGGAAGTTTTTGCGCAGCAACTTGATCTCAACCATGGAGGAAGTGATTAATGCGTATTGTATTGATTACCCAGAATGAACCTTTTTACCTGCCAGCCGCTCTAGATGCCATCTGTGCTGCCCGGCGCGACGATATTGTCGGATTGATTGTGCTTCCAGCCTTCAACGAAAAATTGACTCTCACCGCCCGCCGCTTGTATGAATTTTATGGGCCTTTGGATTTCCTGCGGCTATCAGCCCGTTTTGCCTGGGCAAAGTTCGCCGACCTGCTCAACCGGGTTTTTCCTGTGACCAAACCATTCTCTGCCGCTGACGTTGCCCGCAGGCATAAAATCCCGGTGTATAACATCGCCAAAATCAACGCTGCCGATACGATTTCTTTCCTCGCTGATACCGTGCGCCCCGAACTGATCATCTCCATTGCCGCCAGCCAGATTTTCCGCTCGGCTGTATTGCGTCTCCCCACGCACGGTTGCATCAACCTGCACTCCGCACCGTTACCCCGCTACCAGGGCATGATGCCAAACTTCTGGGCAATGGTAAACGGAGAAAAGGAGACAGCGGTCACGGTTCACTACATGGTGGAAAAAATTGATGCTGGCGATATGCTCATCCAGCGCAGCGTTCCCATCTCCCCGAGCGATTCCCTGCATGACCTGATGGTACGTTCCAAGCAATTCGGTGTACAGGCTGTGTTAGATGCGGTCAGCCAGATTGAACAAGGGACAGTCAAGACCAGACCTATTGAAAGCGCACACGCCACCTATTTTTCCTTTCCCACAAGGGCTGACGCCCAACGCTTACGCGCGCAAGGACATCCGCTATTGTGAATCTGATCTGTGATGAAACAGTACAGCCATAAGCAGCGGGGAAGAACTCAAATTACTGCCTTTTTACATACGCTTCGGGTTGGCTCTTTCTTAAGCAGACTGCCATCCTGTTTGCGTTTCAGGATAAGGATCATCCCGGGTTGCCGGTCATGACGATGCCGGGGAGGATGGCGCGCCCAGCCATTTCCAGTCTATGTAAAAGAGACAGGCGATCAGCAAGATGGGCAGCACAAAGAGCAGCAGGTTCGGCAGGGCGTAGAAACTGCGCACAAAAAAGGCGGCGAATAAAATCCCGGCGGCCAGGAAAGCCACAAACCCCACCACCGGTCGCTTCCAGGCAAAAACCAGCAGCACAATCAGCGCAATCGATGGGATATTGTGGATCAGGAACCCGCCCAACAGTTCCAGCGGCGGAGCTTGCGTTTCGAACACATCCAGCGAGAACAGGCTGATAAAGCCGGTGATCAAAATCGCGGCAACGCGCGGAGCCCAATGGATGATTTTTGCCAGGCGCGGCTCCACCTGCCCGCTAGATGTATGTTCCCTCCAGGCCACAGCCACCATATAAATCGACCCATACAGCAGCACCAGCGGGATAGAGATGATCAGCATGTTGGGCAGCACTTCCCGCCAGCCTGGCTTTGCCGGGTCGTTGACCAGGGCCGGGTAAAAAATGACAGCCTGGGAGAACAGGAACAACAACACAAGAACGATGAACATCGTACGTTCAAAACGGGATTTTTCGGTATTCATAAGATACTCCTTTCGAGCCAGGAAACTTGCCCTGCATTTGGCTCTCTTAATACTATAACCCCATTCTGTAGCAAAGGGAACATGCAATTCGAGATGGTTTTCAAAAGCCATGCCAAGCAACCATCAAGATTTTTGTAATGACTTAAGAAAACCCTGCGGTGGGCAGAATGCGGCGTTCAGCACCGTTTTGCACCGAAATCCTGTGTAGAACGTATATTGAACAAATTGTCTTTACACCAAAAGGAGAAAAAATGTCTGGCTACTCTGTGGAAGAATTTATCAAATCAACAGCGCAGGATAATGCTGCCAACCGGCCATTCGAGTTGGAAAATCCGCACCTGCTGGAAGTCAACCTGAAAGGGCGTGTTTGGGCCAAAAGCGGATCAATGGTCGCTTATACTGGCCAGGTCAAGTTCACCCGCGAGGGGGTATTGGAGCACGGCCTTGAAAAAATGCTCAAGAAAATGGTGACCGGCGAAAGCGCCAGCCTGATGAAAATTGATGGGCAGGGGCTTGTCTACCTGGCCGAGCGCGGCAAAAAAGTACAGGTGCTCAGCCTGGGCAACGAAACCATCTTTGTGAACGGCAACGACCTGCTGGCTTTTGAAGATACGGTTAAATGGGACATCACCATGATGAAACGCGTGGCCGGGATGCTGACTGGCGGGCTGTTCAACATCCGACTCACCGGCCCGGGCATGATCGCCATCACCACCCACTATGAACCACTGGCCCTGCAAGTGACTCCTGACCAGCCCATTTTCACCGACCCGAATGCCACGGTAGCCTGGTCTGGGTCGCTCTCCCCTGATATTCGCACCGACCTGAGCCTGGGTACATTCCTGGGGCGCGGCAGCGGCGAATCCCTACAGCTCAAATTTGCCGGGGCAGGCTGGGTAGTGGTGCAGCCCTATGAGGAAGTTTATATGCAGCAGGGCGGAGGCGAATAAACAATCTACCTGGTTACGCGCCCTGCGCCACGAAAAGTGGCGCAGGGCGCGTAACTGCGGATGTGGCAGTGCGTATATGAAAAACTCCGCAAAATGGGGGGAAATTCCCATGGTCTTTCGAATAGTAGTGGATGTTATAATGCTCAAGTTGGACGCCATAGCGTACATTCGTGACAAATAACACGGTATGCTTTTTGCGTTCCAGAGGAGCGTTTTGCAGCATGATGGAAGAACCAACCCTGCTCTTTGCCCAAAATTTAAAAAAAATCCGAGAAGAAAAAAAACTGAGCCTGGATCGACTTTCAGAATTGACCGGCGTCAGCAAGAGCATGTTGGGACAGATCGAACGCGGCGAATCCAGCCCGACGATTTCTACCATCTGGAAAATTTCAAACGGGCTGAAGGTTTCGTTCACCAGCCTGCTTAGCGAACCGCAAACGGATACCGCGCTGGTGCAACGCGCCAACATTATGCCATTGGTGGAAGCTGGTGGTCACTACCGGCTCTATCCGCTCTTCCCGGCCGAACCCGGACGACGCTTTGAACTTTACCTGATCGAAATTGACCCCGGCTGCATTATGAGCGCTGACCCGCATCATCCCGGTACCCAGGAATTCATTACGGTTATCGCGGGGAACGTAATAGTGCGCACAAACGGCTGCGAATATCACGTTCCCGCAGGAGATTCCATTCGCTTCCGGGCCGACCGCCCGCATGTCTATGAAAACCCCGGGAGTGCAATCGCGCAACTCCACCTGGTTATCCATTACCAGGGTTGACAACCTACGACCATTACAGGCAGCAGAAAAGTCACAACCAACGCAAGGGCTGCCTGGCAAGGTAAAAAAATCTCAAGAGGAGAAAGAAACATGAAAAAAGTACTATTTGTCCTGATGTTGGTTGCCATGCTCGTTTTGGCGGCCTGTGGCCCGTCCGCCGCCGCGGAACCGGATGCCTGTAAAGCCGAACTCGGCTGCGCCAAGATCGCCAAAGGCCAGACCGTTAAAATCGGTTATGCTGGCCCGATGACTGGCGATTATTCCCAGTTTGGTATCGACATGTCTAACGCCATGAAACTGGCTGTTGCCGATATGGGCGATGTCCAGGGTTGGAAAGTAGAACTGGCCGTGGAAGATGACGGCGGTGGCGCTGAAGGTGGCGCGGCTGTCTCCAACAAGCTTGTTGCCGACACAACCTTCGTGGCGATGGCCGGTCATGCCTTCTCTGGCGCGACTGCCGCTGCCATGCCGATCTACGAAAAAGCTGGCATCCCGATGATGTCGCCCTCCGCGACCAACCCCGATCTGACCAGCAAAGGTTCCAAGGTCTTCAACCGCAGCGCATTCACCGACACCGTCCAGGGTCAGGGCGCAGCCAAGTATCTATATGAAAAGCTCGGCGTCCGCAAACTGGCGCTCATGCACGATGGTTCCGATTACGGCCAGGGCCTCGCCAATGTTGTGAAGGAAACCTTCATCTCCCTCGGCGGCGAAGCTGTGGCGTTTGAAGCCGTCACCCCCGGCGAATCAGATTACAGCGCCCCACTGGCAGCCGTGGCATCCACCAACCCCGATGCGCTCTACTTTGGCGGCTACAACGCTGAAGCGGCCGTGCTCGTCAACCAGATGGCCCAGGCCGGTTTGGAAGGCAAAGTCTTCTTTGGCGGCGATGGCATCTACGGCAAGGATTTCCTCGGCAAGGTTGGCGCAAATGGTGAAGGCGTTTACTCCGCCACCCTCATCCCGCCTGGAACCGAAGCCATCAAAAAATTCAACGAAGCCTACAAAACCGCCTACGGCACCGAAGCTGGCGTACTTTCCGCCTACACCTGGAACTCCTATGACGCCATCGGCGCGTTGATTTCCGCCATCAAGTCTGTTGCGATTGTCCAGGGTGACACCCTCTACATTCCGCGCGGCGCGCTGGTGGCGGCTGTGCGCGGCCTGAAAGATTACCAGGGCATCTCTGGCGTCATCACCTGCCAGGAAAACGGCGAATGCAATGCCTCCGGCCCGGTCTTCTACATCGTCAAGAACGGCGAGTGGGTTCCTGCCCAGTAACCTAAGCTTCACACCCTGAGCAAATTGCACAAGTTGCAAACCACGCCCAGGATACGATAACATCGCGGGGATTGTCGTGAGGTTGTGCCACGACAATCCCCAAAATCTACCACAAGGCAATTCGTTATGGAAAATAAAGCATCGTCACATCTCCTGAAATACGGTCGCCTGGTTCGACCGGTTGCCGGGACGCTGATTGGCCTGTTCCTCGTCTGGCGGCTCTTCACCGTACTGGTAATCGAACGCAACTTCAGCGCCGACACCTGGGTGCGGTTCGGCCTCTCCGGTTTGATCTTGGGCGGCATGTATGCCCTGATCGCCATCGGCTACACCCTGGTTTATGGCATTATGTTTATGATTAATTTTGCACACGGCGAAGTGATGATGCTCGGCGCTTTTGGCGGATACTTCACCTTCGAGCTTTTGCGCTACATCCCCGCCGCCACACCCGAAAACCCAGACCTGAACTTTCTCAACGCCCACCCGATCATTTCTGTCATCCTGGCCTTTGCTGTGGGGATTTTTGTTTCTGCCACAGTTGGCTTTTTCCTTGAAAAAATCGCCTACCGGCCCCTGCGCAAAGCCCCGCGCCTGATCCTGCTGATTACAGCCATCGGCGCATCCTTCTTCCTGCAAAACCTCTCCATGCTGGCTTTTGGCCCGCAGCGTAAAAACATTATCAACCCCGATATTCTCGACCGCGGCACCGGCTGGACTCTCACCATCAGCGGCAACCCGGTGCTGATTTCATATACCGGTGTTTTCTCACTGGTACTTTCCGCACTGCTGATGATCGGCCTCTACATCCTGGTCATGCGCACCAAACTCGGGCGCGCCATGCGCGCCGTAGCCCAAGATAAAAACACCGCCTACCTGATGGGTGTGGACGTGGATGATGTCATCAGCAAAACCTTCATCATCAGCGGCGTGCTGGCTGGCGCAGCGGGCGTCATGTGGGATATCCACATGGGGCTGGTCAACCACTATGTTGGCTTCCTGCCGGGCATAAAAGCCTTCACCGCAGCGGTGATGGGCGGCATCGGCAACATCCCCGGCGCCATGCTCGGCGGCATGTTCCTGGGCATTCTCGAATCACTTGGCCCGGCAGCGCTGGGCATCGATTTCCAGCTGAAAGATGTGATCGCATTCTCCATCCTCGTGCTGGTGCTGATCGTGCGCCCATCGGGCATCCTGGGCGAAAAACTCTCCGAGGAGAAACTATGAAAACGGCCACCCGCAACGGATTTCAAACTGGCATCACCTTCGGCGTGATCGTTGTCACCATGTTCCTGATCGGTTTCACTGTGATCGGCGCAGCGCTGGTCGCCAAGATTTTCGGCACATCCGTCAGCAGTGGCAGCATTCCCCCGCTCCCGTTTTTTGTCATTTTCATCAGCCTGGTGGGCCTGTGGAACGGCGCAACCGCCGCCAGGCGCCCACTCACCGGCGCAGACGAGTTCAAACCGGCGCTGGTGGCCGGGTTGCTGGCTGGCCTGGTGACCGGGATTTTCTCGGCAGTCGTCGCGCTGGTTTTCGGCATGCTGGCGGCCAACAAAATCGATGTGCGCACCTACCTGGTTGCCATCTCACCCGAATCGATCAAGATGTACCTGTTCGGGCAGGACGCCGTTACCGGCAGCTTGCTCTCGCTGGTGCTGCTGACCGTTTCATCAGTGGCCGGGTCTGCCCTGGCGGTGACGCTGCGGACAAATGCCAAAGTCCGGGGGTTTTTCCAAAAAGCCGCAGAAAGCTACACTAACGCGATCCACTCTGAGCGGGCGATTAAGCTCAGGAACAATCCATCTGCCCGCTATGCCTTTTTGGCGCTGGTAGCCGCCGCGCTGATCATCCTGCCGCGCACCTGGGGCGGCTACTGGAACTATGTGCTCGGCACGGTCGGCATTTATATCATCCTGGGGCTGGGGCTGAACATCATCACCGGCTGGGCCGGGCAGTTGGTGATTGGCTACGTGGCCTTTTTTGCAGTGGGCGCGTACACATTTGCGCTGCTGACCGCTCCTGCGCCGCACCACCTGATGTGGAATTTCTGGCTGGCGCTGATTTTAGGCGTGCTGGCTGCCGGGATTTCTGGCCTGCTAATTGGCCTGCCCATCCTGAACCTGCGCGGTGATTACCTGGCGATTGTGACCCTGGGCGCAGCGGAAATCGTGCGCATCCTGCTCAAATCTGACCTGATGACGCCCTACACGGCCGGGCCGCGCGGCATCCGCGATATTGGCGGGCCGACCCTGTTCGGGCGGTCGTTCACATCGGATGTGGATTTTATGTACCTGATCATTATCGCCGTGCTGGTGGTGAGCTTCCTGGCCTACCGGCTGCAAAACTCGCGCACTGGCAAAGCCTGGGTGGCGGTCAACCAGGATGAAACCGTGGCGCGCGCCACCGGGATTAATGCCTACACATCTAAGCTGCTGGCGCTGGCGCTGAGTGCGGCCATCGCCGGGCTGGCGGGCGCGCTGTTTGCCTCGCGCAACCAGTTCACCGGGCCAGATGACCACCAGTTGATGGTTGCCATCAATGTGATCTGCCTGGTGATCGTGGGCGGTATTGGCAACATCCCGGGTGTGTTCCTGGGCGCGTTTGCGCTCAAAGGCCTGCCCGAAGTGCTGCGCGAGATTGAAAATTACCGTATGCTGGTCTTCGGGATTTTGCTGATCGTGATGATGCGCCTGCGCCCCGAAGGATTCCTGCCCGCAAAACGTCCCGCCCTTGAAAAAAATACCCCGCCATCGGGGCAGGAGGCCTGAGCCATGCAAGCCTGCATCGAAACCCGACAAGTATCCAAAATTTTCGGCGGCCTGACCGCCGTCAACAGCGTGGATTTGACCGTGCCGGAAAAAAGCATCGCCAGCATCATCGGCCCCAACGGCGCAGGGAAAACTACCCTGTTCAACTGCATTTCGGGCTATTACAAGCCCGAGCATGGGCAGATCCTGTTTTACGGAAGCCCCATCCAGGGCCAGCAGACCTTCGCGGTGGCAGCCCTGGGGATTGCCCGTACCTATCAGAACATCCGCCTGTTCGGGGATATGACTGCCATCGAAAATATCATGCTCGGGCAGTATCCACGCTTCAGCGCCAACTGGGTGGATGCAATTCTCTCCACCAAGCGTGAACGCAACGAAGAAAAACAGGCCATCGAAGAAGGCCGCCGCCTGCTCAAGTTTGTTGGGCTGGATGGAATGGGCGACACCCTGGCGCGCAACCTGCCCTATGGCGCCCAGCGCCGCCTGGAAATCGCCCGCGCCCTGGCAAACCAGCCGCGCCTGCTGCTGCTCGATGAACCCACCGCCGGGATGAACCCCCAGGAAACCGACAAGATGACCCACTTCATCCGCAGCCTGCGCGACACCCTGGGCATCACCATCCTGCTGATCGAGCACGATATGCGCGTGGTTATGGATATTTCCGACCAGATCACCGTACTGGATTATGGCACCAAGATCGCCGAAGGCCAGCCCAAAGATATCCAGTCCAACCAGCGCGTAATCGAGGCCTATCTCGGCCCCGGCGGCAGCACCCTGACCCGCAAATACCAACAACGGAAGAAACAGCGCCATGATGCTAAAAATTGACAATCTCAATGTTCATTACGGAGCCATCCACGCCCTGCAAGGCATCAGCTTTGAGCTTGAAAAGGGCGAAATCGTGGCGCTGATCGGCGCAAACGGCGCGGGGAAATCCACCACGCTCAACACCATCTCCGGCATTTTGCGCCCGCGCGAGGGCAGCGTTTTGTTCCAGGGCCAGCCCATCCACGAGATGCCGCCGCAGGAAATTGTGCGCAAAGGCATTGTGCATGTGCCGGAAGGGCGAAAAATCTTCCCGCGCATGACAGTTTGGGAAAACCTGGAGATGGGCGCCTACACCCAATCTGACCGCGCCACCATCAACCGGGACATTGAATCGGCTTTTGAGCGTTTTTCGCGGCTGAAAGAGCGCCGCAACCAGGTCAGCGGCACACTCTCGGGCGGTGAACAGCAAATGCTGGCAATCGCGCGCGGGCTGATGGCGCACCCCACCCTGCTGCTGCTGGATGAACCATCCATGGGCCTTTCCCCCATCCTGGTCGAGCAAATCTTCGACATCATCCAGGATATCAACGAACAAGGCACCAGCATCCTACTGGTGGAGCAAAACGCCCAGATGGCGCTGGCCATCGCAGACCGGGCCTACGTGCTAGAAACCGGCAAAATCGTCATGCAAGGCAGCGGCGATGAACTGCTGGAAAACCCCAGCGTGATCGAAGCCTATCTGGGCGGGCACTAATTCATTCAGGAATAACGTTTTTTGGCCCTACCTGTAGCGTGCTCCAAATCCGCCCTCCCCCCACAGGGGGAGGGTACTCTTTCCGCCAGGATAGATGGGGAGGAATAAGGGAAAATAGCGCAGTTTATGGGATGGAACCTACCAGGCGCATCAAATCTTCCTTAGAAACATCCGGCGCCTTGGCAGACATCTCGAAAGTCTGTCCATGCGATTCCCAGATCAGGAAAAGCGCATCAGGGTCTCGGTTGTCGTAAATACCCCGTTCCGGGTTCCACTTTCGGATCGGATCAGATAAATCGGCCAGCAACAAAAGCCGGGGGAAGATAAAAACCGATCGTTCCTGGAGTTTTACAATCTCCGGCTCGTTTTCCTTACCCACACTGAAATAAATCCGGCTGACACAATCCGCTCTCGGGTTGCCATCATCATCCGTTGGGCCATTCCACCAGCAGCGCGGACGGACTTTCCTGGGACATGTTCCAATAGATCAAGGCGGCGCGTGCCTGCATGATATAACCAGGCGGCACCCAGGCCGGCAGCCTTGCCAGGGATGGATACTCTTCTGGAAGTTCTGCCGCATTCGCGGGTGTCCAGATCCGGGCGTAAGATTCACCTGTGCCGCTTTGGGCAGGCTGGCTTTCATCAACGACCACCGTCACACCCTGGGATGTGATCCACGCTTTCGCCATCAGATGCCTGCGCAGCTGCATCCAGCCGAACTTCGCGATGGGCCTTTGGTGAAGAAGCGCAGTGGATTTGTCATCCTGAATCATTATACGTTCGCGCACCAAAAGTATCACGCCGCATTTGCCACAAATTTCCACCCCAGGTTTTAAGCTGATCCTTCGTTGATATCGCACCTATTATCCCTGCGCGCTCCGCATTCTCAGCCGTTAATCGTTTTGGCAGTGAACCTGGAAATAAAAAGGGGCTGCCCAGCCTCGTGGACAGCCCCTGAAACCAGTGAGATGGTTGGTAATCAGGTAGCCAAGAAATGAGACGGGCAGTTCAGTCAGGCCAAAGTTGTTTTACCTGACTGAACGCCTGTCATGCATTTATTGGATAATCTTAAGCAGGCTAACGCTATCAAACAATGCGGAGCCACTGGCCTTGCGGAAGATCAGCATGTAGCGAATGGATGTGAAATCGGCAGGAGCAGTGAACGTTTTGGAAATCTTCTGCCAATCATGAATCCCATTCGCAAAGCTGGCTGTAGTAGTGCCCACCACAGTGGTTCCACTCAAGAAACTGACCTGCACCGCATATACGCCGAGTGTGGGAATAGATTTGGCCTTGCTCCAGGCACTCAGGGCAAAAGTATCTCCAGCCTTGCCGCTGATCGCCACATTCTGAAGGATCGCTTTGGGTTTGCCATTGCCGACCAGGTTGAGCGAATATTTACCGCCCTGGAATGTGGATGAAACCAATCTATCCAGCCCAGACATGAAGTAGTTTGAACTCCAATTGAGCGGCTGGAAATTCGAACTGGCGGACTCAAACCACCTGTTCTTGAGCAGCTCGACTTTTGAAATCACGGAAACCGTGAAGGTGTCGCTGCCCTTGTTCCCGGCGCTATCGGTTGCCGAGCAGGTAACTGTGGTGACACCCGGTGCGAACAAAGAGCCCGATGGTGGATCGCAGGAAACCACAGGGTTGGCGGGGTCGATTGCATCGGTGGCCGATGCGCTAAACTTAACCACTGCGCCAGTCTTTACACTGACCACAACGCTGATATTGGCCGGAACCGTAACCACCGGAGCGGTCAAGTCAACCGTCCAGGTATACGTGGACGGGGATGGATCAGCATTCCCATAAGCATCAACGGCATATACTTCAATGGTGTGCTCGCCTTCAAGCAGGTTGAGGTAATCATAAGCGCTGCTGCAGGTCGAGAAAGCTCCATTATCCAAATTGCACTGGAAAGTAGAGCCACTCTCTGTGCTGCTAAAGACAAAGCTGCCGGTGGCACTGTTGCTGAAGAGCGATGGCGTGCTTGTAATTTGTGTTTCTGGCAAGGTAGCATCAAGCTCGAGGCCGACAACAACCGGGTCATGGTCAGAGACGCGGAACTGGTTGGCAGCATACAAACTGACCAGTTGACCGGCGCTTTTGAAATCTTCGAGATAATCTAAAACGCTGGGTTCATCAGAGTTAATGTGATAATCACCAACTCCGGTCACTTGGGCTGTCAGTGAAGTTGAACCAAGGGCATGATCGAGATAGCCCCATTGTCCATCAAAAACGTACGAGTAGGCGTCCGTGCCAAGGAATTCACTGATCAGATTGGTGAAGCCTGAATTTTTAATAACCGTAATGGGGTCTTCCATGGCGTAGGAGTTGTAGTCGCCAACCATCAGGATATCAGGATCGCCTGTGCCGGTCGGGTCAGTGGCAAACCAGGCCATCAACTCATTGACGGCGTTCACGCGCACCACGTTACAATTGCCCTGTCCATCACCCGCATCAGGGGCAGTACAGGCAGAGCCTTTGCTCTTGAGATGGTTAATATTGACCATGAAAACGGCGCCGCTGCTGTTTTGTTCAAAGGCCTGCAGCAAGGATGCGCGGTTGCGTGGAGTACTGTCACCGCCATTGATAAAGGCCACCGTATTTAACACGGCAGTCTGGCCGATGGGGGTGACACTGGCAGGTTTGTAGATCATGCCCACTTTGATGGCATCCACGCCAAGGGCGTTAACCTGGCTGGTGGCATCATCAGCGTCGATAAAGGCATAGGTGCCGGGGGCTGTGGCGGCATTGAGTTTTTCCACCAGGAAAGCAATAGCGCTGGTGGAATCGTAGCCATCATTCTCAATTTCGTTGAAGCCGATCACATCTGCATCAAGGGCAAGGATGGCGGCTACTGTTTTGGGCCACTGGCGGTCAAATTCAGTCTGGGTGGTTGCCCCACGGCAATCGGCATCAGTACCACTGGGGAAGCAGCCGGGAGTGGCGGCATTGTTATCAGCAATGGTATTGAAGAAGTTGAGCAGGTTCATGCCCACGACTTTAAGCGAGCCGCCAACCGCGGGGGCAGATGCAGGGCGGGCATTAGCTGCTTCAAAGTTAACGTAACCATCCAGAGCATTAATCGGGCGAATACGGTAAGCATTCGGGCTGGCAGAGTTCCCAGCCCAGGTGTAATTCAACACCCCGACAATGCCGGTGGCGGTATCACCGCCGCGCAAGGTGTTAGAGGCGCTGAGAGGCAACCCACCGCGCGCAAACAGGATTGGGTCAGGATTTTGGGCCTGGGAAGCATCATCCAGGATAATTTTGCGCAGGGTGTTGGCAGCTTGCAGGGTATTGGCAGCAATGCCGGGGGTGGTGACATTCGTGGGCTGCTGTAAGCGGCCATCTACAGAAAGCACAACCTGGCCAAAGCGCCCGAGCTGGAAGTGCTCGGTAACATACATGGTCTGCGG